>JAJXXT010000063.1 GCA_021780935.1 Pseudomonadota bacterium
CAACCAGCGCCGGCTCGACCGCCAGCGCGCGGGCGATGCCGATGCGCTGGCGCTGGCCGCCCGAGAATTCATGCGGGTAGCGCTGCACATGGTAGGAGGCGAGTCCCACGAGCCCGAGCAGTTCGTTCACCCGCGCGCGGCGCGACGCGCGATCGCCGATGCCGTGCACCAGCAGCGGCTCCTCGAGGATCTGGCCCACGGTCATGCGCGGATTGAGGCTCGCGAACGGGTCCTGGAAGACGATCTGCATCCGCCGGCGCAGCCGCCGCAGCGCCTCGCCCCTCATCCGGGTGATGTCGGCGCCCTCGAAACGAACCGTCCCGGCGGTCGGCTCGATCAGCCGCAGCACCAGCCGCGCCGTCGTCGACTTGCCGCAGCCGCTCTCGCCGACCAGCGCCAGCGTCTCGCCATGCGCGAGCGCGAAGGAAACCCCGTCGACCGCCCGCACCGCGCCGACGCGCCGGCCGAACACCAGCCCGTGCTTGACCTCGTAATGCTTGGCGAGGCCCTCGACCTCGAGCAGCGGTGCGGTCACGGCGACAGCCTCACGCCGGCACCATCGTTTCGACGGGCGCATTGATGCACGCCGCCTCGTGCCCCTCCGCCATCGGCCGCAACGACGGCACCTCCGCCTGGCACGGCCCGGTCGCGAAGACGCAGCGCGGATGGAAGCGGCACCCCCGCGGCAGGTCGAACGGCGGCGGCACCGTGCCCTCGATCGCGAGCAGCCGCTCGCGCGTCTCCTCGACGCGCGGGATGCTGCCGAGCAGCCCCAGCGTGTAGGGATGCTGCGGATCGTCGAAGATCGAGGCCGTCGGCGCTTTCTCGACCACGCGCCCGGCATACATCACGGCGACCTCGTCGGCCATTTCGGCAACGACACCAAGATCGTGCGTGATCAGAATGATCGCCATCCCGGTCTGCGCCTGCAGGTCGCGCAGCAGGTCGAGGATCTGCGCCTGCACCGTCACGTCCAGCGCCGTCGTCGGCTCGTCGGCGATCAGCACGTCGGGCGAGCAGGCGAGCGCCATCGCGATCATCACCCGCTGGCGCATACCGCCCGACATCTGGTGCGGATACTCGTCGAGGCGGCGTTCGGCGGCGGGGATGCGCACCTTGTCCAGCGCCGCGATCGCGCGCCGGCGCAGCGCGTCGTGCGAGGTGCCCTTCTCGTGCGCGCGCATCGCCTCGATGATCTGCGAGCCGATGGTGAACACCGGGTTGAGGCTGGTCATCGGCTCCTGGAAGATCATCGCGATCCGCCGCCCGCGCAGCTGGCGCATCTGTGCGTCCGGCAGCGTCAGCAGGTCGCGTCCGTCGAGCCTGACCCGCCCCGCAGCGACGATCCCCGGCTGCGGCACCAGCCGCATCACCGACAGCGACAGGATCGATTTGCCGCAGCCGCTCTCGCCCACGATCCCGAGCGTACGCCCGCGCGCGACCGACAGCGACACGCCGTCCACCGCCGCGACCGCCCCGCCGCGGCCGCGAAACACCGTCCGCAGTTCCTCGATCTCCAGCAGCGCTGTCACGTGATCCCAGGGCTCCGTTGCGCGCGCCGACTGTCGGCCAGGGCGCCTGCCCGGTCAAGCGAACGCCAGCCGGCTCAGCGCGCCTCGCGCAGCAGGCGGAAGAACCGCGTCGAGAGCAGTGCCGCCGCCACCGTGAGCCCGGCGATGATGCCGATCCACAACCCCGAGAGCCCGACGCCGAGCGGAAAGGCCAGCACGTAGCCGAGCGGCAGGCCGACGCACCAGTAGCTGAACCCGGTGATCGCCACCGGCACGCGCGCGTCGCGCAGGCCGCGCAGCGCACCGATCGAGGTCACCTGCAGCCCGTCGGAAAGCTGGAAGATCGCCGCCAGGCGCAGCAGCACGACGGAGGTCGCGACCACGCCCGCATCCACCGTGTAGAGCCCGGCCAGGAGCCGCGGCACCGTCAGCATCAGGCACGCCGCCAGCGCCTGGCTCGTCAGCGCCAACCCCATCCCAGCCAGTGCCGCCCGCCGCGCACCGTCGCGGTCGCGCGCGCCCATGGCCTGGCCGACCCGCACCGTCGTCGCGATGCCGAGGCCGAGCGGCACCATGAAGCTGATCGAGCCGAGGTTCAGCACCACCTGGTATGCGCCCGCCGCGACCGCGCCGAACCGCGCCGCCAGCAGCCCCGAGGCGCTGAACAGCCCGACCTCCAGCAGCACCGAGCCGGCCATCGGGATGCCCAGGTGCAGCAGTTCCGCCACCTCGGCGCCGCGCGGCCAGAGCCTGCCGCCGGCACCGAGCCGCCGCCGCGCCAGCCAGACGATGCCGACCCCGACCACGGTATCGACCCAGGTCACCACCGTCTCCGCCAGCCCCGCGCCGCGCGCGCCCAGCGCCGGCAGCCCGAAGCCGCCATACATCAGCACCCAACCGACCGGCACCAGTTGCACCAGCCCCAGCACGCCGATCGCGAGCGTCGGGCGGGTCCAGCCGCAGCCTTCCCACAAGCCGCGGCATGCCAGCAGCACCCCCAGCGCGGGCAGCGCGAAGGCGGCCGAGCGCGCTACCCCGACCGCTCCCCCGCGCAGCCCGCCAGCCACGCCCGCGCCCGCGATCAGCAGCGGCGCGGACCACCACAGCAGCGCCGCGAGCAGGCAGCCGGCGAGCACCCCGATCCAGCCCGCGGCGGCAAAGACCGGCCCGATCCCGGCGAGATCGCCCGCCCCGCGCCGGTGCGCGACACTGGGCGCGACCGCCATCTGGATGCCCATCAGCCCCATCAGCCCGAGGCTCCACACCCCGGTGCCGACGCCGACCGCGCCCAGCACCTCCGGCCCGAGATGCCCGCCGAGCACGACCAGCGCCGTGTTCTGGCCGACGATCGCGAGCTGGCCGAGCACGATCGGCAGCGCCAGCCGAAGCGTCGCCGCCAGCTGCGCGCGTGCCGCCCTGCGCCTTCCCAGAGCGGCCGCGCCGCTCAGTGGATCTCGCCGGACTGTTTCAACGCCGCGGCCATCTTCTTCGCGTTGAAGCCCTTGGCCCTCGCCATGTCGAGGATCACCTTCTCGCGCCGCGACACCAGGTCGATCGCTGCCGGCAGCCGGGTCACGCAGTCCGCGGGGATCACCACCGCACCGTGATAATCGGCGTGGATCACGTCGTCGTGGTGGGCGTGCATGCCCATCACGTTCACCTCGCACATCATCTGCACCATGTGCACATGCGCATGGCTCGGCGCCACCGCGCGGCCGATGATCTGAAAGCCCGGCGCCCACATGTCGAGGTCGCGGAAGCTGCCATCGGTGACGCAGCCGGCGACCCCAAGCGCCTTGTGCACGGTGCTCTGCACCTCGCCCCAGAACGCGCCGAACCCCGGCTGGTCGTCGAGGTCCTGGATCACCGCGATGGTCGGCATCGCCGCCGCCTCGACATAGGCATACCAGTCCTCGCGCGCCGGGATCGGCCCGCGCGGCTTCTCCTTGGAGCGGATCAGTCCGGTCCGCGCCAGGCCCACGATCGGCGGCAGCTTGCGGTCGAAACAGACCATCGGTGCCGTGGTGAACCCCATCGCGCGCCGCTCCGGCGCCACGATCTCGAGCCCGTTGCAGATCGTGGGCGTGTCCCATTGCCGCAACGCCTCGAGGTCCGCGCGCGTGAACAAAGGCTTCGCCATCGTCTTCCTCCCGTTCCGAGTTCGCGCCACCATGCCGTGTCGACACGCATTCGCCAACCGGAGGACCACGCATGGCCAACGCCGGCAAACGACGGGACTTCGCGCCAGAGAGCGGCATCGCAGCGGTCGGGGGCATCGCGCGGGCCCGGGGCATCGCCGCCGGCGGCAAGGCCGTCTATGGCGCGCCGCTTGGCATCCTCATGCTCGAGGCACGCTTCCCGCGCATCCCCGGCGACATGGGCAACGCCACCACCTGGCCGTTCCCCGTCCTCTACCGCGTCGTGCGCGGCGCCTCGCCGGAGCGCGTCGTGCTCGACGGTGCCGCTGGCTTGCTCGATGCTTTCGTCGCCGCCGCGCGCGACCTCGTCGCGCAGGGCGCCGAGGCGATCACCACCAACTGCGGCTTCCTGTCGATCTACCAGCGCGAGTTGGCCGCTTCGGTCGGCGTGCCGGTCGCCACCTCCTCGCTGATGCAGGTCCCCTGGGTGCAGGCGACGCTGCCACCGCGCCAGCGCGTCGGCGTCCTCACCGTCAGCAAATCAACCCTCACGCCAGCCCATCTCGCCGCCGCGAACGTGCCGCTCGACACCCCGGTCGAGGGCACCGAGAACGGCCGCGAGTTCTTCCGCGTCCTGATCAAGGCCGAGCAGACCGACATGGACATCGACGCCGCCGAGGCCGACATCGTCGCGGCCGGCCGCGCCCTGGTGCGCGCCAATGCGGATATCGGCGCCATCGTCCTCGAATGCACCAACATGCCGCCCTACGCCGCGGCGCTGGGCGACGCCCTCGGCCTGCCGGTGTTCGACATCTACTCGATGATCACCTGGTTTCACGCCGGCCTCAGGCCGCGCGCCTTCGCTTGAACCGCGCCGGCGAATAGGGCGCGGGGTCGATCACCGGTTTCGTTCCAGAAACGATATCCGCCACCAGCCGCCCGGTCAGCGCGCCGGCGGCGAGCCCGATATGCCCGTGCCCGAACGCCAGCACGACGCTCGGGCAGTCCCGCGCCGGGCCGATGCAGGGCAGGCTGTCGGGCATCGACGGCCGATGCCCCATCCAGGTCTTCACCCGCGCCGCCGGCAGCTCGCGCGGCAGGCCGGGAAAGGTGCGCAGCGCCACCTGCCGCAGCACCTCGGCGCGCTTCCAGTTCGGCGCCGCCGCGAGCCCAGCGATCTCCACCTGCCCGGCGACGCGCAGCGCCCCGGCGATCGGCGTCGCCACCATCTTGCCGTCGCTCGGCATCACCGGAATGCGCGGCCCGCTCTCGGGATCGAGGATCGCCACGTGGTAGCCGCGTTCGGTCTCCAGCGGCACCCGGCTGCCCACCGCGCGCGCCAGCGCCTTGGACCGCGCGCCCGCCGCGATCACCGCCGCGTCGCAGGCGATCGGCTCGCCATCGGTCTCGACCCCGCGCAGCTTGCGCCCGATCCGCGCAAACCCCGTCGCCCGGCGCCGCAGCCGTACCGCGCCCCGCTGCTCGGCGAGCGCCACCAGGGCCGCGACATAGGCGCCGGGGTCGGCGCAATAGGCGCCCTCCTCCACCAGCACGCCGAAGCCGTAGCGCCGGTCCAACTCCGGAACGCGCTGATGCAGCTCGCCGGCGTCGAGCTCCAGCCACCGCACGCCCTGCTCGGCGCGGATCTTCCAGGTTTCCGCCTCGGCCTCGAAATCGGCCCGGCGCGGGAAGACGTACATCAGCCCGGTGCGGCGCACGAGCGGCGCCACCCCCGCCTCCTCGGCCAGCGCCAGGTGCCGCTCGGGGCAATCGGCGACCAGGGGGCGCATCGCCGCGGCGATGCGCCGCACCCGCTTCCAGTCGCGCCCCGCCGCCGAGAAGCGCCGCAGCCAGGGCAGCGCGCGCGGCAGGTAGCTCCAGCGGATGGTCAGCGGCCCCAGCGGGTCCATCAGCCAGCCCGGCACCTTCGCCCGGACGCCCGGCTGCGTCACCGGGATCACCGAGGACGGGCTCAGCCAGCCGCCATTGCCGTAGCTCGCCGCCTGCTCGCCCCCCGCCTCGCCCGGGTCGAGGATCGTCACCTCGTGCCCGTCGCGCAGCAGCTCCACCGCCGTCACCGCCCCTACGATTCCGGCTCCGATCACGACAACGTGCATCTTCCCCCGCGCCCTGCGACGCGCCACGATACGCCTCCCGCAGAAGGAGGAAACCCATGATCATCGAGATGCGCGTCTATCGTTGCGTGCCCGGCCGCCTGCCCGACCTGCTCGCCCGCTTTCGCGAGCACACGCTGCGCATCTGGGACCAGCACGGCATCCGCCAGGCCGGCTTCTTCACCACCCTGATCGGCGAGAGTAACCAGGAGCTGACCTATTTCCTGGCCTGGGAGAGTCTGGCCGAGCGCGAGAAGAAATGGGCCGCCTTCCAGTCTGACCCGGTCTGGATCGAGACCCGCGCCAAGACCGAGGCCAACGGCCAGATCGTCGCCAACATCGTCACCCAGCTCCTCGCCCCGACCGATTTCTCGGCGGTCCGCTAGCGTGTCCGCGATCCGCCGCTGGACGCTGCCCGAACTGGGCGGCGTCCAGCGGCTCACCCTCACCGAGGCAGCGCGCCCGGTGCTCGGCCCGCGCCAGGTGCGCGTCGGCGTGCGCGCCTGCTCGCTCAACTACCGCGACCTTTCCGTCGTCCGCGGCGCCTATGGGCGTGGCGGCGTGCGCGCCAACCTCGTTCCGCTCTCCGACGGTGCGGGCGAGGTGCTCGAGGTCGGCACCGAGGTGACGCGCTGGCGCCCCGGCGCGCGCGTCGGCGCGATCTTCATGCAGCGCTGGATCGCCGGCGAGATCACGCCGCAGGCCGCCGCCTCCGCCCTCGGCGGCGCCATCGACGGCATGCTCGCCGACGAAGTGGTGCTCGACGAGGCGGGGCTCGTTGCGATCCCGGACCATCTCTCCTACGCCGAGGCGGCCTGCCTGCCCTGCGCGGCCGTCACCGCCTGGCACGCCCTGGTCGGCCACGCTTGCCTGCGGCCCGGCGAGACCGTGCTGGTTCTGGGCTCGGGCGGTGTCTCCATCTTCGCACTGCAATTCGCCCGCATGATGGGTGCGCGGGTCATCGCCACTTCCGCCGCGGAGACGAAGCTCGCCCGCCTGCGCTCGATGGGCGCCGAGACCACGATCAATTACCGCACGACGCCCGACTGGCAGGACGCCGTGCTCGCGGCGACGCAGGGACGGGGCGTCGATGCGGTCGTCGAAGTCGGCGGCGCGGGCACCCTCGCCCGCTCCATCCAGTCCGTCCGCCTCGGCGGCTCCATCGCCCTCATCGGCGTGCTGACCGAGGGCGCAACCATCGACCCGACGCCTCTCATGCGCCGCTCCATCCGCCTCGGCGGCATCTATGTCGGCTCGCGCGCCATGTTCGAGGCGATGAACGCCGCCATCGCCGCCAACGCGCTGCGCCCGCTGATCGACGCCAGCTTCCCCTTCGGACGCGCCCCCGATGCCTACCGCCACCTCATCGCGGCCCAGCACATGGGCAAGGTCGTCATAACGAACCCGTAAGCAGCGGCGGGCGCATCACGCCCTGCGCGGGCCTGCGATCATTTCAGCACCCGCCCGTCCGGCGCACGCACCGTCACGCTGAAGGGAATCCCCGCGCGCACGCTCTGCGAGACGGTGCAGAAATCCTCGAAGCCCGCCAGCGCCCGCTGCAGATGCCCGAGCGTCTCCGGCGCCGTCCCCAGCGTCATCTCGACCGCCATCCCGAGGATGCGCAGCCGCCCCTTGTCGCTGCGCCCGACCTCGCAGGTGACGCTGGTGGCGAGCGCGCCGGGATCCTCCTTGTACTTGTTGATCGCGAACACCAGGCTCGACGACAGGCAGTTCGCGACCGCCGCCGCCAGGAACTGCGACGGCGACGGCCCCGTCCCCTCGCCGAGCGGCGCCGGCTCGTCGCCCAGCGCCGCCTCGATCCCGGGCCCGAAATCGACGACGAAACGATACCGTTCCTGCCTGGTGACGGTCACGCGCACTGTCTCGCTCATCGCACTCCCTCCGGAACCCTGGCACCGCGCCAAATATGCCACGCCCCCCGCACCGGCCGAAACCGGCCAGCGCGGAGGGCGCTCAGACCCAGGCCGTCGTCGCGGCGTCAGCCGGCGGCGGCGACCGCGCGCCTGGCCATCACGCCGACCAGGTGCGCGCGATACTCGGCGCTGGCGTGGATGTCGCTGTTCAGCCCATCGGCCGGCGTCGCCACGCCCGCCAGAGCATCCGCCGACCAGTTCTTCGCCAGCGCCGCCTCCATCGCCTTGTGGCGGAAGACGCCGTTCTGCCCCGCGCCGGTCACCGCGACGCGCACCCCCTGCGGCCCCCTGGCCACGAACACGCCGACCATCGCATAGCGCGAGGCGGGGTTGGCGAACTTCATGTAGGCCGCCTTGGCGGGAACCGGGAAGATCACCCTGGTGATGATCTCGCCCTGCTCCAGCGCGGTCGCGAACATGCCTTGGAAATAATCGTCCGCCGCGATCGAGCGCTTGTTGGTCACGATCGTCGCGCCCAGCGCCAGCGCCGCCGACGGATAGCAGGCGGAGGGATCGTTGTTGGCGAGGCTGCCGCCGATGGTGCCGCGGTGGCGCACCGCCTCATCGCCGATATTGGCCGCGAGCGCCGCCAGCGCCGGGATCGCGCGCTTCACCTCGGCCGAGCCCGCCACCGCCGCATGCGTCGTCATCGCCCCGATCTCGACCGTCTCGCCGGTGACCTTGATCCCGGTGAGCCCGAGCCCCGCCAGGTCCACCACCCGGGAGGGCTTGTTGAGTCTTTGTTTTAAAACCGGAATGAACGTCATGCCGCCCGCCAGCGCCTTGGCATCGCCGTCGCCGGTGAGGATCGACGCGACCTCCGCCAGAGCCTTGGGCTTCACATACTCGAAATCGTACATCGTGCCTCTCCCGTTACTCCGCCGCGATGCGCGGCGCACCCTGGATGATGGACCAGATCTTCTGCGGGCTCGCCGGCATATCGAGATGCCGCACCCCGTATTCCGACAGCGCGTCCACCACCGCGTTGATCACCGCCGGCGGCGAGCCGATCGCCCCAACCTCGCCGCAGCCCTTCACGCCGAGCGGGTTGTGCGTGCACAGCGTCGACTCGGTGCCCACCTTGATGTTCGGCAGGTCGTCGGCCCGCGGCATGGTGTAGTCCATGAACGAGCCCGACAGCAGCTGCCCGTCCTTGTCATAGACCGCGTTCTCCAGCAGCGCCTGGCCGATGCCCTGCGCCACCCCGCCCTGGACCTGGCCCTCGACGATCATCGGGTTGACGACACGCCCCACGTCGTCGACGGCGGTAAAGTTCACCACCGAAACGACACCGGTCTCGGGATCGATCTCGACCTCGCAGACATGGCAGCCGCCGGGATAGGTGAAGTTTTTCGGGTCGTAGAACGCGGTCTCGTCGAGCCCGGGTTCGAGCTCCTCGATCGGATAGTTGTGCGGCACGTAGGCGGTCAGCGCGATCTCGGCCAGCGTCTTGCTGCGATCGGTGCCGGCCACCGTGAACTTGCCTTGCTTGAACTCGATGTCCTCGACCGCGGCTTCGAGCAGGTGGGCTGCGATCTTGCGGCCCTTGGCGACGATCTTGTCGATCGCCTTGACCATCGCGCTGCCGCCCACGGCAAGGCTGCGGCTGCCATAGGTGCCCATGCCGAACGGGATCCGGGCGGTGTCGCCGTGCACCACCTCGACCTGGGAGAACGGCACGCCGAGCTGGTCGGAGACGAGCTGCGCGAACGTCGTCTCGTGCCCCTGGCCGTGGCTGTGCGTGCCGGTGAAGACGCTGACGCTGCCGGTCGGGTGGACGCGGACATTGGCGACCTCGTAGAGGCCGGCGCGCGCGCCGAGCGAGCCCACGACCTTGGACGGCGCGATGCCGCACGCCTCGAGGTAGGTGGACATGCCGATGCCGCGCAGCCGGCCCTTCGCCTTCGCCGCCGCGCGCCGCGCCGGGAAGCCGGCCCAGTCGGCATGCTTCATCGCCGCGTCCAGCGTGCTGACATAGTCGCCGCTGTCGTACTGCAGCGCGACCGGCGTCTGGTAGGGGAACGCATCCTTCGGAATGAAGTTGCGGCGCCGGATCTCGACCCGGTCGATGCCGGTGTCGCGCGCCGCCACATCGACCAGCCGCTCGAGCAGGAAGCTCGCCTCCGGCCGCCCGGCGCCGCGATAGGCATCGACCGGCACGGTGTTGGTGAACACCGCCTTCACCTCGGCATGGATCGCCGGCGTCTTGTACACACCCGCGAGCAGCGTCGCGTAGAGATAGGTCGGCACCGCCGGCGCGAAGGTCGAAAGATAGGCGCCCATGTTGCACAGCGTGCGGACCCGCAGCGCCAGGAAATGTCCCTCGGCGTCGAGCGCCAGCTCGGCGGTGCTGACATGGTCGCGCCCGTGCGCGTCGGACATGAAGCTCTCGTTGCGCTCCGCCGACCACTTCACCGGCCGCCCGAGCCGGCCCGCCGCCCAGGTGACGATCGCTTCCTCGGCGTAATGATAGATCTTGCTGCCGAAGCCGCCGCCCACGTCGGGGGCCACCACGCGCAGCTTGTGCTCGGGGATCTGCAGCACGAAGGCGCCCATCAGCAGCCGGATCACGTGCGGGTTCTGGCTGGTGGTGTAGAGCGTGTGCTCGTCCGTGGTCCGGTCGTAGTCGCCGATCGCCGCGCGCGGCTCCATCGCGTTGGGGATCAGCCGGTTGTTGGTCAGGTCGAGCGTGACCGTCTTCGCCGCCCTGGCGAAGGCCGCGTCCACCGTCGCCTTGTCGCCGATCTCCCAGTCGTAGCAGAGATTGCCCGCCGCCCCCTCGTGCACTTGTGCCGCGCCCGGCGCGATCGCATCGGTGACGCTCGCAACCGCCGGCAGGTCGCGGTAGTCGATGACCAGCTTCTCGGACGCGTCCTTCGCCTGCTGCTTCGTCGCCGCGACGACGACCGCGACCGGGTCGCCGACATGGCGCACCTTGCCGCTCGCCAGCACCGGATGCGGCGGCTCGGCCATCGGCGAGCCGTCCTTGCTGTGGATCTGCCAGCCGCAGGGCAGCCCGCCGATCCCGGCCAGGTCGGCGGCGGTGTAGACGGCGACGACACCAGGCGCCGCCTGCGCCGCCGCGGTGTCGATGCCGCGCAGCTCGGCGTGCGCGCGGTCGCTGCGCCGGATATAGGCGTAAAGCTGGTTCGGACGGTTGATGTCGTCCACATAGTGGCCGTGGCCGCTGATGAAGCGCAGGTCTTCCTTGCGCCTGACCGATGCGCCGATGCCTTCGAACGTTTCGCTCATCGAGGTCTTGCCTCCCCTGGCTCGCTCCTCCGGGTGCGACGATCGGATGCGCACCCGCCCTCAGCCGACATCCCGCGGGGCCGCCGTTTGTACCCCGGCTGGTCCCGCGCCCTGGCCCGGCCTACTCGGCCGCCATCTGCTTGCCGTGCATCAGCGGCCAGGCCGCGGCGATCGCCTTGACGATGTTGTGGTAGCCGGTGCAGCGGCAGAGATTGCCCTCGAGCCCGTGGCGGATCTGCGCCTCCGAGAGCCCCTCGGGATGCGCGTTCACCAGGTCGATCGCGCTCATCACCATGCCCGGCGTGCAGAACCCGCACTGCAGCGCGTGATGCTCGCGGAACATCTCCTGCATCGGGTGCAGCGTGCCGTCCGGCTTCGCCAGGCCCTCGATCGTCGTCACCTGCGCGCCATCCGCCTGCAGTGCGAGCATGGTGCAGGACTTCACCGAGGTGCCGTTCACATCCACCACGCAGGCGCCGCACTGGCTGGTGTCGCAGCCGACATGCGTGCCGGTCAGCCCCAGCTTCTCGCGCAGCAACTCGACCAGGAGGGTGCGGCCCTCGACCTCGACCGTATGGCTCTTGCCGTTCACCGACAGTGTCACCTGCGGCATGCGTTCCTCCCCTGCGTTTCGTCTCGCCCTGCGTTGCGCCGCGCCGGCGTAACCGGCCGGCGGCATCGTCCTGCGCGGCAATGTCGCCGCTGCCCCCGCCATGGTCAAGCGGCGCGGTCGTGATACCTTCTGCGTTATGCTCGCGCGGCCATAACGCGGACGCGCCGCCTCACGCCGCCGCCGGCACCGCGTCGAGATGGCAGGCGGAAATTTGCCCCGGTGCGCGCTCGCGCAGCAGCGGCTCCTCGCTGCGGCAACGGTCGAAGGCGAACGGGCAGCGGGTGTGGAAACGGCAGCCCGAGGGCGGGTTAATCGGGCTCGGCACGTCGCCCTTGAGGATGACGCGCTGGCGTTTCACCGTCGGGTCCGGCACCGGCACGGCGGAGAGCAGCGCGCGGGTATAGGGGTGGTGCGGCGCGGCAAACAGCGTGCGCCGGTCCGCCATCTCGACGATCTTGCCGAGATACATCACCGCGACGCGATGCGTCAGGTGCTCGACGATGGCGAGGTCGTGGCTGATGAACAGCAGCGCCAGCCCGAGCTCGTCCTGCAGATCGGCGAGCAGGTTGACGATCTGCGCCTTCACCGACACGTCGAGCGCCGAGACCGCCTCGTCGCAGACGATGATGTCCGCGCCGGGCGCGAGCGCGCGGGCGATGCCGATGCGCTGGCGCTGGCCGCCGGAGAACTCGTGCGGCAGCCGCTTAATCGCGTCGCGCGGCAACTGCACCTTGTCCATCAGCCCCGCCACCCGGTCCTTCAGCTCCGCGCCCGAGGCGAGGCCGAAATTGACGATCGGCTCGGCGATGATCTCGCCCACCGACAGGCGCGGGTTGAGGCTGGAGAACGGATCCTGGAACACCACCTGCATGCGCCGGCGCAGCGGCCGCAGCCGGCGCGCCGGCAGGTTGTCGATCCGCTCGCCGCCCAGCCAGACCTCGCCGCTCGTCGGGTCGAGCAGCCGCAGCACGGTGCGCCCGACCGTGGACTTGCCGCAGCCGCTCTCGCCGACCACCGACAGCGTCTCGCCGCGATCGATGTGAAACGAGACCCCGTCCACCGCATGCACGACGCCGCGCCGGGTCCCGAACAGTCCGCCCCGGAGCGGGAAATGTTTCACCAGTGCATTGACCTCGAGCAGATGCGCGCTCACGCCGCTGCCCTCCCGGCGGCAAGCAGATGGCAGGCGGCGAGATGCCCCGCCCCCGCATCCGTGACCGCCGGCGTCACCTGGCGGCAGACCTCCATCACATACGGGCAGCGCCCGGCGAAGGCGCAGCCGACGATCGGGCGGCGCAGGCTCGGCACCTGCCCGGGAATCTCGGTCAGCCGCCCGCGCCCGGCCTCGCCGAGCGAGGAGCCGAGCTTGGGCACCGCCGCCAGCAGCCCCTGCGTGTAGGGATGCAGCGGGCGCGCGAACAGCGACGAAGCCGGCGCCTCCTCGACCTTGCGCCCGGCATACATCACCACCACCCGCTCGGCCATCTCCGCCACCACGCCGAGATCGTGCGTGATCAGCATGATCGCCGCCCCGACCCGGCGCTTGAGATCACGCATCAGGTCGAGGATCTGCGCCTGGATGGTGACGTCGAGCGCCGTCGTCGGCTCGTCGGCGATCAGCAGCTTCGGGTTGCAGGCCAACGCCATCGCGATCATCACCCGCTGGCGCATGCCGCCGGAGAGCTGGTGCGGATACTCGCGCACCCGCCGTTCCGGTGCCGGAATGCCCACCAGCGTCAGCAGCTCCACCACCCGCGCCGTCGCCCGCGCCCCGTCAAGCCCTTCGTGCAGCCGCAGCGTCTCGCCGATCTGCCGCCCGACGGTCAGCACCGGGTTGAGGCTGGTCATCGGCTCCTGGAAGATCATCGCGATGTCTTTGCCGCGCAGCGCCCGCATCTCCGCCTCCGACAGCGCCAGCAGCTCGCGCCCCTGGAAGCGGATCGAACCCGCGATCTTGCCCGGTGGCTCGGGCACCAGGCGCAGGATCGACATCGAGGTCACCGACTTGCCGCAGCCGCTCTCGCCCACGATCGCCACCGTCTCGCCGGCCCCGATCGAGAAGGACAGCCCCTGCACCGCCCGCACCACGCCGTCCTCGGTCGCGAAATGCGTCTGCAGGTCCGTCACCTGCAGCAGCGTGTCGTCACCGGCCATGGTCACAGCCGCTTCGCGAGCCGGGGATCGAGCGCGTCGCGCAGCCCGTCGCCCAGCAGGTTCACCGCCAGCACCGTGATCGAGAGGAACACCGCGGGGAAGAAGACGATGTAGGGCTTGATCTGCCACAGCGCCCGCCCCTCGGCCATGATGTTGCCCCACGAGGGAATAGTCGGCGGCGTACCTGCGCCGATGAACGAGAGGATCGCCTCGATCACCATCGCCGAGGCGCAGATATAGGTCGCCTGCACCGTCAGTGCCGCCGTCGTGTTCGGCACGATGTGCTTGATCAGGATCTTCGGCAGCCTGGTCCCCGAGGCGACCGCCGCCTCGACGAAGGGCTGCTCGCGCAGGGTCAGCACCACGCCGCGCACCAGGCGCGCGACCTGCGGCACCTGCGGAATGGTGATCGCGACGACGACGTTGGAGACCGAGCCTCGGGTCAGCGCCATCAGCGCGATCGCGAGCAGAATGCCGGGAATCGACATCAACCCGTCCATGACGCGCATCAGCAGCATGTCGAGCCAGCGCACGAAGCCCGAGACGACACCGATCGCCATGCCGATCACGGAGGCGAGGACGGCGACGCTGAAGCCGACGCCGAGCGAGACGCGCGAGCCGTAGAGAACGCGCGAATAGACGTCGCGGCCGAGCATGTCCGTGCCGAACCAGTAGGCGGCCTGCGGGTCGCGCAGGCGGTAGATCGGCGAGATCGCCTCGGGGTCGCGGGTGCCGAGCCAGGGCGCGAAGACGGCGATAAACACCATGATCCCCAGCAGCAGCCCGCCGGCGACGATGGTCGGATGGCGGACGGTGAAGCGCATGATGCGCCCGCGCTCGCGCCGCGGCGGCAGGACATCCGGCAGGTCCGGTGCGGCGGCAACGCCGCCCAGCGTGATGCTCAATAGCGGATCCTCGGGTCGAAGACGGTGTAGAGAATATCCACCACCAGGTTCACCAGCACGTAGATGAAGCTGAAGACCAGCACCACGCCCTGGATCACCGGATAGTCACGTTGGAGAATCGCATCGACCGTGAGCCGGCCGATGCCCGGCAGCGCGAACACGCTCTCCGTCACCACCGCGCCGCCGATCAGGGCGGCGAAGCCGATGCCGATGATGGTCACGATCGGCACGGCCGCGTTCTTCAGCGCGTGGACATAGAGAATCTCGCGCTGCCCCACGCCCTTGGCGCGCGCGGTGCGCACATAGTCCTGGCTCAGCACCTCGAGCATCGTCGCCCGGGTGATACGGGCAATGAGCGCGATGTAGATCCCGCCAAGCGTCAGCGACGGCAGGATCAGGCTGCGCAGCCAGGGCCAGAACCCGTGCGAGAGCGAAACATAGCCCTGCACCGGAAACCACGGCAGCCGCAGCGCGAAGGCATAGGCCAGCAGGTAGCCGATCACGAACACCGGAACCGAGAAGCCGAACACCGCCATCACCATGATGACGCGGTCGATCCAGGTCCCTGCCTTCCATGCCGCGAGCACGCCCATCGGCACCGCGATCGCGATCGACATCACCAGCGTGATCGTCATCAGCGACAGCGTCGTCGGCGCGCGCTGCTCGATCATCCTGAGGACCGGCAGGTTGGTGAAGATCGAGGTGCCGAGGTCGCCATGCAGCACATGCCACAGCCAGTCGCCGAAGCGCACCAGGAACGGCCGGTCGAGGCCGAGCGAGGCGCGGATATGCGCGATCTGCTGCACGGTCGCCTGGTCGCCGGCGATGATCGCCGCCGGATCGCCCGGCGCGATGTAGAGCAGGCTGAAGACGAACAGTGCCACCAGCCCCATCACCGGGATCGTGGCGGCGATGCGCCGCAGGATATAGGTCAGCATCCCGCGCCGCCCGCGGCGAAAGCCCCGTTCATGCCGGCCGCACGTTCCAGAAGACCGGAATGCCGTCGAGCACGCCGGTGATGGATTTCTTGTAGCTCGTGTTCTGGAAGAACTGCCCGAGCGGAATATAGGGCACGTCGATGAAGGCCTGCTGCTGCAGCTTCACGGCCAACTCCTTCTGTGTCGTCACATCCTTCGCCGCCAGCCACTGGTTGCGCAGCGCCTCGATCGCGGGCGAGCTCGGCCAGCCCGGCTGCCCGCCCGCCTTGCCCTGCCCGCGCAGGAACACATGCCCCGCCGGCGAGAGCTGGTCGAGTCCGGTCCAGAACGTGCTGAACACGCTCCAGCCGCCCGCGGCGACCGGCTTCATGCTGGCGCGCCGCTGGACCACCGTCCCCCAGTCGGAAGCCTGCGCATCGACCTCGAAGCCCATGCGGCGGAACATGTCGGCGGAAACCTCGGCCTCCGCCTTCAGCTCCGGCAGGTCGGTCGGCAGCAGCAGCACGATTTTCTCGCCCTTGTAGCCGGCCTTCTCCAGCGCCGTCTTGAGCTTGGCGAAGTCCTTCGCCTCGGTGAAGCGCTTGAGCCCGACATCGCTCGCCATCGGCGTGCCCGGCGCGAAGATGCCGGTCGGCACGTGCCACATCGAGGGATCGGTGCCGGCGACGGCGACCATGTAGTCCTCCTGGCGCACCGCATCGAGCACCACCCGCCGCACCGCCGGGTTGTCGAACGGCGCCACCAGCTGGTTGAGCCGCATGCAGCCCATCAGCCCGGTCGGGTCGAGCACGCGGGTGACCAGCCCGCGGTCGGCCTTGAGCACCAGCGCGTTGTCCGCCGGCGGATTCTCCCACCAGTCCGTCTCGCCCGACTGCATCGCCGCCGTCTTGGTCGCCGCATCGGGGATGACGTGCCACTCGACGCGGTCGTAGTGCACGATCTTCGGTCCCGCGGTGCCGGACGCGACGCCGCCCGGGCGCGGCACGTAGCCGTGGAATTTCTCATAGACCGCGAGCGAGCCGACCACTCGCTCCCTGGCATTCCAGCGGAACGGGCCGCTGCCCACCATCTCCGTCACCTGCTTGAACGGATCGGTCATGGCCAGGCGCTCGGGCATCATCGGGCAGGAATTCGACGCCGCCTTGCCGAGTGCGGTCGGCAGCAGCGGGAAAGGCTGCTTGAGGCGGAAGCGGATTGTCCGGTCGTCCACCGCCGCGATCTCGTCGGCGAACTGCAGCACCGTCGCGCCGAACGCATCGCGCGCGCCCCAGCGACGGATGGAGGCGACACAATCGCGCGCCAGCACCTTCGCGCCGTCATGCCATTTGAGGCCGTCGCGCAGCTTCATCGTCCACTGCCGCCCGCCGTTGTCGACGACGTGGCCCTCGACCATCTGCGGCGAGGCATTGAAGGTGGCGTCGGTGCCGTACAGCGTATCGAACACCAGGAAGCCGTGGTTGCGGGTCACATAGGCGGTGGTCCAGACCGGGTCGAGGATCGTGATGTCCGCTTGCGGAATGAACTTGAGCACGCTGGCGGCGCGCGCGCTGGCGGGTGCGGCGAGTGCCGCGGCCGACGCGCCGAGAAAGGTTCTACGTCTGATCCCCATCGCAGCCCCCTGTTACGATTTTGCGCCAGCATAACCCGCGTCCGGCAGCGCTGGCGAGCGCACCGTCCCGTCCCCGTCCGTCGCGTCGCCATCCCGGCCAACCGCCGATACCCCCCTCGGCAGCCGCCACGGCCGCGCCGGGCCCATGCTGCGGTGCCGCGAGGCCGCTGGCAACGGTCGATCTCGCGGCCGTGCCGATCCCGCCCAGCGGCACCCCGCCGCGCGACGCCCCGCCCGGCCCCCCTCTACACGACTTATCTCGACAGCGCCGGCACCTGAGGCTATCGCCGCCCCATGTCCGGTTCCCCCGCCGCCTTCGCGATGCTGCGCCGCCCGATTCTCGGGCAGTTCCTGCGGTTCGGCGTGGTCGGCACGTTCGGCTTCCTGGTCGACACGGCGACGGTCTACGGGCTGCGGGCATGGCTCGGCCTCTACGGCGCCGGCGCCGCCGCCTACCTCACCGCGGCCTCCGCCAACTGGGTGCTCAACCGGGCCTGGACCTTCCGCGGCCAGGGCAGCCTGCCGGCGCATCGCCAATGGGCACGCTTCCTCGCCGTCAACCTGATCGGCTTCGCCTTCAACCGAGGCACCTACTTCGCCCTCGTCACCTGGTCGGCGCTGTGCGCGCGCGAGCCGGTGTTCGCGGTGGCCGCCGGCGGCATCGCCGGACTCGGGCTCAACTTCCACTTCTCGCGCACGGTCGCCTTCAAATGAAGCCGCCCGCGACCGAATCCGCCCGGCCGCGGCCGCTCCACTCCACCCCGGCCCGCGGACCCGCATGACGCCCCGCGTCGCCGTCCTGATCCCCTGCTACAACGAGGCGGCGACCATCGCCGGCGTCGTCGCCGCGATGCGTGCCGCGCTGCCGGACGCGACGATCACGGTGATCGACAACAACTCGACGGACGGGACCGCCGCCGCCGCGCGCGAGGCCGGGGCAGCGGTGCTGCGCGAGACGCTGCAGGGCAAGGGCCACGCCGTGCGCCGCGGCTTCGCCGATGTCGAGGCGGATGCCTATGTGCTGGTGGACGGCGACGGCACCTACGATGCCGCGGCCGCGCCGGCGCTGGTCGCGCTGCTGTTCGAGCAGCGGCTCGACATGGTCAGCGCGACCCGCGTCACCGACGCCGCGGCCGCCTACCGCCGCGGCCACCGCTTCGGCAACCGGGCGCTCACCGGCCTGGTCGGCATCATCTTCGGCAGCCGCGTCTCGGACATGCTCTCCGGCTACCGTGTCTTCTCGCGCCGCTTCGTCAAATCCTACCCGGCGCTGGCCGGCGGGTTCGAGACGGAGACGGAGTTCACGGTCCATGCGCTCGAGCTGGCGATGCCGATCGCCGAGCTGCCGACCGCCTACCGCGAACGCCCGGACGGCTCGGTCTCCAAGCTCAACACCTGGCGCGATGGCATGCGCATCCTGCGCATGATCCTGGTGCTGGTGAAGGAGGAGCGGCCGCTGCAATTGTTCAGCCTCGCCGCCACGGTCCTGATCCTCGCCGGCCTCGGCCTCGGGCTGCCGGTCGTCGCCCAGTTCATGCGCACCGGCCTGGTGCCGCGCCTGCCGACCGCGGTCCTCGCCCTCGGCCTCGAGCTGCTCGGCTTCCTCGCCATCGCCTCCGGCCTGGTCCTCGACTCGGTGGCGCGCGGCAGGCGGGAAATGAAGCGCCTCGCCTATCTCGCGGTTCCCGGCCCGCAACCGATCGGGGAGCCGCGCCGACTTTGAGCGAGACCGCCCTCGCCCGGCGCCGCAGCTCCGCGGTCGCGATCGCCGGGGTCGCCGCCTTCCTCAACCTCTACGCCCCGCAGGCGATCCTGCCCGCGCTGGCCGATACGTTCCACATCCCCCTGCTGCGCACCGGCCTCACCGTCACCGCGCCGCTGCTCGCAGTCGCCGCCCTCGCGCCCTTCGTCGGCGCGATCTCCGACCGGATCGGGCGCAAGCGCCTGATCACCGGCGCGATCCTGTTCATGCTGCTGCCCACGCTCGGCATCGCCGCCGCGCCCAGCTTCGCCGTGCTGCTGGCGCTGCGCTTCGCCCAGGGCCTCGCGGTGCCGTTCATCGTCACCGTCACCGTCGCCTATATCGGCGACGAATGCCCGGGGCCGGAGGCGATCCGCGCCGCGGGCAGCTACTCGATCGGCTCGATCCTCGGCGGCTTCTCCGGTCGCTTCGTCGCCGGCATCGGTGCCGATCTCGGCGGCTGGCGGATGGCCTTCGTCGCCATTGCCACCCTGACCTTCGCCACCTGGCTCTGGATCGTCACCCGCCTGCCGGCGGAGCAGCGCTTCGTGCCGACCACCGGCGGCATCCGCGCCAGCTTCACGGCCTATGGCGAGCACCTCACCAACCCGCGCCTGCTCGCGACCTGCGGCATCGGCTTCGGCATGCTGTTCATCAACGTCGCCGTCTTCACCTTCGTCAATTTCTACCTGGCCGCGCCGCCGCTCGGCCTGTCGCCGGCGGCCCTCGCCTTCGTCTTCGTCACCTATCTCGTCGGCGCCGCCACCACCTCGCTGTTCACCCGCTTCGCCGTCCGCTTCGGCCGCCGCCCGGCCCTGATGCTGGTGCTCGCCACCGCGGCGACCGGCCTCGCCATCACCCTGCTCCCGGGCCTCGTGGCGGCGATCGCGGGGCTCGCCGTGTTCGTCGCCGGCATCATGTCCGTGCAGGCGCTTTCCATGGGCTTCATCGGCGACATCGTGCCGCACGCGCGCTCCAGCGCCGTCGGGCTCTACGTGACCCTGTTCTATATCGGCGGCAGCCTCGGCGGCATCGCCCCGGCCTGGGCCTGGCGGGCGGCGCGCTGGCACGGCGTCGTGCTGCTGCTGCTCGCCGTCCTCGCCGCGATGGCCGGCCTCGGCGCCCGTTTCTGGCGCGCCGGCCGGGCGCACGGGCGCTTCACCTGATGCTAACGATTCGCGCGCAACACTGGACGCGTTCCACCCCAAGCGACGCGAGCCCGGAAATTGCACCCCTCCTTCCACCGCAGCGCTCCCCTCGGCGAGACGAACCTGCCCGATCGTCTCGCCGAGACCGCGGTCATCGCCGCATGGCTCGCGGTTCCGCTGTTCGCGCTGCTCGCCGGCGGGCGGCTCGCGGCCCCGCTGCACGCGGCCGGCATCGCCACCCTGATGACACTGGCACTGCGCTTCTGGCGCGCCGCCCGGCGCGGCCAGGCGCTCGACGAGATCCAGCACCGCCTCGCCGCCTACCTCGACCAGCCCATGCTGCGGCCGGTCGCGGTCCCTGACCAGCCCCGCCGCGGTCACCGCAGCGCCAGGCGCGA
>JAJXXT010000082.1 GCA_021780935.1 Pseudomonadota bacterium
GGTCGGCGATGACGAGGGGAAACGAATTCGCGGCCCGCGCCGCCGCGGTAGCGGCCGCCACGTCCAGATACGCCGGCGCCGTCCGGCCGCGCATCGAAACGAATTCCTCGCCCAATTGTGTTGCCAGCCGGTCCGCCCGCGCCTTGTCGTTGTCCGCGACCACCAGCACCCGCCCGCCCAGCTCCGCCACGTCGGCATAGGGGAAGCAGTGCCCGACGGAAATCGACAGGATCCCGTCCTTGCCTTCCATCGCCATGATCCGGTCGACGAAGCCGCGCATCAGCTTCTCGGTGGTCGGATAGGAGCCGATCTGCCGGCAATCGTAGCAGGACATGACCGGGTGGATCTCGCCGCGGATCGCCCGCAGCACCAGGCTCAGCAGCTCCTGCGCGCGGTCCGCCACGTCGGTGTGCGGGAATTCCTTGTAGAGAATAATGATGTCCGAGGCCCGCAGGCGGCGCAGCGTGAGGTGGCAGTGCGGATCGAGCTCCACGCCGATGACGCACGCCTGGCCGACGATGGCGCGCGCCGCCTCGATCAGCTCGCCTTCGACGTCGTCGCAGCCATCGGCGACCATCGCGCCGTGCAGGCCCAGCAGCAGCCCGTCGAGCGGCATCGCCGCCCGGATCTGCGCCAGGATCTCGTCGCGCATCGTCACATGCGCGGCGCGCGTCGTGAGCCCTGCCGGCGAGGCGGCAAAGCAGCTTCCCTCGATGAGCGTAAAGCCCTCCTTCGCGGCCCGCTGTCGGGCGACGAAGAGCGGCGCCGTGCACATCCGCGGCTGGTCGTCGGGGTGCTCGCCCGGACGGTAGAACACGGTTTCGCGATACGCCGCGAGCGAGGTCGGCAGCGGCGAGAAGGTGTTGGTCTCGGTCGCCATCGTGGCCGAGAAGATCCGGGGGCGTTCAGACGGCACGGGGCAGCTCCTTTCCGCGGATGAGGTCGGCGCATTTCTCGCCGATCATGATGCAGGCGGCGTTGGTGTTGCCCGAAACCAGCGTCGGCATGATCGAGGCATCGGCCACGCGCAGCCCCTCGACGCCGTGCACGCGCAGCCGTTCGTCGACCACCGCCATCGCGTCGCTTCCCATGCGTGCGGTGCCGACCGGATGGAAAACCGTGCTGCCGGTCCGGCGCGCATAGTCGAGAAACTCGTCGTCGCTCCGCACCGCTTCGCCCGGCGCATATTCGCTCTCGATGAACTGGCGCAGCGCCGGCCGCGCCGCGATCCGCCGCGCGAGCCGAAGTCCCGCGACGATGGTGCGCCGGTCGAGTTCTGCCGCCAGATAGTTCGGCTGGATCGCCGGTGGCGAGGCGGGGTCGGGCGACCGCAGGCGGATCTCGCCACGGCTCTCCGGCCGCAACTGGCAGACGTGCTGCGTGAAGCCCGAGAACGGATGCAGTGCCGCCGCCGAGGTGTCGGTCGAGAAGTTGATGAAGTGGAACTGGACATCGGGCGTCGCGAGCTCCTGGCGCGTGCGGGCGAAGATGCCTGCGGAGGCGGCCGAGAGCGCGAGCGGCCCGCTGCGAAACAGGGCATATTGCAGGCCCGCGCGCAGCATGCGCAGCCGGCTCTGCATCACGTCGTTGACCGTGATCGGCGCGCGGCAGCGATAGGCGAAGCCGACCTTGAGATGGTCCTGCAGGTTGCGCCCGACGCCCGGCGCATCGCAGATCGTCTCGATGCCGAACGATTGCAGGTGCTCGCCGGGTCCGATGCCGGACAGCATCAGCAACTGCGGGGTGTTCACCGCGCCGCCGCACAGCACGACCTCGTGCCGCGCGCGGATCGTGGCCGTGGCGCCGCCATGGCGGAATTGCAGCCCGGTCGCGCGTCTGCCGGCCAGCAGGACGCGGGTTGCGAGCGCGTCGGTGACGACGCGCAGGTTCGCCCGCTTCATCGCCGGGCGCAGGAACGCCACCGCGGCCGAGCAGCGCCGCCCCCGGCGCGATGTGGTCTGGTAATAGCCCACCCCCTCCTGCGTCGCGCCGTTGAAATCCTCGTTGCGTGGGATCCCCTCGTCGCGGGCCGCTTGGATGAACGCCTCGCTGAGCGGATGCCCACCCGCGACATCGGAAACCGCGAGCCCGCCGCCGCCGCCGTGCCACGGGTCGGCCGGGCCGATCCGGTCCTCGGAGCGGCGGAAATAAGCCAGCACGTCGGCATAGGACCAGCCGGCGTTGCCGAGCTGGCGCCAATGATCGTAGTCGGCCGCCTGGCCACGCACGTAGAGCAGCCCGTTGATGGAGGACGATCCGCCCAGCACCTTGCCGCGCGGCCAGAAAATCCGCCGCCCGCCAAGCTCGGGCTCCGGTTCGGTTTCGTAACACCAATTGATCCGGGGGTCCGCGAACGTCTTGCCATAACCGAGCGGGATGTGGATCCACGGATTGCGGTCGGCGCCGCCCGCCTCGAGAAGCGCAACCGTGACCGACGGCTCCTCCGAAAGCCGCGCCGCCAGCACGCTGCCCGCGGACCCGGCACCGACGATGACGTAGTCGGCCTCAAGCGTGTTCACGCGCCGCCGTTCCCCCGGCCGCAGCGGACCGGCGTCACAGCGTCAGCCCGCCATCGACGACCAGCGTCTGCCCCGTCACCATCGGCGCCGCGCAGCCGAGGAACACCACGGCCTCGGCGATGTCCTCCGGCGTGCAGCGCCGCTTCATCACCGCGTTCTCGATGCTCGCGGCGCGCTGCTCGTCGGTCCACTCGATCTGCCAGGTGCTGTCCACCGCTCCCGGGGCGACCGCGTTCACCCGCACCTCCGGCCCGAGCCCGCGTGCCAGGTTTCGGGTGAGGTTGATCACGCCGGCCTTGGTCGCGCCATAGGCCAGGGAACTGCCGACATGGTTCATCCCCGCAATGGAGGCGATCGAAACAATCGCCCCCTTCGCTTCCTTCAGCGCCGGCGCAGCGGCCTTGGATGCGCGGAACACGCCGAGCAGGTTGGTCTGGACCACGGCCTCCCATAATTCCTCGGTGATCAGGTCGAGCCGGGCCGGCGCGATCGTGGCGCGCACTCCCGGCGTGCCGGCATTGTTCACCAGCAGGTCGAGCCGCCCGAGCGCGCTGATCGCCGCCGCCACCATCGCCGGCGCGTCCGCCGCGTCGCCGACATCGCCGGGTGCCGGCACGACCCGCCCGCCCGCGGCGGCGAGCCGGGCCACCGCCTCCGGCCCGCGCGGGTCGCCGGGCAGGAAGTTGATGGCGACGCTCGCACCGAATCCCGCCAGCTTGGCGGCGGTGGCGAGGCCGATTCCGGAAGCGGCGCCGGTGACCAGCGCCGTCTTGCCAGTGAGGTCGTAGCTCAGGGTCACAGGATGGACTCCGCGGTTGCAACACGTTCGAGGTGCGTATCGGCATCGCCGAACATCTCCTCGATCATCGTCATTCGCTTGAAGTAGTGCCCGACCTTGTATTCCATGGTCATGGCGATGCCGCCATGCAGTTGCACCGCCTCCTGCCCGATAAGCCGCCCGGAGCGCCCGATCTGGACCTTCGCCGCCGAGATCGCGGCGGCGCGCCTGGCGGCATCGGTCTCGCCGGCCATCAGCGTCGCCAGCAGCGCCATGGAGCGTGCCTGTTCCAGCGCCACATACATATCGACGGCGCGGTGCTGCAGCACCTGGAACTCGCCGATCGCGCGGCCGAATTGTCGCCGCGTCTTGAGGTAATCGACGGTGATCGCGTGCATCTGCGCCATCACCCCCACCGCCTCCGCGCACAGCGCCGCGATCGCCTGGTCGCGGACGCGTTCGAGCGTGGCCAGCGCATCGCCGGCAAAGGCGAGCTGGCGTGCCGGCGTGCTCGCCAGCGTGATCTCGGCCGCGCGTTGTCCGTCCTGGGTCGACGCTCCCTGGCGCGTGACGCCCGGCGCGTCCGCCGCGATCAGAAAGACGCCGATGCCGTCCCGGTCACGCTGCGCTCCGGCAGTGCGCGCCGTCACCAGCAGCAGCTCCGCGCAATCGCCATGCAGCACCACGCATTTGGTGCCCGAAAGCCGCCAGGTATCGCCGTCGGGCCGGGCCCTGGTCGCGACATCCTCGAGGTCCCAGAAGCTGTGCCGTTCGAGGTGCGCGAACGCGGCCAGTGTCTCGCCGGCGGCGATGCGTCGCACCAGCGCGAGCTCCCCCGCCTCCTCCAGCAGCCGTCCGGCCAGCAGGACGCTGGCCAGATAGGGTTCGACCACGAGCCCGCGTCCGAACGCCTCCATCACCAGCGCGATCTCGACGCCGCCACCGCCGAACCCGCCGGATGCTTCGGCGAACGCCAGCCCGAGCAGCCCCTGTTCGGCAAAGCGCACCCAATTGGCGCGGCTCCAGCCCTCGGGCTCCGCCATGAAGCCGCGCCTTGCCTCGAAACCGTAACGATCGGCGATGAGCCGGTCGACCGAATCCCGCAGCAGTCTCTGCTCGTCACTGAGGTCGAAATCCATGCGCGTCGTTTCCGTCAGAAGCCGAGAATCGCTTTGGCAATGATGTTGCGCTGGATCTCGTTGGAGCCACCATAGATCGAGATCTTGCGCCAGTTGAAGTAGGTCGGCGCCGCCATCGCCGCGTCGTCGGGCCCGCTGCCCGGTTCGTTTCGCCCGCTGCCCTCGTCCGGTGCCGCCAGCGGCATCGCGTGCGGCCCGACGACATCGAGCATCAGCTCCGTCGTCGCCTGCTGCAGCTGCGAGCCCTTGATCTTGAGAATGGACGACGCGGGGTTGGGCTTGCCCCGCGCCCGCCCGCGTTCATCGGCGACGACGCGCAGCTGCGTCATCTCCAGCGCCTTCAGCTCGATCTCAACGGCGGCGAGCTTCTCGCGGAATCGGCGGTCCTCGATCAGCGGCCGGCCGGCCCGCAGCTCGAGCTTCGCCAGCTCGCGGATGCGCCTGAGGCGTGCCTTCGAGGTGCCGACGCGCGCGATGCCGGTGCGTTCATTGCCGAGCAGGAACTTCGCATAGTCCCAGCCGCGGTTGACCTCGCCCACCAGGTTCTCGCGCGGCACGCGGGCCTGGTCGAAAAACACCTCGTTGACCTCGCGCCCGCCATCGATGGTCTGGATCGGCCGGACCTCGATCCCGGGCGTTCGCATATCGGCCAGGATGAAGGAAATCCCTTCCTGCTTCTTCACGTTCGGCTCGGTGCGGCAGAGCACGAAGATCCAGTCGGCGTGCTGCGCCAGCGTGGTCCAGGTCTTCTGGCCGTCGATCACCCATTCGTCGCCATCGAGCACCGCCCTGGTGCGCAGGCTCGCGAGATCGCTGCCTGCCCCGGGCTCGGAAAATCCCTGGCACCACCAATCGTCGAGATTGGCCGCGCGTGGCAGAAACCGTCGTTTCTGTGCCTCGGTTCCGAACTCGGCGATGACTGGCCCGACCATGGAGACATTGAACGGCAGCGGCGCCGGCACGCCCGCCTGCTGCATCTCGTCCTGGAACAGATAGGTCTGCACCGGCGTCCAGTCCTGCCCGCCCCAGGCGCACGGCCAGTGCGGCACCGCCCACCCGTGCGCATTGAGGATGCGCTGCGAGTGCACGATGTCGTCCTTGGCGAGGTGGCGTCCCTCCAGCACCTTGCGCCGGATCGTCTCGGGGATGTTGGCGCGGAAGAACCGTCTCGCCTCGTCGCGGAAAGCGATCTCTTCCTCGGTGAAGCGCAGATCCATGCCTTCGCCCCCTGGTGCGTTGTTCCCTGGCCGAGGGTCGCGGCAGGCGGCGCGGAAGTCAAACGCCGGCGATACGCCTCAGCCGGCTCCCATCAGCGCGAGCCCCTCCGCAATCGCCAGGAACTCGCCCCCGCCGGCGATCCGCTCCGGCCCGAACCGCCGCTCGAACAGTCGCCGCACCGCAGGGACGAACGCGGTTCCGCCGGTGAGGAACACGCGCGAGACCTGCCGTGGCGCCGTGCCGGCTTGCGCCAGCGCCTCGTCCACCGTGGCGGCGAGCCGTGCGAGATCCGGGGCGATCCACGCCTCGAACGCCTCGCGCGTGACCTCTTCCTCGATCACGATGCCAGCTCCCGCGAAGCGCAGCTCCACCGCCTCGTGCACGGAAAGCGCCGCCTTCGCCCGCGTCACCGAGCGGTTGAGTTCGAACCCGAGCTCCTCCGCGATCAGCCGCGCGAACGCCTCCAGCCGGTGCGGATGGCTCGCCCGCGCCGCCACCTCGCGGATCTCGCGCAGCATCCGCGGCGTGTGCATCAGCGACAGCAGGTGCCAACGCGCGAGGCTCCGGTACCAGTGCGGTGGCACCGGCAGCGCCGTCCCCGCCGGCCTGTAGGTGCTGCCCTTGCCCAGCCGCGGCGCGACGATCTGCTCCATGATGCGTGCGTCGAAGGCATCGCCGGCGATGCCGATGCCGGCATGCCCGAGCGACACGACCCCGTGCCCGCGCGTATAGCGCAGCACCGAAAAATCCGAGGTCCCGCCACCGAAGTCGCCCACCAGCACGGTGCTATCGCGATCCAGGGTCCGCGCGAAGTGCCAGCCGGCGGCTTCCGGTTCGAGCGCCAGCGTGATCCCCGGCATGCCCGCCGCGGCGAACGCCGCGGCAAGCCGCGTTGCTCCCAACGCATCGTCTGGCCGCTCGCCCACGAAACGCACCGGCCGGCCCGCGGTAATACGCGCGGCAGCGGGATCCACCGCGCTCCTTTCCAGCAGGCCGCGCAGCAGCAGCGCGATCAGGTCCTCGAGCGTATGCCGCCGGCCGAAGATGCGCGTCTCCGAGAAACTTGCCTGTGCCAGGTAGGACTTCATCGACATCACCAGCCGGCAGTCGGCCGCCGCGCCCAGCCAGGCTTCGATCGCGACTGGTCCCGCCGCGTGACGCAGCGATGGCCCGGCCTCCCGCGCCTCCTCCCAGAAGCAGAGGATGGAGCGGAAAGCCGCCTCGGCCCCGAAGGTCATGGTTCGCACCGACCCGTCGTCGCCGGCGATGGCGAGCACGGAGTTGGTGGTCCCGAAGTCGATTCCAATGCACGTCATCGGCCCTGGATACGGTTTTTCCCGGGGGCTGCAACCCGCGCGGTGGCCTGCGCGGTTGGCGCCGCCCGGTGCCCATGGCAGAAGCGGGATCGAGGACGTTCCCGAGGGTTCGCATGTCGCTGCCGCCGCTCCTGCAACATCTGCGTCTGCCCGTGATCGGCGCGCCGATGTTTCTCCTCTCCGGCCCCGAGCTGGTGATCGCGCAGTGCACCTCGGGTATCGTGGGGTCCTTCCCGGCGCTCAATGCGCGCCCGCAATCGCTGCTCGACGAGTGGCTGGACCGCATCACCGGCGCGCTCAGGGAGTGGAACGGGAAACACCCCGAGCGCCCGGCCGCTCCGTTCGCGGTCAATCAGATCGTCCACCGCAGCAATTCACGCCTCGAGCACGACGTGGCGCTGTGCGTGAAATACAGGGTCCCGCTGCTGATCACCTCGCTCGGTGCCCGGCCGGAGGTGTACGCGGCAGCCCATTCCTATGGCGGCATCGTGCTGCACGACGTTATCAACCTCGCCTTCGCGCGCAAGGCGATCGAGAAGGGGGCCGACGGGCTGGTTGCCGTCGCGGCGGGGGCCGGCGGCCACGCCGGGATCACCTCGCCCTTCGCGCTGATCCAGGAGATTCGCGGCTTCTTCGACGGCCCGCTCGCGCTCTCCGGCGCGATTGCGACCGGCGGTGCCGTTCTCGCCGCCCAGGCCATGGGTGCCGATCTCGCCTATATCGGCTCGGCAATGATTGCGACCAGGGAAGCCAATGCCGCTGAGGCCTACAAGCGGATGATCGTCGAGTGCTCTTCGGCCGACATCGTCTACACCGACCGCATCACCGGCGTGCACGGGAATTACCTCAAGCCCAGCCTGCTGGCCGCCGGGCTCGATCCCGAGCACCTCCCGGCCGCAAACCCCGGCGCGATGGATTTCGGCCCAGGCGGGAAGCGTGCCTGGAAGGACATCTGGGGCGCGGGGCAAGGGATCGGCGCCATCGATCGCGTGGTGCCGGCGGCCGAGTTGATCGACCGCCTGGCGCAGCAATATACTGCGGCAAAGCGGCGGCTCGCGGCATGACGGGCTTTGATTTCGACATTGCCGGCAAGGTGGCGCTGGTCACCGGCGCCTCCTCCGGCCTAGGCCTGCGCTTCGCGAAGCTACTCGCGGCGCAGGGGGCCCGGGTCGCTGTTGCCGCCCGCCGCCTCGACCGGCTGCAGGCGCTGGCGGGCGAGATCGGCGGCTTCGCCGTTGCCCTAGACGTCACCGACGTTGCGGCCATCGGCCAGGCGGTCGTGGCCATCGGGTCCGAACTCGGCCCCATCGCCATCCTGGTCAACAACGCCGGCATCAGCCGCCCCGCCCGCACCGAGGATGTCACCGAGGCCGACTATGACGCGGTGATGGCGACCAACCTCAAGGGCCCGTTCTTCATGGCCCAGGCGGCGGCGCGTCAGATGGTCGCCGCCGGGATCGCGGGGCGCATCGTCAACATCGCTTCGGTCGCCGGCCTGCGCCCGATCGGTCAGCTCACCACCTACGCGATGAGCAAGGCAGCACTGGTGATGATGACCAAGGCCATGGCGCGCGACTGGGGTCGGCACGGCATCGGCGTGCACGCGCTCTGCCCTGGATATATCGAAACAGAAATAAACAGCGACTGGCTCGCCTCGCCCGCAGGCGAGAAGCTGCGGGCGATCCAGCCGCAGCGCCGTTTCGGCAAGCCCGAGGATCTCGACGCCGCCCTCCTGCTGCTCTGTGCCGGCGCGCCAGGACGTTTCTTGAATGGAACGATCATGTCGGCTGATGACGGTTTTGCCGTGATGTGACCCAGCGCCGTTTCGATCTGGACGACGACGCCGTGGTCGCGTCGGCGCGCTTCGTCGCGGCCGACCGGCCCTGGGATGCGCGCGCCCAGGCCGCGCTCGGCACCGCGCTGATGACGGCCGGGCGGCACGCCGCCGCGCAAGCCGCGTTCCGCGCGTCGCTGGCTCTCGACCCGGAATCATCGCGAACCTGGAACAACCTCGGCAACGCCGTGCGCCTGCAGCGCCGCGACGGGGATGCCGAGGAATGTTACCGTCGCGCCCTGGCGCTCGCTCCCGGTGATGGCCGGGTCCTCGCCAACCTCGCCGCGGCACTCGTCGATCTCGACCGTCCGGAGGAGGCACTGCAAGCGGCCTCGCGGGTCCCGATCGACCATCCGGATCGGGCGGTGGCGCTATGCCAGGCCGCCGCGGCGCGGATGCAGTGCGCGCAACCGGAAGCGGCTGCCCGCCTGTTCGCCGAAGCGAGCCGACTGGCCCCGGAAATGATCGCGGCACCTTGCGGGGAAGGGCTGGCGTGGCTTGCCCTGGGCGACCTGCCGCGCGGCTTTGCGCTGCTGCAGAACCGCTGGCGTGACGCGAGCTTTCTCGCCGGGGCCACCAACTTCGCCGAGACGATGTGGCTCGGCGCGACACCGGTCACGCGACGGCGCGTCTTGCTGGCGAGCGAGCAGGGGGCGGGGGACACGATCATGTTCGTCCGCTTCGCGCCGCTCCTGGCCGCGCGGGGCGCGCACGTGGTACTGCGCGTGCAGGAGTCCCTGCTCACGCTGCTCGCGCCGCTGGGATATGAACTGCACGCCGACACTGCGCCGCAACCCGATTTCGAGCTGCACGTGGCGATGATGAGCCTGCCGCTCGCGCTCGGCACGACGCTCGAGACGATCCCGCCGACGCCCTATCTTGCCGCCGATCCCGCCCGTGTCGCGGCCTGGCGCGCCCGGTTGGGCGCGGGGCGGCGCCTGCGCGTCGGCGTCGCCTGGTCCGGCAACCCCGCCTTCCGGCATGATCGCGCGCGTTCGATGCGGGCCGAACAGGTTATGCCGGCGCTCGCCGCCACCGGGGCCGAGCTGCATGTGATCCAGACACCGGTGCGCGACGCCGACCGGGCAGTCCTCGCCGCCTTGCCCAACCTCGTCGATCATAGCGCGGCGCTGACCGATTTCGCCGAGACCGCGGCGCTGATGTCAGCACTCGACCTCGTCATCACCACCTGCACCTCGGCAGCCAACCTCGCCGGCGCGCTGGGCCTGCCCGCCTGGGTGCTGCTACAGACGGCTCCGGACCCTCGCTGGCTGCTCGGGCGAGACCGCTCGCCCTGGTATCCCTCGCTGCGTCTCTGGCGTCAGCGCGAGCGGGGCGACTGGGCGGAACTGGTTGAACGCGTCGCCGGCGCGCTCGCGCAGCGGGCTACCGGGACATGAGGCTACCTTATGCGGGCCTCGCCGTCCTGTGCCTGATCTGGGGTCTTTCCATCCCGGCGACCAAGTTCGGCGTCATGGCGATGCCGGCGATCCTTCTTGCCACCCTGCGCTACGCGGCCGCAGCTCCGTTCTTCGCCGTTCTCGCCTGGCGCGGGCCTCGACCCGCGTGGCGTGACCTGGTCCGGCTCGCCGTTCTCGGGGTGATCGGCATCGACGTCGGCCAGGTCGCCCAGGCGCTGGGGGTCGCGCGCACCCCCGCCTCGGTTGCAACGGTGCTGTCCTCGACCATTCCCATCCTGGTCGCGGCGCTTGCCGCATGGCGGCTGCGCCAGCCGCTGCGCATGATCCACATCGTCGGCCTGCTGATGGCCGCGACCGGCGTCGGGGTGATTGCGTTCGCTCGCGGCGGCACCGCGGGGGTGGGACTCGTTGGGGTAGCGTTGATGTTGCTCTCGGCGCTCGCGGTCGCGATCTATTACGTGCTCGCCGCCGAGATGGCCGGCCGTCTTCCCGCCGCCAGCATCGCCGCCTGGAGTTCCCTGTTCGGTGCCGTGCCGCTCGTGATGGCGTTGCCCTGGCTGGGGGACCCGGCGCCGACCGCCATCGGTATCGCCTCGGTCCTGTATCTCGGGTTGCTCGTTACGGTCGCCGGCGTATGGATCTGGTTCGTCGTGCTGCGCCATGTGCCGGCGCGGATCGCAGCGGGAACACAATACGTACAGCCGGTGATCGGCGTCGCGGCCTCGGCGCTGCTGCTGGGCGACCGGCTCGGGACCGGGTTCTATGCCGGGGCGGTCCTGGTGCTTGCCGGAATCGCGCTGACGGCAAGGCGCGGCCGGTCCGGATAAAGCCGGGTAGCAGGCCAGCCGAGGTGCCGCGCTGCCAGCGCCGCTTGACGGATGCCCCTCACCATGCAAGTGCGAGTTATTCGCATTTGAAGCGAGACTGGCGATGTCGACCACCTCTGGCGCGATGCGCGCCGCGGTCCTGCGCACCCGGTTGCGCCGGTCGGCGGCGATCATGGGGCCTGGGATCGTGGTTATGCTCGCGGATACCGATGTCGGAAGCATCATCACGGCGGGGCAGAGTGGGGTCGAATTCGGCTACCGCCTGTTGTCGCAGCAATTGCTGCTGGTGCCGGTCCTCTATGTCGTCCAGGAACTGACGGTCCGCCTCGGCATCGCGACCGGTCGCGGCCATGGCGAACTGATCCGCGAGCATTTCGGCGGCGCGTTCGCATGGATCTCCGTCAGCGGGCTCGCGGTTGCCTCCATCGGCGCCCTGCTGTCCGAGCTGTCGGGCATTGCCGGGGTCGGCGAGCTGGCGGGGGTGCCGCGCGCGGCGAGCCTCGCGCTGGCCGCACTGGCTCTGCTCGGCATCGCGCTGACCGGCTCCTACCGGCGCGCCGAGCGGGTCGCCATCGCCGTCGGGCTGTTCGAGCTGGCGTTCCTGTTCGTCGCCTGGATGGCCCATCCGGCTCCCGCCATGATGCTCCGCGAGGCGCTCGACGTTCCGTTACGAAACCGCGATTATCTCTATCTGTCGGCCGCCAATATCGGTGCCGTGATCATGCCCTGGATGGTGTTCTACCAGCAGTCCGCGGTCGCTGAGAAACGCCTGCGCCCGGAGGACCTGTGCGCCGCCCGGTTGGATACGGCCGCCGGCTCACTGATCACGCAACTCGTGATGGCGGCGGTCCTCATCGCCTGTGCCGCGACGATCGGCCAGCAGGACCGTCACGCCTCGCTCGACACCGTCGGCCAGATGAGCGGTGCGCTGACACCCTTCCTTGGCGCCGGCGCCGGGCGGATCGTGTTTGGCGCCGGCGTGCTCGGCGCCGGCATGGTTGCCGCGATCGTCGTCTCCCTCGCCTTTGCCTGGGGTTTGGGCGAGGTCGCCGGGTTCCGCCATTCGCTGGAGCTGCACCCGCTGCGCGCGGGCTGGTTCTATGGCGCCTACGCGCTCGCCGTGGTCGCAGCGGCCGCGCTGGTCTGGGCCTGGCCGGACCTGGTCGCGCTCAATATCGGGGTCCAGGTGATGAATGCCCTGCTGCTACCGCTGGTGCTGGGCTTCCTCATCGCCCTCGCGGTGCGCAGCCTGCCGCCCGGATTCAGGCTTTCGCGCTCCTATCTCGCCGTGGTCATCGCGGTTTCCGCCGTGACCTGCCTGCTCGGCGTGTTCGGTGCCTTGGCCGGCGCGGGACTGGTCTGACGCGCCGCCCTTTGCGGGCGCGCCACGCCGGCATAAGGTCGTGTCGGGTTCGAAGGGGGAAAGCCGATGCCGATCCGATTCCGTCTCGCCGCACTTGCCGTCGCCGCACCGATTGCCGCCCACGCCGCGGCGCCTGGCGTGTTGCAGGTGGGGGTGGATCAGTCGCCGGCCGGGCTCGACCCGCACAAGGCGACTGCCTTCTCCTCGGTGCTGATCGACAGCGCGATCTATGAGGGCCTGACGGCGATCGACGCGAAGCTCCAGGTGGTCCCGGCCCTGGCCGCCTCCTGGCTCCTCGCGCCGGACCGCGAGACCTACGACTTCCTGCTGCGTCCCGGTGCGGTTTTCCACGACGGTACGCCCGTCACCGCCGCGGCGGTGATCGCCAACATCAAGCGCGTCATCGATCCCAAGACGGCCTCGCCCTATGCCTCGCGCTTCACCGGCATCGCCTCGATGACGGCGACTGGGAAGGACACGCTGCGCATCGTGCTGAAGGTGCCGTCGGCGCCGTTCCTCGCGCAGCTCGCCACGCTGGCCATCGCCTCGCCGGCGGCGTTCGCCGACCTGGCCCGCAAGCCCGACGGCACCGGTCCTTTCGCGTTCAAGCAATGGATCCCCGACACCTCAATCACCTTGGTCGCCAACCCGCACTACTGGGCGGCGGGCTTGCCGCACCTTGCCGGCGTTACCTTCGACATCGTGCCCGATGCCGCCACGCGCCAGCTTGGTCTGGCCGGCGGCAGCTACCAGATGCTGCCGAATATCGACGCCGCGACGGCAACCGCGCTCGCCGGCAAGCCGCATGTCACCCTGCTCAAGACGCAGGACCTGGCCTACAGCCTGATCGGCATGAACGTCTCGCGCCCGCCCTTCGACAATCCCAAGGTGCGCGAGGCGCTGAACATGGCCCTCGACCGCGGCCAGATCGTGCAGGCCGCCTATTTTGGCCGCGGTGAGCCGGGTGGCCCGCTGTCGCCGGCGCTCGCGACCTGGGCCCTGCCGACCAGCGCCTTCCCCTGCTACCGCCCGGACGCCGCGGAAGCGAAGAAGCTGCTTGCCGAAGCCGGCGTAAAGGGGCGTCTGCCCGTCACGCTGAAGGTGCTGGGCAGCCTGCAGCAGGTGGTCGACGTGGCGCAGGTGGCGCAGGCCGAGCTCAACAAGGCGGGCTTTGACGTGAAGCTCGACGTCCAGACACTGCCCGCCTTCGTGAAGGATTGGCGCGCGAGCAATTTCGAGGGCTTCGTCTCGCTCAACGGCGGCGGCACCGATCCCGACGATTATTTCGGCCGCACCTATCAGACCGGGGGCGCGACCAACGTGTTCAAATATTCCAACCCTGCCGTCGATCGGCTGCTCGTCACCGCGCGCAGCGAGCCCAACCTTGCCAGGCGCAAGACGGAGTATGACACGGTGCAGAAGGACCTCGCCTGCGACGGCCCGATCGCGACCATCGCCTATGGCACATTGTTCACGGCCGTGCGCGATGAGGTCCATGGCTTCACGCCGCTGGCGACGCGCTCGCTGTGGGGCCTGCGGGACGTCTCGCTGGCGAAATAATGGCCACGGCGTTTCTGCGGCGCCTGGCCCAGCTTCTGCTGGTGCTCGCCGGGGTTTCGGTGCTCGCGTTCCTGATCGTGCACCTTGTCCCCGGCGATGCGGCGCAGATCCAGCTCGGCGCCAGCGATGCCAGCCCGCAGAAACTGGCGATCCTGCGTCACGAGATGGGCCTCGACCGGCCGCTGCCGGTGCAATACGCGCTATGGCTCGGGCGCGTGCTGCGGGGTGATTTCGGGGTGAGTCTGGATACCGGCCGGCCGGTGCTGGCCGAGATCGCCGACCGCGCCCCGGTGACGGCCGAGTTGACGGTGGCCGGATTGGTGCTTGCGGTGGTGCTGGCGATACCGGCGGGTTGCCTCATGGCCGCCCTGCGTGGCCGGGCCGCCGACGTCGCGGTGCGGCTGATCTCCGTGGTGGGGCTGACCATGCCCTCGTTCTGGCTCGGCACCCTGCTGCTTTACGGCGCTTCGGTCAGCCTGCCATCGCTTGCCGTGGTGGGTTGGGTACCCTTCAGCCAGGACCCGCTCGCCAATCTCGAGCGGCTGGTGCTGCCCACCATCGCGCTCGCCTTGCCGGTCCTCGCCTCCCTGGCGCGTATCCTGCGTGCTGCCCTTGTCGAGGCTCTGGCGCAGGATTATGTGCGCACCGCCCGCGCCAAAGGATTACCCGCCTGGGTCGTGTTGGTACGCCACGCGCTCGCCAACGCCCTCGTGCCGTTCATGACCGGCGCTGGCGTCCTCGCGGGCTACCTGTTTGGCGGCTCGGTGGTGGTGGAGCAGGTCTTCGCGCTTCCCGGTCTCGGCCGCCTGATGGTCGGCGCGATCGAAGCGCGCGACTATCCACTGGTCCAGGCGGCGATCCTGCTCGCCACCGCGATCTTCGTCGTGGTCAACTTCGTCGTCGATATGCTGGTGATGGCCGCGGACCCGCGCGTGAGAGCGGCATGAGGCGAAGGAATCCGCTGCTCGTCCTGGGCGCCTGCATCGTCGCGCTGCAGGCGCTGGGGGCGCTGGGGGCGCCGCTCCTGCCCTATCGGCCGGACGCGCAGGACATCCTCGCCCGCTTCGCGGCTCCGTCGCTCGCACACTGGATGGGTACCGACCAGTTTGGCCGCGATATCCTGGCGCGTGTCCTGGCCGGCGAACGCGTGCTGTTTGTCGTTTCCTTCGTCTCGGTTGCCGGCGCACTGACCATGGGCGGAACCATCGGCGTTGCCGCGGCGTGGATCGGTGGAAGTTTCGATACCGTGGCGATGCGGCTGATGGATGTGCTGTTTGCCTTTCCCATCATCCTTCTCGCAATCGGCATCATCGCCATCATCGGGCCCGGCACGATGGGAACATCGCTCGCCATCGCCGTCGTCTACACCCCGATCTTCGCGCGCGTCCTGCGCTCTCCCGCCCTGGTGCTGCGGGAGGCCGACTACGTCACTGCTTCGCGCGCGGTCGGGGCCAGGCCATGGCGCCTGCTGATGCGTCACGTGGTGCCGAACCTCGCGCCGGTGATCCTGGTGCAGACCTCGCTCTCGCTTTCCACCGCGATTCTGGTGGAGGCATCGTTGTCCTTTCTGGGCCTTGGCACCCAGCCGCCCGCGGCCTCGCTCGGGCGGATGCTCGCCGAGGCGCGCGCCGTCCTCGTCTTTTCGCCCTGGCCGGCGGTGTTTTCCGGACTCGCGATCCTGCTCGCGGCGCTGGGCTTCAACCTGTTGGGCGACGGTCTGCAGGACCGGCTCGACCCACGGCTCAGGGCGCCATGACAAGCCTGATGCGCACCGAGACGCTGGCGGCGCCCGACGCGGTTGCGCGTTGCCTTGTGGGGACCGATTTTGCTGCTCTGGGCGCGCGGCTGCGGACCCTCGATCCCCCCTTCGTGCTGCTTTCGGCGCGCGGCAGCTCGGGCCATGCCGGCACGGCCCTGCGCTACGTGCTGGCGCAGGAGTTGGGTCTGGTCGCGGCAGCCGGCATGCCATCAATCGCCTCGGTCTATGGCGTGCGCCAGAAGCTCGGAGGCGCGCTGTTCCTCGCCGTGAGCCAGTCGGGCAAGAGCCCGGACCTGATCGCCGAGGCCAGGGCAGCACGCGCCAGCGGCGCCTTCACCCTCGCGATCGTCAACAATGCCGCGTCGCCGCTCGCCGCGGCCTGCGAGGCGGTGATCGACATTCATGCCGGACCGGAACGAAGTGTCGCCGCAACCAAGACCGTGCTGGCAACTCTTGCCGCGGGGCTTGCCCTGATCGAAGCATGGAGTGGCCGACTCCGGCCTGGTCTGGCACGGCTGCCGGAACGCCTGCGCGCGGCGGCCGGCCTCGACTGGTCGGTGCTCGAAGCCCTCCTGGCGACGGCGCAGCATCTTTTTATCGTCGGCCGCGGCCCGGGACTCGGCATCGCCGAGGAGGCTGGGCTGAAGCTTGCGGAGACCTGCGGCCTGCCCGCGCTCGCGTTCAGTGCCGCCGAGCTGGCGCATGGCCCGCGAGCGCTCGCTGGTGCCGCTTTCCCCATCGTTGCCCTCCTCGCGGAAGACCGGGCGCTGGCACCGGCGCGCGCCATGCTCGAACCGCTGGCGGCCAGCATCCCCTTGCTCTCGACCGTGGATCTAGCCGGTGCGACGCGCCTGCCATCGCTGCCGCCAGACGATCCCGCCTGTGACCTCGCCGCTTTGCTGCTGCGTTTCTACCTGGCGGCCGAAGCAGCGGCACGCTCGCGCGGCCGCGACCCGGACCGTCCACCGGGCCTGGCCAAGATTACCCGCACAGTCTGACGCGCTCAGACCGCCTGGCTATGCCGGCCTGCCTGCGCGAGACGTGTGTCGAAGAGGGCGGCGATGCTGCGCAGGAATGGACGGCCCTCTTCGCGTACGCGAATTCGCCCGTGGTCGAACACCAGCAGCCCATCGCGCTCCATGGCGCGTAGCGCCGCGGTTGGCCAGACGAGCGGCAGGTTGTGCCGTCGCGCCACGGCGCCGAGATTGACCGACAGATCGCAGAGCAGGCGCGAAATGATTTCTCCGCGCATCCGGTCCTCCGGCGTCGGTGCGATACCGCGCGCGACCGGCAGCCGCCCCGCGTTGAGTGCCTCGCGCCAGCTCGGGACATCCGCGTGGTTCTGGATGAAACCCTGCGGCAGAGTGCCGATGGAAGACGCACCGAACCCGAGCAGGATCGACGCATCGTCGGTCGTGTAGCCCTGGAAGTTGCGGACCAGGTGACCCTCCGCCGCAGCCCGGGCGAGGCTGTCCTGCGGTCGCGCATAATGGTCCAGCCCGATGGCGACGAAGCCTGCCTCGCGCATCGTGGCATCGATCGCCGCCCGGCTCGCAAACCGCTCGAGCGCTCCCGGCAGGGCCGCTTCGGGGAGAAGCTTCTGGCGCTGGCGCATCCACGGCACATGCGCATAGCCGAACACCGCCACCCGGTCCGGCGCCAGCGCCAGGGCTCGGCGCGCGGTCTCTGCGGCTCCCGAGGGCGTCTGGTGCGGCAGCCCATACATCAGGTCGAGGTTGACCGATCGCACGCCGATGCCGCGCATGGCCGAGACGGCCGCCGCGGTCTGCGCGTGGGACTGGATGCGGCCGATCGCCTGCTGCACCTGCGGGTCGAAATCCTGCACCCCGAAGCTAGCGCGGCGCGTGCCGATGCCGGCGAGTGCTGCGATGCGATCACCGCCGAGATGGCGGGGGTCGAGTTCGACGGCGACTTCGACATTGGTATCGAGATCGAAATGTTGGCGCAGCGCGCTGTCCACCTCACGCATCGCCTTCCCCGGCAACGCGGTCGGCGTGCCTCCGCCCCAATGAATATGCGTCACTCGCCGCGGCTTGCCGAGCGCTGCCGCAACGAGGCCGATCTCCCGGACCAGGAGGTTCGCATAGGCCTGGCGGACGTCGGTCCGCCGGGCGACCGTCGTGCTGCACCCGCAATAGAGGCACAACTCGTCGCAGAACGGCACGTGCAGGTAGATCGAGACCGGCGCGGCGGGATCCGTTGCGGCGAGCCAGGATCCATAGAGGTCCGCGTTCACCGCCGACCCGAAATGCGGCGCCGTCGGGTAGGACGTATATCTCGGGACGTCGCCGCCGTAGCGCGCGAGCAGGGTGCGGATGTCCATGGCGGATAATGATGCCTGCCTTGGGCGCGTCGCGACTTGATCTGTGTCAACGACGCCAGACCGGTTCCTGCAAAGACTATTCACGGAGGTCGCCATGACCATCAAGGATATCGCCGTGCTGTTCGGAACCAGCGGAGGGGACGCGAAGGTTCTCGATGCCGCCGCCAGTCTCGCGGTCGCCTGGGGGGGCCGGCTTGAAGGGGCCGCTATGGCGGGAGCAGAGGAAGCGCCATGCGCTGCATTGCTCGCCGAGATCGTCCGCCGGAACGGGCTCGAGGCTGGAGCGCTCACCCCCGGAACCCGCGCAGCGAAGCTGATGCTGGCCCGCCGCTCGGATCTCATCGTGATGGGCCAGGCGGATCCGCGACGGCGCGACGCCACGACCGTCCAGGAGGAAATCGAGGCGATCCTGATGCGTGCCGGACGGCCCGTGCTGGTGGTCCCTTATGCCGGCACCTTCGCCCTGCCGGCGGCGCGCGTGATGATCGGATGGAACGCCAGCCGCGAGGCGGCGCGATCGGTCCACGACGCGATGCCGTTCATGAAACGGGCGGAGCACGTGACGCTGTTCTCGGTGGCGACCGATCCCGGTGAGGATTGGGGCGTCGATGTGGGGGCTGTCGATATGGCCGCCCACCTCGCGCATCACGGGGTGACCGTGACGCTCTCGCGCACCGTCGCTGACGGGCTACCGGAAGCCGCCGCACTGCTCAACGAGGCGGCGGATCGTGGGGCGGGCCTTTTGATCACTGGCGCCTACGGGCAGACGCCGATGCGCGAGCGCGTCCTTGGCGGCGTTACCCGCAGTTTGCTCGAGGGGATGACCGTCCCGGTGTTGATGTCGCACTGAAGCGCTGCGCAGGACGGGCGAACGATCTCGCCCGGGAGGGCCTTCGTCGGGGCGTCGTGCTCGATCGTTGGTCTGCCGGGGCCGGGAAGCCGCCCGGATCGCGGTTTACTCCTTGAGCCCTAAGCTGGCGGACGCAGCAAGGACCGCGAGGGCCGTCCCGGCAGCGAACACGGCAACGCCGCCGTGTCCCCTGCCGATGACAAGTTCCCGCGCGTAACCGGAAGCATTGGCGATCAGGCCGGCCAGTGCGGCACCGAGCGCGTAGCCGGCGTTCTGCGTCGTCGGTAGCAGCGCGGCGGCGAGGTCGCGCTCGGCTTCCGGCGCGGCCGCGACGCCGACCTGATTGAGAAAGCCCCAGCCAAGCCCGAACCCGATGCCGATGATCGCCTGGGCAGCGAGCAGCGGCAGCAGCGCGCGGTTCGGAATGGCGAGCGTCGCTAACGCGAGCCCAATTGCGGTCAGGATCGCGCCGATTCGAATCGCGCGCACCGGCCTTACGTCGCGTGGGAGTGTAACGAGCAGCGCGGATACGCTCCACGACAGGGCCATGGTGGCGACGACGATGCCGGCGATGACCGGCCGGTACCCCCACAGGTTCTGCACCGTGATCGGCAAGTAGACCGAGGTACTAGCTTGCCCGAGCGGCATCAGCAGCGCGACCCAGAGCACGACGCCGAATTGCATGGTCGGGCGGAAGGCATCGCGGGGAAAAAGACGCACCGCGGCGCGGCGGTCGGCGACGACGGCCGCGACGAGCAACGCCCCCCCGCCCGCGAGCAGTGGCCAGGCAAGGCCGCTGGCGACGGCGGCCGTCGCGACGAGCATGATCCCCGAGGCAAGCAGCGCCAGACGCGACGCCGGCAGGCGTTCGCTCGTCCCTGCGGCTTTTCCGGCGGGCACAGTATCGAGCACGAGGATTGCAAATGCGGCGATCAGCGGCAGGTTCAGCAACAGCGCCGCGCGCCACGACAGCACTTCGGTCAGTATGCCGCTGGCCAGCGGCCCCGCGAGGGCACCGGCTGCCCACACCATGGCCATCGCCCCCAGGGCCTTGGGGATCAGTGGGCTCGGCAGATACTCGGCAAGCAACGCATAGGCGCAGGCGGCGATCGCTCCTTCGCCCGCGCCCTGCAGGGCCCGGCCGACCAGCACCACGCCCATCTCCGGCGCCGCTGCTGCGGCGAGCGAGCCGGCGGCGAAGCATGCCGCGCCGACGAGCATCAGCCGCCGCGTGCCCAGTCGCTGCTTGAGGAACCCGGTAGCGGCGCCGACGACGATCGCCGCGACGAGATAAAGCGTATTCACCCAGGCAAGGAAACGCACGCCGCCGACATCGCGCACCACGGAGGGCATCGCGGTGGAAACGAGGAAGACATTCAGCGCGTAGATCGCC
>JAJXXT010000134.1 GCA_021780935.1 Pseudomonadota bacterium
CCAGGGGGCCGGCCGTGCCCGCAGGGCGAAGACGCGGTCGCGGCGGTCCCAGGCGAGCCAGGCCACGATCGGTAGGACGAAGTAACAATGGCTGTAGGCGGTGGACGAATACCAGACGCCGACCGCGGCGGCGATCTCGGCGTGGAACAGAACCGCGAGGACCACGAGCCCGACGGCGATCGCCGGCAGCGCCGGGGCGAGGACGTAGCGGATGCGCGCGAGATCGGTGCTGCGGGTTCGCACGAGGGCCATGCGTCATGTGGTGCCATGTCGCCGGCCGGCGCGCCAGCGCCAAGCGATGAGGCGAGCGCCCAGGCCGCGGGGCTTGCTGCGCCGGGTCCGGAGGGCTAACGACGAGCGACACTGCCAGGGCAAGACCGCGCCGTGCCAAGGAATTCCTCGGATTTTTGCGTGCCCACGTAGGAGGTGGGAGGATCGTGATCCGCACCGACTGCCGCCATTTCCGCGCAGCGAAACCCTGCACGTTCAACAAAATTGACGGCTCCGAGTGCCCGGATTGCCGCCACGTGTCGCCGTTCGGCGAGCGCGTCCTGATCATCAAGCTCGATGCGATCGGCGACGTGCTGCGGTCCGCCTGCCTGCTGCCGGCGATCGCGGCGCGCCACGACCGACCCTACGTCGCCTGGCTGACGCGCCCTGAATCGGCGGAGCTTGTCGGCATGATGCGCGGTGTGGACGAGACGCTGGTGCTGGCGTCCGACACGCTGGCACGAATCGCCGCGGGGGGCTGGGCGCGCATTTACTCACTGTCCAACGACCTGCAGAGCGCCTCGCTCGCGACGCTCGCCGCCGGGGAAGCGGAGGTCGTCGGCTTTTCCCTACGCGGCGGAACGATCTCACCCAGCAACGATGCCGCCCGCGCCTGGCTGGAGCTCGCCGCCTTCGACCGACTAAAGAAACTGAACCGCGCGACCTATCAGGCGCGGATGCTGGCGATCCTGGGAGCCGGGGCCGAGGCGGTGCCACCACCTGCGCTCGACGTTGCGCTATCAGTACGACAGGAAGCGGCCGCGCGGGTCGCTTCCCTCTTTCCCGGTAGCCGCCGGCGCCGTTTGGGAATCAACGCCGGGTCGGGCGCACGCTGGCCCAAAAAGATGCTCGACGACGAGGGGATCGCGCGCGTCATCGAGGCAGTACTGGCGCAGGCGGATGTCGATATCCTACTGCTGGGTGCCGACGCCGAGAGGGCGAAGACGGAGGCTGTGCTGGCGCGCTTCGCGGGTGAGCCGCGTGTCGCCGCGGCGTTGACCGGCGGGTCGATCGCCGCCTTCGTCGCGACCCTTGGCGAGGTGCGCGCTCTGCTTTGCGGCGACACGCTGGCGCTGCATGCCGCGACCGCGATCGGCCTGCCGACGGTTGCCGTCTTCGGCCCCACCAGCCTGCCGGAGATCGAAGATTTCGGTGGTTTGGTCAGCAAAGTCGCGGCCGAGGAGCTCGACTGCCTCGGCTGTTACGGCGACTGCGGCAAGGAACGGCATTGCATGGCCCTGCTCGACCCAGTGCGCCTCGCCGGGATGCTGCTGGCACGGCTCGGAGCAGGCTGATTGCGGATCTTTTATCTCGCCCAACGCGTGCCGCACCCGCCTGATCGGGGCGACAAAATCACCACGGCCAATGAGGTGCGCCACCTCGCCCGCTCGCACGAGCTGCACGTTTTCTGCCTCGCCGACGGGGGCGACGATCTTGCGCAGGTGGAGCCGTTGCGGCGCATGGTCGCATCGGTGACGGCGGTGCCGGTGTCACCCTGGCGGGCGCGGCTGCGCGGCGCGGGCGCCCTGGTCGCGGGCGGTCCGCTCACGGTCGCGATGCTCAGCGAACCAGCCCTGCGCAGCGCCATTGCGGCTGCCGCGGCGACGACACCGCCCGATCTCGTCTTCGTCTACAGTTCCAACGTGGCGCAGCACGCGCTGGACCTTGCGGGTGTGCCGCGCGTCATGCAGTTCGCCGATCTCGACAGCCGCAAATTCGCGGAGCTTGGGAAGAGCGCCGCCTGGCCGATGCGCCTGCTCTACGCGCTGGAGGGGCGGCGGCTGCTCGAATGGGAACGGCGCATTGCGCATGCCTTCTCCCATTCGCTGTTGTGCACCGAGGCGGAGGTTGCGGATTTCCGCGCGCTCATTCCCGGGGCGCCGGTAAGCTGCGTCGGCAACGGCGTCGATCTCGATTATTTCGCTCCGGGCGCCGCGGAACCAGAGGAGGATTCCCTCGTCTTCACCGGCGTCATGGACTACGCCGCCAATGTCGATGCCATAGTGTGGTTCTGTGCCGAGGTGCTGCCGCGCATCCGCGCGCGACGCCCGGCGGTGCGGCTCGCGATCGTGGGCAGCAGGCCGAACGCCGCGGTGCGGCGACTGGGTGCTCTGCCAGGCGTGACCGTGACCGGTCGCGTGCCCGATGTGCGCCCCTGGATCGGGCGAGCGGCCGTGTTCGTGGCCCCTCTGCGGCTCGCGCGCGGCATCCAGAACAAGGTGCTGGAGGCGATGGCCTCGGGCGTGCCTGTGGTGGCCTCCACTGCCGCCTGGCGCGGCACCGGCCTGCCGGAAGGGGAGGGGATCGTACCCGCGGAGACCGCCGAGGCGTTCGCCGACGCGGTGCTGGACCTGCTCGCCGATCCCGCGCGGCGCGCGGCGCTGGCGGCGCGGGGGCGGGCGGCGATGGAGCGCGATTTCACCTGGGCGGCACAGTTCGCGCGGCTCGACGCCGTGATCGAGAGCGTAACCCGGGCTTAGAGCGTTTTCCGAGCTGAGTGGATCGTGGGGATTCCACGACGCGGGGCGGATCTGATTCAAGCTGCGTGTCGGGAGGAGGCCGACAGGTATGGCGAAGGCGCTGTCGGTTGATCTGCGGGAGAGAGTGGTGGCTGTGGTAGCGGCGGGAGCGTCGCGCCGCGCGGCGGCGGCCCGGTTCGGGGTTGGTATTTCCAGTGCGATCCGCTGGTGCGCCCAGGCGCGAGAGGCGGGATCGGTTGCGCCGGGGCCGCTTGGTGGTGACCGCCGCTCGGCACGCATCGAGGCGCATGCTGGACTGATTCTCGGCATGCTTGACGGCAAGCCCGACATCACATTGGCGGAGATCCAGACGCAGCTTGCGCGCGCCGGTGTGGCGGCAGGCATCGGCACGATCTGGCGCTTTTTCGAGCGCCGCCGGATCACGCGCAAAAAAAGACCGCGCACGCCGCCGAGCAGGACCGCCCTGACATCCTGATGCGGCGCTGGGCATGGTTCGATGCGCAGCCCGATCTCGATCCAGATCGCTTGATCTTTATCGATGAAACCTGGGCTTCGACGAAGATGGCCCGCACCCATGGCCGGGCACCTCGTGGCGAGCGCCTGCGTGCAGCGGTTCCCCACGGACATTGGAAGACCACGACCTTCGTCGCGGGGCTGCGCAACAGCGGCATGGTGGCACCCATGGTACTCGACGGACCAATCAACGGCGCGGCGTTCCAAGCCTATGTCGAGCAGGTGCTGATCCCTGAACTGCGGCCCGGCGACATCGTCATCATGGACAACCTCGGCAGCCACAAGGGGCCAGGTCTCCGGACGGCAATCGAGGCCGCAGGAGCGAGCCTTCTTTACCTCCCGCCCTACAGCCCCGACTTCAACCCGATCGAGAACGCCTTCGCCAAGCTCAAGGCCATGCTGCGCAACGCCGCAGAGCGCACCATCGACGGCCTCTGGAACGCCATCGGCCGTGTCATCGACACCTTCACCCCAGCCGAGTGCGCCAACTACTTCGCCGCCTCAGGATACGACACATACTGATCGGAAAACGCTCTAGCTTCCCTTCGGCCCCGCCCCGCTCACCCGCGCGTCGAACTGCTCCGGCACCGCCTTGCCCGCATCCGTGTAGGCGCGCCGTATCGCGTCCACGTTGGGCTTGAAGATCGTATCGCGGTTGGAACGGGTCCAGGCATTGGATGCGGCGATCGATTCGACCGCCCCCTGGAAGCGCGGCATCACCCAGCGCGCGAACAACTCGAAGCTGCGCCTGGTCTGCTCGCGGTCCGCCCATTCATGGGCGCGGAACATCACGCCGCCGATCGGCCCGCCCGCGCGCTCCATCAGCTGCTCGATGCCCCGCGCGACGGTCTCCGGCGAGCCCACCAGCGTGGTGCCGGCGGCAACGCCCTCGCGCAGCGGATCCTCCGATCGCCCCGGCGGTCTCGCCAGCGTCTCCTCGAAATAGGTCACGGTCTCCAGCCGCTCGCCGACCTTCACCTCGGCCAGCGCCCGCTCGTCGTCCTCGGCCACGTGCATGTTGAGCACCAGCCGCCATTCGCGCCGGTCCATGGTCTTGCCGTTGGCGGCGGCGGCTTCCTCGGCGATGGCCCATTGCTTCGCCAGCGCGTCCCCCCCACCCGGCAGCCCGGCGCCGAGCGAAAGCACGCCCAGCCCGTGCCTTCCGGCCGCCGCCACCCCCGCGGGCGTCAGCGTGCTCGCCACCGCCACCGGGAAATGCGGATACGTATAGGGTGCCAGATGCAGCCGCGCCTGGCGCAGCGTGAACCACTCGCTCTCGCGCGTCACCGTCTCGCCGGCCAGCAGCGCCATGATCACGTCCAGCGCCTCGTCCATCCGCCGCCGCTGCACCGCGGGCTCGATCCCCAGCATGTAGGCGTCGGAAACCAGCGCCCCCGGCCCGCAGCCCAGCATCGCCCGTCCGCGCGTCATGTGGTCGAGCTGGGTAAAGCGCTGCGCCACCAGGAACGGGTTGTGGTAGGGTAGCGACGTCACGCCCGAGCCCAGCCGGATATGCTTCGTCCGCTCCGCCGCGGCCGCAATGATCAGCTCCGGGGAGGCAATGGTCTCCCACCCCGCGGAATGGTGCTCGCCGATCCACGCCTCGTCGTAGCCGAGATGGTCGAGCCACTCGATGAGCTCGATGTCGCGGCGGATCGCCAGCGTCGGGTTGTCGCCGAGACGATGGAACGGGGCGAGGAAAATGCCGAATTTCAGGCCGCGATGGCTCATGGCGGGATCCGGAGCTCCAGGTGATGCGC
>JAJXXT010000127.1 GCA_021780935.1 Pseudomonadota bacterium
CCGACTGGATTATACCGGCAATATGGATTATCGAGCATAAGTTTAGTTTCTGGGAGGCAGGCATGGCTATCGGGAGCGCTGTTCAACGAGGGTTCAGCGTCTACATCTACGACGAAAAAGGCCATCAGCTTGGCGTCGTTGGCGCGGGTTCCGGGCCGAATGACGGCCTCAAGGGCTACACTGGTTCGACCGTGAGTGTCAGACGCGGAAACTCGATCTACATCTACGACGAGAAGGGGCGGCAGAAGGGCGTGACACCTGCCAGATGATCACAGCGTCGCGTCGCACGTCGTACAATGCCTTATATTGCGTAACCAACAAGATTGAGGAGAAAGACTGATGCGCCGGTATTTCGCCGAATTTAATCGCGTCGTCGGAGACAATATCAGGATAGCTGCGAAGCGCCTAAACCGTACCGGGCTAAACGTGAGCGTCCTTCCCCATAAGACATCGCTCATGATCGAACGGCCGGGTTCGATGCCTTGGCCGCAGTTTACTGCGGCAATTCTTGCGGTCCTCCAGCCGCGCCGCGGGTCCGTCCTGATGTCAAGCGAGCATTCGGGCAGGGCCTGGATTTGTCATAACGGCGGGAATCGTCCTGGCCGCTTTCAGCGCCTCTGACATTCAGAGGGCCACAGCGAAAACGTAGTGATCATCACTATCGTTCGCGGCCCGCCAGGGTCGCAGCCCCCTCTACCGGACTTCGTCAGCAGCTTTTTGCTCAAACGGCCGCCAACACTTGCAGTGGCGGCCGGTCGGTGGGGACCTGGTCCATTGCGGTCCATTCAAGGTCGCCAGCATAGCGCCAAGCCATGCGCCCCTCCTCATCGAGGGCGAACAAGTGCAGCCAGCAATTGTCGAACAGGGCGCGCACCGGTTCATGGCGGCTCAGGATGTCCGTCATCGCCTGGCGGGGCGCCTCGATACAGACCGACAGGCGCAGCGGCTCATGCGCGAACTGCTCGCCGTCGTGCACAGACTGCCAGGGGAGGCCGCCGCGCAGAAGGCCGCCGTTACCCTCCACCACGCCGATCCCGCCGGTGACGTTATGCAGAAGCTTGTTGCCGCCGCCGAACACCTCAGGCGCGACGGTCGACCCGTAATATTGGAGGCTGATCCAACTCGCCACCACAACCGGGGCGGTCAGGATGAGTTCGAGCACACTGAAGCTTCGGTCCTGCCTCCAATCATAGTCGTGCAGAAGGGCGCGTCCTTCGAGGTCCTTTCCGGCCGTGCGCCGCCGCGGCGCGGCGATGAACGCTGTGCAACCGGCAAGCCCCCATTCCGGCCGCGTCTCGGCCCAGTCGCGGCTCCGCTTCGGGATGGCGCTCTCCTTCCCGGCCCGTGGCAGCCGCAGCGCGCGCTCGGTCCGGGCGATTTTACCGGCCAGCGCCAGCCAATCCTTGGCCGCCGTGATATCCGCCTGGTGGGTGGCTGAGGGGTGATCTTCGGCATAGACGGTCATCTGATCCGTCGTCGTGTCGTGCAGCCCGGCCAGGAACAGGGTGTCGGCGGGGATGGCGATCCCGTTCAGCGCGAGCCCCGCCCTCACCTCCGGATCGTTCAGAAGCGCCGCCAGGAGGCGCGCGTTGACCTCACCCGAATAGCCGCCACAGGCGCCGCAATGGAGCGCGCTGGCGTGAGGATTGTTGACGACATTGGCGCCATGCCCTGCCAGCAGGACCAGCCGCGCGAATCCACCGGTCAATGACATCGCACGCAGCACGGTCTCGGCGGCCCGGGTTCGGGTCCGGAGATCGAGCGCCGGGTCGAGGCGCGGCGCGGGCTCGTTCGGCGCGGGCGTCCCGTGCCGTCCCAGCGCATCGCTCACGAGCCGGCCGGCATAGATCGGGCCGGTCGCCTCGACGAAGGCGAAGGAGGACACGGCCGCAAGCTTGAACCGGCCCCACGCACGCTGCGCCCGCGCTTTGAACCGCGCCGAGCGGTCCGCCGTCGGGTCTCCGGGTCGGCCCGAGCAGGACTTCACTGTCGGGTTCAACAGGACGGGCAAGCGGCGTTCCTCGATATCGGAGGCGAACCGCCGGTGGGACGTGGCGACACCGAAGAAACCGGCGAAACCGAGCGTCCGGATCTGAGGGCTCACGCTCTCCAGGGCGCGTCGAAACACCTCCGACCGCACGTCGATGCAAAATGTGGCTTGGAGGGCGGGACGATCGCCGAGGGGCTGCGCGGCCGGTCGCGCCAGCGTCGTCGCCAATGCCCGCTGGGCCGCGCGTTCGGCCGCCTCCTGTAGGATTGCGTCGGCCACGAGGTCCGGCGTCGGCTCGACCGGCGCCGCATGCTGCGCGCGCACCCGCGCCCACCCGTCGGCGATCCGCGCGCCGTAGCGTTTGAACAGAGCCTCCTCCCAGAGCAGGCGGATCGCGAGGAGGCCCCTGATCGTCTCATCCGTTCCGCCGGCCAGCTCGGCTTGCCAGAGTTCGTAGCGAGCGTATTGCGCCCAGCCACCCAGCGTCATGAGCAACTGGTGGAAATAGGTCTCCATGGCGTCCTCGCTGAGGCCGAGACGGCCCGCGACCCGGGCGATGACCGCAACGGCGCTCTCCGGCGCCTCCGAAACGTGCAAGGCGAACCCAGCCAGACCGGCGATTTCCGGGGTCAGGTCGTGCGTCGCGACGGCCCGCCAGGCGGCGTAGGCACTCTTGCCCCGCGGCGCCGCCCAGAGTGCCTGGCCCTGGTCGAAATACCCCGCCGCCCAGGCGCCAACCCGGTCGGCGATCAGGCCTGGCCAATCGACGCCGGAGGCCTCGGCGGCGAGGTCTGCGATGGTGGGGAGCGCACGCGGCCGCGAGGGGTCCCGCGCCGCGGCGGCCTTCAAGGCGGCCAGGTCCGCCGGCCTGAGTTGAACCGGCGCGCGTGCCCAGGCGTTCAGGAGATCCTGGTCCGACAACGAGCCGGTCGCGAGCCTCTCCCGAAACCAGTGCCGCGGCATCGTCACGGCGATCCCGGCGACCCGCGCCAGGCGCGCGCCGGCTTGTGCGAGAGTCTCGCCCGCCTGACCCAGGAACGGATTGACGGCGACGCTGGATGCCAGAGGCCAGAGCGGCGGGATGGCGCGTGCCGCGCGGTCCGCTTTGGTCTCGAGGGCTTGGAGATCGGCCGGCGCCGCGGAAAACGAAGGGGACATTCTTCGGAACTCCGGAAAGATCAGGGCGCGGCGCCGATCGACCATCCGCCGATCAGCCGGTCAAAGGCCGCGTTGGCGTAGAAGCCATTCGACAGATGCACCCGCAGGCCAGCCGCGGCAGGGTGGTAGGCCCAGAGTGGGAACATGGCCTGCACGATCGCGACGAGGCCGAAGCTGATGACCGCGAGCACGATCAAGGCCCATTCAAGCGGCCCCGGCGCGGGCGTGGCCGGCAGGACGCCAGCGGTGATCGATGTCGCTGCCGTCTGCAGCGCGAAATAGCCGGCCGTGGTCGCCAAGGCGTAGAGGGCGGTCCGCCGGCCGAGCGGTCTGGGCGCCGCTTCGGCGAACCCTTGCGCCAGCATGTAGGCCACACCGAAGATCAGAATGGCGCCGAGCGCGATCGCCTGTGGCGACTTGTGCGCGAGGCCGAAGCAGAGGCCAACGACCCCGTAGATGGCAAGCGCCGCTGCAAATGCGCGGGCCACGGCGCCGGCCCGCGGAATGGCGACCGGGCCCGGCCTGCGGATCGCGGCGACCCGTTCGACGGCGCCGCCAGAAGCCAGGAAGGAATGAGCCTTGTAGAGCGAGTGCGCAACGATATGGAGCAGCGCCAGGGGAAACAGCGCAAGCCCGCACTCGAGGATCATGAATCCCATCTGGGCGACGGTGGACCAGGCGAGCGCGTTTTTCACCGCTGGCTGTGTCAGCATGACCAGACTGCCGAACAGTGCCGTGAGGCCGCCGATCATGACCAGCGCGGCGAGCACGCCCGGGGCCAGCAGCATGACGTCGGCGAAGCGGATCAGCAGAAAGCCGCCGGCATTGATGACCCCTGCGTGGAGGAGAGCCGAGACCGGGGTCGGCGTCTCCATAACCTCGGTGAGCCAGCCATGGGTCGGAAACTGGGCCGACTTGAGCAGCGCCGCGAGCGCCAGAAGCCCGGCCGCTCCAGCCGCCAAGGTGCCGCCACCGCCGGTGCGCGCGGCGCCCAGGATCACTCCGATGTCTGCGGTTCCGTAGGCCGCCACCAGGAGACCGGCGGCGGCGATCAGGGCGGCGTCCCCGATACGCGCGGTGATGAATTTCTTGCGCGCCGCACGCTGCGCCGCGATACGATCAGGGTAGAACAACAGCAGCCGATGCAGGAACAGGCTGGTGGCGATCCAGGCGAGGACAATCTGGACGAGGTTTCCCGCCGCGACGAGCAGCAACACTGAGGTGAGCGTCAGGCACAGCCACCCGGTGAAGGCCCCCTGACGGGGCTCGCCATCCAGATAGACCCCGGAATACCGAAGCACGACCCAGCCAACGAACGTAACCAGCAACAGCATCACAGCGCTGACGGTGTCCAACCGAACCGACCGGCCCACACCGTGGATCCCGATCAGCGGGCTGACGGCGGGTTCGGCGAACACCAGTCCGGCAGACGAGACGATCGCCGAGATACAAGCCAGGAGCGCGGCGGCCTCGGCGATTTTGGGCAGACGCGCCGGTCGGCACCCCCTGTTCAGGAAGCTGCCGGCCGCGCTCGCCGCCCCGCCGGCGGCCAGCGCGGCGGGCGCCAGCAAAGGCAAGAAATCGATTGGCACCGGATGCTCCCCTTCGACCCACGACCGCGTTCGGGGCGATTTCGTACCGGAGCCGATGACGCATGAGAAATTCATTGCTTCGGTGATATCGTTCGTTTTAAACGAACGGTATGAGAGACCTGAACTACAACCACCTCCGCTATTTCTGGACGGTCGCCCGCGAGGGAAGCCTCACGCGGGCCGCCGAGCGCATGAACCTGTCGCAGTCCGCGCTGTCGGTGCAGATCCAGAAGCTGGAGCATCAGATCGGCCATCCGCTCTTCTCACGCGTGGGCAGGAAACTCGTGCTCACCGAGGCGGGCCAGATCGCGCTCGACTATGCCGATACCGTGTTCGAAGCCGGCAAGGAGCTGATGAGCACCCTGCGCGGACAGCCATTGGCCAGCCGGCAGATTCTCCGGGTGGGAGCGCTGACGACACTGTCGCGCAATTTCCAGCTCGAATTCCTGCGCCCATTGGTCGGGCGGCCGGACGTGGAGCTCGTGGTTCGATCGGGCAACATCCGCGACCTGTTGGCGCAGCTGGAAGCCCACGCGGTTGACGTGGTACTGGCGAACAGCGCAGCACCTCGGGACGCCCGCTCATCGCTGCGCAATCACCTGCTCAACGAGCAGCCGGTGAGCCTGGTCGGCCGCCCCAGGCCGCAAAGAAGAAAATTCCGCTTCCCGGAGGACCTGCGCACCGACCCTGTGCTTCTGCCCAGCCTCGACAGTGATATCCGGGTGGCGTTCGACCGGGTGCTGGAGCTTGCCGGCGTGAGGCCGATCGTTCTCGCCGAGGTCGACGACATGGCGATGCTGCGGCTTCTCGCCCGCGAGCGCGAGGGCGTCACCCTCGTACCACCCATCGTCGTGCGCGACGAACTCAGGAACGGGACCCTCATCGAGCACTGCCGCATTCCGGAGGTCACCGAACGCTTCTACGCGATCGTACAGAAGCGCCGGTTCCCAAACCGGCTCCTCGGCGAACTGCTCAACACCGGGAGCGTGGCTCCCTGAGGCTAGAGTGATGATTCAGCGATTCCCGTAGGAATTTCCAAATCTGAATCACACCAGATTCGATATGTTCGTGGCCCGATTACCCCGAAATTGGCACGCGAATTTCGCGGGCGCGACACTGGAGCGGGATGACATCGCGTTCGCTCAGCCATCCCACTCTAGCTCTCTGTTCGATCGCGTGTTTCAGACCTGCGGCGAGTCCGCCTACGGTTATCACGCGCTGGAGCAGTCTCCGACATGATCAGTCCATCACGGCGGACCGTGCCTTAGAGTAGCTTCAACCCGGTGCAGTGATCAGATCGGGCGGTCGTGATCCAAAAGCAGACGAGCGCGTGACCGAAGCGGCGCGACGCACGCGTCGTCATCATCCAAGGCGACACTCCGCGATCATCCGCGCGATCGGCATGCCGGAACCCAGCACCGTCAACCTGCGGGCCGCCCGCTCGGGCGAGACACGGAATGGCGGTACGGTGTCGAGGGTGACGATGCGCTCCAACTCCGGCAGGTCCAGCAACTCAGGCGCGCCACCCACGAACAGTCCGTGCGCGGCGGCGGCAAAGACGCGATCAGCGCCGGCGGCACGGCAGGCGCGCGCAGCGCGCACGAGCGTGGTACCGGTGCTGATCAGATCGTCCACGATCACCGCCGTTCGGCCGCGCACCTCACCCACCAACCTCCCGCCGCTGAGCACGCCAGCGCTGCGGAACTTCTCCATGTAGGCGCTGTTCACCGGGCGCCCGGTGCGCTCTTCCAGGGCGGCGCGGAATTGCTCCGCCCGCTTCGCGCCGCCGGCATCCGGCGACACAGCCACCACGTCCGCATCGCCGAGCAACACGGCGAAATAAGTCGCGAACAGCTGCGCGCTTTCGAGGTGCCGCGTCGGCACACGGAAAGCATTCTCGAACGCAGCCAGGTTGTGCACTTCGACCGCGATCACCTGGTCGATGCCCACCGCTTCGAACATGGCGGCGATGTAGCGGGTCGTAATCGGATCGTTCGGCTTCGTGCGGCGATCCTTTCGGGCGTAGCAGAGATACGGGATCACGGCCGTCACGCGCTCGGCACCAGCGTCCTTCAGCGCACCACAGAAGAACAGCAACCGGCACAATTTTTCGGCAGCGACCTGTTCGGCATCGCCGTGCAGCGCATGGACCACGAACGCATCGTGACCGCGCACGTCCTGCAGCGGGCGGGATTTATGCTCACCGTCCTCGAAGCTGCGCTCCTCATGCGGAGCGAGCGGGGCTTCCAGCGCCCTGGCCACCGATTCCGCGTAGGCGCGGCTCGCCTGCATGCCGAACAGCGCGAGCGGACGCCCGCTCACGGCGCAGCCTCCGAGCTGGGCCCACCACCGAAGCGCACGGCCCGATCGAGCAGATCCGTCACCTCCGGGTCGGACAATTGCGGAAAGGCACGATAGAACTGTCCCACGGCTGCGAACTCCAAGGGCGTCTGCAGGCAAATCGTCTCGTCGGCCTCACCGCCCAGATGCCGCAGGCTTTCCGGTGCGGCGACGGGCACCGCCAGAACGATACGGTGCGGCGCCTGCCGACGGACCGCGCGCATGGCGGCGAGCATGGTTGCCCCGGTCGCGATGCCGTCATCCACCAGGATCGTCACCCGCCCCCGCAGCGGCGCACGAGAGCGGCCTCCCAGATACACAGCACGGCGACGACGGATCTCGTCCAGCGCCCGCTTCTGTGCAGCTTCGAGATAATCAGCCGGAACCGCCAGGGCGGCGAGCAGCCGCTCGTCGACAACCAGTTCCGGCGGATCGCCCTCCGCGACGGCGCCGATTGCCAATTCCGGCTGCCCCGGTGCGCCGATCTTGCGTACCAGAACGAGATCGAGCGGTACATCCAGCAGCCGCGCGATCTCGTAGCCGACCGGTACCCCGCCGCGCGGCAGCGCCAACACCACCGCGTTCCGCCCACGCACATGGGCCAGCTTGGCCGCCAGACGCCGGCCGGCGTCGAACCGGTCGATGAACAGCATGGTGAGCCTTCCGTACTGCGTTTCTTCTACCACGATCGCGGCGCGCGGCGTTGACATGGGTCAACGTAACCGCGCCAAGGCAGACCCCGACCAGTCATCCGATAAGCCACTCCAGACTCGTTTGCTTCTGGTGGCTTTGCCGGGCACGGATGCCGACCCTGCGGGGCTCGTCGAGCCACGCTGGCGGCCGGCGCAGGAAGCAATGAGCCGCGGCGAGATGCCGCCGTGCGTCTGCCATCCTTCGCTCGGCCAGGTCGGGGGTCGTTTCGCGCATCGCCTTGCCCGCCAGCGCGTAACATCGCGTCGCGGCGCGAACCGACAGGAACAGCCCGAGCACCGGGTGCGCCCCTGAATCGGCGGCGATTTGCTGGTAGCTCGCCCAGACCGGCGCGGCCAGGGCCGGCGCGCGCATGTGCAGGTCCATCAGCAGAAACGCGAGGTCGTACAGCCTGTCGACGGTCCCGAGTGTCTCGTCGAACTCCAGACAGTCGAAGAGCGTGATCCGACCTTGGAAGAGACAGATATTGGCAAGCCGCAGATCGCCGTGCCCGCGCCGCACCTCGCCCGCGTCGCGGCGACGCTCGAGCACGGGCGCCAGCGCCGCCAGCGCCGCCAGAGTACGTCCGCGCAGCACCGGCAAAGCCGGCGCGCGCAGCGGATCCGCAACCCGAAGCAGCTCGCGATGGTTCTCCTCAACGGCGGCGCGCAGCCCGTGCGCGCCGCCAAAGCCGCGGCTGGGGGGCACCGAAAGATGGAAGCGCGCCACGAGATGGCCAAGCGCACGAAGCAACTCCAGACGCAGACGCGCCTCGTCCGCCATCCGGTCGAACTGGTCCGCTTCCGCGAACCGACGCATCACCACAACGGTATCGACCATCTCGCCTGGGCCGTCGAAGCGAAGGGTGCCATCCGCGCTCCGCACGATGGCGCAAACGTCGCGGTAGAGTTCCGGCGCGGTCCGGCGGTTGAGAAGCAACTCGGCGCGGCAGGCGCGCGCGCGCAAGGCACGGGTCGTGTAGTCGGCGAGGCCGAAGCGGATCGCCCGCTTGAGCTTGTATGCCCGCTTACCAACTAGGAACACGATGGAGCAATGGGTGGCAACCTGCGTCACCGCGTCACGTCCGTTCCCATAGCTCGCCGGATTGGCGAGGAACGCCACCGTCTCCCGCTGGCGCCAGGTCGCGTCGACGGGCGACCCGCCGATCACGGCGGCGACAGCGGAAACAGTGGAAATGGCGGGCGCTCCTGCATCGCTTGCAACCCCTTGTCTTTCGAGTCCCGCCCCCGAAATTCGCATGCGAATTTCGGGGGCAAGTGGGCCACTAACATATTGAATCTAGCGTGATGATGCAGAAATTCCTCGACGCATTCCTGAAGCCGGAGAGCATGGCCAGCTGAGAGAGATCCGTCAGCAGCACTCCGCGCGCGGGCGGCGCAGCCGCCATGCAGTGTGCTTCGGGCGCCATCGCTCTCCTCCGTCACCGGCGGCCGTAGCGCGCTTCCCCCTCGCGCGCTGCGGCCTCAGCCCGCCAGCGGCACGACCGTACTGGCCTGCGGGCCCTTCTCTCCCGGATCGGGCGCCAGCACATAGCGCACCTTGTCGCCGGGATGCAGCGCTGCGAACCCGCCCTCGGCGACGCTGTTGGCGTGGACATAGACCTCTTCGCCATCCGCTGTGGTCAGGAAGGCATAGCCACGCTCCGGGAACACCCGGGCAATGCGGCCGATCTGCGGCGGCGCGTGGGTCTTCTCCTCGCCGCGAGCACGGCGGACGTGGTCCTCCAGCCGCCGCCGCACCGCGTCGAACGCATCGCGGATGGCGACATGCGCGTCCTCGTGGGCGTGGTGCTCGGCCGGATCGCGGCCCACCGCGATCGTCCGCCCCGGAACGGTGAGGTCGATCTTGACCTGGAACAGCTTTCCCTGCCGGTGGTGACGGTGCGCCGCCTCGACTACGACATGGCAGGCGGTGATCCGGTCGTGGTACTGCTCGAGTTCGGCCAAGCGCTGTTCCACCTGCGTCCGCGCTGACGAGTCCGGGTCCATGTGGCGGAACGAAATCTGCACTGGGACTTGCATGGCGAACCTCCTCGCGGTTGCGGGTCCGGCGCCATGCCCGTGATGCCGCGGAAGCCGGGACGTGCTGCGTTTGCCGGGCGGACGCCGTCGAATGCGTCTTGTCTCGTGTATATAGGCATGCGCTGCCGCCCCCATTGACCCAAATCAAGGCCCACCGGCGCCGGTGGGAGGAAAGCGGGCGATGCGGCCGGAGGCGCCGATGCCGATGGTAAACGCCGAGATCGCTGCGGACCTGAACAAGCTGGCTGACCTGCTCGACATCGAAGGCGCCAACCCGTTCCGGGTACGAGCCTATCGCCGCGCCGCACGGGTCGTCCAGGGATTGCCGCGCGCCGTCACCGACATGCTGGCGGCCGGCGAGAACCTTGATGCGCTGCCCGGCATCGGTCCCGATCTCGCCGCGAAAATCGCCACCCTGGCCCGCGGCGGTGAGCTGCCACAGCTCACGAAGCTCGAGCGCGCGCTTCCGCCTGGCATCGCGGCGCTGCTCGCCGTGCCCGGTCTCGGCCCGAAGCGGGTCCACGCGCTGCACACCGCACTCGGCATCGACTCGCCCGAGACATTGGCCGCCGCGGCCCGGGCGGGGACAGTGCGCACCGTCCCCGGCTTCGGGCCCGGCCTCGAGAAGACCATCCTTCGCGGCCTCGCCGAAGGCGCGCTGCAGCAGCCGCGCGTCCGGCTGGACCTCGCCGAGCAGGTCGCGACGCCTCTGCTCGCCTGGCTCCGCGGCGCACCAGGCATCGGGCAAGTCGCACTCGCCGGCAGCCTGCGCCGGCGGCGGGAGACGGTCGGCGATCTGGATATCGTCGCCGAAGCGGCGGTCGCCGGACCGATCATGGATCGGTTCGTCGCCTATGCGGATGTGGCCCGCGTGATCGAACGGGGCCCGACCCGGGCAACGGTCCGTCTGCGCGGCGGATTGCAGGTCGATCTGCGGGTCGTGCCCGAGGCGAGCTTCGGCGCCGCGCTATGCTATTTCACCGGCTCGCGCGCGCACAGCATCGCGCTGCGGCGCCGCGCCCTCGCACGTGGGCTCAAGCTGAACGAATATGGTCTGTTCTCCGGTCGCCGCGGCATCGCCGGACGAACCGAGGCCGAACTCTATGGCGCGCTCGGGCTGGCCTGCATCCCGCCGGAACTGCGCGAGGGCGAGGGCGAAATCGAGGCAGCGGAGACGGGGCGGTTGCCGCGGCTGGTCGCGCTCAGCGATCTCCGCGGCGACCTCCATGTGCATACCGATACCAGTGACGGGGGGGCCAGGCTGGCGACGATGGCCGCGGCGGCGCAGGCCCTGGGGCACGCCTATATCGCGGTGACCGACCATAGCCGGAGCCTCGGCATGGCACGGGGGCTCGACCCGGACCGCCTGGCACGGCAGATCGCCGCGATCGCGACGCTGAACACCACCCTGCGCGACTTCACGGTGCTCGCCGGAATCGAGGTGGACATCCTCGAGGATGGAAGGCTGGATCTGCCGGACGATATCCTTTCGCGGCTCGACCTGGTCATCGCGGCGATCCGGTCGCACTTCGAGCTGCCGCCCGAACGGCAGACCGAGCGGATACTGCGCGCGATGGACAACCGGTTCGTGACGATTCTTGCCTATCCCACCGGCAGAATGATCGGCCGGCGGCCGGCCTATGCGCTGGACATGGAACGGGTGATGCGCGCGGCCCGGGAGCGCAACTGCTGCCTCGAGGTGAACGCCCAGCCCGAGCGGCTCGACCTGGACGACGCGCATTGCCGGCTGGCGAAGGAGATCGGCGTCAAGCTGGCGATCTCGACCGACGCACACAGCACCGCCGAGCTCGGGCTGCTGCAGTACGGGATCGATCAGGCACGGCGGGGCTGGATCACGGCCGCCGATGTGGTGAACAGCCGGCCCTTGCCGGCACTCCGTGCCACGCTGCGGCGGGGGTGACGTACCAATCCGACACCATCCGCTCGGCCCCCGGCCTCGCGGGCCCGAAGGGCTCTCTCACGGCCCGCCGCTCGGGCCAATGCGCTGCGAGGATTGGCGGACCCGACACGATTCGAACGTGCGACCTTCGCCTTCGGAGGGCGTTCACAGGGGTTTGCAGCGCTTATTGCGCGTTTGCAACCGTCACTGATTCCATAGGCCATACCTAGAGAAATTCATTAGCGCGCGTTGCGGGGCGCTGCTATGATTTGCGCGCTCGTGGTCGCTATGTGCTCGCTAGATTTTCGCGCGGAGAGGCAGGGGATGGCTGAGAAAATTGGGCTGCGGGACGTGCGGACGATGCCGCCGGGCACGACCTTGTGGGATGGCGCGGTGGCGGGATTCTGTGCCCGCCGGCAGAGGGGCGATGCGATTACCTTCGCCGTGCGCTACCGCACGCAAGACGGACGGCAACGCTGGCACCGCATCGGTCGCCTTGGCGCCATGACGCCGGATGAGGCGCGGGCCGAGGCAAAGCGCATCCTCGGCGACGTGGCCCGCGGAGCCGACCCGGCGGGCGAGCGCGAGGCCAAGCGCCGGGCTGTGACCGTCGCCGAGTTGTGCGCGCGCTATCTGGCCGAGGCCGAGGCGGGCCGCCTGCTCGTGCGCGGTGGCGCGCCGAAGCGGGCTAGCACGCTGGTTTCCGACCGGGGCCGCATCGCCAATCACATCGTGCCGCTGCTCGGCCGGATGCCGGTTGCTGCCGTCACCAAGCGCGACGTGCAACGGTTTCTGCATGACGTGGCCGAGGGGCGCGACGCGCCCGCCGCGAAGAAAACCCAACCGCGGGGGCTTTCGGCGCCGCGCGGAGGGCGAGGCGTTGCCACGCGCACGCTCGGGCTGCTCGGCGGGATTTTCACCTACGCAATCGAGCGCGGCTTGCGCAGCGACAACCCCGTGCATGGCGTTCGCAAATTCGCCTACGCGCGGCGCGAACGCCGCCTCGACGATACCGAGTATGCCGCGCTCGGCGCCGCGCTTCGCGCCGCTGACGGGCAAATTTGGCCGCCTGCCGTGGCTGTTGTGCGGTTCCTGGCGCTGACGGGTTGGCGTAGCGGCGAGGCGCTCGGGCTGCGCTGGCGGGACTTGGACATGGCGCGCCGTGTCGCCGTGCTGCCGCAAACCAAGACCGGGCGCTCGGTCCGCCCGTTGTCGCGTGCCGCCTGCGCGCTGCTCGCGACCCTGCCACGCATGGGCGATGGCCGGCTCGTGTTCCCTGCGTCCCGCGGCGAGGGCGTCATGTCGGGGCTTCCGAGTATGGCGGGCCGCCTGTTCACCGCCGCCGGCCTGGCGGACGTAACCCCGCACGTACTGCGGCATTCCTTCGCCAGCGTCGCCGCTGATCTCGGTTATTCCGAGCTGACGATTGCGGCGCTCATCGGGCACAGATCCGGCTCGATGACGTCCCGCTACACACACGCCGCCGATGCCCCGCTACTCGCCGCCGCCGATGCCGTTGCGCAGCGCGTCGCGGAGCTGCTGGGCGATGCCGAGCCGGCGGGCGTGGTCGTGCCGTTCGCGGGGCGCGCGTGACCGCCGCCGAGCTGCGCGCCATCGTCGCCGAGGCGCTGCGCGGGCCGAAGGGGAATGCGGGGCGTGTGCCCATACCGGACGATACCAAACTGTCCGAACTCGCCGCGATCGTCACGGCCTGGCAGCTTCGGTTCCGCGGCCATGCCGAGTCCGGCGAGGCCGCCAAGGCCGCCGCCGATGCGGAGATCATCCGCCGCGCCGAGGCTGCCGCTGAGGAGCTGCGCGCGCTGATGCCTGACATCGAGCGCATCGCCGCCGGCGCTGGGCCCGGCGACCCGTTCGGGTGCAGGAACCTCCGCCGGGTGGAAAAGATGAAACACGCGCTTGCCTTCCGCCTGCCGCCCTGCCGCATGTTTCGCGCACTAGGCCGCCGCGACGCGCTGGCGCCCGGCTGGCAATGGCTGGCGGGCACTCTGCGCGGTGACTGCGAGCGCGCACTCGGCGCGCTCGGCACGCGAGATGACGGCCCGCTGCCGCGGCTGATGGCGCTGCTGCTCGGCACAATCACGGGCGATGCGCCGACGCCGGCCGCCGTGGCGTCGCATTTGCGGCGGCTCGACCGTGAAAGAACGTAGGCAAGCGCGAAAGTCGATTTGCCTACGTTGTGACGTAGCGGCGAAATCCGCAGGTTGGAAGCGCACGCAATCCAACCGCGAGGTTTTCGATGACGCAGCAAATCTTGACGCGCAAGCAAGTTGCCGAGGCGCTGCGCGAGCGCGGCTACCCGATCACGCAGGCGACGCTTTCGACGATGGCGACGCGCGGGCGCGGGCCTTCGTTCGTCAAATTCGGCCGGCACACGCTGTATAATCTCGATGCCGCGCTCGCGTGGGCCGAGGGCCGTTGCTCGCCGCCCCGCCGTGTCGCCTGCGAGGGCGCTTCGCGCGCCGCATAACGAAACCCCCGCCGGCGAGCGCACGGCGGGGGCGGATCGGCAAAAGCGTCAGAAGCACGCGCATTTTAGCCGACCGCTAGCGTCCGCGCAACCGCCGGCCAGCCGAGGCCGACGCGATGATTGATGACCACGACGAAGCACGCCGATGCGCAGTGAACGTGACAGCGGCACGAGACACAACCGGGCTCGAACTGGAAGTCGCATGGTTCGAATGCGCCCGCCAACGCGGCCCTGCGATCGGCAGCCCTGAGCGCACGACGTGGTGCGCCTTTGCCGGCGCGTTCTGCAATCGCAGGGAAGGCGAGAAAGACGGTCCCGCCTTCATCGCGGCGCGGTTCGAGCGCGAGCCGGACGGGCAGCATGTGCACCGGCTGAAGGACAATGTGCTCGCGAGGACTGTCGTTGCTCTAGACATCGAGACCGACCGGAGGACGGGCGAAATCCCCCCGCCGCCGCGCGAGGTTGCCCGCCGGACCGAGGCGCTTGGTCTGGCTGTCGTCATCTATACCTCGCATTCGCACACGCCCGAGCGGCCGCGGTATCGCGTCGTGCTGCCACTGAGCGAGGAAATCGCGGCTGATCTGCCGGCAATCGAGGTTGTCGCCGAGGCGCTTGGTCTGGGCGGCGTGATCGATCGCAGCAAGGCCGGCGCAGAATCCTTGTTCTATCTCCCCTCCGCGGCACCGGGCGAGATCGCCAATCACGAGACGATCATTCTCGACGGCGCCCCGCTCAATGCCCCGTGGTTGCGGCAGGAAGCCGGCGCGATCCTGGCGGCACGGCAGGCCGAGGCCGCGCGCATCTCCGACCTGGCGCACGCTGAGGCTGACAAGCGGCGTGCGGCAAGAGCTGCTGCCGGCTTCGATCCAGATGATTCGCTGATTGAGAAGATACGATCTCGCCTCGATCGGTTGGCCGACCTGCTGCTGTCGCACGGCTACGACCGGGCCGGCACGAAATTCCGGCACCCGAACAGCGCGTCCGGCGGCTACGGCGCGGACATCGAGACCTTCGGCGGCATTGAGCGCGTGTTTTCCCACAACGCCACCGATCCGCTGCACGCCACTAACCTTCCCAAGTGGTGTGGCGGCGTGACGGCGCTCGACGCCTTCGACGTGGTGACGATCCTCGACTTCGGCGGCGACCGCACCCGGGCGCTGGCGGAGCTGGCGCAGCGGTTCGGGTTCACTAACCCCGCCGGCGGGAAGGCGGTTGCGCGCGTGATTTATCGCATGGTGCGCCAGCGTAGGCCGCAAGCGGCAATCGAGGCCGCCGCATACGCAGAGGGCGCCCGGCTGGGCCTATCCCGCGACCAAGTTGTGCGGGTTGCGAACTGGGTTGCCGCGAAGGCCACCGCGAGGGAGGCGGCGTGATGAACGCAGAATTCCCCGATATGACCCAGGCCGCCGAGGCGCTGACCGAGCAGGCCCAAGAAAACGGGATCTGGTTCAGCGAGGACCACTTGGCGGCATCGTTCACCGGACGATACGAGGACGCGCTTCGCTATGTCGCGACCTGGGAGCGCTGGCTGATCTGGAATGGCTCGACTTGGGTAAACGAACAGACCATGCGGGCGTTCGACCTGGCGCGCGCGGTGTGCCGGCAGGCCAGCGCGGGATGCGACACCCAGGCCCTTGCGAGGGCGGTTGGCAGCGCCAAGACCGTTGCCGCAGTGGAACGGCTTGCCAAGGCCGACCGGCGGCACGCCGCGACCGTCGAGCAATGGGACGCAGACCCGTGGTTGCTGAATACACCCGCCGGCATCGTCGATCTACGGACCGGCGCAATGCGACCGCACGACCGGGGCGCCTATATGACCAAGATCACCGCGGCCGCGCCCGGCGGCGATTGCCCGCTTTGGGAAGCGTTCCTGGCCCGCATCACGGACAACGACGCGGAGCTACAAGCCTACCTGCAAAGGTTTCTCGGCTACTGCCTGACTGGCGTCACGACCGAGCACGCTATGGCGTTCGGCTACGGCACGGGCGCGAACGGCAAAAGCGTGCTGCTTACCACCGTAACCGGGATCATGGGCGACTATGCCACCGTAGCGCCGATGGAAACCTTCACCGCGAGCCAAAGTGACCGGCACCCGACCGACATGGCGATGCTTCGCGGGGCGCGGCTGGTGGCGGCCCAAGAAACCGAGGAAGGCCGGCGCTGGGCCGAGGCCAAGATCAAATCCTTGACCGGCGGAGACCCGATTTCCGCCCGGTTCATGCGGCAAGATTTCTTTACCTTCATGCCGCAATTCAAGCTGTTTATCGCCGGCAATCACAAGCCCGGGCTGCGCGGAGTGGACGAGGCCATGCGGCGCCGCCTCAACCTGATTCCGTTCGTCGTGACAATCCCGCCGGCCGATCGGGATAAGCGCTTGCCGGAAAAGCTGAAAGCCGAGTGGCCGGGCATCCTGCAATGGATGATCGACGGGTGCCTTCAGTGGCAAGAGCGCGGGCTTTCGCCACCGAGTCGCGTTGTGGAGGCAACTTCCAATTACATGGAAGGCGAGGACGCCTTGGGCGGCTGGATCAAGGACCGCTGTACGCCCATAGACTACGGGAGGACCGAATCATCCGACCTCTATCGCGATTGGCGCGACTGGGCGGAGAAGGCGGGCGAACACCCGCGCTCGCAGAAGTGGTTTAGCCAAGCCCTCGAAGCGCGAGGCTACCAAAAGGCCCCAAAAGCCCGCCATGCCACCTTTCTAGGGATCGCGCTCGACGGCGCCCCGCCCTACACCGAAACCCCGGATCAGAGAGCATGACTGGGCCGCTTGCAGGGATCAGGGATGTGCAGCCTTTTTTCTATTATCGACGCCACGCGCGCGCGCGTAGGGGGGTTATATGGGAAAACCCCTGCACATCCCTGATCCCTGCAAGAGAGGCGGCGGCAATGTGCCACGTGGCGGCATTTGTCCCACTTTTAAGGCGTGGTGATGTGCTATGACCATGAAAGAGCAAACACCCGCCCCGCCAGCGCCCCGGAAGCGGCACGAGTGGCCGAAGGGCGTATCCGGCAACCCGGGCGGCAGGCCGCGGGGCCGGGCTGGCGTGATCCATGCCGAGATCGCCGAGCGCAACGCGGAACTGCCGGGGCGGGTGGCCGACCTGGCCGCCGCGCGTGCCCCGCCGCGCTTCCGCGTTGCCCCCCAAAAGCGCTAGAATCCCCCCGTGCAAGGAAAGGTCGCACAAATGACACAGTCCCCATCGCCGCTTTCGCAAGACGAGACGAACGAGGTCGCCGACCTAAAACAGCAATTCACCGAGCCGTATCGGTGGTTCAGCAATGCCGTGCCGGAGCCGGTCCCGGGCGAGAAACCGCACCGATATCGGGCGCGGCTGGTTGCGGGACTTGGAATCCAGCCCGGCGCGACTGCCGACGCATATGCAACGCTCTCGCCCGACGCGCTCCGCCACATGGCCGCCGAGCATGTCGCCCGGGCGCCCGCCACCGCACGCGCTCTCGCCGCCGAGCGTGGTGAGCTGCGCGCCGTGCGGCGGGACGACGCGGCCGGGCGTACGGTCGTGGAATATATCGGCGACCCTGACGTGTGGATGGATCAATTTAAGGGCCCCCGGTTTCTGGGATCGATCAATTTGAACGTTGGCAAAAAGTGGGTTGAGGGGCATTGGGAGTAATTCCCCTCTCGTTCGCAGCGGAATAGAAGCGGAGGCGCTCTATGGACGTGCTAGCAACGGGTTTTGCAGAGAAGCGCCCGCGCGGGCGGTGGAAGCCTGGCGAGTCCGGAAACCCGGCCGGACGCCGGCAGAGTCCCGCCGCCGTGCTCTATGGCAAGTGCAACGAACGCATCGCCGAGGCTGCATGGGAGGCGCTGCAAGTCTTGATCGACGTGGCGCAGGGGCGGCGGCCCCCGCTGGGCGAGCAGGAATTGCAGATCGCGCTTTGGCTGCTCAACCGTATCCCGCGACCCCGGCAGGTGCTCCCGCCGCTGCGGCTGCCCGCCGAGGCCAGCCTGGCGGAGCGGGTTGAGGGCGTAAAGCGTGCCATGCTGCGCGGCGAGATCGATCCGTGGACGGCGCAAGCGGCGCTGTCCGCCCTGCTGGCCGGCGCGGATCGCTCGACCGCGCCCGGCGACTGGCAAACGGATCCGATGATTCCTGACATCCCGAAGCGCGAGCCGGACGAGCCGATGCACTGAGGGCGGCGGGGCCCCGCCGGGCGCGAATCCGCGCGTCGTGGTCGCTATGTGCTCGCTAGCTGCGGCGAGGCGTCCGGCGGGGGCTGCTAACCCATTGAAAAGATGGCGGACCCGACACGATTCGAACGTGCGACCTTCGCCTTCGGAGGGCGACGCTCTATCCAGCTGAGCTACGGGTCCTGCTGGCGGACGGTCTAGCCCGAAACCGCGAGCAGAGGAAGCCGGTTGTGCGGCTCCCTCTCAGCCGCGGGTCCGCGGGCTCAGTCCTCGACGCCGACCAGGACGTCGGACGCCTTGATCAGGGCGGTCGCCGAGCCGCCGACGCGAAGCTGCAGCTCGTCGACCGCCTCGTTGGTGATCGCCGCCGTCATCACGGCGCCACCGATATTGATGCGGACATGGGCCGTCGTGCTGCCCTTGGTCACTTCGACGATCGTCCCCTTGAGGACGTTGCGGGCGCTGATCTTCATGAGTAGCTCTCCCTGGCCGCAGCTTCTATCCCAGACTGCACCCATACTGCACTGCGGCGATAAGGGAGGCAAACATGACAACACTCCACCCCGAGACCCTGGACCGGCTGCGCGGCGTCAGCACCGCGACGCTGACCACTCAGCTTTTCAAGCGTGGCCTGCGCAATACCTGGATGCGCGGCGTGCGCCCTCTGGCCGGGACCGGAACCACGCTGGTCGGGCCGGCATTCACCCTGCGCACCATCCCCGCGCGCGAGGACCTCGACCGGCTGGAGACGCTGGCCGATCCGGAGCACCCTCAGCGCAAGGCGATCGAGGTCACCCCGGCCGGGCATGTTCTGGTCATCGATTGCCGCGGCGTGACGGATGCCGCGGCGGCGGGCGATATCCTGGTCACACGTCTCGCGCGCCGCGGCGTAGCCGGTCTGGTCTGCGACGGGGCCTTGCGCGATGCGGGCCCGATCGCGGCGATGGGGTTCGCCGCGTTCTGCGCCGGGCCGGCGGCGCCGCTCAGTCTGTGCGCCCACCACGCCGTCGCCTTGCAGGAACCGATCGCTTGCGGCGGTGTCGCGGTGTTCCCCGGCGACGTCATCGTCGGCGACGCCGATGGCGTGGTGGTCATCCCGGCTGGCCTCGCCGATGCCGTGGCGGCCGACGGCGCCGAGCAGGAGGCGCTGGAGCGGTTCGTGCTGGAGCGGATCGGCGCCGGGGCGGCGTTGCCGGGCACCTACCCGCCCGACGCGGCCGTGAAGGCCGAATTCGCCGCCTGGCGCGCCCGTGGCGAACGATGAGCGTGGGCAATGGCCGGATGAAATCTGCTGACGGATGGCCCGGTGGCCTCGACAGGCGGCGGTTTGAAGGACATTGAGAGCGCCGAGCGCGATGGAGGGTAACGTGTCGGAGCAGTCGATCCAGGTAGGCGGTCTCATGGTCGCCGCCAGCCTGCTGGAATTCGTGAACCGTGAGGCGATCCCGGGCAGCGGCATCTCGGCCGACGCCTTCTGGGCGGGCTTCGGGGCGCTGGTGCGGGATCTCGCGCCGCGGAACCGGGCGCTGCTGGCGATCCGGGACTCATTGCAGGCCAAAATCGACGCGTGGCACCGTGAGCGGCGCGGCAAGCCCTTCGATGCCGCCGCCTATGAGGGATTTCTGCGCGAGATCGGCTATCTC
>JAJXXT010000095.1 GCA_021780935.1 Pseudomonadota bacterium
GCCGGGGCCGGGGACGATGGCGGCGCCGGCGCCGCGCGCGGCGAGGGCGTCGCAGGCCGGCCCGATCCGTTCCGGCGGCAGGCAGAGGATGGCGAGGTCGGGGGTGGGGGGAAGGCTCGTGGCATCGGTGGACGCGGCGGTGGGGACCGGGGCGACGACGCCCTGGAAGCCGGCCTCGCGCAGATGGGCGAGCATGGCCTGGCCCTGGGGTGAGTCGGCGCCGAGGACGGCGATGCTGGCGGGCGCGAACAGCCGCGCCGGCCGGAAGCGGGCGGGGATGGGCGGCGGGGTGGTGGGAGCGGGCATGACGGGCAAAGCGGGGTTCGCCGGACGGTGGACTTGCATCTTGGCAGGGTCTGCGGGCGGCGCCGAGGGTGCCGGAGCGTCACGGAACGATCACGCGACAGCGGCGCCCTGACGCGACAGATACCGTGACGCCTTGATCGCAAACAATGGGAGATCCGAATGAGGAAGATGGCAACCGCTGCCCTCGCCGGCGCGGCTTTTCTGCTTGGGCCGAGCCTGCTGGGATGGGGCAGCGCGCATGCCCAGGGCGTGGTGACGATCTATTCCGCTGACGGGCTGCATGACGGCAAGCCCAACTGGTACCAGACCGAGTTCGACGCCTTCACCAAGGCGACTGGGATCAAGGTGCAATATGTCGAGGCGGGGTCCGGCGTGGTGGTGGACCGGGTGTTGCAGCAGCGGGCGAACCAGCAGGCGGATGTGCTGGTGACGCTGCCGCCGTTTATCCAGCAGGCGGCAGCCGACGGGCTTCTTGTGCCTTATGTGCCGAAGGATGCAGGCAAGATCGAGGCCTCCGGCACCGATCCGCAACATCGGTATTATCCCATGATCGATGACTACCTGAACTTCATCTATGACGCGGCCGCGGTGAAGGTGGCGCCGGTGACGTATGATGATCTGTTGCAGAAGCGTTTTCGCAACAAGATCCAGTATTCGACGCCGGGCCAGGCGGGTGACGGCACCGCGGTGATGATCCAGGCGTTTCATGTATTCGGCAGCAAGGATGCGGGTTTTGCGTATCTGAAGAAGCTGCAGGCGAACAATGTCGGGCCCTCCGCCTCTACCGGGCGGCTGACGGGGCTGGTGAACAAGGGCGAGCTGTGGGTCGCCAACGGCGATATCCAGATGAACTTCGCGCAGATGCAGCAGAACCCGAATATCCGCGTGTTCTGGCCGGCCGGACCGGACGGCACGCGGTCGACCTTTGCCGACGGGTATGTGATCGGGCTGGTGGCGGGCGCGCCCCATGCGGCGAACGGCAAGAAGCTGATCGACTTCCTGCTGAGCCGGCAGGCGCAGGCGCAGGTGAGCTCCATCGCGCAGGGATTTCCGGTGCGCACCGACGTGCATCCGACGGATGCGACCTACAAGGCGCTGAAGGCGATGATGCACGGGGTGACGATCTGGACGCCGGACTGGAACGCGGTGCTGGCGACGCTGAAGAGCGACGTCGCGCGCTGGCATCAGGTGACGGGAAGCTAGCCTCTGCGATGGATGACGCGGGCGCAACTCTTGACGCGCACGTGGCGCCCGACATCGGTTCAGCCGGTGTCGGGGGTTCGGCCGGTGTCGGGATTGGTTTCGCTGGCGTCACGGTGGCCTATGGGGCCAGCGTGGCGCTGGCGGAGCTGACGCTCGAGGTACGGCGGGGCGAGATCCTGGCGCTGATCGGGCCCTCCGGCTCCGGCAAGACGACGGCGCTGCGGGCTGTCGCGGGGTTTGCGCGGCCCGGCGCCGGGCGCGTGACGGTGGCGGGGCGGGATGTGACGGAGCTGGCGCCGGCGGCGCGCGGCATCGGCATGGTGGTGCAGAGCTACGCGCTGTTCGCGCATATGTCGGTGGCGGAGAACGTGGCGTTCGGGCTGGCGGCGCGCGGCGTTGGGAAGACGGAACAACGCGCGCGGACGATGGAGTGCCTGCGGCTGGTGGGCATGGAGGCGTTCGCCGGGCGGATGCCACGCCAGCTTTCCGGCGGGCAGCAGCAGCGCGTGGCGATTGCGCGCGCGCTGGCGATTCGTCCCGAGGTGCTGCTGCTCGACGAGCCGTTCTCGGCACTCGACGCGCAGATCAGGCGGATGATGGTCGAGGAGGTGGCGCGGCTGCATGCGGGGATGCCGACGCTGACGATCCTGCACGTGACGCATGACCAGACGGAGGCGCTGTCGCTCGCGCACCGGATCGGGATTTTGCGCGGTGGGCGGCTGGAGGCGGCGGGGGATTCGCGAGCACTGTACCAGGCGCCGCCGACGCGCTTCGCCGCCGAGTTTCTTGGGCGGGCCAATCTGCTACCCGTTGACGTGGTGGCGGTGGATGGGGATGGGACGGGTGTTGCCGCGGTGCGGTTCGGCGCGGCGGTGCTGCGCGCGCGCATGGGCGGCGGGCTGGCGGCTGGCAGGCTGATGCTGCTCTGTGTGCGCCCGCACGCGCTGGTGCTGGGGGCAGCGGAAAATGCGTTTGCCGCGACCGTCGCCGCGGTGCGCTGGCAGGGCGAGGCGCATGCCGTTGAGCTCGTTGCGGGAGCGACACGGCTGCTGCTGACCAGCACGGTGCTGCGCGAGCCGCCGGGGGTGGGGGATGGGGTGATGGTGGGATTCGACCCCAGGGACGCGACGCTGCTCGATGATGCGTAGCGCGCGGGCGTTGCGCGCCCTGGCGCTGCCAGTCCTGGCGCTGCCGGTGCTGGGGCTGGTGGCGGGGGTGGTCTATCCGCTGGCTCTGACCTTGCTGCGGGCGTTGCGGCCGGGGGTGATGGCGCGGGTGCTGGGTGCTACCTGGTTTCGTGCCGCGCTGCTGCACACGGCGGAGATCGCGCTACTGGCGACCGGCGGCTGCATCGTGATGGCGCTGGTGCTCGGGCTGGTGATCGCGTTCCTGCCGTTTCCTGGGGCGCGGCTGGTGGCGCGGGCGATCGACACGGTGATCGCGCTGCCGACGTTTCTGGTGGCGCTGGCGTTCACGTTTTTCTACGGCTCGGCGGGGGTGGTGAACGAGGCGCTGATGGCGGTGCTGCACACGCGGACCCCTCCCCTCGCCTTTCTCTACACGATCTGGGGCGTGATCATGATCGAGGTCACGGTCTATACGCCGTTCGTGCTGCGCCCGCTGCTGGCGGCGTTCGGGCAGATCGATCGGGCGCAACTGGAGATGGCGAGCAGCCTGGGCGCGGGGCCGTGGCGGATCGCGCGGCGGATCGTGCTGCCGGCGGCGATGCCAGCACTGCTCGCCGGCGGGTCGCTGTGTCTGTTGCTGACCGTCAACGAGTTCGGGGTGCTGTTCTTCATCGGTGCCAAGGGCGTGATCACGCTGCCGCTGCTGATCTATGAAAAGGCGATCGAGGAGTTTGACTATCCCGCGGCCTGTGCCATCGCCCTGGTGTCCGTGGCGCTGTCGCTGTCGCTGTTCGGGGTCTATCGGGCGGTGCTGCGGCGGCTTGCGATGCCGAGCGGGACATGAGGCGCGGGGCGCGGGGCTGGCGGGCGGGCGCGTGGGCGGTGGCGTGGCTGCTGCTGGCGGGCTTCTATGCCGGGCCGCTGGTGCTGATCGCGCTGGCGAGTGTGGCGGGGCAGTGGAACGGGGCGCTGCCGAGCCATCTGACGCTGCGGCATTTCGGCGCGGTATGGAGCGGCAGCCAGGCGGGGACGGTGTGGGTGAGCCTGGCGACGGGGATGGCGGCGAGCCTCGGCGCACTGGTTCTGGGGACGATTTCCGCACTGGCGCTGCGCGGCGCCGGCGGGCTGGCCCGACGCGTCGGCGGGTTTGCGTTCTATCTGCCAAGCGCGGTGCCGACGGTGTGCGTGGGGCTGGGGCTGCTGGTCGCCTATAGCCGGCCGCCGCTGCTGCTGAACGGGACCATCGCGATCGTGGTGCTGGCGCATCTGGCGATCGTCTCGGCGTTCGCGTTCGCCGCAGTGCAGGCGGGGCTGGCGGGGCTGGCGCCGGCGTTCGAGGAGGTGGCGGCGGGGCTCGGTGCCAGCAGGATGTATCGGCTGCGGCGGGTGACGCTGCCGATGCTGGCGCCGTATCTGGGGGCCGCGTTCAGCCTCGCCTTCGCGCTCTCGATGGGGGAGCTGGCGGCGACCATCATGGTCTATCCGCCGGGCTGGGTGACGATGCCGGTTTCGATCTTCGCGCTGACCGACCGTGGCGACACGTTCGAGGGGGCGGCCTTGACCGTGATCCTCGCCGCGGCAACGCTGGTGGTTCTGGGCGCCGTGGGGCGCGCGGCGGCGGGGTTTGGCGGCTTGCGGGCCGACGGGCGCCATGGAACGAGGAACGGGACGGCATGATGACGAGCGATCCGCGGTGGGACCCCGAGATGCTGGCGGCGCGGGAGCGGCAGGACGCCTATGCCGCGACCCTGCCGGCGCAGGTGCTGGCGCACCCGTTCGACGCGGCGCGGGCGATCAATGACCGGATTGCCGCTATCTGGAGCGATGGCGGGCCGGCGATGCAGGAGACGCGGAATTTCACGCTGCCGCTGCGCGGACGGCGGGTGGCGTGCCGGCTGCACCTGCCTCGCATTGACGCCGTGCTGCCGCTGCTGGTGTGGGTGCATGGCGGGGGGTGGGTGTTCGCCTCGATCGACACGCATGACCGGGTGGGGCGGGAGCTGGCGGCGGCGGGCGATGTGGCGGTGCTGCTGGTGGATTATGCGCTGGCGCCGGAGGCGAGGTTTCCGCTGGCGCTCTATGAGATCGACGCGCTGCTGCGGCGGGTGGCGGGCGAGGCGGCGGGCTGGGGCGTGGACGCGGCGAAGCTGCTGGTGGGCGGGGATTCCGCCGGCGGCAACCTGGCACTGGCAGCCGCGATGCTGGCGCGCGACGGTGGGGGGGCGACGCTCGCGGGGGTGCTCGCGGCCTATCCCGTGACGGATGCGGATTTTTCCTCGCCCACGTATGTGGAGTTTGCCGTGGGGTATGGGCTGACCGCGGCCGGGATGCGGGCCTATTGGGACCTCTATCTCGCGCACGAGGCGGACCGGTTCAACCCGCTGGCCGCACCGCTGCGCGGCGATGCGGCGGGGCTGCCGCCGGTGTTCATGCCGCTGGCCGAGATCGACGTGCTGCGCAGCGAGGGCGAGCGGATGGCGGCGAAGATCCTGGCCGCGGGCGGGGTGTGCGAGTGCGTGATCCACAAGGGGATGGCGCACGGGTTCTATCGGCAGGCGGGGGCCGTTTCGGGGGCGGCGCGGGCGATCGAGGAGGCCGGGCGGTGGTTGCGGAGCGTGACGGGCCGGGGGTGATTGGCGGGTGGCGCCGTGCCGTCTCGGGTCATTCTGAGCGATTCGGTTGCGTTGCTCCATTACGGCGTCAAACTCCGACCCTCGACCTTCCTATCCGGGCGAAAATCGACACCTTCAAAAACCAGCAACATGAGGTCAGAGCAAAGGCTTCAACGATCGCTGGGAACTCGCAAAAATCTGCCTGTAGGCAGCCCGTTTTATTTCTTCGTTAAGTGCTTTTGCCTGTTCTACTGAGACGCGACCGCGCTGAAATCCGGTGCGCTCGTCCATTTCATCCAAAATAACCGCGAGCTGCGGACTGACCGGATAATAGAATGCCAAGAGCTGAGGCGCTACACCCGGAGCTCCTCCAAGAAGATTTACGACCGGCTGATCTCCGGTGATGAAGGGCGTCGCTAACTCGCTCTCCAATAAGAGCAATGGGCGTTTTTTACGCTCGCGCAGTAATGTCGCCCCGGCACTGGCCGCCATGAAGTGGGCAAGAATTGGCCAACATCGCTCCGCGCTGAAGTCGTTGCCAAACCCGCTTGGTCGCTCTCGTTCGGCGGCCAAGAAGCGCTCTCGAACGCCATTGGTCCGAAGGTTCTGCAAGCACAAGAAGTGGGTAAATTTCGCATAGAGCGCGGGATCATCGTAAAAGCTCAGATCCTTCCGCCTGATCGCATCGAACACGGGCTTAATGCCGTCTTCATAGCGCGCGTGGAGCTTTTCCTCTGCCGTGATTATGTAGCAGTCAAGCTGGGCATCGACGGTTGGGTTGCTGGCGAACGGTGAGGCAGCCTTCAATCTGCCGGCGATCCCCAACGTATAGATGAAATCCTCGACCAACTCCTTCATGGGCCTCAGGCGGCTGTCACAGATCACTCTGAGTGCGTGTATATCGGCGTCGGTTAACGGGTGCAGCTTATAGAAATCGCGTTCGACGGCCACTCGGGAGACGTTCGCATTGAATATTCTTCCCTCTTGGAGACACCAAATTTTGCAGTCAGTCGCCCATGCCTCCAGGTAGCTCCGCCAAACATGGTGCTGTCGCCGCGTCACATTCATTGGAGCACGTCAGCACGAGACTGGCGCCAGCCGCCGGAGTCGTCTGGGAAGAGCACGCATATCCCGATCACTTCCGCGAGCCATTCCTGTATCATCTTCGGTTTAATTTCATCTGCTCCGCTTGACGTTACCCTGTCGCCCAAGAGTCCAGCCACACCGCTCATATTGAAAGCTGCCTGGGCGCATTATGATAGATGACTCGCGAAAACTTGATGCCCAGTCGATTGGCGGATTGGTGGCACCGACCGGAATGGGGCGTGCGTGGAATGTGATTGGTGGTCCGACAAGGCGTTGGTGTGCCCTGGCGGCGGGCGTCGCTGGGGAATGCTTGGGGCGATGGCTGGGTTGTGGTTCGAGGGGCTGAACGTGGGGCGGGTCGCTAAAGCGGAGTGGACGCGCACGGTGACGGAGGCGGAAAGTATGCTCTTCTGCTCTGCTCCATGACCATGAACGTGCAGAAACTGCGGCTCAATGCCGACTTCGTGGCGACGGCCCCGACGCCCAGCACGCCTCGCGCTCAGGCGGCCCTGATCCGGGCGGGTTGGACTGGGGTTTCCTTTGTCCATGCCGCGTACCAGGTGTCGAACAGGGCGAGTTGCGTCCTGGCATAATGCGCCTGCGCCGGGGAGAGGGCGTCGGTGGCGTTGAAATGCAGCGCGTAGTCGTTTTCGCCGCGTAACGTCAGAAGGTATTTGAAGTAGAGGACGAGGTCCACGCCCTCGTCGAACGAGGACAGCGCCTGGAGCGCCTGGTCGAGTTCCTGGGCCTGTCGCCGCGCCGCGAGATCGCCGGCGGCGGCGCGCTCGCAGAGGCGCACGAGGTGCAGCACCTCGCGCGGCAGCACGTTGCCGATGCCGGTGATGGCGCCCTTGGCACCGCAATTGACGAAGCCGTGGAACACCTGCGTGTCTACGCCCACGACCAGCGTCAGTGACGCGTCCGTTCCCGTGATGTGTTCGGCGGCGTAGCGCAGCGAGGCGGCGCCGCCGAACTCCTTGAAGCCCACGAGATGCGGATGGCGCGCGCGGATGTCGAAGAACAGGTCCGCCCGCGTTTCGTAACCGTAATAGGGGCTGTTGTAGATCACCGACGGCAGGCCGGCGCCGGCGGTGAGCACCGCGTCGAAATGCGCGCGCTGCGCCGCGACCGAGGAACCGCGCGAGAGCACGCGGGGGATGACCATCAGCCCGGCCGCGCCGGCGGCCTTCGCGTGCGCGGCCAGGGCAGCGGCGCGGCGCGTGTTCTGGGCACCGGTGCCCACGATCACCGGCACGCCGGCGGCGACCAGTTTTTCCACGCCCTCCATCCGCTGTTCGTCGGTGAGCAGGGGCCAGTCGCCCATCGAGCCGCAATAGACCACGCCCGACATACCGAGGCCGACGAGTTCACGGCCCTTGCGCGCCAGGGCGGCGAAATCCGGCTGGCGGTCCGGGGTGCAGGGGGTCATCAGCGCGGGGATGGTGCCGGCGAAGGGGTTTTTCATCGCAGTGGCCTCGGGTTGCATGGTGCGGGACAGGGTCGGTTGTCCGCCCTCGCAGCCTCCCATAATCGCCGGGCAAAGCAAAGCCGGGCGGGATGGCGCCGGGTGGTGGGCTTGGTGGCGCGGCACGGCTTTGCCTATCCTGGGGCGCGTGGGGTCGGGGAAGGTTCCGGGTGATGCCAGGATTGTGGTTCGAGGAGCTGGGCGTGGGGCGGGTCATCGACGCGGAGTGGACGCGCACGGTGACGGAGGCGGACAATGTGCTGTTCTGCTCGATGACGATGAACGTGCAGAAGCTGCATCTCGATGCCGAGTTCGCGCGGGGGACGGAGTTCGGGCGGCCGCTGGTGAACTCGCTGTTCACGCTCGGGCTGATGATCGGGATGAGCGTGCACAACCTGACCATGGGGACGACGATCGCGAACCTGGGCATGACCGAGGTGGCGTTTCCGGCGCCGGTGTTCGCGGGCGATACGATACGGGCGGCGACGACGGTGGTGGCGGCGCGGGAGAGCCGGTCGCGGCCGGATTGCGGCATCGTGACGTTCCGCCACGAGGCGTTCAACCAGGCGGGGGTGATGGTGGCGACGTGCCTGCGCCAGGCGCTGATGATGAAGCGGCCCCAGCCTTCGGCGGGGCGTGATCCGGGGGTGGGGGCTTGAGCACGATGGGGGCGATGCGGCTGCGCAACCCGCTGTTCGCGCCGGCGGATTCGGCGCGGAAGATGGAAAAGGCGCTGGCCTCGGCGGCGGATGCGGTGATCCTCGACCTCGAGGATTCGGTGGCCGAGGAACGGAAGGCGGCGGCACGGGAGATGGTGCGGGAGATGCTGCCCGCCATCCGGCGGGGCGGTGTGATCGTGCGGGTGAACCCGGTGGGGACCGCGCATCACCTGGCGGACCTCGCCGCGGTGGTGGCGGGGCGGCCGGACGCGATCATGCTGCCGAAATGCGCGGGGGGCGGGCAGCTTGCGGGGCTGGACCGGCAGATCGCGGCGCTGGAGGTGGCGGCGGGATGGCCGGAGGGCGGCATCCGCGTGCTGCCGATCGCCACCGAGACGGCGGCGAGCGTGCTGGCGCTGGGCACGCTCGTGGGGGCGCCGCGGCTGTGCGGGCTGTGCTTCGGGGCGGAGGACCTGGCGGCCGATCTCGGCACGGCGCCGCGGCTGGCGGGTGGCGCCTATCCGGCGGCGACGGTGGCGGCGCGCGGGCTGCTGCTGCTGGCGGCGGCGGCGTGCGGCGTGCCGGCGCTCGACACGCCATGGCCGGACCCGCGCGACGCCGAGGGGCTGGAGCGCGAGGCGCGGGCGGCGGCGGCGGACGGGTTTGCGGGCAAGCTGTGCATCCACCCCGACCAGATCGGCCCCGTCGCGGCGTTGTTCACGCCCGATGCGGGGCGGCTGGAATGGGCGCGGCGGGTGGTGGCGGGGTTTGCCGCGAACCAGGGTGCCGGGGTGTTTTCGCTCGACGGCGCGATGATCGACCGGCCGCATCTGCGGCTGGCCGAGCGGCTGCTTGCCCTGCAATAGCCACGCAGGGGTTGCAATCGGATACGAAAACCCGGCTTGTCCGACCGCCCTGCCCCGCCATATTCGCCAAGGATACATGACGACATCGCTCTCCCGACGCGGGTTCGCCCTGGCCTTGCCGGCAGCACTCGGTGCCTGCGCGCTGGGGCCGGCGTTCAAGGCGCCCGATCCGCATGCGCCCCCGACGTTTCGCGAGGCCGGACCCGCGGGGGCGGTGGTGTGGCCGGCGGCGGATTGGTGGCGCGGGTTCCGCTCGCCCACGCTCGATGCGCTGATCACGCGGACCGAGGCGCATAGTTTCGACATCGCGGCGGCGGCGGCGCGGGTGATCGAGGCGGATGCGGCGCTGCAGCTCGCAGGGGCAGCCCTGCTGCCCGCGGTTTCGGCATCGGGCAAGGATAGCTGGAGCCGGTCCTATGTGAACACGGGCTTCGGCAAGGGATATACGGAGAGCCGGACCTACAGCCTGGCGCCGAGCGCCTCCTATGAGGTCGATCTCTGGGGCAAGCTGCGCGCGACCAAGCAGTCCGCCCTCGCCTCCGCGATCCAGAGCCGATACGACGCGGCAACGGTTGCGCTGACCACGGTCGCCTCCGTCGCGACGACGTGGTTTCAGGCGGTGGGATTTGCCGACCGGATTTCGATCTCGCGGCGTAACCTTGCGGCGTCCGAAACGATCCTGACGGCGATCCAGGCGGGCCAGGCGGCGGGGGTGAACTCGGCGCTCGATGTGGCGCAGCAGGCGGCGCTGGTGGCCGGGATACGCGCCGGCATCCCGGGGTTGCAGTCGCAGTATGTGCAGACGCTGAACGGGCTCGGCATTCTGATCGGCGAGGCGCCGGAGCGGATTGTCGTGACGCCCGACCGGCTGCGCGACATCGCGCTGCCGGAGGTCGCGCCGGGGCTGCCCTCGGCGCTGCTGGAGCGGCGGCCGGATGTCGCCTCGGCCGAGGAGCAGCTGGTGGAGGCGAATGCCAATCTGCGCGCGGCGCGGGCGGCGTTTTTTCCCGACGTGACGCTGACGGCGAGCGGGGGGTGGAGTGCGATCGCGCTGTCCACGCTGTTCGGGCCGGGGAGCCTGTTCGCGACGGCGGCGGCGAGCGCGGTGCAGACCGTGTTCGACAACGGTGCCACGGCAGCCCAGGTGCGCCAGGACCGGGCGCGGTATGCGGAGCTGCTGGCGGATTATCGCAAGGCGGTGGTGCAGGCGTTCACCGATGTCGAGAACGGTGCGGCGGCGTATCGGCTGGCAACGGAGCAGGAACGGTTGCAGCGCGTGGCGGTGGACACGGCGCGCACGGCGGCCAGGATCTCGCAGGCACAGGTGCTGGCCGGGACGGCGAATATCGTGACCTCGCTGCAGGCGCAGCAGACGCTGTACGGCGATCTCGACACGCTCTCGCAGGTGCGGCTGGCGCGGCTGACCTCGCTGGTGGCGCTGTACAAGGCGCTGGGCGGCGGCTGGTCCGTCGCGGATGTGCCGACGCCGGCGCACCCGGTGTATCAGGGCGTGCTGTGAAGGAAATCGGATGAAGCGCTGGGGCCTTCTGGTGGTGGCGGCTGTGGTGGCGGTGGTGGCGTGGCGGGTGGCGGTGCGCGCGCCGGCGGCACCGCAGCACGCGGGCGTGCCGCCGGTGCCGGTGGGGGTGACGGCGGCGAGCGTGCGCGATGTGCCGGTCTATCTCGACGGGCTGGGCACGGTGCAGGCCTCCGAGACCGTCACCATCACGCCGCAGGTGAGCGGCAAGCTGATCGCCGTGCTGTTCCACGAGGGCGACAACGTGAAGCGGGGCCAGGTGCTGGCGAAGATCGATCCGCGATCGTATCAGGCCGCACTCGACCAGGCAGTGGCGAAGAAGGCGCAGGACCAGGCCACACTCGCCAACGATGTGCTGAACGCGGCGCGCTACCAGAAGCTGGTGACCAACTCCTATACCTCCCAGCAGCAGGCGGACACGGCGAAGGCGGCGGTGGCGCAGGACAAGGCGCTGATCGAGCAGGACGACGCGCAGATCATGAGCGCGCGAACCAATCTTTCCTATACCACGATCGCCGCACCGATTTCCGGCCGGCTGGGCATACGGCAGGTGGATGCGGGGAATGTCGTGCAGACCACGACGACGCTGGTGGTGATCACCAAGCTGCAACCGGCCGATGTGCTCTTTACGCTGCCGCAACAGCAGCTGCCGCAGGTGGCGGCGGCGATGGCGGCGGGGAAAGTCACGGTGCTGGCGGAGCCGCAGGACGGCACCGACCGGGTGCTCGACCGCGGCGTGCTGAAGGTGCTGGACAACCAGGTGAACCAGAGCACCGGGACGATCGCGCTGAAGGCGGAGTTTCCCAATACGGGGCTGGCGCTTTGGCCGGGGGCGTTCGTCACCGTGCGGCTGCTGGCGCGCACCGTGCAGGGGGCGGTGGTGATCCCCTCCATCGCCGTGCAGCAGGGACCGGATGGCGATTTCGTCTATGCGGTGGCGGCGGGCAAGGCGGTGCGGGTGGCGGTGACGACAGGACCCGCGGATGGCGCGCTGGTGGTGGTGAGCAAGGGGTTGAAGGCAGGCGAGGCGGTGGTGACGGACGGCATGTCGCGGCTTTCCGACGGGCGGACGGTGAAGGTGCTGCCGCCCGCGAAACCCGCGGCGTGATGGGGCTGCGGGCGGCGGCGTGAACATCTCCGACCTCTTCATCCGCCGGCCGGTGGCGACCTGGCTGCTGGCTTTCGCGGTGCTGCTGGGGGGATTTCTGGGATATTCGTCGCTGCCGGTGGCGGCGCTGCCGGAGGTGGCGTTTCCGACCATCGTGGTGACGACGGCGCTGCCGGGAGCGAGCCCGCAGACGGTGGAGAAGCTGCTGACCGCGCCGCTGGAGCGGCAGTTCGGGCAGATCCAGGGGCTGGCGACGATGACCTCGACCAGCGCCGAGACGACGAGCACGATCACGCTGCAATTTCTGCTGTCGCGCGACATCAACAACGCGGCCCAGGACGTGCAGGCGGCGATCAACGCCGCGGGCGGGACGCTGCCGCAGGGGCTGCCGTATCCGCCGACCTATTCCAAGGTGAACCCGGCGGATGCGCCGATCCTGACCATCGCGCTGGCATCGACATCGTTGCCGATCCAGGACGTGGCCGACGCCGCCGACACGCTGTTGCAGCCGAAGCTGGCGCAGATCTCGGGTGTGGGACAGGTGACGGTGCTGGGGGGGATGAGCAAGGCGGTGCGGGTGCGGGTGAACCCGGCGCGGCTCGCCTCCTACGGTTTGTCGATGGACGATGTGCGCAACGCGATCGTGGCGGCGAACGCGAACGGCGCCAAGGGCGGTTTTGATGGGCCGCGCCAGGCGATCGCGCTCGGCGCCAACGACCAGATGGTCGATGCCAGCGCCTATAAGAAACTGATCATCGCGTGGCGCAACGGCGCGCCGGTGAAGCTTTCGGATGTCGGGCGCGTCATCTCCGGGCTGGAGAACGCCCGGGTCTCGGCGCTGTATGACGGCAAGCCCGCGGTGGTGCTGAACATTCAGCGCGAGCCGGGGGCCAATATCGTCTCGACGGTGGCGGCGGTGCGCGCGGCGCTGCCGGCGTTGCAGCGAGCGTTGCCGGCGGCGATACGCCTCTCCATCGTGGTGGACCGCACCGAGACGATCAAGGCCAGCGTGCGCGACGTGCAGCTGACGCTGCTGCTGTCGATCGGGCTTGTGGTGCTGGTGATCTTCGCCTTTCTCGGCTCGGTGCGGGCGACGCTGGTGCCGGCGGTGGCGCTGCCGCTGTCGCTGATCGGCACGTTCGGCATCATGGCGCTGCTGGGGCTCGGGCTCGATAATCTTTCGCTGATGGCGCTGACGGTTGCGACGGGGTTCGTGGTCGATGACGCGATCGTGATGATCGAGAACGTGATGCGCTATATCGAGGCCGGGGTGGCGCCGTTCGAGGCGGCACTGCGCGGCAGCCGGCAGATCGGGTTCACCATCGTTTCGCTGACCGTCTCGCTGGTGGCGGTGTTCATTCCGCTGCTGTTCATGTCGGGCATCGTAGGGCGGTTGTTCAGCGCGTTTTCAATCGTGCTGTCGATCGCGGTGCTGGTTTCCGCCGTGGTGTCGCTGACGCTGACACCGATGCTGTGCGCGCAGCTTCTGCGCGGGGACCACGGCCAGGGCAGGCTGGTGCGGGCGACGGAGGCGGGGTTCGGCTGGCTGCTGCGCCACTATGTCAGCAGCCTGCACTGGTCGCTGCGGCATCAGCGGCTGATGCTGCTGACGGCGGTGGCCACACTGGCGGGCACGGTGCTGCTTTATGTTGTGATTCCGAAAGGTTTTCTGCCGTTGCAGGATACCGGGGTGATCGTTGCCTCGACGACGGGGGCGGCGGATATATCGATCCCGCGGCTTGCGACGTTGCAGGCGCGGGCGGCGACGATGGCGCAGCATGACCCCGCCGTCTCGGGGGTGGTGAGCTTCGTCGGCGTCGGTGATGTCAACCAGACGCCGAATGCGGGGCAGATCACCATCGCGCTGAAGCCGCTTTCCTCCGGACGGGCGGGGGCGACGGCGGTGATGGCACGGCTGGCCCGGCAGTTCCAGGCGATACCGGGGCTGCGTGTGCTGATGCGCCCGGTGCAGGACATCCAGATCGGGGCGCGGCCGAGCTCGACGCAGTTTCAGTACACGCTGGTCGATACCGATGCGGCGGAGCTGGCGCACTGGGCGCCGCTGCTGGAAGCGAAGCTCGCCGCCTCGCCGGTGCTCGCGGATGTGACGACGGACCAGGTGCCGGGCGGGCTGCGCTATCAGATCACCGTGAACCGCGATACGGCGATGCGCCTCGGGGTGACGATGCAGGCGGTGCAGGACGTGCTGTATGATGCGTTCGGGCAGCGGCAGATCTCGACGATCTTTGCGCAATCGAACCAATACCGGGTGATCCTGGGCGCCAGCCGGAGCTGGCAGGCCGACCCCGCCAAGCTTTCGCTGCTGCATGTGGGCGGGACCAACGACACGCAGGTGCCGCTGTCGGCGTTTGCGACGGTGACGCGCACGACCTCGCCGCTGGTGATCACGCATCAGGGGCAGTTTCCTTCGGTCACGCTGTCGTTCAACCTCGCGCCGGGCGAGGCGCTCGGCGATGCGGTGACGGCGGTGGCGGCGGCGCAGAAGGCGCTGGGCATGCCTGCCGGCATCACCGGCAGCTATTCCGGCGATGCCGCGGAGTTCCAGAGCTCGCTTGCCACCGAGCCCTGGCTGATCCTCGCCTCGGTGGTGGTGATCTATATCGTGCTGGGGGTGCTGTATGAGAGTGTGATCCATCCGGTGACGATCATTTCCACCCTGCCGTCCGCCGGCATCGGGGCGCTGATGGCGCTGATGGCGACGGGGGAGTCGCTGACCATCGTGGCGCTGGTGGGGATCGTGCTGCTGATGGGGATCGTGAAGAAGAACGCGATCATGATGGTGGATTTCGCGATCGAGGGGCAGCGCGAACGCGGGCTCGACGCGGAAACGGCGATCGAGGAGGCGGCGCGGCTGCGATTTCGGCCGATCATGATGACGACGGCGGCCGCCCTGCTCGGCGCGCTGCCGCTGGCGTTGCAGCACGGAACCGGCTCCGAGTTGCGGATTCCGCTCGGCATCACCATCGTCGGCGGGCTGCTGCTGAGCCAGCTGCTGACGCTGTACACGACGCCCGCGATCTTCCTCGCCTTCGAGCGGCTGCGCGGTGGGCGGACGGCGATGGCGGCGGCGGAGTAGCGCGATGGGGCTGGCCGAGATCGCCATCCGCCGGCCGATCGCGACCGTGCTGCTGGCGCTGGGGCTGCTGCTGGGGGGCGGTGTTGCGTACCGGTTTCTGCCGGTGGCCTCGCTGCCGCGGGTGGATATTCCGGTGATCGTTGTGTTTGCGCACCGGCCGGGGGCGGACCCGCAGACCATGGCGAACTCCATCGCCTCGGTGCTGGAGCGGCACCTGGGTACGATCCCGGGCGTGGACGAGATCACCTCCGTCAACTCCACCGGCTCGTCGAACATCATTGTCGCGTTCAGCATCGACAAGAACATCAACACCGCGGCGCACGAGGTGCAGGCGGCGATCAACGCCTCGGTCGCCGACCTGCCGGGCGACCTGCCGACGCGGCCGTTCTACAAGAAGTTCAACCCCGCCGACGCGCCGATCATGACGCTGGCGCTGACCTCCTCCACGCTGACACCGGGGGCGCTGTATGACGTGGCGGACAGCATCGTCGCCCAGCGGCTGTCGCAGGTGGAGGGGGTGTCGCAGGTGCAGATCAACGGCGCCGAGGACCCGGCGGTTCGCGTGGCGCTCAATCCGGCGGCGCTGGCGGCGGCGGGGCTTTCGGCGCAGGACATCTTCACCATCATCCGTTCCGAGAACGTGACGGAGCCGGTGGGCGGGTTCGAGGGGCCGCGCCAGGCGGCGACGATCGGGATCAACGGGCAGCTCAACACCGCCGCGCAATATGGCGCGCTGATCGTGAAGCAGGCGAACGGTGCCATCCTGCGGCTGCGCGATGTGGCGAACGTGCATGAGGGGGTGGCGAACAACAAGCTCGCGGCCTGGTTCGACAAGCAGCCCGGCGTGCTGCTCTCGATCACCAAGACGCAGGACGCCAACGTGATCCAGACCGTGGACGCGGTGCGCGCGCTGCTGCCGCAACTGGAGGCGTGGATCCCCTCCGGCGTGCAGGTGCATGTGCTCTCGGACCGCACGGCGACGATCCGCGCCTCGGTCGCCGATGTGCAGGTGACGCTGCTGCTGACGGTGGCGCTGGTGCTGATGGTGGTGGCGCTGTTCATGCGCCGGCTGATACCGACCCTCTCGGTCGGGGTGACGGTGCCGCTGTCGATCGCCGGCACGCTGGCGGGGATGTGGTTCGAGGGCTTTACGCTCGACAATCTCTCGCTGATGGCGCTGACGATTTCGGTGGGCTTCGTGGTCGATGACGCGATCGTGATGACGGAGAACATCGCGCGGCATGCGGAGCGGGGCATGACGCAGCGCGCGGCGGCGGTGGCGGGGGCGCGGCAGATCGGGTTCACCGTGGTTTCGATCAGCATTTCGCTGATTGCGGTGTTCATTCCGCTGCTGTTCATGGGCGGTATCCTGGGCCGGCTGTTCCATGAGTTCGCGCTGACGCTGACCATGGCGATCGGGATTTCGGCGCTGGTCTCGCTGACCGTGACGCCGATGCTTTCCGCCTATCTGCCGCAGCCGAAGCCGCGCGAGCCGGGCCGGGTGGGGCGGGCACTCGATGCCGGGTTCGCGCGGCTGCTGGGGCTCTATGCGCGCACGCTGGATGTGGCGCTGCGCTGGCACTGGGCCACGATCGGCGTTGCCGTCGCGACCGTGGTGCTGAATGTGTGGCTCTATGGCGTGGTGCCGAAATCCTTTTTTCCGACGCAGGATACCGGGCTGCTGCAGGGCAACACGCTGGCCGACCCCTCGATCTCGTTTGCGGCGATGAGTGCCAAGCAGCATCGGGTGGTGGACACGATCCTCGCCGATCCCGCGGTGGCGGGGGTGGGCTCGACGGTGGGCGTGGCGACGGGGTGGGCCTCGCTCAACCGCGGCAACCTGACGGTGAGCCTGAAGCCGCTTTCGGTGCGGCATGTCTCCTCCGAGCAGGTGATCGCGCGGCTGCGGCCGAAGCTCGCGGCGATCGCGGGGATTCAGACATTTCTCTATTCGGCGCAGGATCTGCGCGGCGGCGGGAGGCAGGGCAATGCCAACCAGTTCGTGCTGATCGACCCCAGCCTTACCGAGCTGCGATACTGGACGCAGAAGCTTGAAGCCAAGCTGAAGACGATGAAGCAGGTGACCGACGTTTCCTCCGACCAGGACAAGGCGGGGCCGGAGGCGATGGTGATGATCGACCGGCGGGCGGCGACCAGGCTCGGGGTGAGCGTGGCGGCGATCGACAACGCGCTGAACAACGCCTTTGCGCAGCGGCAGATTTCGGTGATGTATCAGACGCGCAACCAGTACTGGGTGGTGCTGGAGGCGGCGGCGCGGCTGCAGACCGCGCCGGCGATGCTGGCGCGCATCTTTGTGGGGGCCGGCAACGGGACGCAGGTGCCGCTGCTGTCGCTGGTGCATGTGGTGGCGGACACGGCGCCGCTTTCGGTGCGCCACCAGGGCGAGTTTCCGGCCGCCACGATCTTCTTCAACGTGCCGCCGGGCGAGGCGATGGGCACGGCGCTGGCGGCGGTGCAGCAGGCGGCGGCGGGGCTGCACATGCCGGCGAGCGTGCGCACGACGGTGGGCGGCAATGCGCGATACCTGAAGGAATCCATCGCCTCGGAGCCGCCGCTGCTGCTGGCGGCGCTGATCGCGATGTATATCGTGCTGGGCGTGCTGTATGAGAGTTTGACGCAGCCGCTGACGATCATTTCCACCCTGCCCTCGGCCGGAATCGGCGCGCTGCTGGCGATGCTGATCACCGGCACGTCACTGTCGATCATGAGCCTGATCGGCATCGTGCTGCTGATGGGGATCGTGAAGAAGAACGCGATCATGATGATCGATTTCGCGCTGGAGCAGGAACGCAGCCACGGGCTTTCGCCGCGCGAGGCGATCCGGGCGGCGTGCCTGGAGCGGTTTCGGCCGATCCTGATGACGACGCTGGCGGCCGTGTTCGGCGCAGTGCCGCTGGCGCTGGCGTGGGGAACGGGGGCGGAGCTGCGCCAGCCGCTGGGGATTTCGATCATCGGCGGGCTGGTGGTTTCGCAGATGCTGACGCTGTACACGACGCCCGCCGTTTACCTCGTGCTGGAGCGGCGCGGGGCGCGGCGCATCCGCCGGGAGAAGACGGCGTAGGTGCGGGCGGCGGCCGGTTCGACGGGATGGGGCCATGCACGCAGGAAGGTGCGGCCATGTGCGGGGCGTGGCGGACGCGCATTTCCTTGACTTTTCGACGAGGTTTGACGATACGCGCGGCATCGCCCGCCGGTGGCGGGAAGCGAGGTTGCCGCGCAGCCGCCGTTCCTGGGCCGAAATTCCTGAGGACCATGCGCGCCCCTCCGCCCAACGCCGACTGGCATGATTCGACCGTTTCCCTGAAAGCTCACGCGTGAACGACAACAAAACTGACGAACTCGTTATCATCCCCGCCTCGCCGGGGCATGGCAAACCGGTGGCGGCTGCGGGCCGGCTGGGCGAATCGGGGCTGGCCGAACCGGGGCTGGCCGAACCGGGAGCCGCAGCGGCTGGGCATGAAGCGCCGTTGGCCGAAACGTCGGCATCCGCCGAGACCAGGCATGATGACGATGACGAGGCGGACAGCGCGCCGGCGGACTATGACGACGAGCCGCGGCGCAACGGTTTTGCGGAGCTGGGGCTTTCCGAGGCGCTGACGCAGGCGGTGGCGGAGAAGGGCTACACGACGCCGACGCCGATTCAGGCGCAGGCGATCCCGGTGGTGCTGATGGGGCGCGACGTGCTGGGCTGCGCGCAGACCGGCACCGGCAAGACCGCGGGCTTCACGCTGCCGATGCTCGACATTCTCTCGGGCACGCGGGCGCGGGCGCGGATGCCGCGCAGCCTGATCCTGGAGCCGACGCGCGAGCTGGCGTTGCAGGTGGCGGAGAATTTCGTCCAGTACGGCAGGCACCTGAAGCTGACGCACGCGCTGGTGATCGGCGGCGAGAGCATGAGCGACCAGCGCGATCTGCTGATGCGCGGCGTCGATGTGCTGATCGCGACACCGGGGCGGCTGATCGACATGTTCGACCGCGGCACAATGCTGCTGACGGATGTGAAGATCCTGGTGATCGACGAGGCGGACCGCATGCTCGACATGGGGTTCATTCCCGATGTCGAACGGATTGTCTCGCTGCTGCCGCCGCTGCGCCAGACGCTGTTCTTCTCCGCCACGATGGCGCCCGAGATCCGCCGGCTGGCCGATGCGTTTCTGCGCAACCCCAAGGAGATCACGGTGGCGCGGCCGGCGAGTGTTGCGACGACGATCAGCGAGGGCCTCGCGGTGGTGAGCGAGCTTGAGAAGCGCGAGGCGCTGCGGCGGCTGATCCGCTCCGAGGACGTGCAGAACGCGCTGATCTTCTGCAACCGCAAGCGCGATGTGGACGTGCTGCATAAATCGCTGCGCAAGCACGGGTTTTCGGTCGGCGCGCTGCACGGGGACATGCCGCAATCGACGCGGTTCGCGACGCTGGAAGCGTTCAAGTCCGGCGAGATCCGGCTGCTGTGCTGCTCGGACGTGGCGGCGCGGGGGATCGATATCGGCGGGCTGTCGCATGTCTTCAACTTCGACGTGCCGCATCATGCCGAGGATTATGTGCACCGGATCGGGCGCACCGGGCGGGCGGGGCGCGAGGGGCGGGCGTTGACCCTGGCGATGCCAGAGGACCGGCTGGCGGTGGCGGCGATCGAGGCGCTGACCGGGCACGCGATTCCGCCGATCGCGGTGGACGGGATTGAGACGGCGGCATGGGAAGAGGGCGATTCGCGGCGACGCGGGCGTGGCGGGCGGGGGCGTGGCGCGGCGAAGGCGTCGACGGCGGCACGGGCCCCGCGCGAGGCGGGTGAGGCCAGGGCAGCACGGCCGGCGCGTGAGCCGCGCAGGACCGAGCGGG
>JAJXXT010000106.1 GCA_021780935.1 Pseudomonadota bacterium
TCGCCCTGGAAGACCTTGATGGTCACCGCGGTCTGCCCGTCATCGGCGGTCGAGAAGGTCTGCGACTTCTTGGTCGGGATCGTCGTGTTGCGCTCGATCAGCCGGGTGAACACGCCGCCGAGCGTCTCGATGCCGAGCGAAAGCGGGGTGACGTCGAGCAGCAGAACATCCTTGACGTCGCCCTTCAGCACACCGGCCTGGATTGCCGCGCCGATCGCTACGACCTCGTCGGGGTTGACGTTGCGGGCGGGCTCCCGGCCGAAGAACTGCTTAACCGTGTCGATCACCTTCGGCATGCGGGTCATGCCGCCGACGAGGATCACATCGGCGATCTCGCCGGCGCTGACGCCCGCATCCTTGAGCGCGGCCCGGCAGGGCTCGAGCGTCTTCTGGATCAGGTCATCGACCAGGCTCTCGAGCTTGGCGCGGGTGAGTTTCATCACGAGATGCTTCGGACCCGAGGCATCGGCGGTGATGAACGGCAGGTTGATCTCGGTCTCTTTCGAGGAGGAGAGTTCGATCTTCGCCTTCTCGGCCGCTTCCTTGAGCCGCTGCAGCGCCAGCTTGTCACGCCGCAGGTCGATCCCCTGCTCGCGCTGGAATTCGGCGGCCAGATAGTCGATGACGCGGGCGTCGAAATCCTCGCCGCCGAGGAAGGTGTCGCCGTTGGTGGACTTCACCTCGAAGACGCCGTCGCCGATCTCGAGGATCGAAATATCGAAGGTGCCGCCGCCGAGGTCGTAGACCGCCACGGTGCCGGTCTTCTTCTTGTCCATGCCATAGGCGAGCGCGGCCGCGGTCGGCTCGTTGATGATACGCAGAACTTCGAGCCCGGCGATCTTGCCGGCATCCTTGGTCGCCTGGCGCTGGGCGTCGTTGAAGTAGGCCGGCACCGTGATCACGGCCTGGGAGACCGGCTCGCCGAGATAAGCCTCGGCGGTCTCCTTCATCTTGGTCAAGATGAAGGCGCTGACCTGGCTTGGCGAGTAGCGCTGGCCGCGGGCTTCGACCCAGGCATCGCCGTTATCGCCGCGGGCGATCGTGTAGGGCACCAGCGCCTTGTCGCGCCCGACCACCGGGTCGTCGAAACGGCGGCCGATGAGGCGCTTCACGGCGTAGAGCGTGTTGGACGGATTGGTCACCGCCTGGCGCTTGGCGGACTGGCCGACGAGGCGTTCGCCATTGTCGGCGAACGCGACCATGCTGGGCGTGGTGCGCGCGCCCTCGCTGTTCTCGATCACACGCACGTCCTTGCCCTCAAGGATGGCGACGCAGGAGTTCGTGGTGCCGAGATCGATTCCGATGACTTTACTCATGAATTGCTCCTTCGCGGCGGACCGGGGCGGCCCGAGGCACCGCCCGTGTCCCCCAAGAGTGAAATGATCGCTCAGGATGTATTGAGGCGGGGGCCCCTGAGCAAGGGTGGCGTAGCCGAAATCCGCACGGCCGGGCCTCGCCGACGCGTGCGGTTCCCCCCGTCAGGCGGTCGTATCGATGCGCGGCGCCGGCTCGGGCAGCTCCGCCGGAGGCGCCTTCGCCACCACGACCATGGCCGGCTTGAGCAGCCGGCCGTGCAGGGTCCAGGCGGTGGTCCAGGCCTGCAGCACCGTGCCCGGCGGATGCTGGTCGGTCTCCTGCTCGCTCATCGCCTGGTGGAGATTGGGGTCGAACAAGCTGCCGGTGGGATCCTCGCCCTTGATGCCGTGGCGCTCCAGCACGCCGAGAAAGCTGCGCTCGATGCCGTCGAGCCCTTCGCGCAGACGGGCGATGATCGGCGGTTCCCCGGGCTCCGGCCGCGGCAGGCTGGCCAGCCCGCGACGGAGATTTTCCGCCGCCTCGACGATGTCGGTGGCGAATTTCTGCACCGCGTACAGGCGGGTCTCGTCCACCTCGCGCTTGGCGCGGGCGCGAATGTTCGCGTTCTCGGCCTCGGCGCGCATCCAGCGGTCGCGCAGCTCGTCGCGTTCGGCCTCCAGTTCGGTGATCCGCTGGGAGGCGGCCTGCATGAGCTGTTCGGGGGACGAGGGCGCGCCTTCGGGGTCGGATGTGTCCATGGTCATTTCGCGGTCCGTGTTGATCCCGCCAGCAGGTAGGACGCCGGGCCGGCGCCGGCAAGTGAGGAGACCGCCGGACTGGACAGCGCGCTCGGCCTGTCCTCCCATGGCGCGGCGCCCGCCTGGCGGAACGGTAGACGCAGCGGACTTAAAATCCGCGGCCGATGGCGTGGGGGTTCGAGTCCCCCGGCGGGCAGGTCGGCCCCGTTCACCCGAGTAGATGGTGCGCGACCTGCGCCGATCCCTCATGGATCATGCGCAGCGCCACGAACACCACCACCACGAGCCCGGCCCAGCCGATCCAGCGATGGCGCTCCAGCAGCGCGGCGATCAGCCGCGCCGCCAGTGCCATGAGCAGAACCGACAGCGTCAAGCCCGTGGCGAGCACCCAGAGATGCGCCCGCGCGGCGCCGGCGACCGCGAGCACATTGTCCAGACTCATGGAAATATCGGCCAGAACGATCTGAGCCATGGCCTCGCGCAGCGATTTCTGCGCCGCCGGGACACGCTCATGCGGCGCACCGCCGCGACGCAGCTCGCGCCAGAAGCGCCATGAAACCCAGAGCAGCAGCAGCCCGCCGGCGAGGGTGAGCCCGATGATGGCGAGGAGTTGCAGCGCGACGGCGCCGAGGGCGATGCGGATGACCGCCGCCGTGGCGACGCCGGCAGCCAGCGCCCTGCGCTGCTGGGTCTTGGGCAGCCCGGCCACGGCCATGCCGACCACGACCGCATTGTCCCCCGCGAGTGCGAGGTCGATGAGCACTACCTGCGCCAATGCCAGGAGCGCCGGCAGCAGCGCGTGCATGTCCATGACCGGCGTTCTGGGTTGCGGCGGCCGGGCTTGTCAACGGGTTCCGCCGCGGTCTAGCTCCTTGCGGAACCCGCTCCCGCGGGGCACGCGCAACGGGACATGCCGCCGATGGTGCCGCGCTATAGCCGCCCCGAGATGGATGCGATCTGGGCTCCCGCCAACCGGTTTCGCATCTGGTTCGAGATCGAGGCCCTCGCCGCTGAAGCCATGGCCACGCTCGACCTCATTCCCGCGGAGGCGGCGCGCGCCATCCGCGAGCGGGGCGCGCCCGCCGTTGCCGCGATCGGTCCGGCCGACCTCGCGCGGATCGACGCCATCGAGCGCGAGACGCGCCACGATGTCATCGCGTTCCTGACCTGGCTGGCCGAGGCCATCGGGGCGGAAAGCCGCTTCGTCCATCTCGGCATGACCTCCTCGGACGTGCTGGACACCTGCCTCGCCGTCCAGCTCACCCAGGCGACAGACCTGCTCGCCGCCGATCTCGACGCACTGCTCGCGGCGCTGCGCCGGCGTGCCTTCGAGCACAAGGCCACGCTCACCATCGGCCGCAGCCACGGCATCCACGCCGAGCCGACCACCTTCGGCGTGAAGCTCGCCGGACACTATGCCGAATTTGCCCGCAACCGCGCCCGGCTCGCCGCCGCGCGCGCCGAGATCGCCACCTGCGCCATCAGCGGCGCCGTCGGCACCTTTGCCCATGTCGATCCGCGCGTGGAGGAATTCGTCGCCGCGCGGCTCGGCCTGACACCCGAGCCCGTATCCACCCAGATCATCCCGCGCGATCGCCACGCCGCATATTTCTGCGTTCTCGGCGTGATCGCCAGCGGCATCGAGCGACTGGCGACCGAAGTGCGGCATCTGCAGCGCAGCGAGGTCCGCGAGGCCGAGGAGTTCTTCCATCCCGGCCAGAAGGGCTCCAGCGCCATGCCGCACAAGCGCAACCCGGTGCTGAGCGAGAATCTGTCCGGGCTCGCCCGGGTCATCCGCGCGGCCGTGGCGCCGGCGCTGGAGAACGTCGTTCTCTGGCATGAGCGCGATATCTCCCATTCCTCGGTGGAGCGCGTCATCGCCCCGGATGCGACGATCGCGCTCGATTTCGCGCTGACGCGGCTGACCGGCATGATGGACAAGCTCGTCGTCCATCCCGAGCGGATGCTGGCCAATCTGGAGAGCCTCGGCGGCGTCGTGCATAGCGGCGAGGTGCTGCTGGCACTGGCGCGGTCCGGCATCCTGCGCGAGGACGCTTATCGCATCGTCCAGCGCAACGCGATGGCAACCTGGGAGGGGCTGGGGGCGCCGGGAGCCAAGGATTTCCGCGCCCATCTCGACGCCGACCCGGACATCGCCGGGCGAATTCCCCCCGCCGTGCTGGATGCGGCGATGAACCCGGCGGCGCATCTGCGCGAGATCGACCAGATTTTCCTCCGTGTCTTCGGCGAGCCCGGCCCGCCGGCGGCAGCAAGCTGAGCGCGACCGGGGGCGCCGATGTGCACCGTCGTCCTGCTGCTGCGTCCGGGAGCCGATTGGCCGGTGCTGATCGCGGCCAACCGCGACGAAATGCTCGACCGGGCGTGGGACCCCCCCGCGGCCCACTGGCCCGAGCGGCCCGGGATCGTCGGCGGTCGCGACTGTCTGGCCGGCGGCACCTGGATGGCGCTCAACCGGCACGGCGTGGTGGCAACCGTGCTGAACCGCCAGGGCAGCCTCGGGCCCCGCGCCGATAAGGAAAGCCGCGGCGAACTGCCGCTGATCGCGCTGGCCGAGCCGACCGCCGCCGCCGCCGCCGCGGCGATCGGCGCGCTCGATGCCGGGCGCTGGCGGCGCTTCAACATGGTGCTGGCCGACGGGGTGGACGCTTTCTTCCTGCGCGGCCTCGGCGAGGGCCATCCGCATGTCGAGCGCCTCGCCCCGGGCCTCGCCATGGTGACGGCGCACAATCCCAACGATCATGAGAGCCCCCGCGTCGCCCGCCATCTGCCGCGTTTCGCCGCCGCTTCGCCGCCACAGCCGCCGGCCGAGTGGGCGAGCTGGACCGCGATTCTGGCCGACCGCTCCGGCCCGCCGGAAAGCCAGCTCACCATTGCCCCCCGCGGCGGGTTCGGCACCGTCTCCGCCGCGCTCCTGGCGCTGCGCCCGGATGGTGCGCCAGTTTGGCTGTTCGCGCCGGGCCCGGCGGACCAGGCCGCATTCGCCTTCGTGGCCCCGCCCGGTGGCCCCGCTGGCGCAAATGGGTAGGGCGTGGTCAAAGCGGCGGGGCATTGCTATACCCAGCGCCGACATTGCCAGAACCCCCGCCCGTCGAGGGCGGCGCCGGATGCGGCCGCTTTCCGCCGTTCCGAGGCCCAAGGAAACCCGCCATGGCCCGCCGCCGACAGCTCTATGAAGGCAAAGCGAAAATTCTGTTCGAGGGCCCCGAGCCGGGAACCCTCGTGCAGTATTTCAAGGACGACGCCACTGCCTTCAACGCTCAGAAGAAGGGCGTCATCACGGGGAAGGGCGTGCTCAACAACCGCATCAGCGAGTATCTGATGCTGCGGCTCGGCGAGATCGGCATCCCGACGCATTTCGTCCGCCGGCTCAATATGCGCGAGCAGCTCGTCCGCGAAGTCGAGATCATCCCGATCGAGGTGGTGATCCGCAACATCGCCGCCGGCTCGCTCTCGACCCGGCTCGGCATCCCCGAGGGCACCAGGCTGCCGCGCTCGATCCTGGAGTATTACTACAAGAACGACGCGCTCAATGACCCGATGGTGGGCGAGGAGCACATTACCGCCTTCGGCTGGGCGCACACCCAGGATATCGACGACATCGTCGCGCTCAGCCTGCGCATCAACGATTTCCTCACCGGCCTCTTCCTCGGCGTCGGCATCTCGCTGGTCGATCTCAAGCTGGAATTCGGCCGGCTGTGGGAGAATGACGAGATGCGCATCGTGCTCGCCGACGAGATCAGCCCGGACAATTGCCGGCTGTGGGACATCAAGACCAACGAGAAAATGGACAAGGACCGCTTCCGGCGCGACCTCGGCAAGGTCGAGGAGGCGTACCAGGAGGTCGCCAAGCGTCTCGGCATCCTGCCCGAGGCGGGGATGCGCGACCTCAAGGGTCCCGAGACGATGCAGTGAGAGGGTAGCCAGCCAGTGAAGGTGACGGTGACGGTGATGCTGAAGGACGGTGTGCTGGACCCCCAGGGCAAGGCGATCGGCCACGCGCTGGCCGGACTTGGCTTCGCCGGCATCGGCGAGGTCCGGGCCGGCAAGGTGATCGAGCTCGATCTGGCGGAGACGGACCCGACGCGGGCGCGCGCCGCGGCGGAGACGATGGCACGCAAGCTCCTGGCCAATACGGTGATCGAACGGTTCGACATCGCGGTGGGCGGGGCGTGATGCGCGCTCTTCTTCCGCTGGCCGTGCTCGCCATGGCCGCGCTCGCCCCGGCGCCCGGACAGGCCGCCTTCATCAAGCGGGATGTGCTGCTTCGCACCTGCGCGACGGGCACGGCCGCTCAGCGGGCCGACTGCGAATCCTACATCGCCGGCGTGACCGATTCGATGCTCGCCGGGGGCGCGGCGGGGCGGACCGTGTGTCTGCCCGAGCGCATCGAGCTGCGCGCGCTGCGGGACGCGGTCGCGGGCTATCTCGAGTCGCACCGCCAGGGCGGCGATGGCCCGGCCGCGGTGGCGGTGCGCGAAGCGCTGCGGGCGCTGTTCCCGTGCCCGGCGCGATGAGGGTCGGCATCGTCGTCTTCCCCGGCATCAATCGCGAGCGCGACATGGCCATCGCGCTCGAACGGGCCGCCGGGCATGCGCCGCGGATGATCTGGCACCGCGAAACCGATCTCGCTGGCCTCGACCTCGTCGTCATCCCTGGCGGCTTCAGTTTCGGCGATTATCTGCGCTGCGGGGCCATGGCCGCCCAGTCGCCGGTGATGACCGCGGTGCGCGCCCACGCCACGCGCGGCGGCTATGTGCTCGGCGTCTGCAACGGCTTCCAGATCCTCACCGAGGCCGGGATGCTGCCCGGCGCGCTGCTGCGCAATGCCGGCCTGCGCTTCCTCTCGCGGGACTGCCATCTGCGCGTCGAACGCGCCGACACGGTGTTCACGCGCCACTACCAGCAGGGCGAAGTGTTCCGGGCCCCGATGGCCCATGGCGATGGCAACTACTTCGCCGACGAGGCGACGCTCGACCGGCTGGAGGGCGAAGGCCTGGTCGCGTTCCGCTATGCCACGCCGGCGGGCGAGCTCACGCCGGAGGCCAACCCCAACGGCAGCGCCCGCGCGATCGCTGGACTCTACAGCCCGAATCTGCGCGTCCTCGGTCTGATGCCGCACCCGGAAAATCTGGTCGATCCGCTGCTCGGCGGCGAGGACGGCAAGCCCCTTTTCGCCAGCCTGGCGGAGGCGTTCGCGGCATGAGCGAGGTCTCCGCCGAACTCGCCCGTCAGTTCGGACTCAACGACGAAGAATACGCCCGCGTGCTGGCCATCCTCGGCCGCACGCCGAGCCTGACCGAACTGGGCATCTTCTCGGTCATGTGGTCCGAGCATTGCTCGTACAAATCCTCCCGCATCTGGCTGAAGCAACTGCCGACCACGGCGCCCTGGGTGATCCACGGCCCCGGCGAGAATGCCGGCGTCGTCGATATCGGCGAGGGGCTGGCGGCGATTTTCAAGATGGAGAGCCACAACCACCCGAGCTTCATCGAGCCCTACCAGGGCGCGGCGACGGGGGTCGGCGGCATTCTGCGCGACGTCTTCACCATGGGCGCGCGCCCGATGGCCAATCTCAATGCGCTGCGTTTCGGCAGCCCGGACAATCCGGTGACGCGCCGCGTCGTCGATGGCGTGGTGCGCGGCATCGGCGGCTACGGCAACTGCGTCGGCGTGCCCACCGTCGGCGGCGAGATCAATTTCCATCCCGCCTATGACGGCAACCCACTGGTCAACGCCATGACCGTCGGCATCGCGCGGGCCGACCGGATCTTCCTCTCCGCCGCCGCAGGGGTCGGCAACCCGGTGGTCTATGTCGGCTCCAAGACGGGGCGGGACGGGATCCATGGCGCCACTATGGCGAGCGCCGAGTTCGGCCAGGACGCCGAGGCCAAGCGTCCGACCGTGCAGGTCGGCGATCCCTTCACCGAGAAGCTGCTCATCGAGGCCTGCCTGGAGCTGATGGCCACCGATGCCATCGTCGCCATCCAGGACATGGGCGCCGCGGGGCTCACCTCGTCATCGGTCGAAATGGCCGGCAAGGGCGGCGTCGGCATCGCGCTCGATCTGGACGCGGTGCCGCAGTGCGAGACGGGTATGAGCGCCTACGAGATGATGCTCTCGGAGAGCCAGGAACGCATGCTGATCGTGCTCCGCCCGGGCCGCGAGGCGATGGCACGGGCGATCTTCGAGAAATGGGAGCTGGATTTCGCCGTCATCGGCCATCTCACCGAGACCGGGCGGATCACCGTCCGCCATCGCGGCGCGGTCGAGGCCGACATCCCTCTCGCCCCGCTTGCCGACCAGGCGCCGCTCTATCACCGACCGATCGACGTCGCGCCGCCGCCGCCGCCGCTGGAACCCGTCGTCGACCCGATCGGGCTTGGCCCGGCCCTGCTGCGCCTGATCGCCTGCCCCGATCTCTGCTCGCGTGCCTGGGTCTGGGACCAGTATGACGCGACCGTCGGCGGCCAGACGGTGAAGCGCCCCGGCGCCGCGGACGCCGCCGTGGTGCGGATCGACGGGCACAAGCGGGCGCTGGCGCTGACGACCGACTGCACCCCCCGCTACTGCGCCGCCGATCCGCGCGCCGGCGGGGCGCAGGCCGTGGCCGAGGCCTGGCGCAACCTGACCGCTGTGGGCGCGACGCCGCTCGCCATCACCGACAACATGAATTTCGGCAATCCGGAGAAGCCGGCGATCATGGGCCAGTTCGCCGCCGCGATCGAGGGCATGGCGGCGGCCTGCCGCGCACTGGATTTCCCGGTCGTCTCCGGAAATGTCAGCCTTTACAACGAGACCGAGGGCCGCCCGATTTTGCCGACGCCGGCGATCGGCGGGCTCGGTGTGCTCGAGGATGCCGCCGATGCCGTCGGCCTGGCGCTGGCGCCGGGGCTCGACCTCGTGCTGATCGGGCACACGGCGGGCTGGCTCGGCCAGTCGCTGTGGCTGCGCGAGATCACCGGCCGCGAGGCCGGACCGCCGCCACCGGTTGACCTCGCTGCCGAGCGCCGCGCCGGCGATTTCGTCCGCGCCCGCATCCTGGCGGGCGACATCCGCGCCTGCCACGACGTCTCCGACGGCGGCCTGCTGGTCGCGGTGGCCGAGATGGCGCTGGCAGGGAACACCGGTGCACGGCTCGCCACCGATCCCACGATCCCGCCACATGCCTTCTGGTTCGGCGAGGATCAGGGCCGCTACATCGCCGCCATTCCGGACGGGGACACGCTGCTCGCGGCTGCCGCTGCCGCTGGGGTTCCGGCCTTGCGCCTCGGGCGCAGCGGCGGGACGGGTTTGACACTCCCGGACGGGCTCGCCATATCGCTCGATGAGTTGCGCGCAGCACATGAGCGGTTCTTCCCGGCCTGGATGGATGGTCGGGAAGCTGAACCTGGTTCCGGAGGATAGGCGATGGCGATGTCGGTGGGCGAGATCGAGGCGCTGATCAAGGCGGCGCTGCCGGATGCCACCGTGACCATCGAGGACCTGGCCGGGGACGGAGATCACTACGCCGCTTCCATCGTCAGCGAGCAGTTCCGCGGCAAGAGCCGCGTGCAGCAGCACCAGTTGGTCTATGCCGCGCTGCGCGGCCGCATGGGCGGTGCCCTGCACGCGCTCGCGCTGCAAACCTCCGCCCCGGACTGAAGGAGTTCCCGATGAGCCAAAACGTCGCCGACCGCATCCAGGCCGAGATCACCGAACACCCGGTGATGCTCTACATGAAGGGCACTGCGATGTTCCCGCAGTGCGGTTTCTCCGCGCGCGTGGTGCAGATCCTCAACCACGTGGGCGTGCCCTTCCACACCGCGAACGTGCTGGAGGACGCCGAGCTGCGCGACGGCATCAAGCAGTTCTCGAACTGGCCGACCATCCCGCAGCTCTATGTCAAGGGCGAGTTCGTCGGCGGCTGCGACATCGTCACCGAGATGTTCCAGTCGGGCGAGCTCGCTGGCCTGCTGCGCGACAAGGGCGTCGCCGAGCCCAGCGCGGCCTGAACCCGCACCGTGTGATCAGGCCGGCAGCCGGGCGCGCGTCAGCCGGGCCGCGATCGCTTCCACATCCTCGGCGGCGACGCTGGCCGGGTGGCGCGTCAGCAGCGGCACCTGCCGCCGGATGGCGTCGCGCACCCGCTCGTCGCGCCGGATCACGCCGGCAAGCGGTGGGGAGCGGTGGAGAAAGGCCTCGCAGGCGCGGGCAAGGGTGGCGAAGGTCTTTTCCCCCGCGGTGCGTGTCGGCGCCTGATTGACGACGAGGCGGGCGTCGCCGTCGGCGCGGTCCGTCGCGTGCAGTTTCAGCACCGCATAGGCGTCGGTCAGACTGGTCGGCTCGTCGGTGGCGAGCACCAGGAGAATGTCGGCGGCCGCGGACATGCGCCGCACGGCGCGGTCCAATCCGGCGCCGAGATCGAGCACGATCGTGTCGTATCGGATGGCCGCCGCGCGCAACTCGGCAAGCATGCGCTCGATCGTGGCCGGATCGAGAGCAGAGAGCGCGCCGGAGCCGGAGCGGCCAGCCAGAATATCGAATCCGCCGGCGGCAAAGCACAGCGTCGCCTCCGCCAGCGCCGCCCGTCCTGCGGCGACGGCCCCGAGATCCCGCTCCGGCAGAAGACCGAGCTGAATATCGACGTTGGCGAGCCCGAGATCCCCGTCGAAGAGCAGCACGCGCTCGCCGGCGCGAGCCAGCGCATGGGCCAGCGTGATGGCGAACCAGGTCTTGCCGACCCCGCCCTTGCCCGACGCGACTGCGACCACGCGGCCGCGGGCCGCGCTCGGGGCAGGATCGCGATCAGGTGTCATCGTGGCATCTCTCCGGGCTGGACACGGGCAGGGGCGGTCTGGATCAGGCGGGCGGCGAGGTAGGCCGGACCGAGCGCGACCAAGCTGTCGGCCGCGCCTGGGCCCGTGCCCGCTTCGGTCATCGTCAGGGAGGCGGCATCCGCGGCGGCGAGCAGGCCGCCGATGCGGCGCGCGATGTCGAGCCGTGTGGCGATGAGCATCGTCGCGCCCAAGCCGCCGAAGGCGCCGGCGAGGTCGGCGCATTCGGCGGCGTCCATGCCGGCCGGCAGAACCAGGGCGATGCGGGCGGTCGCGGTCGCCGCCAGGGCGGCGAGTTCGTCGCGCTGGGCCGGATCGAAAGGGTCGATGCCCGGCGCGTCGATCAGCACCGGGGCCCCGGGCGGGCGGCGGGCCAGGGCACGCCCCAGCGATAGCGGATGGTCCGCGGCGAGCAGCGTCAGCCCGAGCAGGCGGGTGAAGGCGGCGAGTTGCTCCACCGCCCCGGCCCGTCTGCCATCGGCGGTGATCACCAGCGGCACGCTGTGCGCGAGAACGAGCCGGGTCGCGAGGCGTGCCACCGTCAGCGTCTTGCCAGCGCCGGGCGGGCCGACCAGCAGCAGCGGCGGCGCCCCAGGCGCGAGCCCGAGCTCGTCGAAGCGAAGCTCGCTGGCGAGCGCGGCCGCCAGCGCCGCCTCACGGCCGCGCCGTTCGGTCCGCGCCGCCACTGCGAGGCGTCCGGCGAGGCGCTGGGTGAGGCTGGACGGCACGCCGTGATAGGCCAGGGCAGTTGCATGAACCGGGTCAGGGGGCAGCGGCGGGGCCGCGGCGAGCGGCGGTGGCGCATCCTCTTCCTCCAGCGCCGCGGTGACCTCCACACCATCGCCGAGGCGGCGGGTCGCCAGGATCAGCGCATCCGGACCAAGCTCCAGGCGCACCCGGGCCATGGCTTCCGTCATACCGGATGCGTGGAACATCTTCAGACGCATGGCGCCAGACTAGGGGCAACCGGTTGCGATCGCGTGAATCCGAATCGTATGTTTCCAGAGCGCGTCTCGCGCGGGAAGATTGGCCACGCAACCGAGGACAGCGACCATGACCGACGAACCGATCAGCCGATTTCCGATCCCCGACATCGCCACCCTGCCCGATGATATCCGAGCGCGGATCCTCGCCGTGCAGGAAAAGTCCGGCTTCGTGCCCAACGTCTTTCTCGCCCTCGCACACCGCCCGGACGAGTTCCGCGCCTTCTTCGCCTACCACGACGCGCTGATGGAGCGGCCGGGCGGGCTGACGAAGGCAGAGCGTGAAATGATCGTGGTCGCCACCTCGGCTGCCAATCAGTGCCATTATTGCGTGATCGCCCACGGCGCCATCCTGCGCATCCGCGCCAAGAGCAAGACCATCGCCGACCAGGTCGCCACCAACTGGCGCCGGGCGCAGATCACGCCGCGCCAGCGCGCGATGCTCGAATACGCGATCAAGGTGGCGGTGGCGTCAGCCGAGATCGGGCCGGACGACCATGCGGCGCTCGACGAGGCGGGCTTCGAGCCGGAAGAAACCTGGGACATCGCCGCCATCGCAGCCTTCTTCGCCATGTCCAACCGGCTCGCGAACGCGATGGAGATCCGTCCCAACGCCGAGTTCTACGGCCTGGGGCGCTGAATCTCGTCGCGAAAGCCGGCCAGATCGGTCGCGACGCGGCTGGCCAGTTCGTCCCACGCGCGCGGGGCCACCTGACGATAGAGGCGCATGGTTGGATACCAAGGTGTGTCGGGCCGGTCCAGCAGCCAGCGCCAGTCCGGCGCGAAGGGCAGCAAGGTCCAGACCGGACGCGCCATCGCGCCGGCGAGATGCACCACCGAGGTATCGACGGCGATGACCAGGTCCACGCAGGCCAGGACGGCCATGGTATCGGCGAAGGTTTCGAGCGAGGGACCGAGGTTGAGCAGCGGTTCCGCCCCGAAATACGCGCCAATACCGCTCCGCGCCGGCCCTTTCTGCAGCGAGACGAAAGCGACGCCCGGCACGGCGAGGATGGGCGCGAGCCGCTCCAGCGTGGTCGAACGGTTGCGGTCGTTGTTGTGCGCCGGCCGCCCGGCCCAGGCCAGCGCGACCCGCGGCAGGCCCGACGGGAGCAGCCGATCAAGCCGCCCCGCCCAGTGCAGAATTCGCGCCGGGTCGGTGTGGAGATACGGCACCGTGCCGGGGATGTTCTCCACCCGCGTGCCGGCCAGGCGGGGCAAGCCGGAGAGCGGGCAATAGGCGTCGAAGCTGGGCACGTCCTCCCAGCGGTCGTGGATGCTGGCGAGCTGGGGAAACTGCGCCAGGACCGGCCGCATCTCGCCACTGCACGCCGCGACGATCTCGGGCCAACGCGCGGCCGCCCAGGGGATGTAGCGAGCGAACTGGATCACGTCGCCGAAGCCCTGATCGCCGATCAGCAGCAGCCGGCCCTCGCTGCGACGCTCACCATCCCATTGCGGCACCTCGCCCTTTGGCAGCATGCGACCGGCCTGGGGCAGCTTGAAGCGCCACTCGTACTCCTCCCAGCCCTCCTCCAGCCGCCCGCGCAGCAGCAGCACTTCCGCGCGCTCGAAATGGGCGTCCGGCAGTTCCGGGCTGAGTTCGAGCGCCCGCTCCGAACAGGCGAGCCCCTCGTCGAGCTCGAGCAGGTCATAGTGGATGATGGCGAGATTGGCGTAGGCGTGGGCATCGTCGGGAGCGATGGCGATGGCGCGCAGCCCGGCCTCGCGCCCCTCTTCGAGCCGACCGAGGGCACGGTAGATGGCGCAGATATTGCGATGATAGAGCGCCACGTCCGGCGCCAGCGCGATGGAGCGCTCCATCAGCGCCCGCGCCTCGTCTTCCCGGCCGCGGCGGAAGGCGACGATGCCGGAGAGATGCAGCGCGTGCGGATGCTCCGGCGCCTGCCGCAGCGCCGCGGCCAGCCGGGCTTCGGCGGCGTCCAGACGGCCCGCCTGCTCGTCGGCGCTGGCCTCGGCGAGCAGCGCGGCGAGCGGATCCGGCGCCTCGCTCATGCGGGCGCCGCCCTGTGTTCACCGAGCCAGTGATCGCCCGTCTCGATGCGGTAGCCGAGCCGGGCGATCACCGGTTCGAGCAGCGGAATGACCGGCGCCAGCGCGCGCAGGTAGCGACGGTAGCGGAACACGGAGCGGTCATAGAGCGGTTCGGTCACCTGCGCGTAGCTGGCAGTGCGGGCGTGGCGCGGGTTGGCGTGGAAATCGAGGCAGGCGGGATCGAAGGGCGCGCCGATATGGGCGAGCACGCGGCGGATCGCCGCCTGCGGATCGGCGATGAGGGTCTCGTAGCGAAGCGGCAGGTAGCGCAGGGTCATCTCAGCGCGATAATGCGCGACGAGCTCCATCGTGAGCGCGTAGTGCCGGGCCACGCCTTCGAGTTCGAAGGCGCAGAAGAACCCGTGCGTGAGCTGGTTGGCGAACACCGAGAGCACGACATCAAGCGGATGGCGCAGCACATGGATCAGCGGCGCCTCTGGAAAAAGCAGCCCGATGAGGCCGAGCTGCGTCTCGTTCAGCGGCATCTTGTCGGTGAACCATGTCGGGCCCGGCGCGTCCCCACCCCGGTGCTCTCCGGGTGCAGCGGCGCCGAGCTCCCGCGCGCCTTCGAGATAGAGGTCGCGCAGCCGGTCGAGCGCGGTGCGCTGCTCGGCCATCCACAGCTCGCTCAGCGCCTCGGGATAGGCGAGCGGGCTGTTGAGCAGGCGCGGGATGGCCTGGGTGAGATCATGGATGATCGGCAGTTCGTCGCCGGCCGAAATGTCGGCGTGGCACGACAGCATCTGCTCGACCAGCGTCGTGCCGGAACGGGGAAAGCCGAGGACGAAGATCGGCTGCGGCCCCGCCGGCGCGGGGCGGGCGCGGGGGATGAAGGCCAGCCGCTCCGCGGTGAAGAATCCGCGCAGCCGCCGCGCCTGCTCGGCTGCCTGCTCGGCGAGATAGCCGTGGCCGAGCGCGGCGCGGGCCTTGGCCTTGCCGGCCGTGAAGGCGGCGAAAGCCTCCTCCGTGCGGCCGAGCTGGTCGAGCAGACGCCCCTTCTCCATCCACTCGTTGGCGCCCAACTCCCTGCCGCCGTGTTCGCCGAGGCGGTCGATCTCGGCCAGCGCTGCCTCCGGCCGCCCTTCCCGCGCGGTGAGGATGGCGCTCATCATGCGCACGCCGGGATCCTCCGGCGCCAGTTGCGCCGCGTGCTCAAGCAGTTCGCGCGCCCGGTCCAGGCGCCGATCGGCCTCCTCCAGCCGCGCCCAGCCGAGCCACGTCTGGTAGAGATTCGGATCGCGCGCCGCGGCCTGTTCGTACATGGCGCGCGACTCCGCCGCTCGGCCCTGGGATTTCAGGTTCCAGGCGAGATTCGCCAGCAAGCCCGCGTCCGGCTGCGCGACCAGGGTCAACACCTGGCGGTAATGATGCTCGCCAGCATGCGGGCGGCCGATCTCGGTCAGGACCAGGCCGAGCAGGTTATGCGCCTGCGCCTCGCGCGGGGCGATGCGCAGTCCGTTGCGGGCATGTGTCTCTGCCTCGGCCGCGCGCCCGGTGCGGAGCAGCAGCAGGGCGAGATCGTTGGTGGCCGAGAAATTATTGGGATTGATCGCGACGATGCGGCGCAGCAGCACTTCCTCGGCGGCGGCTCGCCCCTGGCGCGCCCGCAGCGTGGCGAGCAGACGCAGCGCCTCCTCGAAGCCCGGCGCGAGTTCGAGCAGCGCCAGCAGCGCCGCCTCCGCCCGCTCCGGCTGGGCTGCCATCGCCGCCTGCGCCTCGGCCAGCAGCGGCCGCAGCGGCTCGCTCGCACCCGGCGGGCTGAGCGTGCCGAGGTCGAGGCCGCAGCAGCGCAGATGTCGCAGTCCGCTGCCACAGGCGCAGGCTCTCAGGTCCATGCCGGCTCCGTTCCTGTGAGCAGGGCCACCGCCCGCGACGCGTCCGCCGGCAGCGCATACGCCGGTGCCGTTGGTGATTGTCGCGCGGCGACGGCCCCGCCATCAAGCCCAAGGTGTCGCCTCAGCCGACGCCCTCGCGGCCCATCTCGAGGAACTTCTCTCGCCGGCGCGCCTTCAGCGCCACGGGGTCGAGCGCGAGCAGTTCCGGCAGTTCCGACGCGATCGCCCGGCCAACCGCGGCGATAGCCATCTCCGGAGCGCGATGGGCACCACCCAGCGGCTCCGCCACCACGGCATCGACCAGGCGCAGCCGCTTCAGATCGTCCGCTGTCAGCCGCAGCGCTTCGGCCGCCGCACCGGCCTGCACGGCGTCGCGCCACAGAATGGAGGCGCAGCCCTCGGGCGAGATCACCGAATAGATCGCATGCTCCAGCATCAGCACCCGGTCGCCGGCCGCGAGCGCGATGGCGCCGCCCGAACCGCCCTCGCCGACGATCACGGCGATGACGGGCACGGGTGCCTCGAGGCAGGCCTCGATCGAGCGGGCGATCGCCTCCGCCTGGCCGCGGGCCTCGGCCTCGATGCCGGGAAAAGCACCAGAGGTATCGACAAAGCTCAGAACCGGGAGCGCGAAGCGCCCGGCGAGCTCGATCAGACGGCGCGCCTTTCGGTAGCCCTCGGGTCGGGCCATGCCGAAATTATGCTTCACCCGGCTCTCCGTGTCCGAGCCCTTCTCGGTGCCGAGCACGACCACCGACTGGCCCTCGAATCGACCGAGCCCGCCGAGCACGGCGGCATCGTCGGCGAAGGCGCGATCGCCGGCGAGTGGGGTGTAGTCGGCAATCAGCGCGCGCAGATAGTCGGAGGCCTTGGGCCGTTCCGGATGGCGCGCCACCTGCGTCTTCTGCCAGGCGGTCAGCTTCGCGTAGGTCAGGCGAAGCAGCTTGTCGGCCTTCTCGGTCAGCCGGGCGACCTCCTCGGCGATATTGATGCCGTTCGGCTCCGACATGCGGCGGAGCTCGTCGATCTTGCCCTCGAGTTCGGCGATCGGCTTCTCGAAGTCCAGGAAATGGCGCATGGCGCGGCGCTTTAGCACAGATCCGCGGTCTCGCCAGTGGCCTGTGCGCCGTGGCCGGTTGCGCCGCAGAGCGGTATCGACGCTACACCTTCGGCGCTGCATTCTGGACGCTCCGGCGCTGCCTGCCGGCGACCCTCCAGGGACACCCCGATGCGCCTCACGCGCTACACCGACTACAGCCTCCGCTGCCTGATGTATCTCGGGCTGCATGGGCCTCAGCTGACATCGATCCACGAGATCGCCACGGCCTACGGTATCTCCGAGCATCATCTGACCAAGGTGGTCCATGAACTCGGGCGCTCCGGCGTGGTGGAGACGGTGCGTGGACGCGGCGGCGGCATCCGGCTCGGGCGGCCGGCGGCGGAGATCGGCATCGGCGTGATGGTCCGCGCCACGGAGGAGAGTTTCGCGCTGGTCGATTGTTTCAGCGCCGAAGGCTGTGCCATCGCCGGACCATGCCAGCTCGCGCCGGCCTTGAGCGAGGCGCTGGAAGCGTTCCTTGCCGTGCTCGACCGCTACACTTTGGCCGACCTGCTCCGCGACGAACGGGCTGGGCTTGCCCGCGCGCTCGGGTTGCCGGCACCCGCGGCCAGCGGGTGATGCGTCTCCAGGACGCGGCGCAGCCGCTCGGGCTCGACGTGGGTATAGATCTGGGTGGTAGCGATGTCGGCGTGGCCGAGGAGCAGCTGCAGGCTACGCAGATCGGCCCCGCCGGCGAGCATGTGGGTCGCGAAGCAGTGCCGCAATACATGCGGTGACACGCGCGCGGGGTCGAGCCCGGCGGCGGCGGCCAGCCTGCCGAGCATCAGCGCAAAGCCCCGGCGGGTCATCGCCCGACGCGGATCGCGACCGGGAAAGAGGAACCGGCTCGAAACCCCGCGCACCGCGAGCCACGCCGCCGCGGCCTCGCGCGCCGCCCCGGAGAGCGGCACCAGCCGCTCTCGGCCGCCCTTGCCGCGAATCGTCAGGACCGGGGCCGCGGCGGTCACCGTCACGGCCGTCAGAGCCAGCAATTCGCTGACCCGGAGCCCGCCGGCGTAGAGAATCTCCAGCGCGGCACGCGCCTGCGCTCCCGCCACCGCAGGCCAGCGCTCGGCGGCCGCCAGCAAGGCGGCGATCTCCGCTTCGGTGAGGTATTTGGGCAGCGCGGGCTGCAGCCGTGGCGCGTCGAGCTGTGCCGTCGGATCATCCGCGCGGCGCTCCTCGCGCAGGAGGAAGCGGTAGAACTGGCGTAGCGCCGAGAGCCGGCGCGCCTGCGTGCGTGCCGCCAGTCCCCGCCCCACCAGGGCGGACAGATAGGCACGCAGCAGCGCCGCATCGGCGCTCGCCGGCGCCGCCCCGCGCGCCGCGGCGAACCCGGTAAAATCCTGCAGGTCCGCTGCATAGGCCGCCAGCGTATTCCGCGCCGCACCGCGCTCGGCGGCGAGCATTTCCAGGAACGCCTCGACGTGCCGGTCCATGGCAGAGGTCAATGACCCTTGAAGCGGTCGTTGGTCAGAAGTTTCTCCACCGCCTGCGGGTGTGGGTGCGGGGGGAAGGCGCCGAGGACCAGCACCCCAAGCGCGGCGGCGATCAGACCCAGCAGAACGACGACGAGGAGCGTGGTGCGCATGCGACTTGTTTGTCCGGAGCTGTGGCCGTTTTGCTCGAGCACGGTCCGACCTGAAGGAATCATCAGGTCGGGCGGTCGTACTCTGGAACCATATGACTCTAGAGCGACTTATCTCGGATCTGCCCGGGCCGAAACGGCTCGGGCAGATCGGGGGTTGCTCTAGCCCAGAATACGCGGAGGGGGAAACCGGCCCGGTCCGCCTTGGGCAATATTTCGTGATATCAATCGGTTTGCCTCGACGGGATCGGTGCTCTAGCTTCCCGGCTCATGATCAGCCCGACGTCCACGCCAGCCCCGCACACCGCCCGCCCGACGCCCACCGAGCCGCCGCTGCGGGAGCTCTCCACCTCCGCCCCGACGCTGAAGGGGAGGAGCATCGTCCTGGTCGGACTGATGGGCGCCGGGAAAACCTCGATCGGGCGGCGCCTGGCCGCACGGCTCGGCATGCCGTTCCGGGACGCCGACGCCGAGATCGAGCTCGCGGCTGGTTGCACCGTCGGCGAAATATTCGAACGCTACGGCGAGCGCGCCTTCCGGGACGGCGAGCGCCGCGTCATCCGCCGCCTGCTCGGGGCCGAGCCGATCGTGCTGGCCTCCGGCGGCGGCGCGTTCATGGATGCGTCGACGCGGGCAACGATGCGCCAGGAGGCGGTCTCGGTCTGGCTGCGCTGCCCGTTGGCGGTGCTCGCCCATCGCGTCGCCGGCCGGAGCCATCGGCCGCTGCTCGCCGACGGCGACCCCGAGGCGGTTCTGGCCGGGCTGATGGCGGCGCGCTACCCGGTCTATGCCGAGGCCGACATCATCGTCGATTGCGGCGAGGACAGCGTGGACACAACCACGGCGCGCGTGTTGGCGGCGATCCTCGCCTGGAGCGAACCGCGGCGGGTGCGCGTGACCCTTGCCGCGCACCAATATGACGTCGTCGTCGGCGAGGGGCTGCTCGCCCGCGCCGGGGCTGTGCTGGCGCCGGTCCTGCCGCAGAAGCGGGCGGTCGTCGTCACCGATGCGACCGTGGCGCCGCTGCATCTGGACACGCTCCGCGCGAGTCTCGCCGCCACCGGCATCGACATTGCGACCGAGGTCGTGGTCGAGGCCGGCGAAACGGCGAAGACGGTGGCGACCTACGCCAGCATCGTCGACCAGATTCTCGCCGCCGGCATCGAGCGCCGCAGTGCGGTGGTCGCGCTCGGCGGTGGCGTCGTCGGCGACCTCGCCGGCTTCGCCGCCGCCACCACGCTACGCGGTCTGCCCTTCGTGCAGATTCCGACTACC
>JAJXXT010000162.1 GCA_021780935.1 Pseudomonadota bacterium
CCCCCCGTTATGGCGCCACGCCATGCCGGCAGGATCGCCGGCACAGGAGATGACGCGATCGAACACCATCGTCATGCGCCGTTCCGGCTCGTAGTCCGGCCAGCGCAGCGCCGTTATCGCCGGTACGCCGTCGCGCGCGAAGCTAGTCCAGGCGGCGCGTAACGACGCCGACAATGCCTGCATCTCTCCGGCGTCGCCGCCATGCAGCATGCCTGCGCCGGGCCAGGCCGGGAACGTGCCAAAGACGAAGGGCAACTCGATGCAGTGGCAGGCGCCGAACCTGTTGCCCGGCACCGACCAGTCAAACCGATAGGCGAAGGCCCGGCCGCCCGCGCGCGCCACCGCCCCGGCCAGAGCGAGCGACGGAAACTGAAACATATGGTCCGTGACCAGGTCGCCAAGCAGATCCATCGCCACGCCTCCCGGCCGCCGGGCGCGATAGCGCTCGAGCGCTCCGTCACCGCCGAGACTCCTGAAGCGCGCCGCGACGAGGGCGGGCTTGGGGTCCTGCATCGCGGGGTCCGGCACGAAGAATGCGTGCATCTCGTCGCGCGTGGTGCCGACGATGAGCGCCACGCGACGTTCGACCGCACCGCGCACCGCGGCGGCGATGAACGCGCCCGTGCCTGCCAGCGCATCGAACACCGGCAGGAATGGCGGACGGACATCGGCGAAGGCTGCGATGGACCTCGCGAGCTGTAGCTGCGCGGCGATCAGCGCCGGAACCGGCAGCGTGCGCAGCTCCTTCGGCGTCACGTTCGCGAACTCCGCGAGGCGTACCCCGTATTCCGCTGCGGTCGCCACCGGCAGCGGCGACATCGTCGGCGGCGCGCTCTGCAGGATGGCGCGATGGAACAGGCCTTTCGCCTCCTCCATTGCGAGCAGACACATGATGGCGTGCGCGCCAGCGGACTGGCCGAGGACGGTGACGCGTCCAGGATCGCCGCCGAACGCGACGATATGCGCGTGCACAAAGCGCAGTGCCGCCAGCATGTCATGGAGTCCGTTATTGGCTTCCGCGACCGGCGGCAGGTGCAGCCAACCAAGCGCGCCGAGCCGGTAGTTGACGCCGACGACGACGCAATCCCCGTCGCGCGCCAGCGTTGCGCCATCGTACCAGTCGAGCGACCCGGCGCCGGAGAGATAGGCACCGCCATGCAGAACGACGATCACCGGCCTGCTGCCCGCGAGCGCCGGGGTTGCGATGGTCAGCGTGAGGCACGCTTCGTCCTGGTTCAGGTCGTAGTCGCCCATCGCGGCGCGCAGGCGGCTCGGTGGCTGCGGCGGGATCGGCGCATGTGTCAGCGCCTCCGCTGGCACCGACGTGACTGGCTCCGGCCGCCCGAAGCGCGGCGCCCTCGCGTAGGGCAGGCCCCGAAACCGGATAACGCCATCGCCAGGGAGGCCGCGCACGTCGCCCAAGGCTGTTTTCGCGACCGTCATCATCGTCCCTCCACCGAACCGAGTTCGACCACATCGTCGAGATGCATGAGCGGGCGTGCACCGCCGGACCAGGTCGGCCAGTCGAGCCCCTCGCAGGCAGGCGAGAGATCGCGCACGAAGCCGATCCAGGAGCGCCGCATCCGCGCCGACAGAGCGGCCATCGAGGCGGCCTCGCCACCACGCAGCATCGGCGCACCCCAGGCCTGGAACGTCCCGAAGACGAAGGGCAGCTCGATACAGTGGCAGGCGCGGAACGGGCTCGCTTGCGGTGCCCAGTCGAAACGATAGGCAAAGAGCTCGCTGCCGGCAGCCGCGAGCGTCGCTGCAAGCTGCCAGGCGGGGCCGAGGAAGGTGCGCTCGCTGGCGAGATCGGCGAGCAGATCCATCGCAGTCCCGGCCGGGCGCCGGGCGCGCCAGGCTGCAGGGTCCGCGCCAAGCTCGGCGAAGCGCGCCGCGACCTGCTCCTCCGGCGGATCGCGCATCGCGGGATCGGCGGCGTAGAAGGCGTGCACCTCCTCGCGCGTGGCCCCTATCAGCACCGGCAAGCCTCGCGCGGCAGCGGCAATTTCGGAGAACAATTCCTGCTGGTGCATCGCCTTCGGCAGCACCGGCATAAAGGGCGGGTTGGTTTCGCCGAACCGGGCCATCTGCTTTGCGAGCGCCGACTGCGCCTGCAGCAGCGCCGAAACCGGTGTCGCGCGCAGACTAGCCGGCGCGTCCGCACCATCAGGGTCGATGTCGAGCAGGCGCATGAACGCGGACGCGGTTGCCGCCGCTTCCACCTCGGTGAGCGGCGGGCGGCCGAAACTGCCGGATTGCACGATCGCGGCGCGGAACAGTGAGCGCGCGTCTGCATCCATAATGAGGCGACCGATGGAGCTAGCGCCGGCGGACTGCCCCGCGACCGTCACACGCGCGGGATCGCCGCCGAACCCCGCGATATGCGCGCGCACAAAACGCAGCGCCGCGATCTGATCGAGCGACCCGGGATTGGGCTCACCCACCGTGGGATGCTGCAGATAGCCGAGCGCACCAAGTCTGTAATTGACGCCGACAACGACAAGGTCGCCCTCGCGCGCGAGCGTCGCGCCCTCATACCAGCCGAGCGACCCGGCGCCACTCTGCCAGGCGCCGCCATGCAGCCAGACCAGCACCGGGCGCGCCTGCGCGTCCGCGGCCGGTGTCCAGATTGTCAGCGTCAGGCAATTCTCATCCATCGAGCGCGTGAAATCGCCCATCGCCATGCGCAGGCGCGAAGGGCCCTGCGGCGCGATCGGTCCGTCCGCCGCGGCAGCGCGTAGGCCGTTCCACGGCCGCACCGGCTCAGGCGCACGGAAACGGCGTTCGCCCGCAGGCGATTCGGCATAGCGCACGCCGCGGAAGACGACGACACCGTTCTCAGCACGGCCCTCGAGGTCGCCGAGTGCCGTCGCGGCGATCATGCGTGTCATCCCTCCAGCCCCAGATAGCGCCGCGCCACCTCCGGCGAGGCATCGAGCGCCGGCCCGTCGCCGCTCCAGACCGTGCGGCCTTTTTCGATCAGGAAATGACGGTCCGCGAGGCGGCGCAGCGCTGCGAGGTTCTTGTCCACGATCAGGATCGACTGTCCCCCCGCCTTGAGCCGTGCGATGCATGCCCAGATCTCGGTCCGGATCAAGGGCGCGAGCCCCTCGGTCGCCTCGTCCAGCACCAGCAGCGTCGGGTTCGTCATCAGCGCACGCCCGATCGCCAGCATCTGCTGCTCGCCGCCCGAGAGCGTGCCGGCCATCTGATTGCCGCGCTCCGCCAGGCGCGGGAACAGCTCGCCGATGCGTTCCACCGTCCATGGCGCGGCGTGGCCGGCGCGATTGGCCGCCGTCGCCATCAGGTTCTCACGCACGGTCAGCGTGGGGAAAACCTGCCGTCCCTCCGGCACCAGCCCGATGCCGAGCCGCGCGACACGTTCCGGCGCGCGTCCCGTGATATCCTGGCCCCGGAACACGATTCGACCACCCCGCGCCGGCAGCAGCCCCATAAGCGTACGGATCGTCGTCGTCTTGCCCATGCCGTTGCGACCCAGCAATGTGACCAGTTCACCCTCACCGACCTCCAGGTCGAGGCCGAACAGCACCTGGCTGTGCCCGTAGGCGGCGACGAGACCCGCGATGCTCAGTATCACGCTTCCTCGCCCAGATAGGCTGCGCGCACCACAGGATCGGCGCGGATCGCCGCGGGGTCGCCGCTCGCGATCACCTGGCCGGAGACGAGCACGCTGACGCGGTCGGCGAGCGCGAACACCGCCTCCATGTCGTGCTCCACGAGCAGCATCGTCAGGCCCCCCCTAAGCCCGAGCAGCGTGCGCGTCATCGCCTGCGATTCGACCGGACCGAGCCCGGCCATCGGCTCGTCAAGCAACAGCAGTCGCGCCCCGGTCGCCAGCGCCATCGCCAGTTCCAGCAGGCGCTGCTCGCCATGGGCGAGATCCTCTGCCATCACGTCCGCGCGCCCCTCGAGCCCGACGCGCGCCAGCATCGCGGCCGCCTCCTCGCGCAGCGCCGTCTCCCGCCGCACGGCGGCAAAGAAGCGAAAGACCTGGCCCGAGCGCACCAGCAGCACCGTCATCACGTTTTCGAGCGTGGTGAAGCGGGGCAGGATCGACGTCACCTGAAAGGAGCGCGTGAGGCCGAGGCGCACGCGCCGTTGCACCGGCAGGCGCGCGATCTCCTGTCCGGCGAAACGGATCGATCCGGCATCGGGACGGATTTCCCCGGCAAGCTGGCCGATCGCCGTGGTCTTGCCCGCGCCGTTGGGGCCGATCAGCGCGTGCACCTCGCCTTCCGCGACGTCGAGACTAAACTGGGCACTGGCGAGGAGCCCGCCAAAACGTTTGATCAGCCCACGCGCCTCGAGCAACGCGCTCATCCTTGCCGCCCGTCGCCCGCGCCGCCCAGCACGCCCCACAAGCCGCGGCGCGCCACCAGCACCACGGCAACGAGGATCGGCCCGAGCACGATCATCCAGTGCTCGGTCCATTGCGACAGCACCGATTGCAACCCCACGAAGGCGATCGCGCCGTAGACCGCGCCATAAAGCGAGCCGACGCCACCGAGCACGACCATGACCAGCAGGTCCCCCGACATCGTCCAGTGAAGCGCGTCCGGGCTCACATAGCGCAGCAAATTGGCGTCCAGCGCGCCGGCGAAACCGGCGCCCGCGCCGGCGATGGCGAAGGCGACCAGGCGCACGCGATAGGATGCGATTCCGACCGCGGCCATGCGCCGCTCGTTCTGCCGCAATCCCTCCAGCACCATGCCGAAGCGGCTGCGGACCAGGCGGCGGAACACGACGACCGCCAGAACCAGCGCCGCGACACAGACGTAATAGAACTGAGTGTCGCTGCCAGGGTCGATACCAGCCAGCGTGTTGCGGCTGTCGAACCCCATGCCATCAGTGCCGCCATAGACCTTCAGCGATACGAACAGGAAATACAGCATCTGCGCAAAGGCCAGCGTGATCATGATGAAAGAGACGCCGGCCGTGCGCAGTGACAGCGCGCCGATGGCCAGGGAGGCGATTGCGCAGACCCCAATCGCGGCCGGCCAGACGATCCAGGCCTGCGTCGATCCCGGCACGAGACCGAGAAAGCGTGACTGGTCCGCGGCATGGAAGGCGAAAATGCCAACAACATATGCGCCGAGCCCGAAGAAGCCCGCGTGCCCGAAGGAGGGCAGCCCCGCATAGCCGATCAGCAGGTCGAGGCTCGCGGCGGCGATCGCGTAGATCACGACCTGGCTGCCCAGCGTCACCAGGTATGGCATGCTCATCGCCGTGGCCAGCGTCGGCAGGGCGAGCAGAAGGGCCAGCGTGGCAAGCAGCACCACCGCCTGGCGCCGCGTATCAACCATGGGCCGGGAACAGCCCGCGTGGGCGCACCAGCAGCACCACCGCCATCAGAATGAAGATCGCCATCGAGGAAAGGCCGCCCGCGAGCTGGTCCGCGGTGCTCGCGTGCATCAGCCCCTGCAGCAGCGTCGGCAGATAGGCTCGCGTCAGTGTGTCGACCATGCCAACCAGCATCGCGCCCGCGAGCGCGCCGCGTACGGAGCCGACTCCGCCAACGACGATGACCACGAAGGTGGTGATGAGAATGCTGTCGCCCATGCCGACCTGCACGGAAAGGATCGGCCCGGTGAGCAGGCCGGCGAGGCCCGCGAGCATCGCGCCTAGACCGAACACCGCCGTGTAGAGCAGCGCAATATTCACCCCCAGCGCGCGGACCATCTCGCGGTTTGTCGCCCCCGCGCGTACCAGCATGCCGAGACGGGTATATCCGATCAGCCACCACAGCGCGGCCGCCGCGACGACGCCCACGACGATGATCGTGAGCCGGAACACAGGATAGGGCACGCCCGGGACGATATCGACCGAGCCGCGCAGAACGGCCGGCACCGAGGCCAGCAGCGGTGTCCGGCCGAACAGGATCGCCATCAGCTCGTCAAAGAACATGATGAGCCCGAACGTGGCGAGCACCTGGTCCATATGCGACCGCGCATAGAGATGGCGAATCACCCCCATCTCCACGGCGATGCCGGCCGCCGCCGCCGCCGCGAGCCCCGCGGGCACGGCTAGCAGGAAGGATCCGGTGCGATCCCCGACCCATGCCGCGGCGAAGGCGCCGATCATGAAGAACGAGCCGTGCGCGAGGTTGATGAGTCCCATGATGCCGAACACGAGCGTCAACCCCGCCGCCATCAGGAACAGCATCACCCCGAGTTGCAGCCCGTTGAGCAGCTGTTCGGCAAGAAGTGTCACAGGTGAGAGCCTACAGACTCACCCAACCCCGCGGCGGTATCTTGCCGGGATGCACGGCGCCGCAATGGCGGCATGTGCGTGCCTTCTCGTCGGCGTAGAAAGCCTCGTAGAGCGGCGGCAGGTCCTTCACGATGTCCTTCACCGGCACCTCGATGCGGTGCACGAGCCCGCCGCAGGAGAAGCAGTACCACTCGAACCCGTCGCGATGCTCCGGCTGGCGCGCCCCTTCCACCACCAGCCCAACGGAACCGGGTACGGGGCGCTGCGGCGAGTGGCGCACATGCGGCGGCAGCATCAGCACATCGCCCTCGTGCACCACGACGTCGTCGATTCGGCCCTCCTGGGCGATCTTTAGCACCATGTCGCCCTTGAGCTGGTAAAAGAACTCCTCGCAGGGATCGTCATGGAAATCGACGCGCTGATTCGGCCCGCCGACGACCATGACCACCATGGCAGCGTCCTGGTAGAGCAACCTGTTGCCGACCGGCGGCTTCAGAAGATGCTGGTTCTCGGCGATCCACGTCTGGAAGTTGAACGGCTTGCGCGTGAGCGTCGGGTTGGCCATCGGTTTTTCCTCCCTGTTCGTTCCGCAGCACGATCATTCCGCGGCGTGACGCCGTGGTGCGCGCAGTCCGCACGCGGCAAAGGCAGCGCACGTCGCGGCACGCTCAGCCTCGGTCAGCTCAAGCATCGGCGGGCGCACCGCGCCTCCTGTCTGGCCCAGCAGCGTCTGCCAGTATTTCTGGTGCGCCTGCGGCTTTCCACCCGGCCGACTTTGCCTAAGCGCCAGGCGCACCGGATCGAGGCTGTCGCGCACCCGCCGCGCCGCCGCGCCGTCGCCCGCGAAAGCGAAGTCCGTGTACTCGCGCATCCGCCGGTCCTGTGCTGTCTGCATCAGGTAGGGCGGGCTGGAGCAGAGATAGACCTGCCAGTGCAGCTCCAGGATGTTGTCTAGCCATTCGACTTCCGACGCAGTGCTGACGATGAGCTTGTCCCCGGCAAGATGCGTGAGCCTCGCGTACATCTCGCGCGGCACGCTGTACTTGATGGCGACAATGTTGGGCAGCTCCGCCAGCTCGGCGCAGAGTTCCGGCGACATCAGGTAGCCGCTGTCGGGATGGCTCCACAGCGCGATGCCGATATCAAGCGCCTCGCTCAGACGTCGGTAATAGGCGAGCAGAACCTCCTCCCGCTCCTCGACGAAATTCAGCACCGGCGCGTGGATGACGATGAAATCGGCGCCATGCTTCTGCGCGTGCTCGGCCAGCTCGATCACCACATCCATGTTCTGGTCGGAACAGGACATTATGGTGCCGATGCGACCCGCACTGGCGGCAACCGCGACGTCGAACAGACATTTTCGTTCTTCAACCGACATGGAAAAGAACTCGCCCTGCTTGCCGCCGACGAACACGCCATCGATGCCGAGCGCGCCGCCCCAATGTCGCAGGTTGGCGGCAAACCCATCCTCGTCAAGCGACAGGTCCGCGCGAAACGGCGTCAGTGCCGCGGCCCAGATACCGCGCAGGTTTTCGCGGGCATAGGCCTTGGCGTCGGCTCGACTGTACTGGCTCATGCTCTCATCCTTCCTCGCGTCGCGGCAGCCCATGCCGGGCCCGCCATAGCGTTTCCGCCGTCAGCGGCATGTCCAGATGCTCCACGCCAAAAGGCGATAGCGCGTCGACCGCCGCATTGACCACCGACGCGGGCACGCCGATGCAGCCAGCCTCGCCCACGCCCTTTGCCCCCAACGGGTTAAGATGCGTGGGAGTCGCGAGGCTCGCGAGACGCGTCGGTGGCATCCCGTCCGCTCGCGGCAGGGCGTAGTCCAGCAGTGAACCGGTCAGCAGTTGGCCGGCTCCATCGTAGACCACGCGCTCACACAGTGCCTCCCCCAGCCCCTGCGCGATACCGCCCAGTAATTGGCCTTCCACCAGCATGGGATTGACGACACGCCCGGTGTCATCGACCAGCGTGAGCGCCTCCACGACGGGCGCCAGGGTGTCCGGATCGCAGCGCAGCGCCGCGATGCAGCAGCCGCTGCTCCACGCTTCGCCCGCCGCAACGAAGCGCAACTCTGTGCGAAGCGGTGCCGGCGCCAGCGCCGCCAGCGCCGACCAGGAAAGGAAGCCTGCGGGACCATCGAACCCTCCCTCGGTCAGGCGCGCACCCCCTCCGAGCACTGCGTCCGCGACCGGTTGTGCCTGCTCGACGATCGCTTCCGCCACACGCAGCAGTGCGCTGCCGCCAATACCGGTGCTGCGGCTGGCCAGCGCGCCGATCCCGGCCGGGGTCGCGGCGGTGTCGCCGTGGCACACGCACACCTGCCGGGGCTCGCAGCGCAACACGCTGGCAGCGATCTGCGCGAAGGCCGTCTCGCGCCCCTGGCCCTGCGCCGTACTCCCCGTCGCGGCCTCGAAACTTCCGTCCCGCATCAGGGTGATCCGCGCGCTTTCCCAACCCTGTCCGCAGGGCTCGACATACATCGCAACACCGATGCCGACGATCTCACCCGCGTTGCGCCGGGTGGCCTGCGCCGCACGCAGCCCCATGTAGCCCGAGAGCGTGACGGCACGATCGAGCAGGCCTGGGAAGTCGCCGGAATCGAGCGTGCCGGTGGCCCGCGCGTGCGGCATCTGCGCAGGGGTCAGCAGGTTGTGCCGGCGCAGCGCCACGGGGTCCATCCCCAGCCGGCGTGCCGCCATGTCGACCAGGCGTTCCATCAGCATCGCGCCCTCCGGCCGGCCGGCGCCACGATAGATGCCCATCGGCGCCGTGGCGGTGGCATACCCCGCGGCCGCGATGTCGAGCGCCTTCACGTCGTAGGGCCCTGGCAGCACGCGCGCCGCGTTGCGGCCCGGAACAACAGCACTGTAGGGCATCCAATGCCCCAGGGGCGCGCGAATACGCGCACGCAGGCCGAGCATGCTGCCATCCGCTGCCAGCACCAGCTCGCCCTCGCTACGAAGCCCGCGCCCGTGCGGGCCCGCGAGCAGTTCCTCGGACCGCGAGCCGCGCCAGCGCACCGCGCCGCCCAGATGGCGCGCGGCCCAGGCGGTGAACGTCTCCTCCGCGCCGACTGAGGCGCGCGCGCCGAACGCGCCGCCGACATCGGGCGCAATGACCCGGATATTGCTGGTGGGCTCACCGAGAATGGCTGCGAGGTCGTCGCGGGCGCGATGCGGCGACTGCGTCTGCAGCCACACTGTGAGCAGCCGTGCCTTCGTGTCCCAGGCCGCGAGCGCGCCGCGCGGCTCCATCGGCAGGGCCGCAAGCCTCGCGTGGCGTACCCGCGTGGCGACACGGACCGCCCCCCGCGGCATGGCGTCCCGGGCCCATGCCTCGGCGAAGCCGCCGGGCGCCTCCGACGCGGCACATTCGATCTCTACCGCGACCGCCTCGGCCGCCAGCGTGGCTTCGGCGAGGCTCCTCGCGACCACGCCGGCCACGGGCTGGCCGCAGGCGCCGATCCGCGTTTCCGCAAGCACGGGCAGCGGTGCGACGATGAGCGAGGGAGCAAGCGGATTGACCGCGGCGCTACCGGCAAGCACCAGGTCTGCCGCGGTAAAGACGCCGGAAACGCCTGGCATGGCGCGCGCCGCGTCCGTCTCGATCCGCCGCAGCACGCCGGGCTCGGTGCCTCGGACGAAAGCGATCTCGCGGCAATCCGGCAAGACGATATCAGTCAGGAACCGTCCGGCGCCATGCAGCAGCGCCGCGTCCTCGCGCCTGACCATCCTCGCGCCAACCGGGGATCTGGGTGGAGCGTCGGCGGCGCTCGCGGCGGCGGCAGCGGCATCCTGCATCCGGCGATGCTAGACGCGGAGAGAATCATCAGACAAGATTATATTACTGATCGACTATTCAGGTTTGCTGATGAATATCACCCTCCGGCAACTCCGGGCCTTCCTCACCGTCGGCGAACTCGCGAGCTTCACCCGCGCGGGCAAGGAGCTTGGCCTCGCACAATCCGCCGTGTCGATGCTGGTCTCTGAGCTCGAACGCGAACTCGACCTTCGCCTGCTTGACCGCACGACCCGCCGCGTCGAGGCGACCGAGGCCGGGCGCGCGTTCGCCGCCCAGGCTTCCCGCGTCCTGGCCGAGCTGGAGGCGGGAATCCGCGCGGCGCGCGACCTAGCCGAGCGTCGCAGCGGCCGGCTCACCGTCTTCGCCCCGCCGTTGCTCGCGACCACGCTGCTGCCGCACGCCATCGCCATCTACCGCGCCCGCTATCCCGGCATAAGCATCACGCTGCTAGATGGCGGCACGCAGGAACTGGTGGCGCGCGTCCGTTCCGGTGAGGCCGACTTCGCCATCGGAACCGTCGCGGCCGGGCAGGAGAACCTGGCCGTGCATCCGATCGCCCATGACCGCCTGGTGCTGTTCTGCCCAGCCGGCCACGCGCTCGCGCGGCAGCGCAGCGTGGCGTGGACAGCGCTGCGCAACGAACCGCTGATCGCGCTGACGCCGCAGAGCGGGCTGCGCCATCTGGTGGAGATGGCGGCGGGGCAGGCCGGGATCCTGCTCAACCCGGTCTACGAAGTGGCCCAGATCGCGAGCGCGCTCGCCATGGTCGCGGCCGGGCTGGGTATTGCCGTGCTGCCTTCCGTCGCCGGCGCCGCGAGCCCCGCGCGCCTGGCGAGGCGCCGACTTATTCGTCCGGACATCGTGCGCGACATCCAGATCGTGCACCGCGCCGGCCGCTCGCTGTCACCGGCGAGCGAGTCCTTCATCGCGGTGCTACGCGCCGAGCTTGCCCGGATGTCGCGCCGGGATGTGCTGATGACGCAGCCGTCTGCCGCGCGGCCCATTCAAGGCTGGCTGCCACCCCCAGCTCCATCGCCGGTAAATTGACGCGCTTCTTGGACGCCAGCTGACAGTTATCGCCACCCGGACACAGCCGAGCTTGAGCCGCCGGGGTGTGTCGGCAACTGCAAGCAGACGAATGCCGCGCGGCGGTGACCTCCCGCTTCGTCCGGCGGCTCGCCGGAATCAGGCGGACAGCCTCCTCCTCAACCGCCTTCGCGAACCGCTTCCGCTCCATCTCCGGAAATCTCCCTGCGAGGCATCAGGAACCCTCCTCTCTTCCGAAGCAAACCCACTTCGTGACGCGACTGTTTCGCCGGCGCTTTGCGCTCGCGCGAACGGAGGTCCCCAAAGGGTGTTGTATCATGCGCGACAATGGTATAGACCAATAAAACAAATGGTATGACCAAACAGGGCGGGAGCGACATGGCCACCGACGTCGACAAGCAATCTATCATCGATAGCTACGCGGGAACGCTGGCGGTGCTGGACCGCGCCGCGGCTCGCGGCCGCGCCCTCGCCGGCTCGATCGACCGCATCCACCTCGTCGGCTGTGGCGGTCCGAACCGCGGCATGCTCGGCGTCGAATACTGGGTTGAGCACGCCAGCCGCGCGCTCGAGATCCGCCGCTACTTCCCCGCCGAATACATCACCCAGGACCCGAAGCGGCTGGACGAGCGCACCCTCGTCGTCCTCGGCTCCAAATCCGGCACTACGCCGGAAACCGTGCAGGCCGCGGAGCTCGTCCGCGACCGCAAATGCACCGTCATCAGCATCACCGAGCGCGCCGAATCCGCGCTGGCCAAGGCGGCGCCGGAGTCTTTTCTCATGGGCGAGCACAGCGGCGGTGCCAGCCTGTTCATGCTGCTCCAGGCCCTGGCCGGCGGCATGATGTCGGCGAAGGACAAATGGGAGCTGTTCGACCCGCTGATGAGCTCGCTGCACGCCCTGCCGCGCGTGCTGGCGGACGTCTCGGCCGACAGCGATCGCCGCGGCGCGGAGGACGCGCGCCTGCTCAAGGACGACCGCATCCTCTACCACGTCGCCGCCGGCCCGATGTTCGCCTCGGCCTATGTCTGGGGCGTCTGCGTGCTGATGGAGATGCAGTGGATGCACTCCGTGCCGCTGGAGGCGGCGGAGTTCTTTCACGGCCCGTTCGAGATCGTCGACGAGAACACACCGCTCGTCCTCTACAAGGGCGAGGACCCCAGCCGTCCGCTGATGGATCGCGTGGAGCGGTTCTGCAAGCGCTACACCGAGCGGCTCTTCATCTACGATTCCAAGGACTACGCCATGCCGGGTGTTGACCCGCGCATTCGCGGTATTGTGGCGCCCCATGTCGTGCAATCGGCGCTGCGTCGCATCTCCGAGCACCTCGCTGTCTGGCACAACCACCCGCTGTCGACGCGCCGGTACATGTGGAAGACGGAGTACTGATGGTCCGTCTCCTCGGCATCGGCGACAACACCGTCGACATCTACGAAACCGAGGGTATGCAATATCCCGGCGGCAACGCCGTCAACGTCGCTGTGCAGGTGCGCCGCGCCGGTGCGGCGGCCAGCTATCTCGGCTGCCTTGGCCGCGACGCGCTCGGCCGCCTCGTGCATGACAGCCTGGTGGCGGAGGGTGTGGACGTCTCGCATGTCCGCTGGCGCGACGGCCCCAACCCGTGGTCGCGCATCCGCCACGAGGGGGCAGACCGCCGCTTCGCCGGCAGTGACCGCGGCGTGCGCGACCGTTACGATCTCGGCGCGGGGGACGCCGCCTTCGTCGCCGCGCACGACATCGTGCACACTTCCGTGCACAGCGATCTTGACGCGCACATTGCCTGGCTACGCCAGCACGCCCGCGTCCTCACCTACGACTATTCGGAGCACTGGCAGCGCCCCGGTGTCGCCGCCACCTTCGCTAGCGTCGACATCGCCTTCCTCTCCGCCTCCGGCCGAGACGTGGCGGACTGCGAGGCGCTGCTGCGTGCCGCGCGGGCGGCGGGTGCTGGCCTCGCGGTCGCCACCCGCGGTGCCGCCGGCGCCTGCGCGCTCGAGGGGGACCGCTTTATATCCGTACCGGCGCCGCCGGCCCGCGTGGTGGACACGTTGGGCGCCGGCGACGGCTTCATCGCCGGGTTCCTCGTCGCCTGGTTGCGCGGCGCGGAGGTCGCGGCCTGCCTCGCCATCGGCGCGGCGCAGGCAGCGGAGGTCTGTGGCACCAAGGGTGGCTTCGGCCACGGCGTGCCAATCGGAGACGTGGACCACGCCAACAACAAACATAAGGAGTGCGGGTGATGAAACGGCGTGACTTCAATCGTGCGGCCGTGGCCGCGGGGACAGCTATCGCGGCGGGCGGATGGCAGCCTGGCCGTGCGGCCGCGGCCGAGCCGGTGACACTTTCCTTCCTCCACAAATGGCCGGAACCGAACAACATCCGCTTCTTCCGCGAGGCCGTGGACGCGTTCCAGAAGGCGCATCCCGGCGTCACCATCAACATGGAGGCGGTGGCCGACAATCCCTACAAGGCCAAGATCCGCGTCATTATGGCCAGCGGCCAGATTCCCGACATCTATTTCACCTGGGTCGGCGAGTACACGCGCCAGTTCATCCGCGCCGGGCGGGTGCTCGACATCACCCATTACATGGCGGCACCGGAATGGCAGGGCCGCTTCCTGCCGGCCACCCTCGATGCCTACAAGACCGACGGCAAGATCTACGGCGTGCCGGTCGAGGTCGACGCCAAGTTCATGGTCTACAACAAGAAGCTCTTCGCCAAGGTCGGCGCCACCGAGCCACCGAAGGATTGGCCGGCCTTCACCGCCCTGCTCGACAAGCTCAAAGGCGCCGGCGTCGTGCCCATCGCCTATGGCTCGCAGCTCGCCTGGGCCACCGTGCACTATATCGGCGACCTGATAGCCAAACTGGTGCCGCCGGAGACGCGCGTCGCCGACTACACGTTGAAGACGCCGGCCAACAAGCTGTTCACCGATCCCGGCTATGTCGACGCACTCGGTCACTACCAGGCCTTCCTGACCCATGGCTGGTTCAACGCTTCGCCGAACGCGCTGACCCATGCCGCGGCGCGCGCCAGCTTCTACGCTGGGCGCGAGGCGATGATGTACCAGGAGCTGGTGGAGTTCGGCGGCGTCCCCGGAACCAAGCTGGGAGCCGATGGCTGGGGCTTCTTTCCAATGCCGGCGATCCCCCACGGGCGCGGTCGGCAGGACCTGCTGACCGGCGCGCCGGACGGCTTCGTCGTGGCACCCACCTGCAAGCATCCAGACGTGGCGATGGCTTTCCTCAACTTCCTGACCAGCCAGCCGCAGGGCGCGCTTTTCACCACTGACACGGGGCGCCCCTCGGCCACGATCGGCGCCGTGACCTCCGCCAACGCATCGGCAGCCACGCTGCGCGGCATCGAGGACATCAAGCACGCCAAGGGCATGGTGCTGTGGCTCGACACCGACGTGGAGAGCCGCGTCGCCTCTGCCTTCCTCGCCGGCGGTCAGGCGCTGATGGGCACTGGCGGCACGCCCGCCGGGGTGATGGCGAAGGTCCGCGCCGCGGCGCTACAGGTGCAGAAGGAGCAGGGCTGAGCGGAGCGGCGGGGAACGCGGACGAAATCCGAGGCGGGGGCGGGATGCGGCGTCGCGCCATCATCGCGCGTCTGGCGCCGTATCTCGCCCTGGTGCCGGTCCTGCTGTTCCTCGCCGTCTTCCTCTACATCCCGGTGGTTCTGGATTTCGCCTACAGCGCCCATGCCTGGAACTCGCTGAGCCCAACCTGGCGTTTCGTCGGATTCGGGAATTTCCGCGAGCTGCTCCACGACCCGCTGTTTTGGCAGAGCCTGCGCGGCAACGTGCTCTACGCCGTGGTCTCGCTGATCGTGCAGGTGGCGCTGGCACTGGTCCTTGCGGCGGTGCTCGAATCCGGGGTCGTGGGCATCCGCCTCTCCGCCTTCTTCCGTGTGTCCTACTTCATCCCCTCGATCATGCCCATCACTGTGATCGGGCTGCTGTGGCAGATACTCTACCAGCCCGATGTCGGCCTCATCGACCAGGCGCTGCATGCCGTGGGGCTTGCGGCGCTCGCCCATGCATGGCTCGGGGAGGAGGCGACCGCACTGCCGGCGATCGTTGCTGTCTCACAATGGCAATGGTTCGGCTATATCACCGTGCTCTTTATCGTCGCTATCCGCGCCATCCCGCGCGAGTTGTACGAGGCCGCCGCGATCGACGGCGCGCGCGCCTGGCGCAGTTTCTGGCACGTAACCGTCCCCGGCGTGACCGAAACCACGGTGTTGATGGCCCTCATCACCATCTTCGGCGCGGTCAAGGTGTTCGACATTGTCTGGGTTATGACCGGCGGTGGCCCGAACAACGCCAGCCAGGTGCTGGGCAGCTACATGTACCGCTCAGCGTTTCGCGACGACCGCGTTGGTTACGCGGCGGCGATAGCCGTCGTGATGTTCATGATCTGCTCGGTCGTCGGGGCGGCGCAGCTCTACTGGTCGCGCCGGCGGGCGCCATGATGCGCCGTCGCTCCCGTCTTGCGTTGCGTCTCGCGCCGGCCAAACTCGGCGCCCTGACCATCCTCACGATCCTCGCGGTCGTCACCATCTACCCGCTGGCCTGGCTGCTGCTCAACTCGCTGAAGTCCTCGGATGCGCTGTTCGAGCGGAGCTGGGCGCTTCCCACCACCTGGCTTTGGCACAACTACCCGGAGGCCTGGCGCTACGGGCTCGGCCGCTTCATGGCCAACAGCGTGCTCATCACCGGGGTATCGGTGGTGGCGATCGTGCTGCTCGGTGCGCTCGCCGCCTTCGTGCTGGTGACCAGGCGGTTCCGCGGCCGCGGCCTGGTGACCGCGATCGTGCTGGGCGGCCTGATCGTGCCGCCGGAAGTCAGCTTGTTCCCGCTGTTCAAGATCATGGTGCTGCTCGGCATCTACAACACCTACCTCGCCATGATCGCGCCGGACATTGCCTACGGCCTGCCCTTCACCGTGCTGCTGCTGCGCGCCTACATGACGCAGATTCCCCCGGAAATGGCGGAGGCGGCGACGATGGACGGCGCTGGCCTGCTGCGCTGCTTCTGGCATGTCTACCTGCCGCTCGCCCGCCCGGCGCTCGCCGCCGCGGCGATGGTGCAGGCGATGCGGGTGTGGAACGAGTTCGTTTTCGCCCTGACCTTCGTCAGCAACGACGCGTTGCACCCGCTGACCGTTGGCTTGACCACATTCGGCGATTCGTTGAATACGAACTGGCCGGTGCTGCTTGCGGGTTTGGTAATTTCGATCGTCCCAATCCTTGTCGTCTTCCTGCTGATGCAACGCCAGTTCATGCGTGGATTGACGGCGGGCGCGCTGAAGTAACGCCCGGTACGGTGTCATGGGGACAGGAGGAGAAGGGCGGATGGCGGCGGATTCCAGGCAGCGCCAGCCGGGTTATCTTCGGGCCAGGGACGCCGTCGTGCGCCTGATGCGCGAGGAACGGCTGGAGCCAGGCGCGCGCGTGCCCTCGGAGCGAGCTCTGGCCCTGCGGCTCGGTCTCAGCCGAATGACGGTGCGCCAGGGCATCGAGAAGCTGGTCCGCGCCGGTGTGCTAGAGCGCGATTCCACCAACGGCACCTGCGTCGCCGCAGTCAGCGTGACCCGCGTCGTCGATTCCCGCCGCCCATTCAGCATGTCCCGCATCATCAGCAGCTCCGGGGCACGCCCGGGCAGCCAGCTCCTGGTCTTCGGGCCCGGCCCCGCGGATCGCCGCGTCGCTGCGCGGCTGCGCATCGAGCCTGGTACGCCGGTGCTGACCATCCGCCGCCTGCGCACCGCCGACGATCTACCGATCTGCGTGGAGACCAGCCGGATCCCGCTTGCCCGCGTTCCTGGCCTGGTCGCCCAGGACCTCGCCGAGAACGCCTCGCTCTACGCCATCCTGCGTGAGCGCTATGGCTGCGAGCCGACGGATCGGGACAGCGAGATCAGCGTCGGCCCTGTCGAGGCCGAGGATGCCCGCCTGCTCGGCGTGAAGCCGGGCCTGAACGTGCTACTCTACAACAGCGTCGTGCGCGACGCCGGCGGCGTGCCTATCGAATGCGTGGCTTCCGTCAACCACCCCCAGCGCGTCGTCTTCAGCACGGAGGCGGCGAGGATTGTTTAGGCGGCGTCGTGGTCCAACAACCGGTAGCGACGCAAGCCCGCCGCGACTCCAACCGCTGATGGGTGACGCCTCAGTAGCAGGTAGACAGAAACAGCGTCACCGGCTGGCGCGACCTCCCTGCGCGGCGTGGCATGCGACCGTTCCGCCGAGGACGGGCTGAAGCACCGGCCGCTCGACACGGCAGCGCTCGGTCGCCAGCGAGCAGCGCGGATGGAATGCGCACCCGGACGGTGGGTGGTGTGGATCCGGGACCTCACCGGAGAGCGGGCTACGGGGCGCTCCAATCCGGTGGAGGCTTGGTACTGTCTCGATCAAGAGCCGTGTGTAGGGATGCGCTGGAGCAGCAAAGAGATCGGCCGCGCGACGCAACTCCACAAGGCGACCGAGATACATGACGCCGACCGTGTCCGACATGTGCTCGACGACCGCCAGGTTGTGGCTGATCAGGAGGTAGGTCACGTGGAGCTGCTGCTGAAGCTCGCGCAATAAATTGAGGATTTGCGCCTGCACGGAGACGTCGAGCGCCGAAGTCGGTTCGTCGGCGATGATGAAACGTGGGCCGGCGGCAATGGCGCGGGCGATCGCGATGCGCTGCCGCTGGCCGCCGGAAAACTCGTGTGGGTATTTCCGCGCATCCTCTGGCGAGAGACCGACTGCATGCAGCAGTGCACCGACACGCTCCGCCAGCACTTTGCCGCGCAATGTCGGCGTAAATGCGTGCAGCGGATCGCCCAGGGTCCGACCGACCCGCCAACGTGGGTTGAGGCTCGCGTAAGGATCCTGGAAAATCATCTGCGTTTGGCGCCGCGCCTCGCGTCCGGCGGCCCCAGACGCGATGTGCATGCCGTCGTGCCCGCCGATGCTTATCCGCCCAGCCGTGAGCCGCTGCAGACCGGCAACGCAGCGAGCGACGGTGGATTTTCCGCAACCCGATTCACCGACGAGGCTCAGTGTCTCGCCCGCGCGAATCTCGAAGCTAATATCATCCGCGGCACGCAGGGGCGCCGGATACCGCCCGGCGAGCCGAAGAGCGAGGCGGGCGCTTCCGAAATAACGTCGCAGTCCCTCAACGCGGACCAGCGGCTCATCCACGCGGGTGATTCCAGCAGACGACCTGCCCATCCCCAACCGGGTGCACCGGCGGCGGACGGGAGACGCATTGCTCCGTCCGGTCGGGACAACGCGGATGAAACGCGCACCCCGAGGGAAGCGCGCCTGGCCGCGGCGCCTGGCCAGGGATCTGTGGCAGCGTCGCGTGGCTGGAGCCGATCTCCAGCGTCGATGCCATTAGGCCACGCGTATAGGGATGGTTGGGCTGGCGCAGCACCTGGGCGACGCCACCAGTTTCGACAACCCGGCCCGCGTACATGACGGCGACCTCGTCAGCGACCTCGGCAATCACGCCCATGTCGTGGGTAATCAGCAGAACCGCCATACCGCGCTCGTCGCACAGGCGACGGATGAGCGCGATAATCTGGGCCTGAATCGAAACGTCAAGCGCGGTCGTCGGTTCGTCGGCGACCAAAACAGCGGGATCTGGCGCCAAGGCGAGAGCGATGACCACTCGCTGGCGCATGCCGCCAGAGAGTTCATGCGGATATTGACCAAGCCGCGCCTGCGGTGCGCTGATGCCAACCTCCGTGAGCAGGGTAACCGCGCGATCACGGGCTGCGGCGAGGCCGAGGCGATGGTGGATCCGGATCGTTTCCACCAGCTGGTGGCCGATCGTGAACAGTGGGTTCAGCGCCGTCAGCGGATCCTGGAAGACGATGCCGATATCACGACCACGATGCAGAGGTCTGTCGGGGGTTACCAGATGGCCGCGGAACCGCAATGTGCCCGCGCTTTGCCGCAATGGAGGTTCGAGCAGGCCCATCAACGCGGCGCCGGTTAGGGATTTGCCGGCTCCGGACTCACCGACGACACCGGTGATGCGTTTGCTGCGCAGTGTCAGACTCAGATTGTCAATCAGCCGCAGGCTGCCGTCGTTGCCGGGTCTCTCAACGACGAGGCCCGACAACGCCAGCAGCGGTGACAGAGATGTTTCCTGTTCCGCTATCACGCTGGGCTGAGTTCGGCCGTCACGCTGACACTGCGCCTTGCCACATCGCGGCAGGGCAGTTCGTTACGGTACAGCTTGCCCTCCTGCAAGATGAGTGCGAGGGACCGATCAGGTTCCGCCAGCAAGGTGATGTCACGCAGCGGATCGCCGCGCACAGCGATGAGA
>JAJXXT010000010.1 GCA_021780935.1 Pseudomonadota bacterium
GGGCAATGGCGCGCGGCATGGTGGACCTCCAAGAACCACCACGATGAGAATCACATCGCCGCCGCGTCGGGGAAGCCCCCTGAGTCAGGATCCGCGAGAGTCGGTATTATTTGGTTTCAAGGCACGGCGGCCCGACCTGATGGACTGATCAGGTCGGGCCGCGCGTCGGTCAGCCCTGGTCCTCGCTCTTATCGGCGGGGCGCAGTTCCACGGCGGCATAGCCAACCTGGCCATCGCGCAGGATGCGAAGCGCGACCGCATGGCGCGCATGCGCCTCGGTGCGGATCGCCGCGATGGCCTCCTGAGGTGTCTTCACCGCGTGCGCGCCGACGCCGAGAATGACGTCGCCGGGCTGGATTCCGGCCGCTTCGGCCGGCGACCCGCGCTCGACGCCGGCGACCATAACCCCGTCGGTGCCGCGCGGCAGCTCGATCTGGCCCCGCAGTTCCGGCGTCAACGGCTGCAGCGCGAGGCCGAGCCGCGGCGTATCGGATGGCTTGGCGGTGCCACCGCGATCGGCGACCTGCTCGCCGGGTTGCATGGCGAGCGTCGCGGTCAGGGTCCGCGTCTCGCCCGACCGCAGAATCGCCAGGCTCGCCGATGATCCTGGCTTCATCGCGGCGATGTCGAGGGCGAGGTCGCGCGGGTTGGCGACGTGCTTGTCATCGACGCCGACGATCAGATCGCCGGGTTCGAGCCCGGCCCGCGCCGCCGGACTGTCAGGCGTCACCGAGGCGACCAGGGCACCCTCGGCCGCGGTCTTGGCCGGCAGCCCGAGCGCGGCGGCGAGCGCCTTGTCCACGGGCTGTGCTTCGACCCCGAGCCAGCCGCGGGTGACATGCCCATCGGTCTCGAGCTCCGCCACCACGGTCTTGACCATGTTGGACGGGATGGCGAAGCCGATGCCGACGCTGCCACCGCTCGGCGACAGGATGGCCGTGTTGATCCCGATCACCTCGCCATCCTGAGTGAAGAGCGGGCCACCGGAATTGCCCTGGTTGATCGGCGCGTCGACCTGGATGAAGTTGTCGTACGGGCCGTTGCCGATGTCGCGGCCGCGGGCCGAGACGATGCCGGCGGTGACGCTGCCGCCGAGGCCGAACGGATTGCCCATGGCGATGACCCACTGGCCGGGCTGGGCTTTGTCGGAATCGCCGAGCGCGACATAGGACAGGCTATGCGGCGGGTCGATTTTCAGCACCGCCAGATCGGTGCGTGGATCGCGGCCGAGCACGCGGGCCTTGAGCTCGGTGCCGTCGGACAGGGTGACCGTCACCGACTTAGCATTCTTCACGACATGGTTGTTGGTGACGATGGTGCCATTGGCGTCGATGATGAAGCCTGACCCGCGCGCCTCGGTCATTCGCGGGCCAGCGGCGTCGGGCTCGCCTTGGTTGGGGACGGCGAAGGGGAACGGCACCGGGCCTTCCTGCGCGGCCTCGCTCACCTGGAGATGGGTGGTGATCGAAACGACCGCCGGCTTCACACGTGCCACCACGGCGGCGAAATCCGGCACGCGCGCGGTGGGCGCGGCCGGCGCGATCGCTTCGCCTGCGAACACGCCATGGCCAGCGCCGTAGCCGGCCAGCGCGGTGCCCGAGAGCAGCGCAAGAGCCAGCGCGGCGCGTGCGATCTTGCGACGGGGAGAGAGATGAGGAGAAAGTTTCGAGTTTGTCATGGACAGGATAGACTCCTTCAACGATCGAGCTGTGGCCAAATTCGACCGGGGCGAAGCCCGGGTTTAGCTGATCGTCTATTTGGACTTGTCCACCTGAACATTGCCCATTACCAGCGGTGAAACCTACGTCATATTTCTAGGTGTGCCGATAGTTCTGTTCAACGGATCAGAGCGCCGAGCAGCGCGTCTAGGCGAAGCCGGCCGGAAGCGGTGGCGCGGAGCCGGCCCGCGTGCCACTCGATATAATCCTCCTCGCATGCCGCCGAGAGCATCGCGGGCTCGAGCGCTGCGGACAGAGCGAGCCCGGTGCGCGCGGCAAAGCGGGCAGGGTCGATGCCTTCGGTCAGCCGCAGCCCCATCAGAAGCATCTCCCGGGCGCGGTCCTCAGGGCCGATGGCCGTCTCGGCGGTGCTGCCGTGGCCGTCGCGTTCGACCCGTTCCGCCCAGACCTCCGGTGCACGGTGACGGCGCGTCGCCACGACCTGGCCCTCACGGGTGATCCGCCCGTGGGCGCCCGGACCGATGCCGGCGTAATCCTGATAGCGCCAATAGGCGAGGTTGTGCCGGCTCTCGGCGCCTGGCCGGGCGTAGTTGGAGACCTCGTAGGCGGCGAGGCCGTGCCGCGCCGCGGCCTCACCCGTCGCCTCGTAGAGAGCGGCGCCTTCCTCAGGCCCGGGCAGCACCAGCGCCCCCTGGCGATGGAGCGCCTCGAATCCGGTCCCGGGCTCGATCGTGAGCTGGTAGAGCGAGAGATGGTCCGCCGCCAGCGCCAGAGCCGTGTCCAGTTCGGCGGCCCAGGCGGTTAGGGTCTGGCCTGGTCTGGCATAGATGAGATCGAAGGAGAGGCGGGGGAACAGCGCGCGGGCGAGCTCCAGCGCGGCGCGAGCCTCCGCCGCCGAATGTTGGCGGCCGAGGGCACGCAGGGCGGTATCGTCCAGGCTCTGCACGCCCAGCGAGAGGCGGTTCACGCCGGCCGCGCGGAAGGCGGCGAGCCGCCCGGCCTCGACGCTGGTCGGATTGGCTTCCAGCGTGATCTCGAGATCGGGGGCAACCTCGAAGGCGGCGGTCGCATCCGCGATCAGCGCGGCCACGGTCTCCGGTGCCATCAGGCTCGGCGTGCCGCCGCCGAAGAAGATCGAACCGAGTCGCCGCCGCCCGAGGCGGGAGACCTCGAAGGCCAGCTCCCGCCGCAGCGCCGCGGCGAAACGGCGCTGCGGCAGCTCGGCGCGGACGTGGCTGTTGAAGTCGCAATAGGGGCATTTGTGCAGACAGAAAGGCCAGTGGATATAGAGGGCGAGGGGCGCCATCGGGCTCCGTCCAGAGGGAGGATGATCGCTCATGTATACCGCCAGCTCGGCGCTGATCGATGCGCTCGCTGCCGCCGGCGTCTCCCATATCTTCGCCAATCTCGGCAGTGATCACCCGCCGATCGTCGAGGCGCTGGCCGAAGCCCGGGCGAAGGGGCGGGACGTGCCCGCGCTGGTTACCTGCCCCAACGAGATGGTGGCGCTCTCCGCCGCGCATGGCTATGCCCAGGTCTCCGGTCGGGCTCAGATGGTGCTGGTTCATGTCGAATGCGGCACGCAGGCGCTCGCCGGGGCGGTGCACAATGCCGCCAAAGGCCGCGTGCCGGTGCTGATCCTGGCCGGCGCTTCCCCCTTCACTCAAGAAGGCGAGCTGCGCGGCAGCCGCAACGAGTTCATCCAGTGGATCCAGGACGTGTTCGACCAGCGCGGGCTGGTGCGCGGCTACGTGCGCTACGACAACGAACTCCGCAGCGGCCGCAACATCACCCAGATGCTCCATCGCGCCCTGCAATTCGCCCATTCCGAGCCCAAGGGGCCGGTCTATCTGATGGCCGCGCGTGAGGTTCTGGAGGAGGAGGTGCCGCCGCCGCGTGCGTTGGCTGGCTTCCCGGCTCTTGCCCCGGCGGCGCTGGCGCCAGCCGACGCCGACGCGCTTGCCCGCGCCCTCGCCGCCGCGGCGCGGCCGCTGGTGGTGACGTCCTATCTCGGGCGCAATCCGGTGGCGGTCGCCGAGCTCACACGGCTGGCGCGACGGCTTGGCGCCGGGGTGCTGGAATCCGTGCCCAACTGCGTCAATTTTGCCACCGATGATCCGCTCTATCAGGGCAATCAGTGGAACGAGCCGGTGCAGAATTCCGCGCTCGCCGCCGCCGATCTCGTGCTGGTCGTCGACAGCGACGTGCCCTGGATCCCGCTGGTGAGCCGGCCGGACGCGGCCGCGCGCGTCGTGCATATCGACACCGATCCGATCAAGCAGCAGATGCCGCTCTTCGATATCGGCGCAGAAGCCGTGTTTCGCGCCGACGCCGCGACCGCCCTGGCCCAGCTCAACGCCGTGCTCGATGCGCTCCCGCCGGACGGCGCGCGGGTCGCCGAGCGCACCGATTTCTGGCGGACCCGCCACGCCGCGCGTGCCGCCGAGCTGCTCCGGCGCGAACAGCCGGAGGGCGAAACCATCACCGGCGCCGTGCTGACCGCGCGCCTGCGTGCCGCGCTGGACGACAACACGCTGGTGCTGAGCGAGGGCATCTCCAACTACCCGACGATCATCGATCATCTGCGTCTGTCGCACCCCGGCACGCTGTTCACCAGTGGCGGCGGCTCGCTCGGCTGGAACGGCGGGGCGGCGATCGGGGTGAAACTGGCCCGGCCGGAGAAGACCGTCTGGGCGCTGACCGGGGATGGCTCCTACATGTTCTCCGTGCCATCCAGCGTGCACTGGATGGCACGGCAATATCGCGCTCCGTTTCTGCAAGTGGTGTACAACAACCGCGGCTGGAAGTCGCCGAAACTCTCGATGCTGGCGGTGCATCCGGACGGCTTCGCCAGCCGCGCGAACGCGATCGGCGTCGAGTTCGATCCGCCGCCGGACTACGGCGCCATCGCGGCCGCGGCCGGAGGCGCCTTCGCGGCCAAGGTGACGCGCGTCTCGGAGCTGGACGGCGCCATCACGGCCGCGCTGCATGCGGTGCGCGTCGAAGGCCGCGCCGCGGTGCTCGATGTGTGGCTGCCGGCTCTCTGACAGCGCGCGCGTGGAGTTCGGCGAAGGCGGCCAGGGATCGGCGGATCGCATGCGGAGGCAGCCCCTGGACGATGAACACGAGCCGCGACCGGCGCTCGGCGTCTGGCCAGGCGCGCATGTGCACCGGCGGATGCACCAGGTGCTGGACACCATGCACTGCCACCGGCGTGTCGGTGCCGGCCACCGACAGGATGCCCTTCACCCGTAGCACCCGCTCGCCGTGGCGATGAAGCAGCATGGTGAGCCAGACGCCGAAGGTAGCCCAGTCCAGGGCTCCATCGAAGGTGATCGCGAAGGCCTCGATGTCGGGGTCGTGGCTGCTGCGCCGATCATGGGCATGGCGGTGCAGCGGCGCGGTCAGGGCTTCGGTGAACCAGGCGCGCGCGGCCTCGCTGCACCGCCCGAGATCGAACGTATCCCTCGTCAGCAGCATCGCCGCATCGACCGCGTCCCCGGCCGCGTGCATAAGCGGCGCGGCCGGGTTGATCGCCGCGATCCGCTCGGTGATCGCGGCGACCATCCCGGGAGTCGCAAGATCCGTCTTGGTGAGCACGATGCGGTCCGCGACGGCGAGCTGCTTGACGCTTTCGCCATGGCGCGCGAGATGGCGGGCCCCGTTGACCGCATCGATGGTCGTAATGACGTTGCCGATCCGGAAGTGGTGCCGCAACACCGGGTCGGCATGGATCGTCGTCAGGACGGGGAATGGATCCGCGAGTCCCGTGGTCTCGATCACCAGGCGGCGGAATGGCGGGACCACGCCGCGCGTCCGCTGCGAGTGCAAGTCGCGCATGGCGTCGGCGAGTTCACCACGAATCGTGCAGCAGAGGCAGCCGGACTGCAGCAAGACGGTTCGCGCATCGATCCGCTCCAGCAGCTGATGATCGAGCCCGATCTCACCGAACTCATTGATCAGAACAGCGGTGTCGGACAGTGCGGGATCGGCGAGGAGGCGCTGAAGCAAGGTCGTCTTGCCCGACCCGAGGAAGCCGGTGATGACGCTGACGGGGGTGAGGGCCGGGGACGACCTATCCATCGGCGCGCTCGAGCCGGTCGAGTAAGGCAGGATCGAGTGGGTCGCACATGCGCCCCGCCAGGCGTTCGGCCACTGCCCAGAGATGGGCGAATGTCTCCACCATCTCGCTCTTTCCGGTCGCGGTCGCCAGCAGGTAGGCGCTGCCTTGCCAGTCTGTCAGCTGCATGCCGTAGTGCCGCAGCACCCGGTTCGCCGCGGCGACGCGCCGCACACGCTCACGCCGACGCAATACAGGATCCGCGGCTTGGGAAAGCACCCCTGGCCGCGGCGCTGCATCCGTCCAATGCTCGCCGCCACCGAGCCCGCCGCAGAGTGCGCACATTGGCGAACTATTTCTTGCGCGGGAAGCGGCGGGCGAAGTCGTCGGCCATCTCGTCCATGGTGACGAACCGGACGCCCGGAAAGCGGATCATGTATGAGTAGAGCCGCTCGAGCATCATAAGCACGTGTGGACGGCCGGACACGTCGGGGTGGATCGTGATCGGGAAGATCGCGTAGTCGTACTCGCGATAGACCCAGTCGAACTGGTCGCGCCACATATCCTCGATGTCACGAGGATTGACGAAACCGTGACTGTTAGGGGCCTTCTTGATGAACATCATCGGCGGCAGATCGTCGAGATGCCAGCTGGCGGGCAGCTCGATCAGATCGGTCTCGATGCCGCGCTTGAGCGGAGCCATCCACTCGCTCGGCTTCTTCGCATAATCGATCTTGGTCCAGCTATCACCGACGCGCACATAGTAGGGCTGGAAGTCGTGGTGCATCAGCGAGTGGTCGTACTTGATGCCCTTTTTCAGCAACAGCTCATTGCTGACGCGCGAGAACTCCCACCACGGCGCGACGTAGCCGGTCGGCCGGCGGCCCGAAAGCGCGGTGACGAGGTCGATGCATTTGTCGAGTACTTCCTCCTCCTGCTCAGGCGTCATCTCGATCGGGTTCTCATGGCTGTAGCCATGGATTCCGATTTCGTGCCCGGCCGCAGCCACGGCCTTCATCTGCTCGGGGAAGGTCTCGATCGAGTGGCCCGGAATGAACCAGGTCGTCTTGATGCCGAACCGTTCGAACAGCTTCAGCAGGCGAGGGCTACCGACTTCGCCAGCGAACAGGCCGCGCGAAATATCGTCGGGGCTGTCCTCGCCGCCATACGAACCGAGCCAGCCGGCAACCGCGTCCACATCAACGCCAAATCCGCACAAAATTTCCTTGGCCATCGCGCTTCCTCACTTCGATCTGTGTTCCCGCTCCCCCACCGGAGGCGACGCTGAAGCGTCCGGGCGCGGCGCGGATCAGGCTCTGTTCCGCTGCCTGACCAAGCGAAGTCCCACCAGCATATCTCGTCTGGTGGGAGGTTGCCCGGGCCGCTCACATCGTTCGGCACGCACAATAGCCCGGCGCGTGCCCTCGCGGCATCGGTCAATCTGCGTAGGCGAGCACCGTTCCGCCGAGTTGCGCCGGCGTGATCGGGGTCCGGATGATGACGACATAGGCCACCGCGGAGGCGAGGCCGATGACAGCGCCGACGAGCAGGGCGGGTACGAACGAGCCCGTTTCCTGGACGATGATGCCGGTGATCGTGGGCGCAAGCGCGCCGCCCAGGTAGCCGCCGAAATTCTGGATCGCCCCCAGCGAGGCGGTGCAGTTCGACGGTGCCGCCACTGAAGCCATCGACCAGCATGCCGAACTGGTGACAAAGACGAGGAAGATGGACAGGGATATCAGCGCCACGGCCAGCACGTTGCTCGCCACCAGCGCCGCGCCGACAGTGGCCAGCGCCGTGCCGGCGAGGGCCAAGGCCATCGGGTACTTGCGGCTGGCGATCGGCGCCGCGCCGCGCGCCATCAGCCAGTCGGTGACGTATCCGCCGAGGATGCCGCCGACGACCCCGAACGCATAAGGGATTGCCGCCACCCAGCCGGTCTTGGCGATACTCATATGCCGTTCCAGCTCGAGATAGCCAGGCAGCCAGGCGGTATAGATCCAGGTGAGATATATCGTACCAAAATAGCCTGCGATCATGCCCCATGTGGTACGGAAGCGGAAAAGCGCTTTCCATTCGGCGAAGGTGATGCGCGGCGCCTCGCCCGGCGGGTCGCCTTCGACCAGATGCGCCCGCTCTTCGGCGCCGAGCGCGTAGGCATTCGGTGCACGATAGACCGCGTACCACAGAGCCGCGACGATGAGCCCGGCAACGCCCATGACGATGAACATGCCGCGCCAGCCGAAAATGTACATCAGCCAGGTCAGCAACGGCGCGGCGATCGCCGTGCCGAGTGTGGAGGCACAGTTGAAAATGCCTGTCGCCAGTCCGCGCGAGCGCAGGTTGAACCAGTCGCGCACGACCCGCGCGCAGGTCGGGAACTGCGGACCCTCGCCGAGGCCGAGCAGCATGCGCGCCGCATAGAATTCGGGGAAACTCCGCACCAGTCCCCCCAGAACCTGCGCGCCGGACCAGACGGTGAGGCCGAGCGTCAGCAGCAGGCGCGGGCCGAGCCGGTCGATCAGCGCGCCCGAGGGAAGCTGCGCGAAGGCGTAGGCCCAAAGGAACGCCGACAGCAGCAGCCCCATGTCGCGGATGGACAGTCCGAGATCGTGGCGGATCAACGGATTGGCGATCGCCAGGGTCGCGCGGTCGATGTAGTTGATCACTCCGGCGAGCACCAGCAGCCCCAGTGCTGCCCGCTGCATCGTCCGAATCCTCGGCGAGCTTGCCGTCATCCGTTGGTTCCTCCCGGCCTTCGTTGGATGATCCGAGAATGAACCGACTTGCCGGCGGGCGCCAGATGGTGATGCACCCATGGTGGTGCACCGATGCCTGTGCCGAACGGGGCTCAGCGCGCCGCTGGCAGCGCGTCGGCGGACTCAGGCGGGGCGGCGAACTCGCGATCCGATCAGCGGCAGAATGACACCCACCCCGATGCCCCAGACTCCGTCGACCAGCGCGGCACGGGCTGCGGCCAGCAGCGTGCTGCCGCGCGTGCCCATGGGCAAGCCATAGCTGAGAAGGATGGTCAGCATGGTCGTATAGGCTCGCAGTGACATCCAGCGGGCGCCGATTTGATAATGCTTGACCGTCGGGACAAGGACCAATCCCACCAGCGCGACGAGCAGGCCCATGGCAAGTCCCCACAGCCAGAGCGGGCCGGCGAGACGCGGCGCGGCGAGGCCGAACACCGCGCCGCAGACTCCGCCCAGCAGGCAGTCGTTCAGGATCCTGGGCAGACCATAGGGAATGACCGGGTCGGTGGGATACGGCATCGGCATGGTCAGGCCGGGCAGGGCCAACACATGTAGCAGCCCCCAGATCGCCTGCTGGAACGTCAGGACCGAAACCGCCGCGGCAACGAAGCCGAGCGCGGCACGCATCGCAGCAGATGGCATAGGGTCCTCCAGCCGTTCCCAAACCTTGCCCCAAAACATTGCCAGGATCCGCCGGAAAGCGCACGTGTGTCAAACTGGCGCCCTGCTTGACGGCATCCGGGCCAGCCGGCACCCTGCGCTCAGCAGCAACCCTATCGGACGTTGCGCCTTCGGCGTGGCCGGTCCGACACGCGGGTTGCGGTCGCCTCGACCGAGCGGAGGAACGCACGAACGATGCCGCCCCTGGGAACCCCCGCATCTGCGATGGTCGGGATGACGGTCTCTGCGCTCGTCTCGCTGCTGCTCGCCGGCCTCCCCGCCCGCGCCCAGCCCACATCGGCTGAGTTGACCAGGTCTCTCCGTCCGGTCAGCGAGGACATGCTGCTGCACCCAGATCCGGGCGACTGGCTGATGTGGCGCCGTACTTATGATGGTTTCGGCTACAGCCCGCTCAAGCAGATCACCAGGGATAATGTCAAGAACCTGCAGGTGGTCTGGGCCTGGTCGCTGCCGAGCGGGGCGGCCGAGGGCACCCCGATCGTGCATGACGGCATCCTCTATATCGGCAGCTACGGCGACAGGGTTCAGGCGCTCAACGCCGCGACCGGGGACCTGATCTGGGAGTATCGTCGCGATCTGCCGCCGAAGCTGGTCGAGAGTGGTGGCAACGATCTCGTCAAGCGCAGCATGGCCATCTTCGAGGACAAGCTGCTGATCAGCACATCCGATGTCCACCTGGTGGCGCTGGAGGCGAAAACCGGAAAGGTCCTATGGGATCACGCGACGGCCGATTGGCGCCAGGGCTGGCGCTACACGGCCGGTCCTCTCGTCGCACGCGGATTGGTCATCCAGGGCATGAGCGGCTGCGGCAACGGACAGCCCGGTGGCTGCTTCATCTCGGCTCATGACGCGAATACCGGCGCGGAAAAATGGCGCGTCTGGACGATCGCGCATCCGGGCGATCCCAATTCCGAAAGCTGGAACGGTGTGCCGCTGGAGGCCCGGCACGGCGACTCGGTGTGGGCAGGCGGCTCGTTCGATCCGCAGCAGAACCTGGTGTTTTTCGGTGTCGGCGAACCGTACCCATGGATCGCCGAGATGCGCGGCACGCTGCCACCGAAAGCGTCGCCCGGGACGACGAACTCGGCGCTCTACTCGGATTCGACCCTGGCCATCGACGTCGCGACCGGCAAGGTGCGGTGGCACTACCAGCATCTTCAGAATGACACCTGGGACCTTGATGACGCGTTCGAACAGATGCTGGTCGATCTGCCGTTCAAGGGCACGATGCGCAAGATGGTCGTCACCGTCGGCAAGCTTGGCATTGTGGAAGCGGTCGATCGCAGCACGGGCGAATGGCTGTGGGCTCAGGAGACCGTGCCACAGAACGTGGTCGAGAGCATCGACCCGAAGACCGGCGCCAAGACGATCAGCGACGCCACCATCCCGCATATGGGCCAGTCCACGTTGAACTGCCCATCCGATCCCGGAGCCCGCGGCTGGCCGGCGACGGCCTTCAATCCGGACACTCAGACGTTGTTCCTTCCTCTCAACGAATTCTGTGCTTTCACCACGCCGGTGCCGCTGGAACCCGGGCAGCCTTATACCGGCGGTGGCCGCTCGACCTTCTCACGTAACCTCGTCCCGGGAAGCGATGGCAATGTCGGGCGGGTCGATGCGCTGAAGCTGACGGACCGTTCCACGACCTGGTCGTTCCGCCAGCGCGCGCCGACCACCAGTGCGGTGCTGCCAACAGCCGGCGGCATCGTGTTCGCCGGCGGATGGGACCGCGAGTTCCGCGCCTTCGACGGCGCCACCGGCAAGGTCCTGTGGCACATCCGCACCAACAATGCCGTGAACAGTTTCCCGATCAGCTACAGCGTGAACGGAAAGCAATACATCGCGCTGCCCGTCGGCAACGGCTCGGGTCAGGGGCAGGAACTCGCAACCCTGGCCCCGGATGTAGCCTTGCCGGACGATGGTGCCGTCCTCTGGGTCTTCGCCCTGCCCGACAAGGGATAGCGCGCAGGGTCGCGGTGCACGAACGGCGGCATCCTGCCTCGGCTCCAGCGGGAGCTCCGCGTCCGCAGCCCCTGGGGTTTGCAGGCGTGGAATTAAGCGATATTTATAAGTCCGTTCAATGACCATGGGTGCCCGATGGCTCGCGCCTCCTCTCTCATCGCCGGACTGCTCGCGGCGAGTGCTATTGCTCTCGCGACCGGCAGTGCATGGGCGGACGAGCCACCGCCGGATCCGCACGCGATCTGGACGTTCCAGGACGAGAACGCTTCGATCACCTCGGCGAACCTTCCGGACCGCTACTACGTCAACGGCCTGCTCCTCGGCTATACGTCCCCTACCGAGGACGTTCCGGACTTCGCAAGCCGCATCGGGCGCGACCTTTGGGGCGACGGGCGTCAGCGCGTCAGTGTCAATATCGGCCAATCGATCTATACGCCGGCAGACACCACGTCCGGACATCCACCAGCCGGTGACCGGCCGTTCGCGGGAGTGCTGACCGCGGATTTCGCACTGCTGCAGGATACCACGACGACGCGCAGCATCCTGGGCCTGGATGTCGGGCTCGTCGGTCCGGACGCCGGCGGTCAACTGGTGCAGAACGGCTTCCACAGCATCATCGGCCAGAAGGGTACGCGGGGCTGGGGAACGTATCAGATTCAGGATGAGCCGGTGGCGGAGTTCGTCAGCGCCCGCATCTGGCGCCTCAGCACGGGGACCTTGGGTGGGCTGGAGACCGACGTGCTGCCGGATCTGTCGGTCGGTCTCGGCAATCTGCGCATCTATGCGATGACCGGTGGGGTCATCCGCATCGGCCAAGGTCTGCAGTCGGATTTCGGCGTGCCGCGCGTGTTCCCCGGGCCGAGTGGCGGCGATGCCTATACGCCGGTGGCGCCGTTCGACTGGTACGCGTTCGTTGGAGCCCATGGCGAGGGTGTCGCGCACGATATGCTCATCACCGGCAACAATTTCCGGAACAGCCCGGCGGTCTCGCTGGTGCCGCTGCAGGGTGAGCTCGAGATCGGTTTGGCGATGATCCTGGACGGCGTGCGCATTTCCTATACGCAAGCCTTCCAGACGGCGGAGTTCCGCACGCAGCGCGCCGGGCTGCACCAGTTCGGCTCGCTCGCCGCATCGTTCCGGTTCTGATCGGCGCGCCGTGCTCCATCGCCTCTATGCCCGCGTGCTGGCGCTGGCCAGTTCGCCGCAGGCTCCGGTTTGGCTGGCTGTCATCGCCTTTGCCGAGAGCAGCGTCTTCCCGGTGCCGCCGGATGCGCTGCTGATCCCGATGGCCCTGGCGCGGCCGCAGCGCGCCTGGCGGCTGGCTCTGATCTGCACGCTGGCCAGCGTGGCCGGCGGCGCGCTCGGGTATTTCATCGGCTATGCATTGTTCAACCAGATCGCCGCGCCGATCCTGAAGCTCTACCATTATGACGCGGCGTTCGCCCGGTTTCAGGAGACCTATGCCCGGTGGGGTCTGTGGGTGATCCTGATCAAGGGGCTGACGCCGATCCCCTACAAGCTCGTCACCATCGCCTCCGGCGCGGCACGGTTCGATTTCACGCTGTTCATGGCGGCGAGCCTGGCGACGCGAGGCGCGCGCTTCCTGCTGCTGGCGGCGCTGCTGCGCGCCTTCGGCGATCCGGTACGTGGCTTCATCGAGCGGCGTCTCGGGCTGGTGACCACCCTCTTGGCCGCTGGCATCATCGGCGGCTTCCTTCTGCTTCGGTGGCTCTGACCGAACGGATTCAGCCGGCGACCCGTCTTGACCAGCGCCGCGCTGCGGGCGTCAGATCGCGGCCAAATTCGGGAGGCGACGATGACAGCACGGCTCAAGCATTTCGGCTGGGGGCGCGAGGGCGAAGGTGCCACTGCGGAGGAGCTGGCCGCCGTCCGCCAGCGCTACGCCGCCCGCTTCCATGTCGATGGCTTCCCCGAGCGGGCGGCGCCGTCGCTCGATGCGCTGACGCTTCCGGCCTCGCGCCTCACTCCGCCGGCAACGCTCGCCGCGATCTGCAGCGCCGGCACCTATGACCGCGCCGCCCACACCTATGGCAAGTCCTATCCTGACACGGTGCGCGGCCTGCTCGGCGACTATGCCAACGCCCCGGACCTGGTCGCCTATCCGCGCACCGAGGCGGAGCTGGTCGCAGTCATGGATTGGGCGGGCGCGGCGCAGGCGGCGCTGATCCCGTTCGGCGCCGGCTCCTCCGTGGTCGGCGGCGTCGAGCCGCGGCTCGACTCCAAGCGCTACCATGGCGCCGTCTCGCTCGATCTGCGCCATTTCGACCGGGTGCTGGAAGTCGATCGGGCTTCGCGCGCGGCCCGGATTCAGGGCGGCATCTTCGGCCCGGCGCTGGAGGCGCAGCTTCGCCCCCACGCGCTGACGTTGCGCCATTTTCCGCAGAGCTTCGAATACTCCACGCTGGGCGGCTGGATCGCCACGCGCTCGGGCGGGCACTACGCCACGCACCTCACCCATATCGACGACATGGTCGAGAGCCTCCGCGTGGTCACGCCGGCCGGAGCGCTGGAGACGCGCCGGCTGCCAGGATCCGGCGCCGGGCCGAGCCCGGACCGGCTGTTCATCGGCTCGGAAGGGAGTCTCGGCGTCATCACCGAAGCCTGGATGCGGCTGCAGGACCGGCCGCGCTTCCGCGCCGGCGGGGCGGTGCGCTTCCCGGACTTTTTCGCCGCTGCCCGCGCCGTGCGGGCCCTGCTCCAGGCCGGGCTCTATCCCGCGAATTGCCGCATTCTGGACCCGCAGGAGGCGCTCAACACCGGTGCTGCCGATGGCAGTGTGGCGATCATGGTGCTGGGCTTCGAATCGGCGGACCATAAGCTCGATGCCTGGATGGCCCGCGCGCTGGAATGCTGCGCCGATCACGGCGGCCGGCCAGAGACGGACGCCGCCGACGCCCACCGCGAAGGCGCCGCCGAGCGCTGGCGCACCGCGTTCATCCGCATGCCCTATCTGCGCGAACACACGGTCGGCTGGGGCGCGATCAACGACACATTCGAGACCGCGATCACCTGGGACCGGTTCGAGGCCTTTCATGCCACGGTCACGGCGGCGACCGAGACGGCGATCCGCGAGGCCACGGGCCGCTCCGGGCAGGTGACCTGCCGCTTCACCCACGCCTATCCCGACGGACCCGCACCCTATTTCACATTCCACGCGCTGGGAGCGCCCGGTCGGCCGCCCGAGGCTCTCATCGAGCAGTGGCGCGCGATCAAGAAGGCTGCCTCCGACGCGCTCATCGCCGCCGGTGGCACCATCACCCATCACCACGCGGTGGGTCGCGATCACCGCCCCTGGTATGATCGCCAGCGGCCCGACCTCTTCGCCGCCGCGCTGGCTGCGGCCAAGCGGGCGCTCGACCCGAGCGGGCTGCTTAATCCCGGGGTGCTGGTCGATCCCTGAGCGAATGCGGGCGCTGGCCGATCCCTGAGCGAATGCGGGCGCTGGCCGATCCCTGAGCGAATGCGGGCGCTGGCCGATCCCTCAGCGGATGCGGCCGAGCGGTCGCGCTCTACCCCTCGTGGATCGGCACGACCACCCAATGGGTTCGGCTGTCCGTCAGCACCAGCATCATCACCGCCTTGCGGCCGTCGGCGCGGGCCGCCTCGAGAGCGCGGGTGACGTCCGCCGGGGTGGCGACCGGCGCGTTCATGACCCGCAGGATCACGTCGCCTGCGGCAAAACCGGCATCCGCGGCCGCGCTGTTGGCGGCCACACCGACGACGGTGACGCCGTGCACGGTCACATCGGTCCGTCCATCGGGAAGCTGGATGGTACGGACGGCGGCGGCATCGGCGGTTGCCATGTGCAGCCCGAGATCCGGTGAGCGCTGCCGATCGCCACGATCGACTGCCACCGGCGCGCCGGCCGGATCATCGCGCGGGTCGCGCCAGTCGGTGAGCGTCACCTCCACCGTCTCGGTGCGGCCATCCCGCCAGATCACCGCCGGAACCGGCTGGCCCGGCGGACTCGAGCCCATGGCCCTGAGCAGGGCCCGCACGTCGTGCGGCTCCCAATGATTGAAGGCGAGAATGACGTCGCCCTCGCGCATGCCGGCCTGGTCCGCGGGCCCGCCGGGCCAGATGCCGGCGATGATGCCGCCCGGGTTCGGCTCGGGGAGACCGAGCACATCGGCCATGTCCGGCGTGACCTCCTGGACACGGACCCCGAGGAAGCCGGCGTGGACGCGGCCGTAGCGGCGCATCTGGCCGATGACCCAGGCCGCGTCCCGGGATGGGATGGCAAGGCCGAGCCCGGCCGAGCCGCTGGCGCTGCCGGGGGTGACCAGGGCCCAGCTGACGCCGACGACCTGGCCGTTGAGATTGAACAGCGGCCCGCCGGAATTGCCCTCGTTGATGGCGGCATCGGTCTGCACGAAATCATCGATCATCGTGCTGTTGAGGTTGCGGTTGAGGGCGCTGACGACGCCGACGCTCACCGAACTGCTGAGGCCAAGAGGGTTGCCGATCGCCACCACCGGCTCGCCGACCCGCAGCGCGTCGCTGTCGCCGAACGCGACGGTGGGCAGCTTGTGGCCAGCCTCGATCTTGAGCAGCGCCAGGTCCGGCCGCTCGTTGGTGGCGAGCACGCGCGCCTTGTAAGCGCGCTCGTCGTTCAGGACGACGGTGATGGAGTAGCCGCCGGCAACGACATGGCGGTTGGTGACGATGTAGCCGTCGGCGTCGATGATGAAGCCGGAGCCGAGGCCGGTGACCGGCTTGGGCATGTCCTGCGCACCCTGGGGGACGGTCCCGCTCGGCTGGCGGAGAACGGTGATGTTCACCACCGCCGGCAGGAGCGGCGCCACGATGTCGGGCAGAGGCCGCGGCTGTTGCGCGGCCAGGGGGTTTCCCGCATCGGCGGGCGTGAAACCGGTCGCAACGGCGGCCAGCATCAGCAGCCGGACCATCAGGCGCCTTGGCATTCTTCAACCTCGCGGCGGTGGCGTGAGTACGATTGCAGATGTGCATGCGACGTGCGGACCGAAAGTCCTTGCCCCCGGGGCCGTCGGATCAGGGCAATCCCCCGCCGGTGGCGGCGATCGTTTGGTCCGCCAGCCTACGCACCCGGGGATAGGCATCGGGCTCCAACAGGGCGGCGAAAAAGAGGGCGTACTCGAGGCCATGGATGCGGATCACGATGGCTCGGCTGCCATTGGCCGACGTCAGTTGCCATGTCTGCCTGCGGAGCCGCACCTCCGGGGCGGGCTCGCGCCAGGCGGTGTCCGCGAGCGTTGCCAGCTGCCTGACGAACCCGGACTGCTCGGTCTCCAGTGCGGCTGCCCATGTCGCCTTGTCGTTGCCGCTGCGCCGCGCGCGCGTCATGGCGGCTGAGCGCGTGACACTGCGGACGACGAAGCGCACCCGACTGTGCTCGCGCCAGCGCATGACACAGGCGGTGTCGCTCGCGGCCGGCGCCATGCCGGCTGGAAGAGGCAGGGCGAAGCCCCAGCCGGGGTTCACCCACAGCCCCACCGCCGCGTCGGCTCCGTCCGGCGCCGCGGGGGCGTCCGTTTCCCCCTTCGCCAGCGCGTCGAGCGTCGTGGAGTGCAGCAGGCTCAGGCCCAGATCGCCGCAGCTTGTGAGCTCGAAGGTGCGGGGAAACGGCTTCGATCCATTCGCGGGCTCGCCCGGCAGCGGCGGGAACGAACTCAGCTGCACCGCAAACAGCGCAGACGCCCACGCTGCGCGCTCCTCGGTGCCCATCCGCTCGGGCGGCTGAGCGGCGGTGTCGATCGCCGCGATCATGATATAGGCGCCGCGGCCGGCCAGGTCAGCGCGGAACATCCGGATGTTCTCGCCGTTCTTTCCGTGGCCCTCGCCGATCCGGCGCAGCACCTCGGCGCCGTTGACGAGATGGGGCCCATCGGTCAGCCCGTAGCCGCGATAGGTGATCCCCGACCCGATCTGGCGGTCGATCGCCAGGAAGGACTCCCATTGCAGACGGTTCCGGGCGAGGTCCCATGGCAGGCTCGCAACCGCCCCGGCCAGCGGGCTGATCCGGATCACCAGACGGAGGTTCGGCGGCGGCAGCTGCACGCCGCATCCCTCCGTCGTCGGCGCGATGGCGAGCCCGGCCGGAACCGCGATCGCGGCGCCCGACGTCGTTTCGGTCCAGATCGCGAACCGGATGGCCCTCAGCGCCGAGACGCTGCTGGCGGTGAGCGCGCGGGCGAGCGGTTCGAGCCGGTCCGGGTCGTCGGAACCGGAGGCGAGCTCCGCCAGATCGACCGTCCTGGTCCGCACCAGGGTGAGCCCGCCGCACCGCACCGTATCGGCCGCCGCGGCTGGTACGGCGTAGGCGAAGCTCGCGGCCGCCTCCTGGGTGCCGGTCGGCAGAGGATCGTGGTGATCTGGCAACTGGCTGACATACTGCGCCCGCACCGCCCAACCGATGCCGACCGTGCCGCGCGCCAGCCCGCCCGAGCCGACGCCGACGACGTGCCCGGCGTCATCGATCAGTGGTGCGCCGGAATGGCCCGGCAGCAGATTGCCGTCGAGATGCAGGACATCGATGTCGAGAGCGGGAAACCCCTGGTTCTGCAGCGCCGTCAGCACCTCTGCCGGCAGGCCCTGGCGCAACTCCGGCGAGCCGGCGGTGGCGTAGGAGATGTGCAGTTCCTTGGTGTCGCGTTCCGGCAGGCCGAGCGGATAGCCGAACGCATCCACCGTGGCGCCGACCGACGGCACGTCGCCGGCGAGATCGAGCCCGCCGACCGCGGCGGGAGGCCGGTCCACGTCGAGCAGGACGAGGTCCGCCTTGACGTAGACGTTGGCGATTCGCGCCGACAGCTCGTCAATGCCCTGATAGCCGACCCGTATGGTGCGGCAGCCGATGACGACGTGCAGATCGGTGACGACCTGGCGCAAGCTGCCCCAGACGAAGCCCGATCCGGTCCGGGCCGGCTCCGAACCGGCGCATCCCTCGGCCACGATCCGCACCACGGAGGGCGCGATGCGGTTGAGCACGGTGACATCGGGCCCCTCCGCTGCGGCAGGCGCGGTGAGGCCCCAGGCCAGCAGCGCCACCAGGATCAGCCGCCGCACAGAACCTCCATCCCCGCTGCCAGCGCCTTGGCGGAATCCGCGGCTGCCTCGGCGGTTGCCGCGATCGCCGTGTAGGGCAGGCCGGCGCCTCGCAACAGGCGGAGCTTCACGGGGGCGGGCATGCTTGCCAGCCGCGCGCACAGCCCGGCCGTCGGCCCGGCGAACAACGCATCCGACGTCGCACTCGGCGCCGGGGCGGCGATCACGTCGCGCTGCGCCGGTTTCACCCCAAGCCGCGCCAGCGCGACATAAGCGCGCGCTTCATCGGCGGGATAGCCAGCGCGGGTCCAGGCGGCGACATCGTCCTGCACGCTGGGTGCCAGCAGCGCATAGGCGCGCACCGAGAGGCCGGCCAGCACGGCGAGCAGGCAGGCGAAGCCGAACGCGGCGACGCGCCAGGTTCGCCCCGCCGGGCCATCGCCGCGCAGCCCTAGAAAGGCGCCAAGCAGAGCGGCCAGCGCGCCTATGACGCTGCCCACGACGTGCGAAACCGAGAGGCCGAGCAGCATGCCCACCAGCGCTCCCAGCCCGCTGCCTGCGACGATCTCCCCGAGCATTCGCCCTCCCGTGGCGGCAATCGTATGCCGTTACCGGCCCGATGGGAATCATGCAGAGCATCCGGTTGACCCGGGCGGCATATAGTTATATCAAATAATCAAATTGGAAGGTGTGCACGCGGCACCGGGGGAGAATGCCATGCTGGGACGTCGACCCGAGCCGCTGGCGGTCGCCATCGACGATGGCATTGCCGTGGTCCGGCTGGCGCGGCCGGACAAGCGCAACGCGCTGGACAGCGCGAGCATTGCCGGGCTGGAGCGCATCTTCACCGATCTGCAGCCGTCGGTCCGGGCCGTGGTGCTGCATGGCGAGGGCGACCATTTTTCCGCCGGGCTCGATCTGTCCGACCTTGAGGAGCGCGACGCTGCCGCCGGCCTCGCGC
>JAJXXT010000043.1 GCA_021780935.1 Pseudomonadota bacterium
GGGCGATCGCCGGCAGCCATGGCCAGGAGCTGTTCCCGCGCGATTCCGTCTGGGGCGCGCTGATCATGGCCGCGGACGAGACGCGGACCTGGGGCCTCACCTTCCTCTACTTCGTCTCCTTCGGTGGCTTCCTCGCGCTGACGGTCTGGTTCCCCACCTACTGGATCAACCTCTACCATCTGAGCCCGGTCCGTGCCGGCATGCTCGGCGGCCTCGGCTTCTCGCTGCTCGCGGCGGTGACGCGCGTCGGTGGCGGCCCGCTCGCGGAGAAGTTCGGCGGCGAGGTCATGGCGCTGCTCGCCTTCGCCATCGTGCTGGTGGGCGCCGCGCTGCTGACGTTCGTCATGGCCTTCCAGGTCAACGTCGCGGGCGAACTCGCGATCGGGCTCGGCATGGGGCTCGGCAACGCCGCGGTGTTCAAGATGGTGCCGAAATACGTGCCGCACGCGGTGGGTGGCGCCTCGGGCATCGTCGGCGGTCTCGGCGCACTCGGCGGCTTCGTGATCCCGCCGACGCTCGGCCTGTTCGCCAGTGCCCTGGGGGCGCAGGGCTATTCGGGCGGGTTCTTCGTCTACGTCGTGCTCGCGGTCGCGGCGATGCTGGTCGCGATCGGCTTCATCCGCACCCGCAACCGCGCTGCGGCGGCCTGAGGGCAGAGCGATGAGCCTGTTTCTCGATCGTCTGACCTTCTTCCGACGTCGTAACGAGCCTTTTGCCGGCGGCCACGGCGTCACCACCGACGAGCCGCGCGACTGGGAGGACGCCTATCGCAAGCGCTGGCAGCACGACAAGATCGTCCGCTCCACGCATGGGGTGAACTGCACCGGCTCCTGCTCGTGGAAGATCTATGTCAAGGGCGGGATCGTCACCTGGGAGACGCAGCAGACCGATTATCCGCGAACGCGCCCGGACATGCCCAACCACGAGCCGCGCGGCTGCTCGCGCGGAGCGAGCTACTCCTGGTACCTCTATTCGGCGAACCGTCTGAAGCACCCGCTGGTGCGCAGCCGGCTGCTGCGGCTGTGGCGCGAGGCGCGTGCCCAGCACACACCGGTCGCCGCCTGGGCGTCGATCGTCGAGGATGCAGGCAAGCGGGCGAGCTACGTCAGCCGGCGTGGCCTCGGCGGCTTCGTGCGCGCCCGCTGGGACGAGGTCAACGAGATCGTTGCCGCCGCCAATGCCTATACGATCAGGACCTACGGCCCGGACCGCGTCGTCGGCTTCTCGCCGATCCCGGCGATGTCGATGCTCTCCTATGCCGCCGGCGCACGCTACCTCTCGCTGCTGGGCGGTGTGTGCCTCAGCTTCTATGACTGGTACTGCGACCTGCCGCCGGCAAGCCCGATGACCTGGGGCGAGCAGACTGACGTGCCCGAGAGCGCCGACTGGTACAATGCCGGCTACCTCATCCTCTGGGGCTCCAATGTTCCGCAGACGCGCACGCCGGATGCGCATTTCTATACCGAGGCGCGCTACCGCGGCGCGAAGAGCGTCGTCATTTCGCCTGATTACGCCGAAGCAACGAAATTCGCGGATCTCTGGCTGCACCCGAAGCAGGGAACTGACGCGGCGCTGGCGCTGGCGATGGGCCACGTGGTCCTGCGCGAGTTCCATCTCGAACGCCAGGTGCCCTATTTCGACGACTACGCGAGGCGCTACAGCGACCTGCCGATGCTGGTGCGCCTGTCACGCCAGGGCGAGCACTTCGTGCCGGAGCGGCTGTTGCGCGCCGAGGATTTCTCGGATGCGCTGGGCGAGGCGAACAACCCGGACTGGAAGACGGTGGCCTTCGACGAGGAGGGCGCGCCGGTGGCGCCACGCGGCTCCATCGGCTTTCGCTGGGGCGAGCAGGGCAAGTGGAATCTCGAGCCGCGCGAGGGCCACGGGCGCGAGGTGAAGCTCGCCCTCACGCTTGCCGATGCGGGCGAGACGGTGTCCGTTGCGTTTCCGTATTTTGGTGGCGTCGCCAGCAACGGTTTCGCCGCGACCGAGCATGCCGAGGTGCAGCCGCGCCATGTGCCAGTCCGCCGGCTGCCGCTCAAGGAGGGCGAGACGCTGGTCGCGACGGTGTTCGACCTGCTGTGCGCCAATTACGGGCTCGATCGCGGCTTCGGCGGCGACAACGTCGCGCGCGATTACGATACGGACCAGCCGTTCACGCCGGCCTGGGCGGAGCGTGTCACCGGCGTGCCGCGCCAACAGATCATTCATGTTGCGCGTGAGTTCGCGTCCACCGCCGAAAAGACCAACGGCCGCTCGATGGTCATCCTCGGCGCCGGGCTCAATCACTGGTACCATATGGATATGAGCTACCGGGGGATCATCAATCTCCTGGTGCTCTGCGGCTGTGTTGGCCAGTCCGGCGGCGGGTGGTCGCACTATGTCGGCCAGGAGAAGCTGCGCCCGCAGACCGGCTGGCTGCCGGTAGCCTTCGCGCTCGACTGGAACCGCCCGGCGCGGCAGCAGAACGCGACCTCGTTCTTCTACGCGCACACGGATCAGTGGCGCTACGAAACGCTCGCGACCTCGGAGATCCTGTCACCGACCGCGCCGGCGGGCGACTGGTCCGGCAGCCTCATCGACTACAACGTGCGCGCCGAGCGCATGGGCTGGCTGCCGTCCGCCCCGCAGCTGAGGCAGAACCCGCTCTCGATCGCGGCACGCGCCAAGACAGCGGGGCTGGAGCCGAAGGATTACGTCGCCAGGGCGCTGGCATCGGGCGAGTTGGAGCTCTCCTGCCACGATCCGGACGATCCCGCGAACTGGCCGCGCAACCTGTTCGTCTGGCGTTCCAATCTGCTCGGCTCGTCGGGCAAGGGGCACGAGTATTTCCTCAAGCACCTGCTGGGCACATCGAACGGGGTGCTGGGCAAGGATCTCGGTGAGGAGGGGGGCGAGAAGCCGCAGGAGGTCGCTTGGCACGAGCAGGCGCCGGCGGGCAAGCTCGACCTGCTGGTGACACTCGATTTCCGCATGAGCACGACCTGCGTCTATTCCGACATCGTGCTGCCGACGGCGACCTGGTATGAGAAGGCGGACCTCAACACCTCCGACATGCACCCGTTCATCCATCCGCTTTCCGCGGCGGTGGACCCGGCCTGGGAGTCGCGCACGGACTGGGACATCTACCGCGGCTTCGCCGAGGTGTTCTCGAAAATCGCGCCGGAGGTGCTGGGCAAGGAGACGGATGTCGTGCTCAGCCCGATCCTGCACGACACCGCCGGCGAACTGGCGCAGCCCTATGACGTGCGCGACTGGAAGGCGGGCGGGCCCGCGCCGATCCCCGGGCGCACCATGCCTTCCGTGACGGTCACGGAACGGGATTATGCGGCGATCCACGAGCGCTTCACGTCGGTCGGGCCGCTGTTGGAGAAGCTCGGCAACGGCGGCAAGGGCATCGGCTGGAACACCCAGCAGGAGATCGAGTTCCTGCGCGAGCTGAACGGCCGCGCCGCCAACGGGCAGCCGAACATGCACTCGGACATCGACGCGATCGAGGTGGTACTCAGCCTCGCACCCGAAACGAATGGCGGGGTCGCGGTGAAGGCGTGGGAGGCGCTCGGCAAGATCACCGGGCGCGAGCACACGCATCTCGCGACACCGAAGGAGGACGAGAAGATACGCTACCGCGATCTGCAGGCGCAGCCGCGCAAGATTATCACTTCGCCCACCTGGTCGGGCATCGAGAGCGAGAAGGTCTGCTACAGCGCCGGCTATACCAACGTGCACGAGCTGATTCCGTGGCGCACGATCACCGGCCGCCAGCAACTCTACCAGGACCATTCATGGATGCGCGCGTTCGGCGAGGCATTCGTCACCTGGCGCCCGCCCGTCGATACCAAGGCCGTGGCGCCGGTGCGCGGCCGGTACGGTAACGGCAACAAGGAGATCGTGCTGAACTTCATCACGCCGCACCAGAAATGGGGGATTCACAGCACCTACACCGACAATCTGCTGATGCTGACGCTGAACCGCGGCGGCCCGGTGATCTGGATCAGCGAGGACGATGCGCGCGAGGCCGGCATCGCCGATAACGACTGGGTCGAGGCCTACAATGCCAACGGCGCGCTGGTGGCCCGCGCGGTCGTCTCGCAGCGGGTCAATCCGGGCATGTCGCTGATGTACCATGCGCAGGAGAAGATCGTGAACGTGCCGGGCAGCGAGGTTACCGGCCAGCGCGGCGGCATCCACAACTCGGTGACGCGCGCGGTGCTGAAGCCCACACACATGATCGGCGGCTATGCGCAGCAGGCTTACGGCTTCAACTACTACGGCACGGTCGGATCCAACCGCGACGAGTTCATCATCGTGCGGCGCATGAGCAAGGTCGACTGGCTCGACGACGAGCCGACCGCTGCCAGGGAGAGCGTGTGATGAAGGTTCGCGCACAGATCGCCATGGTGCTGAACCTCGACAAGTGCATCGGCTGCCATACCTGCTCCGTCACCTGCAAGAACGTATGGACCAGCCGCGAGGGCGTCGAATACGCCTGGTTCAACAACGTCGAGACCAAGCCAGGGATCGGCTATCCGAAGGAGTGGGAGAACCAGAAGCGCTGGAACGGTGGGTGGGTACGTCGACGCAACGGCAGCATCGAGCCGCGCATCGGCGCCAAATGGCGGGTGCTGGCGAAGATCTTCGCCAACCCCGACCTGCCGGAGATCGACGACTACTACGAGCCCTTCACCTTCGATTACGAACACCTGCAGACCGCACCGGAAGGCAGGGCGATGCCGACGGCGCGGCCGCGCTCGCTTATCTCCGGCGAGCGGATGGAGAAGATCGAGTGGGGCCCGAACTGGGAGGAGATCCTGGGCGGCGAGTTCGCCAAGCGCTCGCGCGACATCAATTTCGAGGGCGTGCAGAAGGAAATTTACGGCGCCTTCGAGAACACCTTCATGATGTATCTGCCGCGGCTGTGCGAGCATTGCCTCAATCCGGCCTGTGTCGCGGCCTGTCCGTCGGGGGCGATCTACAAGCGCGAGGAGGACGGCATCGTCCTCATCGACCAGGACAAATGCCGGGGCTGGCGCATGTGCGTCTCCGGCTGCCCGTACAAGAAGATCTATTACAACTGGTCTTCCGGGAAGTCGGAGAAATGCATCTTCTGCTACCCGCGCATCGAGTCGGGGCAGCCGACGGTGTGCTCGGAGACCTGCGTCGGGCGCATCCGCTATCTTGGCGTTGTTCTCTACGACGCTGACCGCATCGAGGAGGCCGCGTCGGTTGCCGACGAGGGCGGTCTTTACGAAGCCCAGCTCAAGGTGTTTCTCGACCCGTTCGACCCGGCGGTGCAGGCGCAGGCCCGCGCCGGGGGAATCGCCGAGGCATGGCTGGAGGCGGCACGGCGCTCACCGGTCTGGCGCATGGCGATGGACTGGCGGATCGCCTTCCCGCTGCATCCCGAATACCGCACACTGCCGATGGTCTGGTATGTGCCGCCGCTCTCGCCGATCCAGGCCGCGGCGGCGCAGGGCGAGCTCGGGGAGAACGGCGGCCTGCCCGATGTCGCCTCGCTGCGCATCCCGGTGCGCTACCTTGCCAACCTGCTGACCGCCGGTCGCACCGAACCGGTGGAGCTGGCGCTGCGGCGGATGCTCGCCATGCGCGCCTATATGCGGGCCAAGACCGTTGACGGGTTGATCGACGAGGCAGTGGCCGAGAGTGTCGGCCTCACGGGGGCGGATATCGAAGCAATGTGCCGGCTCCTGGCGGTCGCCAATTACGAGGATCGTTTTGTAATTCCAACGGTTCACCGCGAGACCGGCGAGGACGCCTACCAGCTGCGCGGCGGCTGCGGTTTCTCTTTCGGCGAAGGTTGCACGGGGCGTACCGGATTCGACCTGTTCGGCCAGAAGGCGGGACGCGGCAGGAACCCGATGGAGGTCGAGTGATGGCGCGCACGTATCGCGTGCTCGCGGCCTTGCTTTCCTACCCGAGCGCGGAGCTGAAACAGAACGCGACCGCGCTGCCGGCGATCCTGGAGGAGGAGGCGCTGCTGGAGCCCGAGCAGCGCTCCGCCCTCACCGCCTTCCTGCGCGAACTCGACGCGACGGACCTCTATGAGCTCGAGGAACGTTATGTCGGACTGTTCGACCGCGGTCGTGCCGTCTCGCTGCATCTCTTCGAGCACGTCCACGGCGAGAGCCGTGATCGCGGGCAGGCCATGGTCGACCTGCTAGCACTCTACGAGGAGCATGGGCTCGAAGTCGCACCCGGGGAGTTGCCGGATTTCCTGCCGCTGTTTCTCGAGTTTCTCTCATTGCTGCCACTCGCCGAGGCACAGGCGCTGCTCGCCGAGCCGGCCGCGATCCTGCGCGAGTTGGCCGGGCGGCTCGCGCGGCGCGACGCGGGCTACGGTGCGGTGATGGCCGCGGTGGCGACACTCGCACAGGCGCCGCGGACTGGCGCCTCCGCGATCCCCGATGAGGATGCCGACGATCTTGCCGCCCTCGATGCGGCCTGGGAGGACGCGGCAGTTCGTTTCGGCCCCGCGGAATCCCTTGACGGTTGCGGCCCCGATCGGCTGCGGGCGCGCCTGCGCGCGGCGCAACGCGATGCCCGACGCAGCGAGGCTTGCGGGGCCTGAGGAGAGACGAGCATGAGCACCTGGCTGAACACTGCGCTCTACGGCTGGTACCCATATGTCGCACTGACCGTCTTTCTGGTCGGGAGCGTGCTGCGCTTCGACCACTCGCAATACACGTGGCGTTCAGGCTCCAGTCAGCTGTTGCGGGTACGGCAGGTGATCTGGGGGTCGAACCTGTTCCATGTCGGTATCCTGGTCATCTTCGTCGGCCATCTGGTGGGTCTGCTGACGCCGCTTGCGCTGCTGGAGGCGCTGGGGATCAGCCACACCGTCAAGCAGCTGCTGGCGATGATCGTGGGCGGCGTTGCCGGCGTCGCGTGTTGGATCGGCCTCGCGATGCTGGCGCACCGGCGGCTGCTCGATGCGCGCATCCGCGCCACGTCGAGCTTTGCCGACATCTTCGTCCTGCTGCTGCTGTGGCTGCAACTCACGCTCGGGCTCGCCACCATACCGTTCTCGGCCCAGCACCTGGACGGCACCGAGATGGTCCGGTTCATGGGCTGGGCGCAGGGAATCCTGACGCTGCACCCCGGCGCTGCGGCACTGCTGGTCGGCACCAGCCCGATCTTCAGGGTGCATCTGTTCTTCGGGCTCACGGTGTTCCTGGTATTCCCGTTCACCCGCCTGGTTCATATCTGGAGCGTACCGATCTGGTATGTCGGCCGTCCGGGCTACCAGGTGGTGCGCAGCCGCCAGCGGGCCGTCCGCAAGCCGGCGGCCGGCGCGGGGGATTGAGGGGGTGATGCGCATCGCTGTCAGCCATCCGCAGGCGCCAAGCGTGCCGGTCGCGGTCAACGGCGTTGCCATCCCCGCCTCGGCGATCGCGCGCGAGGCGCAGAACCATCCCGACGTCTCGCCGCAGGCCGCATGGCGGGAGGCGGCGCGGGCACTGGTCGTGCGCGAGCTGCTGCTGCAACGTGCCCGCACGCTTGGCCTCGCCGCCGAGCCGAGGAGCGAGGAGGGGGTGCGCGAGACCGAGGAGGAGGCGCGGATCCGCGCGCTGCTGGAGGCGGAGATCTCGACGCCGCGCGCGGACGACGCGAGTTGCCGGCGCTACCATGCCTCCAATCACGCCCGTTTCCGCAGCCCCGACCTCTACGAACCGCTGCACATCCTGTTTCGTGCCGACCGCAGCGACAGTGCCGCCTATGCCACCGCGCTGACCCGCGCCCGCTCGGCGCTCGCGGAGATCCAAACGAACCCACAAAGCTTTGAGGCGCTGGCCCGCGCGCTGTCCGACTGTCCCTCGGCGCAGGAGGGTGGGCGGCTCGGCCAGGTCGCGCGCGGGCAGACCACGCCGGAGTTCGAGGCGGCGATGCTGCGCCTGCGCCCGGGCGAGACCGGGGCTGAGCCGGTTGCGACGCGCTACGGCGTGCACATCGTCCGGCTCGAACGCCGGGTCGAGGGCGTGGCGCTGCCGTTCGAGCAGGTCCATGCGCGCATCGCCGCCTATCTCGAGGAGAGCGCCTGGCGCCACGCGGTGGCGCAGTACGTGGCTCGCCTCGCCGGTGAGGCCGAGATCACGGGTTGCGATATGGCGCCTGCGGCCCCGTCACCGCTGCAATAAGGACTGGCATGCTGGGTGATATCCTGAACGTCCTGACGGACCCGACGCGTGCCGAGGCGATGCTCGCGGTCGTCGCCGAGGCAGCCATGCGCGAGCGGATCGCCGCGGCGGCAGCCACCGAAGGGACCAGCGCGGGCGCACTGGTGGCGGCGCGCGTGCGCCACCTGCTGGATCATGGTGGCGAGGAGGTCTGGCTCGATCTGGTCGGCGCCATGGCCGATACACCGCAGCCCGCCGCGGCGGCGCTCGCGCTCGTGCTGGCGTGGAGCTTCCCGGAGACGGCGGCGGTGCGCATCACCCGCATCGGTGCGGAGGGCGCTGCATGACGGCGATTCCCCGCTACCGCCCGAGTGCGGCGCCGGCGATCCTGTCGGCGGGGTTCCGCCCGTTCTTCCTGCTCAGCGGATTATGGGCCGCGTTCGCGGTGCCGTTGTGGCTGCTGCTGCTAGCCGCGGGTATGGTGCTGCCGGTCGCCATGGCGCCACCGCTCTGGCACGCCCACGAAATGATCTTCGGCTTTGGGCTCGCCACCGTTGCCGGATTTCTTTTCACCGCGGTGCCGAACTGGACCGGGCGCATGCCGCTGCAGGGTGCGCCGCTCGGCGCGCTGGTGCTGCTGTGGTTCCTCGGGCGGGCGGCGATGCTGCTGGGCGGCGGCCTCGCGGCGCCGATCCCAGCCGTCCTCGACCTCGCCTTCCCGCTGGCCCTGCTGGCGGCGATCGGGCGTGAAATCCTGGCCGGGCGGAACTGGCGCAACCTGCCGGTGCTGGTGGCAATCGGCATGCTGCTGCTGGCGGATCTGCTGATGCAGATCGGCGCGGCCGGCCGCATCGCGCTGGCACTGGCAGGCGCACGGCTCGGTATCGCGACGCTGGTCGCGCTCGTCACGTTGATCGGCGGACGGATCATACCGAGCTTCACCCGCAACTGGCTGCAGCGCCGCGACCCGCAGGGCAGGCTGCCGGCGCCATTCGGCCGGCTCGACCGTGCCGCGCTCGCAACGAGCGCCGCGGCGCTGGCGCTTTGGGTGGTGCTGCCGGATTCGGCTGCCGCCGCGGTGCTGCTGTTCGCCGCCGGGGCGGCGCACGCGCTGCGCCTGGCGCGCTGGCGTGGGATCGCCACGCTGGCCGAGCCGCTGCTGGCGGTGCTGCATCTCGGCTATGCCTGGATCGCGTTCGGGCTCGCGCTGCTGGGCGCCAACCACTTTCTCGCCCTGTTGAGCGCATCGGCCGCGCTGCATGCGCTCACGGTGGGCGCGATCGGCACCATGACGCTTGCGGTGATGGCGCGCGCCTCGCTCGGCCATACCGGCCAGGCGCTGACGTCTTCCAGCCTGCTCACCACGGTCTTCGTGCTGGTCAGCGTCGCCGCGATCCTGCGGCTGCTGGCGGCGATCGTTCCGGGTAATTACGAATTGCTGCTCGATCTCTCGGGAGCGGCCTGGGCCGGCGCCTTCTCGCTGTTCGTGGTGCGGTTCGCCCCTCTGCTCGCCAGGTCGCGCCGGCGCGACCCGGGATGACGCGCCGATGAATGCGATCGTGGCGCAATCGGGCGGCGATCCGGCCGAACTCGACGTCGGGACGGCGCGGGAGCGCGTGCTGGCGCTAGCGGGCGCGGTGCTGTCCGACGAGCGCGTGGCGATACAGGATTGCCCGGGGCGCGTGCTGGCCGCACCGGTCGAGGCGCGGCTCGACCTGCCGGGCTTCGACCAATCGGCGATGGACGGCTATGCGGCGCGCGCGGCGGAGCTGGCGCCGGGCAGGCGCCTTGCCGTCACCGGGCGCACCGCTGCGGGCGAGCCGCGTGGGCGGCTGACGCCGGGCGGGGCGCATCGCATCCTGACCGGCGCACCGGTGCCGGAAGGCGCGGACGCGGTGATCGCGCAGGAACGGGTGCGGCGCGAGGGCGCGGCAATCATCGTTGCGGTGGCGTTGCCCGCAGGGACCAATCTGCGCCGGCGGGGCGAGGACGTGCGCGCCGGTGAGCCACTGATCGCCCCCGGCACGCTGCTCGACTGGCGCCACGTCGCGATGCTCGCGGGGCAGGGAATCGACGTGGTCGAGGTCCGGCGGCGCCCGCGCGTGGCGCTGCTTTCCGGCGGGCACGAGCTGCGCGGCGCCGGCCAGCCGCTGGCGGCGGGCCAGATCCACGATTCCAACCGGCCGATGCTCGCCGCCCTGCTCGCGACCTGGGGCGTGGAGCCGCGGTGTCTGCCGCTGTTTGCCGATCGTGCCGAGGCGGTGCGCACGGCGCTGCGCGAGGCGGCGGCCGGTGCCGACCTCGTGGTCACGACGGCCGGTATCTCGGTGGGTGAGGAGGACCACGTACGCCATGCGCTGGACGATCTCGGCGGTTCGCTCGCGGTGCTGAAGGTGGCGATGAAGCCGGGCAAGCCGCTCGCCGCAGGGCGGCTAGGCGAGGCGTTGTTTCTTGGCCTGCCGGGCAACCCGCAGGCGGCGCTCGTCGGCGCCCTCGCCTTTCTCCGCCCGCTGCTGGCACGGCTCACCGGCACGATCACACCCGCGCCGCTGCGTGCCCGGTCCGCGTTCGCGCTCGCGCGCAAGCCCGGTCGGACCGAGTTTATCGCCGTCCGCCTCGTCCAGCGCGGGGCGGAGCTGTGGGCGGAGCGCGCGGGCCCGGAGGGTTCGGGCCGGCTGGCGCCGCTGCTCACCTCCGGCGGGATGGCGATGCTCGCGGCGCCGATCACGGAATTGCGCGCGGGCGAGATGCTCGACGTCCTGGCCTTCCAGCCCGGCCTGATCGCGCCCTGACAGTGCGGCTGACGCTTCAGCCGGTGAAGCGCGGGAACAGGATGTTGTTCTCGGTGTGGATGTGCTCGACCAGGTCGTCGGCGAATTTGCGCCCGCCGCTATAGAGCGCGCGCCAGGTGGAGCAGGCTTCCTCCGGCGGGGTGAAGTCGCCGGTCAGCCGCTCCAGTTCGCGCAGGTAGTTGCCGTGGTCTTCGTGCTCGGCGAGCATCATGCCGATCGGCTGCGCGATCATCGGGTGGCCGCCCCGGCGCATCAGCGGGAACAGCACCTGTTCCTCCTTGGCCATGTGGTCCTGCAATTCGGCCAGCATGGTCTCGAGCAGGTCGGCGAGGCCGGTTGGCGCGGCCGGATGCTCGCGGTGAACCGCCTCGACCCGGCGCGCGAGGCGGACCAGCTCCGGCAGCTCGCGGCGATGCGCCTCGTGGTAGCGCGTCTCGATCAGCCCGATCAGCTCCTCCGTGTTCTCGAGTGGCGCCGCTTTGCGCCCGAGGGCGGTGACCTCGCTCAGTTCCTGCTCCAGCGCGTCGAGCGGGAGCCCGCGGAGTGCCGCCGCCTCACCCAGCGTCACCTGCCCGCCGCAGCAGAAATCGAGCTTGTGGCGACGCAGCACGGCGGTGGCGCCGGGTGTGGTCGCGGCGATCTCGCCCAGGCGGCGCGTGGCAAAGCCGGGCTCGGAAGCGGTGGTGGCACTCATGCAGATCCTCCTGCCCGGCACCCATGGCCAGGGTTCGCCGAGCGCGACGATGCCTCGCGGGACGCGGCGGGGCGGGCGCGGCCGATATTGGTATCGACAATACCAGTTTCATACCAAGTCGAATGTGGTATGGTCAATACCCAATAAGGGCCCTCGATGCGTCTTCTCGCCGCCACCGATTTCGCATTGCGCGTGCTGATGGTGCTGCGGCGCCAGCCGGCTGGCCGGCCGCTCAGCGTCGAGATGCTGGCGCGCGAGCTCGGCGGGTTGTCGCGCCATCACCTGCACAAGATCGTGCAGGAGCTGACCGCGCTCGGCGTCACGCGTACAACGCGTGGGATCGCCGGCGGGGTCGCGCTGGCGGTCGATCCGGCGACGCTGCAGCTTGGCACGCTGATGCGCCGGCTGGAGAGCCGGCAACCGCTGGTGGAGTGCTTCCGGGGCCAGGGATGCACCTGCACGCTGGTCAGTGAGTGCGGACTCAAGGGGATGCTGCGGCAGGCCGAGGACCGTTTCTACGCCGCGCTCGACGAACACACGCTCGCCGAGTGCGTGCCGTCGGAGGGGGTGACGCATGCGCCACCCACGCGTGGCGGGTGAGCACCACGCTTGCCGCAGCGATGGGCGGTTGGGGCGGATTCGCCGGCGCCTTCGCCGTTTTTCTGCTCTCGCATGCGCTGCCGACGCGACCGGCGCTGCGCGCGCGGCTGGTCGCGGCACTGGGCGAGCGGCTCTACCTCGCCACCTATGCTACGGTCTCGGTGGGTGTGCTCGTCTGGCTGATCGTGGCGGCCGGGCGGGCGCCCTACGTCGCATTGTGGCCCTACGCGGGCTGGCGAATCTGGCTCGTGAACCTCATCATGCCGCTCGCCTGCCTGCTCGTCGCGTTCGCGCTCGGGGCGGCGAATCCGCTTTCGTTCGGTGGCGGCGAGGCGGGATTCGACCCGGCACGTCCCGGCGTCGCGGGCGTGGCGCGCCATCCGCTGCTGCTGGCGCTGGCGCTGTGGGGTGGGGCGCATATGCTCGCCAATGGCGACCTCGCGCATGTGCTGCTGTTCGGCGGCTTTGCGGGCTTCGCGCTGCTGGGCATGCACATGCTCGACAGGCGGCGGCAGCGCCGGCTCGGCGCGGCCGCCTGGGCGCGGCTGGCGGCGAACACGTCACTCTGGCCACTTTCCGCGCTGCTCGACGGACGCTGGAGGCCGCGGCCGGGCTGGGGCGCTGCGCTGCGCCTGGTCCTCGGGTTCGCGCTGTGGCTCGCCTTGCTGGCGCTGCACCCGCTGGTGATCGGGGTGTCACCGCTGCCGCCGGGTCTCTAGAGCAAACTCCGGTCTGCCTGAGCCTGTCCGGCCGGGTAGACCGGACATTGCTCTAGATTGGAAGTTTCCCAGAGCAAGAAGTCCGACCAGATGATTCTATCTGGTCGAATATTGCTCTAGAGCCAACCGAAGAGGCGCTTGGAAAGCCGGGCCCCGGAATTTTTGGTGGCGCGCGGCACGTGGTCACATCCTCGCGTCACGAACTCGTCTGATGCCGGCCCCATCTGCCCTGCGGTCCGGTCCCGCGGCTCCACCGTGAAGGCCGGAATCGACGGTGCTTCTCGTGCGGCATTCCATCGGGCGGACGCTCTGGCCAGGGTCAGGTCCTGGCCAGGCGTCGGGCCCAACTCAGGTTGCGCGGCGGCGGCGCGCGAGGCCGAGTCCGACCAGGCCGACGCCGAGAACCGCCATGCTCGCAGGCTCCGGTACCCCGTTGTTGTTGTCGCCACCGCAACCGTTTCCGGCGCAGCCGTACGTGTAGGAATTTGAGGCAAAGGTGCCGGTGTTGCCGTTCTGGCCGAGATCGGCCGCGAAGTAATAGCCCTCGCCCTTGCCGTTTTTGTTCTGCTCCGTGCTGGTCACGAAATCGCTGTACGCGATCGTGTCGCCAGTCGGGACCGTGATGCTGAGGTCGAGCACGGCGCTGAGGTTGCTCGAGGTGCCCCCGTGCGGGCAGCCTGTCGCCGAGCACCAGATCGCGTTGGTGTAGACGCCATAGGGATTGGCCGTGTAGGGGCCGGCCACGCCCGGGGAGGCGAAGTCCCCAGCGTTCGCCCCGGTAATCGCGATGTTGGCGATACTCTCGGTCGCGCTGTCGAGGCTGAAGGCGAACAGCGTGTGCGGCCCGCCCGTGTTGGCCCAGACGAAACCGTTTTTCAGCACGACGCTGAGGTCGATCTGAGTGCTGCTGGTTTGCGTCAGCGTCACCACGCCGGGCAGACCGGAGGTTCCGGTGACCCCCGTCTGGTCCAGGTTGAACATCTCCGTCGGTGTGGCAAATGCAGCCGGCGCCGCCAGCAAAGCCGCCGCCGCCGCGATGGGAAGAACCAGATGACGCATGACACCCCTCACAACTCGCGATCCGTCTAAAGCTTAATACATAAAGCTTCCGAAAGAGTCCATTAACAATTTTGCGATCCGAGAGAGATTTTTTCGCACGCCGCCAGGTCGGGCCCGGGCCCGACCGAGTTTAGCGAAACGAGGCTGCCCGGTTTTCATGGCCGGTCCGGCTGCCGTTGCGCCAGCGGCGCGGCGCGGCAAGGGTGTTACCGGGCGGGGCGACGAGGCCCGCAAGGGCGGTGCCGCGCCTTTTATAAGACGTTTCCATCTTAATTCGTCGATCTTTGTTCCTATGTCGGCGTTTGGCGCCAAGGCGACATTTCAAATCATTCGCATCGTCGTATTTTAATGACGTTCGTGATGGCGGGGCGTATTTTCCTCAGAACGCGCAACCGATGCTCTGGTGACCTCCACCGCGTCAATTAAGATCACGCGCGAATCGATTCGAAAGCCCGACGAGCCATGCCGCTGCCTCCTCAACGCCCTACTGTTCCGACCAGCGTAGCGCTTCCGGTCGTTCGCGCCGGGATCGCGCCGCTGCCGCACCGCGCTGCCGCGGGGGGCTGAGTCATGGCCTGGGTCTGCCTGCCGGTTGGCAAGATCAAACATCTTGTGCCCGCCGCGCTCTCGGCGCTGATCGCCGCGCACCCGATTCCGGCCGGCGTCGAGTGCCACTGCACCGGCACGAGCCTCGCCTGGGTTCCAGATGCCCCGGCGGCGTCCGGACCGCACACCCGCCTGCCAGGCGCTCCGCAGGCGTCCGCGGCCGACCCCGGCGTGCCGCACGTCGCCGCGAACTGGGACACGGGCAATTGGGGGTATCACGGGCCGGACTCAACGCCGCCAGCGCTGTTCCTGCCCATTGGCGGCATTCCGGGTGGCGGCAGCGGCGGCCCGAGCGGCAACCCGCTGCCGCCGTCCAATCCGCGATTGCCGCCGCCGAACTCCAACGTGCCGCCGGGCGAGGGGAATACACCCCCGTCCAGCGTCCCGGAACCGCCGAGCGCCGCGCTGCTCGCCGTGGCCGCCGGGGCGCTCCTAGGGCTGCGCCGGCGCCACCGGCGCCGGGCCTGACCCCTTCCTAACCCTGGGTCTGCTGCAGCCGCGCCAGCAGCGTCGGCGTTGCCTCGCCGGTCGGCGGGATGCCGCTGGCCTGCTGGAAGCGGGTGATCGCCGAGATGGTCTGGGGCCCGGCGATGCCGTCCGCCGGTGGGGCGAGGTAATGCAGGCGGATCAGCTGCTCCTGCACGCTCTGCACCAGCGCCGAGTTGCCGGGCGAGACCGAGGTTGTCTGCGCGTGCGGCGCGAAGCCCTGGACGTTGTTGCCGCGCGAATACATGCACTGCGCATACGCCTGGTCGAACTGATTCTGGGTTGCCTGCTGCTGCTGGTTGGAGACATATGCGCCTCCCGCCGTGCCGAGCACCGCGCCGCTCAGCGCGCCGATCGCCGCCCCGGTTCCGGCGTTGCCGCCGATCGCACCCGCTGCCGCCCCCAGGGCCGCACCACCGACCACGCCTGCGCCGGCGCCGATCGCCGTGGTCTCATTTGCCTTCTGCGCCTGGCCGGCGACCTGCGCCTGGGCGAATTGCTGGCAATAGCCCTGGTCGGCCTGGAAGTCCTGGAAGCTCTTGCCGGGTCCCGGCATGGCGGTGACCCGCGCGGTCGTGGGCGTTTGGGCGCATCCGGCCAAGCCCAGCAGGAGGGCCGCCACGATCGCCGCGTGTTTGCGCTGCATCGCATCACCTCCGCGTTGTTTTGCCCCCGTATTCTAACGGTGCGCCTGCCGCGCGCAAGCAGACCGCGTGTCGGCCGGTGCGGCCATCCTGGCCCGGCGCGCGGCTGGCGTTCGAGCCTATGACCCCAGCGTGGCCGCAATCTCCTGCTGCAGCCAGGCGGAGAGCCGCGCGATCAGTGGGTTGGACTGGTTGCTGCGGGGGTAGACGAGGAAATGCGCGGCATAATGCAGGTCGACGGAGCGGCCGGCCAGCGGCGGGACCAACTTGCCCTCGGCGATCTCGCGCTCGGCGAGGCGGGTGGATTCGAGCGCGATGCCGAGGCTGTCCACCGCCGCGCCGATGGCGAGGAAACTGCGATCGAAGCGCAGCCCGTGCAGCGCCGGCGCGCGCAGCCGGTTGGCCACGAACCAGTCCGACCAGCGCAGCACCTTGTTGTCGCTGTGGATCAGCGTCCGGCTCAGCATGTCGGCGGGGGTCGCGATCGTCGCCGCCAGCGCCGGGGCGCAAAGCGGCATCACGGTCTCGTCGCCGAGCGAGATACGTACCAGGCCCGAGGCCTCGCGCGCCGTCGTCGCGGTGGCGTAGACGATATCGGCATCGAAGGTACCGTCGCTGAAGCGGGCATAGTCGGTGCCGGCGGCGATCCGCACCTCGGCGCCGGCATTGGCGGCAAGGAAGCGCGGTAGGCGTGGCGCCAGCCATTGGGTGGCAAAGCTCGGGGCGACGTGCAGCCGCAGCAGGCGCGGCGCGCGGTTGGAGACGGTTTCCATGCCGTGATGCAGGATGTCGAAGGCGTCGGCGACATGGCGCATCAGTGTCTGGCCCTCGGCGGTCAGTGCGATCATGCGCGCCTGGCGCTGGAACAGTCGCACCCCCAGCAGGTCCTCGAGCTTGCGAATGGCGTGGCTGACCGCGCTCGGGGTCAGCGCCAATTCCTCGGCGGCGACGCGGAAGGAAAGGGAGCGGCCGGCGGCCTCGAACGCACGCAGCAGTGACAGCGGAATCGGGCTGGCCATCCGAATAGGTGAACCTGATTCACCTATTCGTGCAAATTTCGCGTTTGCCCGGCGATGCGCCGGCATGCGTTCTCCTGCCGCGCGCATGGAGGAAACAATGTTGCTCAAGGGCAGAACCGCGGTGATTTCGGGGGCAGCGAGCCCCAGGGGCATCGGCCTGGCGACGGCACGGCTGTTTGCCGAGCATGGCGCGCGCGTGGCGATCCTGGACCTCGACCAGGCGGCGAGCGACGCCGCTGCCGCCGCGCTCGGCGCCGGCCATGTCGGCATCGCCTGCGACGTCACCGACCGCGCTGCCTGCGCCGCCGCTGCCGGGCGGGCCATCGCCGCGTTCGGCCACGTCGACATCCTGATCAACAACGCCGGCATCACCGAGCCGCTGCGCTTTCTCGACATCGAGCCGCGCAACTGGGAGCGGGTGATGGGCGTCAACCTCACCGGCGTCTTCAACCTCAGCCAGGCGCTGCTGCCGCATATGCGCGAGCGGCGCAGCGGCTCGATCGGCTGCATGTCCTCGGTTTCGGCGCAGCGCGGCGGCGGCATCTTCGGCGGGCCGCACTACTCCGCGGCGAAGGCGGGCGTGCTCGGTCTCGCCAAGGCGATGGCGCGCGAGTTCGGCCCCTCCGGCATCCGCGTCAACTGCGTGACGCCGGGCCTGATCCAGACCGACATCACCGGCGGCAAGCTCACCGACGAGATGCGCACGGACATCCTCAAGGGCATCCCGCTCAATCGCCTCGGCACCGCCGAGGACGTGGCGCGGATCTTCCTTTTCCTCGCCTCCGATCTTTCCGCCTACGTCACCGGCGCGGTGATCGACGTCAACGGCGGCATGCTGATCCATTGACCCGAGAACAGCGGTACAACCCGTCATGAGCGCAAGCGCATCCCCCGACGCCGCGGCGAGCGGCTTTCCCTATGCCGGCGCGAACATCTCGCTGGCGGAACGTGCGTACCGTATCCGCCGCCACGCGCTCAGGATGGGCGAGGTGCAGGGCCAGGGCTATATCGCCCAGGCGCTCGGTATCGCCGATGTGCTGGCGGTCGCTTATTTCCATGCCCTGCGCTATCGCCCGCACGAGGTCCACTGGGAAGGGCGGGATCGGTTCCTGCTCTCGATCGGTCATTACGCCATCGCTCTCTATGCGGCGATGATCGAGGCCGGCATCCTGCCCGAGAGCGAGATCGAGACCTATGGCGGCGACGAAAGCCGCCTGCCGATGTCGGGCATGGCGGCCTATACGCCGGGAATGGAGATCACCGGCGGCTCGCTCGGGCATGGCGTGGGCATCGCCGTCGGCATGGCGCTCGGATTGAAGCGCAAGAAATCCGACGCCCGCGTCTACACACTGTTTTCCGATGGTGAGCTCAACGAGGGCTCGATCTGGGAAGGCGTCATGGGCGCCGCGCACTGGCAGCTCGACAACCTGATCGGAATCGTCGACGTCAACGACCAGCAGGCCGATGGCCCGTCCTCGGCGATGTCCTCGCGCGAGCCACTGCACGAGCGTTTCCGCGCTTTCGGCTGGCATACCCAGCGCGTCGATGGCAACGACATCGAGGCCGTCACTGCCGCCTTCGATGCGGCGCGGGCGGTGCGCGTCGCCGGCCCGCGCATCGTCATCTGCGACACCAGGATGGCGAAGGGCGTGCCATTCCTCGAAACCCGTGAACGCAACCACTTCCTGCGCGTCGAGGCAGACGAATGGCAGCAGGCGATCGCCGTGCTCGACGCCGGTTTCAGCACCAGGTCCCCCCGATGAGCACGACAGCTTCCGCCGCTGCGCCGAAGAAGCGGCTGACCACCTCGGCGATGATCGCCTCGATCGCCGCCCCCGGGCAGCGCACCGCCGCTGCCCCGTTCGGCAACGCACTGGTTGAGCTCGCGGCACAGCGCCCGGAGATCATCGGCCTGACCGCGGACCTTTCGAAATACACCGACCTCCACGTGTTCGCGAAAGCCTATCCCGAGCGTTTCTACCAGATGGGCATGGCCGAGCAGCTGCTGATGGCCGCCGCCGCGGGCTTCGCGCGCGAGGGCGCGCTGCCGTTCGTGACCACCTATGCGGTATTCGCCTCGCGCCGCGCCTACGACTTCATCTGCATGGCGATCGCCGAGGAGAGGCTCGACGTCAAGATCGTCTGCGCGCTGCCCGGCCTCACGTCCGGCTACGGGCCGAGCCATCAGGCGACGGAGGACATCGCGATCTTCCGCGCGATGCCAGGCCTCACCATC
>JAJXXT010000155.1 GCA_021780935.1 Pseudomonadota bacterium
CCCCGCAGGCCCTCGCCCTGCCCGCCCCGGCGCCGGGACTGCTGCGCGCCCTGGCGGACCCAACGCGCGACCCGCCGCGCCCGCCGGAGCCGGCGCGCGCCCAACCCACCACCACGCCCGTCCCTGCCCCTACCCCGGTCCCGGCCGGCGCGCCGGCGGCGCTGGCGCTGGCCAAGCTCGCGCGGCTGCTGCCGGCGATGCTGGCCGGTCGCCTGGCCGCCGAGGCCGACACCGCGCGGCTGATCGCCGTCGCCGCGACGGATGTTCTCGCCTATCCCGCCAGCGAGGCCGCGGCACTCACCCGCGTCGCGGAGGCGCCGGTACCGCTCGCTGGCGCACGCGACGCCCGCCTCATCGCCTTCCGCGCGCCGGACGCGGGAGCGGAACATCTGGCGATCGTCATCGGCGACCCGGCGGCACAGGCCACGCCGCTGGTGCGGCTGCACTCGGAATGTTTCACCGGCGATCTGCTCGGCTCGCTGCGCTGCGACTGCGGCGACCAGCTGCGAGGCGCCATCACACGCATCGCGGCCGAGGGGCATGGCGTGCTGCTCTACCTGGCGCAGGAGGGGCGTGGCATCGGCCTGGTCAACAAGCTGCGCGCCTATGCGCTGCAGGATCGCGGGCTTGACACGCTCGACGCCAACCGCGCGCTCGGCTGGGGTGCCGACGAGCGCAGCTTCCTGATCGCGGCGACGATGCTGCGCGAGCTCGGCATCGCGCGGCTGCGGCTGCTCACCAACAACCCCGCGAAGGTCGAGGCGCTGGGCGCCTGCGGCATCGAGGTCGTGGCGCGCGAGCCCATCGTGATCCCGGCCAACGGCGTGGACGATGCCTATCTCGCCACCAAGGCGGCGCGCTTCGGGCACTTGCTCGATCCATGATGGCGATCCAGACGGCGGGTCGATGATCGCCGAAATCCATGCCGACGCCACGCTCACCTGGCGCGGCCGGCGCCTGCGCTGCGCGCTCGGCCGCGGCGGCATCAGCACCACCAAGCACGAGGGCGATGGCGCCACCCCCGCCGGCACGCTGCTGCTGCGCCGCCTGCTCTACCGCGCCGACCGCATCGCCGCGCCGCCCGGGATGCTGCCGCGCGAGCCGATCGGCGAGGCCGATGGCTGGTGCGACGACCCCGCGCACGCCGACTACAACCGCCAGGTGACTCTGCCGCACCCGGCACGCTGCGAGCGGATGTCACGCAACGATCATCTCTACGACCTCGTGGCCGTGCTGGGCTGGAATGACGATCCGGTGGTGCGCGGACGCGGCAGTGCCATCTTCCTCCATGTCGCGCGCGAGGATTTCGCCCCGACCGAGGGCTGCGTGGCACTCGCCCTGCCGGACCTGCTGATGCTGCTGGCCGAGGGGGTGTCATCGTTGCATGTCCGTACGGATTAGACAGCTCCTCGCCGCCCTGCTGATCCTCGTGGCACCGGCGGCGCGGGCGGACCCGGATGCGCTGTGGAAGATCGTCCACCGCAACTGCGTGCCAAGGTTCGACAGCGGGCATGGCAGCGGCATCTGCGCCCGCGTGGACCCGGCCGCCGGCTGGGCGCTGCTGAAGGACAATTCGCCAGAGAAGCCGCAGCAATATCTGCTGATCCCGACGGCGCGGGTGACCGGTATCGAGGATCCCGCGGTGCTGGCGCCGCGCGCCCCGAACTGGTTCGCCGATGCCTGGGCGGCGCGCCGCCTGGTGGCGCTGCAAGCCGGCCATGCGCTCGGCCGCAGCCGGATCATCCTCGCCATCAACTCGCCCACCGCGCGCACCCAGGAACAGCTGCATATCCATGTCGGGTGCGTGCGCCCGTCCGTGCGCGCGGCCCTCGCCTCCCGCGCAGCCATGCCGCCCGATATCTGGTCGGCGCCGGATTTTCTCTACGGCACGCATCCCTACAGGGTGATGCGCCTCCTCGGCAGCGCCCTCGCCCGGCCGACGCCGTTCCAGCGCCTCGCGGAGCGCCCGCCGGCGCGCGCCGACATGGGCGGCTACGCGCTCGCCGTGGTCGGCGCGCGGTTCGGCGCGCAACCCGGTTTCTTCCTGCTCGCGACCGCCGCCGACCCCGAACACGGCAACCCGGCCGGCGCCGAGGAGCTGATGGCGCCTGCATGCCCGGCTCCCTGAACCCCATCGTGGTTCTCTGAACCCCTTGTCTTGCGCGCCATAACGCCCGATGTAGGGCTGTATCAGGACCTGCTTGGTCCGGTTGGAGATATTGCATGTTCATCGAGACCGAAGGCACGCCCAATCCCGCGACGCTGAAGTTCCTGCCCGGCCGCGACGTGGCCGGCACCGCAACGGCTGATTTTGCCGCTCCGGTGGGCGCCGAAACGAGCCCCCTCGCCGCCAGGCTGTTCGCGCTCGACGGCGTCGCCCGGGTGTTCCTCGGCGCCGATTTCGTGACCGTGACGAAGACCGACGACGCCGACTGGAGTCACCTCAAGGCCCGCGTGCTGGGCGCGATCATGGACCACGCGCTCGCCGGCGAGCCGGCGCTCGCCGCCAGCGCCGCCGCGGTCGAGGAGGATTGCGCGCCGGAGGATGCCGAGGTGGTCGCCCAGATCAAGGAGCTGCTCGACACGCGCGTGCGCCCCGCGGTTGCCGGCGACGGCGGGGACATCGTCTTCCGCGGCTATCGCGAGGGTGTGGTCCTGCTGCACATGCAGGGTTCGTGCTCGGGCTGCCCGTCCTCCACCGCGACGTTGAAGCACGGCATCGAGACCATGCTGCGCCACTACGTCCCCGAGGTGCGCCGCGTCGAACAGGTGATGGCCTGACGCGCCCGCTTGATCGCTGGGCGAACGCGGGCTAACGCCGAGTCCTGCCTCGCCCGCGCTCCTCCAGACATGACGGATTTCGCATGAAGCTCGACGACCCCGCCCTCGACCAGCTCTTCCGCACCGCGCGCTCGCACAACAAATGGACCGAGGATCCCGTCACCGACGAGGAGATCCACGAGGTTTTCGACCTGATGAAGATGGCGCCGACCTCCGCCAACTGTTCGCCCGCGCGGTTCCTGTTCCTGCGCAGCGTCAGCTCCAAGGAGCGGCTGCGCCCAGCCCTTTCCGCCGGCAACCTCGACAAGACGATGGCAGCCCCGGTGACCGCGATCGTCGCCTATGATCCGCATTTCTACGAGCAACTGCCGAAGCTTTTCCCGCATGCGGACGCCCGCGCCTGGTTCTCCGGCAACCCGCCCCTGGCGGAGGAGACGGCGTTCCGCAACGCGACGCTGCAGGGCGGCTATTTCATCCTCGCCGCCCGCGCGCTGGGGCTCGATTGCGGCCCGATGAGCGGCTTCGACAAGGCCAAGGTGGATGCCGAGTTCTTTTCCTATCGCGGCTGGAAGGCCAATTTCCTGATCAATATCGGCCACGGCGATCCGGTCGGCCTGTTCGACCGCTCGCCGCGCTTCGACTTCGCCGAGGTCGCCGATATCCTCTGACCAAGCGCCGATCCTGGTCATCGACGGCGCCTCGGGCGGCCGCGCGAGCCTGGTCGGCGCAGCAGCGATCGCCACGGTCACCGCGCCGGACGCGGCGGGGCTGGCGCTGTCGGTGAGGGAACTTCTCGCCGGCCGCGCGGCACCCGTGGCCGTCGCGGTGGGCGTCGGCCCCGGCAGCTTCACCGGCCTGCGCGCGGCGGCAAGCCTTGGCCAGGGGCTGGCGCAGGGCTGGGCCATCCCCTGCGTCGGCGTCGCCACGGCGGAGGCGCTGGCCACGATGGCGGGCGACCTGGCGGGAAGAGCACTCTGGGTGGCCATCGCGGCGCGTCCCGGCCACGTCCACCTGATCCATGACGACCGCGCATCGGTCGTGCCGCTTTCCGACCTGCCCCGCCCCACGAGTCCGGTGGCGGTGGCCGGCGACGCCGCGCCGGTCGTGGCCGCCTGGCTGGTGGCGCGCGGCGCGGATGTGATGCTGACGGCGGTGCGCGAAGCCTCGGCCGAGGCGATCGCCGCCATCGCGCGCGAGCGTCTCGCGGGCACGTGCGCGCCGCTGCCGCCGCTGCCGCTCTACGGCGAGGCACCGCGCATCACCACGGCGCCGCGCCGCCCCGCACCTGTTTGACCGAGACGCCCGTTTGCCCGAGGCGCTCCATGTGACTCCGCCCCTGGTCCAGGCGACCCCTGCCCACGCGGCAGCGATGGCCGCGATCCACGAAGCGAGCTTCCCGCCGCGCGAACGCTGGGGCGCGGACGCGATGTGCATGCAACTCGAACTGCCGGGCGCCTTCGGGCTGATCGACCCCGGCGGCGGCTTCGTGCTCGCCCGTGTCGCCGCCGACGAGGCGGAGATTCTGACCCTCGCCGTGATGCCGCCGGGGCGCCGCGCCGGGCTCGGCCGTGCGCTGCTCGCCGCGGCAATGGCTGAGGCCCGGGCGCGCGGTGCCAGCGCCATGTTCCTCGAAGTGGCCGAGGAAAACACGGCCGCCCGCGCCCTCTATGCCGACGCGGGGTTCGCAGCGGTCGGTACGCGACCGAACTATTACCCCGGCGGCGCGGCCGCCCTGGTGCTGCGCGCGAGGCTGTAGGCACCCGCCCGCCGGACCTCATCGCGGCCCGCCGCGTTGCCGACAGAATCGCGGCCTGCCGCGTTGCCGACAAAATCACGGCCGATCGCCGCCGTCGGCAGCCCTGCCCGAACCGCAACGCCTATCCTTCCGGCACCACCACCGGAACGCCGTGGATATTGGTGCCGGGGTCGGCCCAGAACGCATCGCCTCCGAAACGCTGGAACAGGCCGGGCGGCAGCACCGTCACCCGCTCCACGTATTCGACCTTGCGGCGTACCGTGTGTAGCCCCGGTGTGCCGAGCGCCATGTCGAACTCGTCGGCGGCATATTCTACGTCGTCGAAATCATGCGCGAACCCGGGTTCGTCGAGGAAATCATAGAGCCGCGCCAGCGTGCGCCGGGGCTGGCGGGTCAGCGCCTCGTAATCCACGAGGATCAGCCGGTTGGCATGCTCGCCGAAAGCCGCCTCGCGCAGCGCATCGAGCGCGAAGCCGACCAGCCCGTCCGAGGCGGCAAGGCGGTTGACGCGGGTATAGACGGTGCCGCCCGCATCGAAACCGAACATGCCGGAGAGTTCCAGCGGGTTGCGCCGCACCAGACGCTCGATACTGTCCATGATCCAGCGCACGTCGCGCACACAGCCGATCACCTTGGCGTTCGGAAAATGCTCCGCGATCTGCGGCATCTTCGTGCACCAGACACGGTTGGTGTCGAAAACCAGCTTCGCCTCACCGATCTCGGCATAGTAGCTGCTGAACACGCCGCGCAGCAGCGCGCGCTTCTGATCGTCGGTGATGAAGGCCGATGCCTCGTTGCGCCGGCTCACCGCCGACTGCATCGCCATGTAGATGCCGCCGACGGGCGAGGTCATGCCGGCATGAAAGCGTGGGTTCTGGCGCAGGATACCGGCCAGCAGGGTCGATCCCGAGCGTGGCAGGCCGGAAATGAAATGAATGCCGTTCTTCATGCGATGCGGCCCGAGCGGTCGGCAACGCTTGCATCAAACACCGGCATGGCGACGAAGTCGAGCATGTGCGCCGGTGAAGGGTTTTGTCATCGAGCGCAGGTGGCGGTGCATGCAGCCCTCCGCGCACAGCTTGCGGGCGCGCGGTTCACGCCGATTGGTACGAATTCGGAGTATTTTCCATCCGCGCCGCGGCCCCGGTATTTCGCATGAGACCAGGGCCTCGCATGACCCCGGAGATTCGGACAGTGCTATAGGCGCGCGCCAGAAGGCCGGTGTGCCGCGCCCGCAGCGCGGGATCGGCGGGGTCGGCGAGGATCGGCGCACACCCCTCCGCCGCCCAGACCGCGCGCGCGAAGTCGGGATGCAGTTCCACCGGTCCCGCGACGTTCTCGAACACGCCGCGGTTGCCGGTATCGAGATAGGATTCGCACGGCAGTCCTTCGGCCAGGATCACGTCATGCGCGGCAAGCTCCACATGCCAATAGGTGACCCGACCGCGCGCCTCCTGCCCGCGCGCCTCCTGTATGATGCTCTCGCCGTTGACGAGGTGGCGTATCGGCACCAGCGCGCCAGCCATCAGCACCGCATGGTCGGGCGACAACACCAGGTCGCGTGCCGGCACACCATCGCCGAACGCCCCGGCGCACACCCGCACCGGCATCACGTCGTGCGGGCGCGTATGGCGCGCGAGATCGAGATGCCGATGCCCGATCCACACCACCGGCGCCAGCCGGCCGGAGACGGTGGCAACGACGTCGCCCACCCGCAACATCTCCACCGCAACCCGCCCGCGCGATGTCGAGATACCCGTTCCGGAAGCAAAACAGGCGGGCACATTGCTGGTGACATAGGTGTTGCCGCCGCCGGTGCTGACCGCCAGCTGCGCGGACGTGCGGTCCGGTAGCGAAATGACCACCGGCGCGCCTCCCGCATCCAGCGTCAGCTTGCCGCTGTTGTCGAGGCTCGCGGTCGCGACGAAGCCGGTCACGACGACCGTGTCGCCAACGGACAGATGGTCGATCGCTACTCCCGGCGCGTCGGCGGAAGCGAAATTCAGCTCGGCGGCGATGGCGCCCGCGAAGGTGATGGCACCGCTGCCCGCGGCACCCGCCGCGGTGAGGTCGAGCGCACCGTCGCTGAGCACGACACCGCCGACAAAACTATTGGCCGCACCGAGGACCACGGTGCCGGCGCCTGACATCGCCACGGATCCGCTGCCAGGATCGTTGTAGATATTCGTGGGATCTGAGCCCGACTGGTCGGCGATCGCGTTGCTGATCGTGAGCGTCTGGCCCGCGGCAGGATCGAGCGAGAGGGTCTGGTTGCCCATAAGGAAAATGCCGGAGCCGAACCCGAAGGCGGGGGTGCCGGATGTGGCGCCCGGGCTGCCGTAGACACCGCCTGCCCCGCCATTGACGACGTTATTCTTGAGCGACCCCGCGCCGATGGCGAGCGTGCCGCCCATCTGGACGAAAATGGCGCCACCGGCACCGAGACCGCCGCCACCACCGCCGCCGCCGCCGCTGGCACCACCCGCGCCGCCATAGCCCCCTCTGCCGCCATTACCGCCATTGCCGCCCGCGCCACCTGTTCCGGCGCCGCCACCGCCCGTGGCCGACTGGCCCGCCGCGCCACTCTGGCCGGCGAGTCCCGCGCTGCCGGCCATGCCGCTGCTGCCGCTGGCGCCGTAGCCACCGGCGCCGGCGCCGAAACCGCCGGCATCGCCCAGACCACCGCTTCCCCCGGCGGCACCGTTACCACCCTGGGCACCGGCGCCGCCGGCACCAGCGCCCCCGCCGGTACCGATCGTGTAGGGCGGAATCAGGTCCGCCGAGCCGCCGCCACCGCCGCCGCCGCCGCCACCACCACCACCACCCAGGCCGCCGCCGCCACCGCCACCGCCGCCACCACCACCGCCACCACCGCCAAACCCGACCGTGAACGACGGGCTTTGACCGTCACCGCCGGCCGTCGCGGGCAATTGCGAAGGGGGGTTTGCTCCCTGGCCGCCCGCGTAGCCGTTGAACGAACCGGGGCGGCCCGCCCCGCCGCCGCCGCCGCCAACCGGCGCGTAGCTCGGGTTGCCAAACCCGGACGAACCGCCGAAGCCGGCATACTGGCCAGAGCCGAACCCCAAAAACCCTAGTCCGCCGGCGCCGCCGCCACCGCCCGCGCCGCCATTCCCACCACCTGTACCGGACCCGCCCAAACCACCGGCACCGCCATATCCGCCGGCAGCGCCCGTGGCAGCGGCGCCGGTTCCGCCAGTGCCGGGAGCCGTCGAACCGGTTCCCGCCGCGCCGCCACTGGCAGCCGAGCCACCCTTGCCGCCATTGCCGCCGATCGCCTTGTCGCCGGAGAACGTGACGGCGCTCAGCGTTACCGTGCCGAAGCTGCCGACGAACAACCCACCACCCAACCCGGCAGCACCCCCTCCGCCCAGGCTGCCCGCCGCGCCCTTCGCGGTGGAGCTCGCGACGGTGAGGTTTTCGATCGTGACATTACCCTCATCCACGGCCAGCCCACGCAGCGTTCCGCTGGCGGCAAGCGTGTTGCCGCTGCCGTCGATGACCAGAGTAACGCCGCTGTGCAGCGCGATCACATCGATCGACGCGGCGTACGTGATGTTGCCGGCAAGCTGGATCGTGTCGCTGCCGGAGGTCAGGGCGTTCGCCGCCGCGATCTCCTGATTCAGCGTGGTAATATCAGTCGCCGAGCCGCTCATGCTTGTCCCCTAACGACCGGGCCGCCCGGAGCGGGCCGGCTCATCTGTCATGACCGAGAAAAACTGTGTCGGATCGTAGGCCGAGGCGACGGCAACGGGATTGCGGAGACGAAGGCGGGCGGAACGAGCCGTTACAATCGGTCAAAAGCCGAGCAGCTCGCTCACCGTCTCCGGAATGATCCTAACAGTCCAGCAGAACTGACGCCAGACACAATTTTGTGTCGATCGGGAAAATTCCAGCCAGGAATGACATGATACGGCAAAACCGCCGAGCGTGCCGGGTGGGCCAAACGGCCCCACACCGCTCTTCAACCGTTCTTGCGCAACAAAATCTGCCCGGTTCCGTCGGTAAGCGCCGTTTCATTCAGGACGGTGTGTCCCTGCGCGCGCGCGGTCGCGGGAATATTGGCCAGCGGCTCCGCACCTTTTGCAAACACCAGCAGCGTTGCCCCCGCGGCCAGCCGGTCGAGCGCCAGCCGCGTCCGCACAAAGGTCATGGGGCAGACATCGGCGGTGACGTCCAGCACCGCATCGGCCACCAATTCGACGCCGTTCGATTGAAAACTTACATTTTTCATAGCGAATCCGGCGGATGAAGAGAGACTTCTTTTGCAACCTGCATTGCAAGACCACGACAACAGGCATTATAGCGCCACGATCGAATGCCTGGAAAGGATATGCTCGTGGCTGATACCAACACCAACCCGGATGTTCTGGGTCTTACTGCCCAGATCGTCGCCGCGCACGTCGCGCACAACAACATTTCCGCCGATGCGCTGCCGGGCCTGATCCAGGAGATCTATCGCACGCTCGCGACGGTCGGCGCCGTCGCCGCCCAGCCGCCGAAGCCGGAACCTGCCGTTTCGCCCAAGAAATCGGTCTTCCCCGACTACATCGTCTGCCTCGAGGACGGGAAGAAGCTGAAGATGCTCAAGCGCCATCTCAAGACCTCCTACAACCTGTCGCCGGAGCAGTATCGCGAGCGCTGGGGCCTCGACGCATCCTATCCCATGGTGGCGCCGAACTACGCCAAGCACCGCTCGACGCTGGCCAAGCGCATCGGGCTCGGCACCAAGCCGCGTCAGGCCCCGGCACCGACCGGCCGCCGCCGCGGCTGACCGGCCGCTGCGATCCCGGGCACCCAGCCGGGTGCCCCGCAGGACCGCGCATGTAGCATTCCGCATCAGTCCGGGGGCCGCGCCAGATGAGCGGCGCCGGGCGGGCATTTGCCCAACCGGCCGCCGCCCTTGTAGTCTGGACGGCGTGGACGTCCCCATGGAAAGTCGCATCGCGCGCCTGTGCGTCGAGAAGGGCCTCAAGATGACCGGCCAGCGCCGCACCATCGCACGGGTGCTGTCGGCCGCCACCGATCACCCGGACGTGGAGGAACTTTACCGCCGCGCGGCAGCCCTCGATGCACGGATCTCCATCGCCACCGTCTACCGCACGGTCCGGCTGCTGGAGGAGAAGGGCATACTGGAGCGCCGCGACTTCGGCGGCGGGCGCGCCCGCTACGAGCCCACCGAGCACGGAAGGCACGATCACCTGATCGACATCGACACCGGCCGCGTGGTGGAGTTCACCGATGACGCCCATGTCGCGGCCCTCGCCGCGATCGCCCGCGATCTCGGCTTCGAGCTCGTCTCGCACCGGCTTGAGCTGTTCGGCCGGCGCCGGCGAGTGACCGGTGAGCGTCGCGCCACGGCCGAGGAGCGCGAGGTCGCGCCGCGCCCCATCGCGCGAGCCACACCGCGATGACCGGGGCAGCCGGCACCGGCGTCGCCGACCCCGACCTCACGAAGTCGGGTGTCGCCAGTAAGGATATCGCAAGCCCGGGCTTCGGTGAGTTGACGGCAGGCTCGCTCGGCGTGCGGCTCGCGACCACGGCGGCCGAGATCGACGCGGTACAGGCGCTTCGCTGGCACGTCTTCTACGAGGAAATGGGCGCGGTGCCGGATGCCGCGACGGCCGCAACCAGACGCGACCACGACGCGTTCGACACGGTCGCCGACCATCTCCTGGTGCTCGACCACACGCGCGGCGAGGGCGGGGCCGCCGTTGTCGGCTGCTACCGGCTGATCAGGGCACCCGCCGCCTCGCGCATCGGCCATTTCTACTCTGCCGACGAATACGACCTCGCCCGCGTGCTCGCCTTCGAGGGCGAGGTGCTGGAGCTCGGCCGCTCCTGCGTGCATGCCGACTACCGCAACCGCATGGTCATGCAGCTGCTGTGGCGCGGTATCGCGGCCTATGTGTTCCTGCACGAGATCGGGCTGATGTTCGGCTGCGCCAGCCTGCCGGGAACCAACCCCGACGCGGTGGCGGCGGAGCTAACATATCTTTATCGCAATCATCTCGCTCCCGAACCAATCCGCCCGGTGGCTTTGCCACATCGCCATATTGCGATGGACCGTCTCGGCGATGCGCCGCTCGATGCCCGCACCGCCCTCGCGGCATTGCCGCCGCTGATCAAGGGATATTTGCGGCTCGGCGGCTTCGTCGGCGAGGGTGCGGTGATCGACAGTGCGTTCAACACGGTCGATGTCGCCGTGGTGGTCAAGACCGACCTCGTCACCGACCGCTATTTCCGCCACTACGAGCGCAGCGTGCGCGAGGGCGCGGCGTGAGGTGAAGCCTGGCGCGACGACAAGCCGTTTCGATATCATCATGACGGCGCCGCGCCTCGCGGCCCCAGCCGTCGCCCTGCTGGAGGCGGTGGGCTGCCGCATCCACTACATGCAGCCCTACCCCACCGCCGAGGCTGTCGGCGCCCTGGCGCGCGCGGTCGCAGCACATGCGATTCTGAGCCGCCAGGGCCCGGTCGATGCCGCGGCGATGGATGCCTCGCCCAATCTGCGCATCGTCGCGCGCCACGGCGTGGGTGTCGATGACGTTGACATCGCGGCGGCGGCGGCGCGCGGCATCATGGTCGCCCGCGCGCCCGGCTCCAACACCACCGCCGTCGCGGAGCACACGCTGGCGCTGATCCTGGCACTGGCCAAGGATCTGCGCCCACTCGGCGCCACCATTGCCGCCGGCGGCTGGCGCGGCGCCGCGGGCCAGGTGCGCGACATCGAGGGGCTGGGTCTCGGGCTGCTCGGCTTCGGCGCGATCGGCCGGGCGGTGGCGCGGCTGGCGCTCGCCTTCGGTATGCGGGTCACCGCCTGCGACCCCGCCGCCCAGCCGATGGATGGGGTCACGCTGGTGGCCACCCCACCCGACCTCTGGCCGCTCGCCGGCGTGCTGTCGCTCCACTGCCCCTATCTGCCGGCAACACATCATGTCGTGGACGCGACCGCGATCGCCGCCATGCCGCGCGGCGGCTTCGTCATCAACACCGCCCGCGGCGGCCTCATCGACGAGCCGGCCCTCATGGCGGGGCTCGATTCCGGACAGCTTGCCGGCGCGGCGCTCGACGTTTTCGAAACCGAGCCGCCGGCTGCCCTAGACCGGCTGCGCGACCATCCGCGCGTCCTCGTCACCCCGCATGTCGCGGGCGTCACGCCGTGCTCGCTCGACGCGATGGGCACCATGGCCGCGGAATGCATCGCCGCCTGCCTCACCGGCGGCACCGTCCCGCCGGAGCGCATCGTCTCGCCATGAGGCTTCTCGCGGCGTTCCGCCGGCGGCCGGCCTGGGCCGCGGCTCTGCTGGGCGCTGCCTCCGCGCTGGCGCTGCCACCGTTCTTCCTGGTGCCGGTGCTGGGCCTGACCGTGCCTGGCCTGCTGGCGCTGCTCGGTGACGCCCGCACCTGGCGCCGCGCGCTCTGGCTCGGCTTCTGCTTCGGCTTCGCGCATCAGGTCGCGGGGCTGTACTGGATCACCGACGCGATCCTGGTGCGTGCCGCCGCGTTCTGGTGGCTGGTGCCGTTCGCCACCCCGGGTGTCGCTTTGCTGCTGGCCCCGTTCATCGCCGTGAGCGTGCTGGCCGCCTGGTTCGCGCCGCCGGGCTGGCAGCGGGTGCTGGTGCTGGCCGGGGCATGGACGCTGGCCGACCTCGCACGGGAGTTCGTCGCCACCGGGTTTCCGTGGAACCCCTGGGGCAGCGTCTGGGCGGCACCGACCGCGTGGGGCGATATCATGCAGCAACCGGCGGCCTGGATCGGCGCGCCCGGGCTGACGCTGCTGACCGTGCTGGTGGCCGCTCTGCCGTGGCTCGGCCGACGCGGCATCGCCGCCTCCCTCGCGGTCCTCGTGGTCTGGGCCGGACTCGGCGCCTGGCGCCTCGACACGAAGCAGCCCCGGCCGCCCGGCCTGACCGTGGCGCTGATCCAGGGCAACATCGCGGAGGGACATAAATTCGATGCCGCCTTCGCCGCCGCCATCTTCCGAATCTATCTGCGGCTCACCCGCAGCGCGGCGCGGCGCATTCACGGCGGCGGCGTCATCATCTGGCCAGAGACCGCGAGCCCCTATCTGCTCGGCCGCGACGGGCCGGCTCGCGCGGCCATCATGCACGCCTCAGGGGGCCTGCCCGTGTTCGCCGGCAGCGTGCGTTTCGGCAAGAACGGCAGGCCGCGTAACTCGCTCTACGCGCTGCTGGGCCCCGGCCCGCCCGCCGCCCGCTACGACAAGCGCCACCTGGTTCCGTTCGGGGAGTACCAGCCCGCCTGGCTGCCGCTGCAGATCGTCCCGGGCGGCGGGTTCGAGGCGGGGCACCGGTTCGAGACCTGGACATTGCCGGGTATTCCGCCGGTCGGCCCGCTGATCTGCTACGAGGCGATCTTTCCCGCCGAGGTGGTGGACGAAGCGAATCGGCCGGCCTGGATGGTCAACGTCACCAACGATGCCTGGTTCGGCAATTCGACCGGCCCCCGCCAGCACCTCGCCGCCGCCCGGCTGCGCGCCGTGGAGGAAGGAATGCCCCTCGTCCGCGCCGCCAACAGCGGCATTTCCGCAGTGTTCGATGCGTTCGGACGCCAGACCGCCCGGCTCGGGCTGGAGCAGCGTGGCGTGCTGCTGGCGGCTCTGCCCGGCGCGCTGCCGCGCACCATCTTCGCCCGTTTTGGGCTGGCGGTGCCGTTCGGGCTTGCGATACTGCTTTTGGTTGTCGCGATGTCGAAGGAAGTCTTATTTTTGAGACGCATTTCTGGGTTTTAGGATTTTATTGACGTCTTTCGGTTGTGTGGCTAACGTCAGTTCAACCGAATCGCCGATGCTCATGCCGTGCGCCCGTCCCGAACGGTGCCGTTTGTGCCGAGAGTGTGGCGATGTGGCGTTGACGGGCCGCAAAGCGGAACGCAGCCGGCTGGCATGAGACGAAGGAGGCGGGATGGTACAGGTGAGCGACGCGGCCCAACCGGAGACCAAGACGGGCACGCCAGCGGACGAGCCGGAGGCCCTGCCGCCGGAGGTTCCGGAGAGCGGCCTGAAGCCGAGCCCGATCGACGCGCATGTCGGTGCGCGCATCCGCCTGCGCCGTACCTTGATGGGCATGTCGCAGGAACGGCTCGGCGAGGCGCTCGGCCTCACCTTCCAGCAGATCCAGAAATACGAGCGCGGCGTGAATCGGGTCGGCGCATCGCGTCTCTATGATCTCGCGCACGTGCTCGATGTTCCGATCAGCTTTTTCTTCGATGACATGCCGGAACCATTGACGCAGGGCGGCGGCGAGATCGCGGCGCGGCGCGGCTTCGGCTTCGCGGAAGCGCAGCAGGGCTTCAGTGACGACGCGCTGAACCGGCGCGAGACGCTGGAACTGGTCCGAGCCTATTACCGCATCACCGACCCCGCGGTACGCAAACGCGTTTTCGACCTCATCAAGTCGCTGGTCCCCGAGGGCGATTAGCCGCAGTACGCCGCACTCATCGGACGGTCGTTTGCGGCACCGTTACGTTGGCGGGCGGGGCCGGCCCCAAGGCATGCAGCATGACGGGGCGCGCACTGACCTCCACCACGCCGCGCGGCGCGGCCGTGTGGTCCATGCCGAGTGCCGCCACGGCCGCGACGACGCGACGCGCGGCGACCGCGGCACCCTCGGTATCGGTATCCGGCAACAGCAGGCAGAAACGTTCGCCGCCGGTTCGGACCGCGAGATCCGTGGGCCGGCGGATCGTGCCGGCCAGCGTACGGGCGATGCGGCGCAGGCAGGAATCGCCCGCGACGGTCCCGTAACGATCGGTGAAGGCGAGGTGGTGGCGGACGCGCACGGCAACCAGCGCCAGCGGCCGGCCGAGCCGGCGCGCGCGCAACCGTGCCGCCAGCATCGCGGCATCGAGCCGGGCTCGGCTGGCAAGCCGCGTCAGCCGGTCCTCGAACAGCATCGTATCGAGCCGGCGGGTCAGTTCGGCCACCTGGGTTTCCAGCTGGCGCTCCCGCGTGATGTCGAGGGCGCCGAGCAGGAAGCCACGATCGCCGATATGGTGCGCCGTCACCGCGAGCAGCACGCGCCCACCATCCGCGCGTCAGCAGGGGAGCTCCAGGCGGGCCGTCTGGCCCGGTGCCAACGCGTCGAGCGCAGCCCGCAGCGCCGCCACCGCCGCCGGTGCCGCGTCGAGCCCGCGCGCGAGAAACTCCGCCGGCGTCGCGCCCAGCACCGCCCGGCAGGATGGGGAAACCCAGCGCGGCTTGCAGTCCCGGCCGAGGCGCAGGGCGAACCCGGCGCTCTCGCCCGCCAGCCGCTCCGCGTCCTCCTCCACCGCGGCGAGGCGCAACTGCGCCGCCGCAAGGTCTTGTTCGCGCCTGGCGAGGCGGACCGCGAGCCGCGCCGCCTGCTGCCGCCGCGGCACGATGAGCATGTGCCAGACCAGGCGGTGTGACAGCACAATGCCGACCGTCGCGCCCAGCACAACGGCCTCCGGCGCGCCGTTGAGGGCCATGACGAACGGCACCGCGAGCCCCGGAACCGCCGCCGCCACCAGCCGCAAGGACAATGAAACTCCCTCCGGTGCGTTACCCGCCAGGGCACCGACGAACTCGGGCAGGCTCGGCCGTCCGCCGGCCGGCGTGTCTGCTGCCGGGGTGTCTGGTAGGGCGGTGGACAGGGTTTCAGCCTCTCGGATATCGCGCGAGTGTCGCCGGGAGAGGGTAAAGGAAGCGTTCAGCGACGAAGGACGAAACACCATGCAGACAACCGGGATGGCCAGCGGATTCGCCTATCTGCCGGGCGGGAAACGGCCGTTTTCGGCCGGCGTCATCGCCCGGCCAGGCCATGCGCTGGTGCGCGTACGGCCGCGCGCCGCCCTGCCGCTCGCCGAGGGGCTCGACCTCGTCATCGGCCACCTCGCCGCGCGCGGCCTGCCGAGGCTGGCCCTCGCGGCGCTGGAGTTGCGTATGCCCTCAGCGCTGACACCGGCCGATTTCGTCACCTTCAACGGTGACTACGCGACGCTGCTGCGCGAGCGCGGCTTGCTGCCTGGCGAGGCGTTTCCGATCGCGCGCAGCAACATGGCCCCGCTGTTCGACCCGCCGGCGACGGCGATGCTCAACGCCTTCACCTATGCGGCGCCCGCCGATGCGGCGCCCGCCGGTTTCGGGCGGCGCGACGCGGGCGCGGCCGATTTCGTCATCTCCGGCAAGCCGGAGCTTCGCGAGGACCCGCTGGGCATTATCGCCCCGGACATTGTAGCGGGGGGCGACACCTCGCCGGCGGGCATGGCGGAAAAGGCCCGCTTCGTCATCGACGCGCTGCGCGCCACCACGGTGGCGCTGGGCGGGGACTGGCGCCAGCTTACCGGTGCCCATGCCTACACGACACGTCCGCTCGATGGCGCGATGGGCGTGCTGCGCGAATCCGGCCTTGCTTCCCTCGGCATCACGCTGGTGGCGGGCTACCCACCGGTCACTGGCCTCGATTTCGAGGTCGATGTCCGCGCCATCGCCACCCAGCTCGCCGTCTGACGCCTATTGCGGGTAGCCGTCACGCAATTGCGGGTTGTCGAAGGTCGGGTGGCGTAGCTCGTGCAGGGCCTCGCCCAGCGCCGCGGCGAGGCTGCGCTTCTCCTCCTCGCCGAGGCTGGCGCCGACTTCGATGGGCCGGAACCGCCCGCGCAGCACGAGCGCGGGCACCCGCGCCGGTCGCTCCTCCAGTGTCACCCGCAGCCAGGCGGTCGGCAGCTCCAGCCGGCTGGTCTGGCCGACCTTGTCACGACGATGGATGACGAGCCTTGCCTCGGTCAGCAACAGACGCTCCTCGGTCTTTCCGATGCGCGCGCTGCGGCGAAAAAGGTAGAGGGCCAGCCCCAGTTCCCCGGCACCGAACACCGCGACCGGCCAGGCGCCGAGCAGCAGCGACAGGGTGATGTTGCAGGCGCAGGAGAGCAGGATCGCATAGCCGACATAGCGCACACCGCGCGGCCCGAGGCTGCGATACGGCGTCACCACAGCCTCGAAGATCGGCGCCTCCATCGTCAGCCATCATAGCCGGGCGGCGCGCGCCGCGCCAGAATGCAGCGATGGCAAGACCGATGACCCTCGCGGACGTGCGTGCCTTCATCGAGGCGCTCGCCCGCGCCAATCCCGCGCCGCGGACGGAGCTGCGTTACGGCTCGCATTTCCAGCTTCTCGTCGCCGTCGTGCTCTCGGCGCAGACCACCGATGCCGCGGTGAACAAGGCCACGCCGGCGCTGTTTGCCGCCGCCCCTGATGCCGCCGCGATGGCCAGGCTCGGGGCCGAGGGCGTGGCGACCTACATCCGCTCCATCGGGCTGTGGCAGGCAAAGGCGAAAAACGTCGCCGCCCTGGCGGCACAGCTCATCGCCGAGCATGGCGGCGAGGTGCCCGCCACGCGCGAGGCGCTGGAGGCGCTGCCCGGCGTCGGCCGCAAGACCGCGAACGTGGTGCTCAACGTCGCCTTCGGCCAGGCGACGATGGCGGTGGACACGCATATTTTCCGCCTCGGCAACCGCACCGGCCTGGCGCCCGGCAAGACGCCGCGCGCGGTGGAGGAGGCGTTGCTGCGCCGCATCCCCAGGGAATACCTGCGCGACGCGCATCACTGGCTGATCCTGCATGGGCGCTACGTCTGCAAGGCACGCGCGCCGGACTGCGCGCATTGCGTCGCGCGTGCGCCGTGCCGGTATTCGCAGAAGGAAGTGTAAAGACTGGGGCCTTCAGGCCCCAGGCCCCGAATATTGGATTGCGAAGGCGGCGGCTTTGCCGGGTCCCGGGCAGCGACCCCGGGTCTATGGCTTCAGGAACCCCACCAGCCGCATCGCCTCCGCCACGATCGGGTCGGCCAGGGCGGCGGCGCGCTGGGCGCCATCGCGCAGCACCGCGTCCACATGCGCGGGCTCCGCCAGCAGCCGGCGTGCTTCGTCGGCGATCGGCGCCAGCTTCGCCACCAGCAGGTCCGCGAGCGCCGGCTTGAACCGGGAAAATCCCTGCCCGCCCCATTGCCGCAGCACGCTGGCGTGGTCGGTGTCCTCCAGTGCGGCATAGATGCCGACGAGGTTGCGCGCCTCCGGCCGGCCCTCCAGCCCCTGCGGCTCGGAGGGCAGCGGCTCGGCATCGGTCTTGGCGCGGCGGATTTTCTGCGCGATCTCGTCGGCGCTGTCGTTGAGGTTGATCCGGCTCTGGTCCGAGGCGTCGGATTTCGACATCTTCTTGCTGCCGTCGCGCAGGCTCATCACACGCGCCGCCGGCCCCATGATCAGGCCCTCGATCGCGGGGAAGAACTCGACGCCGAAATCGTGGTTGAATTTCTGCGCGACGTCGTTGGCCAGCTCCAGGTGCTGGCGCTGGTCGTCGCCCACCGGCACCCGCGTCGCCTTGTAGGCGAGGATGTCGGCGGCCATCAGCACGGGATAGGTGTAGAGCCCCGCCGAGACGTTCTCGGTGTTCCGGCCGGCCTTGTCCTTGAACTGCGTCATCCGGTTGAGCCAGCCGAGGCGGGCGACACACTCGAAGATCCAGGCCAGGCGCACATGCGCCGCCACCTGCGACTGCAGGAACAGGATCGAGCGCGCGGGGTCGATGCCGCAGGCAAGCAGGGACGCCGCCATCTCGCGCGTCTGGACGGTGAGCTGCGCCGGCTCCTGCCACTGCGTGATCGCATGCAGATCGACCACGCAATAGAGACAGTCATGCGTGTCCTGGAGCGGCACCCAATTGCGCATGGCGCCGAGATAATTGCCGAGAGTGGGCACGCCGGAGGGCTGGATGCCGGAGAAAATGCGCTGCATGGGCCGCGTTCTCCCGGCAAGCGGGGCAATGGTCAACCCAGAACGCGCGGCAAGCTGGACGAGCCCGGCGATTTATACCCCCGCGCGGCGCCGGCGCAGCGCGCCAAGATCGCCCGCGCCAAGCCGATGCGCGGCCAGCAGATAGGCGCCCGCGCCAAGCGCGATCAGCAGTCCGAGCCCCAGCCAGGCGGCCGGCGTGCCGGCGAAGGGCCGGTAGAGATAGGGGGCGGCGAGCAGCAGCACGGCCACCATCGCCAGCCCCGACGCGACCATCCCCGCGGTACGGCGGTACAGCAACGTGTCGGGCGCAAGGCCGCCGCCGCGGACCAGCAGCACCCACAGCATCGCGGTGTTGGCCCAGGCTGCCGCCGCCGAGGCGAGCGGCGGGCCGAGATAGCTGAACGGGCGCATGAACGCGATGTTCAGCCCGATATTGACCGCGACCGTCACGATCCCCACGCGCATCGGCGTCGTGGTATCGCCGGCGGCGTAGAAGGCCGGGGTGAGGACGCGCACCGCCACATAGGCCGGCAGGCCGACGGCGAAGGCGATGAGCGCGTTCGCGGTCAGCCGCGTCGCATGCTCGGTCATGGCACCGTGGTGAAACAGCACCGCGACGATCGGCAGGCTGATCGCGCACAGGCCGAACGTGGCCGGCAGAGTCAGGAACAGGCCGAACTCCAGCGCGCGGTTGAGCCGGTCGCGCGAGCCCGCTTCATCCCCGGCCTGCAGCAGCCGCGAGAGCGTCGGCAGCAGCGCGGTGCCCACCGCGATCCCGATCGTGCCGAGCGGCAACTGCGCCACCCGGTCCGCGTAGTAGAGCACGGAAACGGTGCCCGCCGGCAGCAGGCTGGCGATGACCGTGTCCACGAAGAAGTTGATCTGCGTCACCCCGGCGCCGAGCAGCGCGGGCGCGAGCCGGCGCCCGAGCAGCCGCATCGCCGGCGAGCGGTGCGGCCAGCGTGGCGTGATGGCGAGCCCCGCGCGATGCGCCGCGACCGCCAGCAGGCCGAGTTGCGCCACGCCGGAGGCGGTAATGCCGATGGCGAGCGCATGCCCCTCCGTCGGCAGCCGCCCGCGCAGCAGCAGCATGGCGGCGATGGTGACGATGTTGAACATCACCGGAGCCGCGGCCGCGGCGGCGAAACGGTGCAGCCCGTTGAGCGCGCCGGAGACCAGGGCGGCGAGGCAGATCAGCGGCATATAGGGCAGGCTGATCCGGCAGAGCGCCACGACGAGCGCGAATTTCGTGGCATCGTCGCGAAACCCGGGGGCGAGCAGCCCGGCCACGAATGGCATGAAGACCTCGGCCAGCGCCGTCAGCGCCAGCAGCACCAGGCCCAGCGCGCCCGCCGCCTCCGCCGCAAAGCGCGCGGATGCCTCGCGCCCCTCCGCGACTTCGAGCGCCGTGAAGCCGGGGACGAAGGCCGCGTTGAACGCCCCTTCGCCGAACAGCCGGCGGAACAGGTTGGGCAGGCGCATCGCCACCAGCGCCGCGTCGGCGACCGCACCGGTGCCGAGCAGGGTGGCGATGACGATGTCGCGGGCAAAACCGAGCACGCGGCTCGCCATGGTCCAGCCGCCGACGGTCAGGATGCCGCGAAACATCGGCGCGGCTTACCGGAGAAGCCCGTGCCGCTCATAGAGCGGTCACGTCACATGGGAGCGGTCGGGTCACATGGCGACAACGAAACGGGCCGAACCCCATGCGGAGTTCGGCCCGTCATGACCGACCGAGCGGCGGCGGCGTGGGTGGGACGCCGGCCGCCTACCCGACCGCGGTCACGCGTTCATCTGCAGCGAGCCGACGCCCTCGGCCGAGGCCACCTTCAGCGAGCCAACGCCACCGGCCGAAGCCGTCTGGAGCGAGCCAACGCCCTCGGCCGAAGCCACCTTCAGCGAGCCAACGCCACCGGCGGAGGCCGTCTGGAGCGAGCCAACGCCACCGGCGGAGGCCGTCTGGAGCGAGCCAACGCCCTTGGCCGAGGCCACCTTCAGCGACCCAACGCCACCGGCAGAGGCCGTCTGGAGCGAGCCAACGCCCTTGGCCGAGGCCACCTTCAGCGAGCCAACGCCACCGCTGGACGCCAGGATCAACGTGGCCGTGTGGTTCATGGGGGCGGTTTCGGTCATCGCCAGGGCAGGGGTCACCGCCAGCGCAAGGGCGGCGATACCGGCAAAAAGAGTGGTTTTCATCGATAGTCTCCTTCTCGTCCCGACGCTGGCGTCCGACAATGGGCGGGAGCGGAGCGGGGGGTTCATTCGTTTTCGGCGGCCGTGTCTGTCTGCCGTCGACCCGCCATATGCTCCCCGGGGCCGGGATGCGGAACGCGCGACAGAACGCTACCGCTTATGCGCAGAAGTATGAAATCGGCTCGAATTGAGAGCTATTCATCCGTCTGACTGCGGGAAAGTAGTCGCCGCAGCGCCATTTCAGGCCTGGTCGCTCCTGCGAGCAAGCCAGCAACCTCCTCACAGATCGGCATCGTGACGTCTGCCGCGCGGGCCCGGGCCAGGAGCGGCACGGCGCTGACCGCCCCTTCCACCGCGTGACTACCGGCCGCCAGCGCCGCATCCGGCGCCATGCCGCGGCCGAGCGCCAGGCCGAGCTGATAGTTGCGGCTGGCGTTCCCGGTGCAGGTCAGCACCAGGTCGCCGAGGCCCGAAAGCCCGGTCACCGTCTCCGCCCGGCCGCCCAGTGCGACGGCGAGCCGCGCGACTTCCGCGAGGCCGCGCGTAATCAGCGCGGCGCGCGCGTTCTCGCCGAACCCGGCACCGATCGCCACCCCCGCGGCAATGGCGATCACGTTCTTCGCCGCCCCGCCGACCTGCGCGCCAACGGCATCGGCGTTGCCGTAGAGCCGCAGGCCGCCGCCGCCCAGCAGGCCGATCGCATGCCGGCGCAACCCCACATCCGTTGCCGCGACCACGCTCGCCGCTGGCAGGGCGCGTGCGATCTCGGCGGCGAAATTCGGCCCGGTGAGGATTCCCGCCGCGAGTTCCGGGCGCATGACGGAAAGCGTTTCGAGCGGCAGGCGCAGCGTGCCCGGCGCGAATCCCTTGGCGCAGATCAGCACCGGCGCGGCCGGCAGCAGCGGTGCCACCGCCTCGATATGCACGACCGGCACCGCCAGCAGCACCAGCGACGCCAGTGGCATCGTCACACCGACCGCGATGGCATCCGGCAGGACCACGCCGGGCAGCCGCGGATTGCACCGCGAGGCAGCGATCGCCGCCGCCCGCGCCGGGTCGCGCGCCCACAGCGCGACATCCCGCCCGAGCGACGCTGCCTGAAGGGCAAGAGCGGTCCCCCACGCCCCGGCTCCGACAACCAGCACGTCCCGGCCCGGCCCCTCATTCATCCGCGACCCGCCGCAAATCCCACCCGCCATCGGGTCCGGCCAGCACGCCGGCGAGGGCGGCGAGAATCGGCGCCAGCCCCTTCTCCCAGCCGAACGGCGGGTTGGCGATCAGCATGGCGCTGCCGTTGAGCCGCTCGGGGTCGAGCGGCGGACGCAGCGCCAGTTCCGCCAGCACCAGGTCGCGCACGCCGCGCTGCGCGAGGTCGGCGAGCAGCCCCAGCGCCGGGGCGCGATGCTTGAGCGGCAGCCAGGCGGCGACGACCGCACCCGGCATGCGCCGCCGCACGGTGGCGATGCCGGCGGCGAGACTCGCCGTCTCGCCCGCCGCCTCGTAGGGCGGGTCGATCAGCACCAGCGCACGCCGCTCCGGCGCTGGCAGCAGGGCGCGCAGGGCCGCCCAGCCGTCGCTTGCATGGACACCGATCCTGTTTTGATGTCGAAACGCCGCCCGCAGGGTCGCGGCATCCTCCGGATGCAGCTCGCACAGCGCCAGCCGGTCCTGCGGCCGCGCCAGAAACGCTGCCAGGGCCGGCGAGCCGGGATAGTTCCCGCTCGCCCGCACCAGCGCGAGCCAGTCCCCGAGCGGCGCGGGATCGGCCACGAGCACCCGCGCGATACCCTCCCGCCACTCGCCGGTGCGCGAAGCCGGTTCTGTTGCGAGATCGTAAGAACCTAACCCCGCATGCGTGTCGAGATAGAGAAACCCAGCATCCTTTCGCTGCATCGCGCGCAGCAGCCAGACCAGCACCGCGTGTTTGAGGCAGTCGCCGTGATTGCCGGCATGAAACGCGTGGCGGTAATTCATGCCGCGCCGTCGGTCACGCCACGAGCAGGAGCGCGTCGTCGAGCGGCCAGCGCGGGCGCGCCAGCACCTCGGGCCCGAGTGCCACGCCGTCGCGCAGCCGCTCGATCGCGGCCCAGGCGACCATCACCGCGTTGTCACCGCAGAGCCGCAGCGGCGGCGCCACCAGCGCCATGCCCTCCTCCAGCGCCGCCGTCGCCAGCGCCGCCCGCACTGCCTGGTTCGCCGCCACGCCGCCGCTCACCACCATCACGGCGACGGCGGGATGGGTCGCGCGCAGCATCGCCGCCGCGTGCCGCGCGCGGTCCGCCAGCACGCTGGCCACCGCCGCCTGGAAACAAGCGGCGAGGTCCGCCGCGTCCTGCGCCGCCAGCGCCCCGGTGCCGAGCCGTGCCGCCTCCTGCGCCAGCGCGGTCTTGAGGCCGGAGAAGGAAAAATCGCAGCCCGGCCGGCCCAGCATCGGCCGCGGCAGGGCGAAGCGCTGGGCATCGCCGCCTGCCGCCAGGCGTTCCAGCGCCGGCCCACCCGGCCAGCCGAGGCCCAGCAACTTCGCCGCCTTGTCGAACGCCTCGCCGACCGCGTCGTCGAGCGTCGTGCCGAGGCGACGGTAGCGGCCAAGCCCCTCGATCGCGACGGCCTGGGTATGCCCGCCCGAGAGCAGCAGCAACAGGTAGGGGAACCGCACCGCATCGGCGAGCGGGCCACGCGTTTCGTGCCCCGGGAGTTCCAGGCCCGGAAGTCGGGGCGTCAGCGCATGCGCCTCAAGGTGGTTGACCGCAACGAAGGGCACGCCCAGCGCCAGCGCCAGGCCCTTGCCGTAATTGGCCCCGACCAGCAGCCCGCCGATCAGCCCCGGCCCCAGCGTCGCAGCGACCGCGCCCAGCCCGCCAAGGCCGATCCCCGCCTCAGCCAGCACACCCTCGACCATGCGCGGCAGGTGCGCCAGATGCGCCCGGGCGGCGATTTCCGGCACCACCCCGCCATGCTCCGCATGCCCCGCCTGGCTCAGCACACGCTCGGCCAGCACGCGCCCGTCCGCCGCCAGCACCGCCACCGCCGTCTCGTCGCAGCTTGTCTCGATACCCAGAACGGGGCCCGCGACGGGGCGAAAGACGGGGTCCATCCGCGTCTTTTAGGCGGCGGGCGCCCCGGCCGCCACCATGCCGGCTCTGGAATCGGCGGACGCAACGATGCAGAATCGCCCGATGAACGACCCCATCCCGCACGCGACACGCCCACCCCTGCCGCTGCGCGCCGGCACGCGCGGCTCGCCCCTGGCGCTAGTGCAGACCCGCGGCTTCCTTGCCCGGCTCTCGACCTTCTGCCCGGTGCTCGCCTTGCCGCCGGATGGCGAAACCCCCGTCTTCGCCGAGCACGTCATCCGCACCACCGGGGACGCGGTGCGCGACCGTCCGCTCGCGGAGCTGGGCGGCAAATCGCTGTTCGCCAAGGAAATCCACGAGGCGATGGAAGCCGGCCTGATCGACATCGCGGTACACAGCCTCAAGGACCTCGAGACCGACCTGCCGGAGGGGATCGCGCTCGGCTGCGTGCTGCCGCGCGAGGACCCGCGTGACGCGCTGATCCTGCCGCCTGATGCCGCCCCGCCCGACCCGGCGGACCCGCTTGCGGCGATCCCGCGCGGCGGCGTGGTCGGTACCTGTTCGCCACGGCGCGCGGCGCAGCTTCTGGCGGCGCGGCCGGACCTGCGCGTCGAGCCGCTGCGCGGCAACGTGGAAACCCGGCTCGCACGCCTGCGGCGCGGCGATTTCGCGGCGACGCTGCTGGCCCAGGCGGGGCTGCGCCGGCTCGGCCTCGCCGATGCCGCCGCCGCCGTGCTGGAGCCCTCGGCGATGCTTCCGGCGGTGGGCCAGGGCATCGTCGGCATCACCGTGCGCGCGGCCGATGCCGCCCTCACACGCCTGCTCGCCGCGATCGAGGACCCGGCCATGCGCGCGGTCGCCACCGCGGAACGGGCGATGCTGGCCGGGCTCGGCGGGTCCTGCCGCACGCCGATCGGCGGCCATGCCACCATCACCGACGGCGTGCTGACGCTCGACGGCCTGCTGGCCAGCGCGGACGGCGCGCTGCTGGTGCGCCATCGGGCGCAGGGCCCGGTCGCGGAAGCCGCCGCCATCGGCGCCGAGGTCGCCGCCCGGCTGCGCGCCGACGCGCCGGCGTCGCTTGTCGCAACCCTTGCCTGAGTTTGTCCTCGTCACCCGAGCGGCGGAACAGGCCGCGGCCACGGCGCGACGTCTCGAAGCCCTGGGGTTCACGCCGGTGCTGGCGCCGACGCAGGTAATCCACGCACGGCGCCTCGCAGCTGTCCCGCCGGTTCAGGCGGTTCTGGTGACCAGCGCCAACGCGATTCCCGCGCTGCCCGCGCGACTGCGCAGCCTGCCCCTGTTCGCCGTCGGCGATGCCACGGCCGATCATGCGCGCGCCGCCGGGTTTGCCAACACGGAGAGCGCCGGGCGCGACGCGGCGGCGCTGGCGGCGCTGGTGACAAATCGCCTCGACCCCGCCCTGGGGCCGCTGCTGCTCGCCGCCGGCGCGGGCCAGGGTGCTGCCCTCGCCGTGGCGCTGCGCGGTGCCGGGTTTCGCGTGCTGCGTCGCATCGGCTATGGCGCACGGCCGGCCCGTGGCCTGCCAGCGCCGGCCCGCCAGGCCTTGGCGCGCGGGGGCATCGGCCACGCCCTGTTTTTCTCCCCGGCCAGTGCCCGCGCGGCGGTGCTGCTGCTGCGCGGCCTGCCCACGGCGGCGGTCACCGCGTTGGCCATCTCGCCCGCCACCGCTGCCGCGCTCACCCCCTTGAAGTGGGCCGGCATCCGTGTTGCATCCTCACCCGACCAGGAGGCGCTGCTGGCGCTTCTGCCCCCATCCGCCACGCCACAGGGTGACGCGCCATGACCGAGACCGACGCGCCCGCCGGGCCAGACACAGCTCCGCCGCCAACGGCCGCGCCGGGAACCGCCCAACCCGCCGGCACCGCTCCGCCCAACGCCCATCTGGGCCGCCGCCTCGGCCCCATCGTTCTCATCGTCTGCGGGATCGTTCTGGTGGCGATGACGGTGGGCTGGATCGTCGCTCAGCGTGGCGTGCTGGCCGGCGGCGCGACGTCTGCCGAGATCACGCTGCTGCGCACCCAGCTCACCGCGGCGCAGGCACGCATCACGACCCTCGCCGGCCGGGTGCGAGCGCTGGCGGCCCGCCCTGCCCCCGGCGCCACCGAGATTGCGGCACTGTCGCAGCGGGTCGCCGCCCTGTCGCAGCGGGTCGCGACCCTGGAGGCACGGCCGGCCGGCGGCGACACCACGGCACTGGCCGCCAGCGTCACGGCCCTGGCGCAGAGACTGGCAAGCGTCGCCCAGGCCGGCCAGGACGCGACGCAGCGCCTGGCGCGGATCGAGGCGGCGCGCGCGGCCCTGAATGCCGGCCGCCCGCTCGGCGCCCTTCCCGGTGCACCGCCGGCGCTGGCGCGCTATGCGACGACGCCACCGCCCACCGAGGCCGGGCTGCGCGAGAGTTTCGCCGCCGCCGCCACCGCCGCCCTGGCCGCAAGCCGCCCGCCGCAGCCTTCAGGCCTGCTGGCGGGTCTGGCGCAGCGCGCGGAATCCCTGCTGACCGTGCGGGTCGGCGGCAAGGTGGTCGCCGGCCCGCCGGCCGCCATCCCGCTGGACATGGCACGGCGGCGGCTTGACTCCGGTGACCTCGCCGGCGCGGTTGCCGCCCTCGCGCCGCTCGACGCGGCAGCGGCGCACGCGATGGCGCCCTGGGTCGGCCGTGCGCGGGCGCTGCTCGCGGCACGCGCGGCGCTGAACGACATGGCGGCCGGCGGAAACCCCACGGGGACCGGTGCCGGCTGATGCGCCGCATCATCGCCTTTCTCGTGCTGTGCGCCGCGATCGTCGCCGTCGCGTGGTGGGTGGCGGCGATCCCCGGCCATATCGACCTCGCGGTCGGCGGCGTCGCCATCCAGACCTCGGCGCCGGTCGGCATCACGCTCGGCATCGTGGCGCTGCTGGTGGCGTATGTCCTACTGCGGCTGCTGGTGATCCTGCTCACGCTGCCGCGGCGCTGGCGGCGCTGGCGCGCGACAAGGCGTCGCCTCGGTGGCGAGCGGGCGGTGACGCGCGCGCTGGTGGCGCTCGCCGCCAATGCCGAGGCGCCCGCAAGGCGCCAGGCCGAACGGGCTCGCAAGCTGCTGGGCGCCACGCCGCAGACCCTGTTGATCAGCGCCGAGGCGGCCCGGCTCGCCGGCGACGACAAGGCCGCGGCCTCCGCCTATGAGGCGCTCGCCGGCGATTCCGAATCCGCCTTTCTCGGCCTGCGCGGGCTGTTCCGCCAGGCCGTCGCGCGCGCCGACTGGCAGGAGGCGATGCGTCTCGCGCGCCGTGCGGAGGCGCATGCGCCGGGCAAGACCTGGCTGATCGCCGAACGCGCCGAGGCGGCCCTGCGCGCCGGCGACTGGGACGCGGCGCTGGCGCTCGCGGGACCGGACCTGCCCAAGGTGCAGCTCGCCACCGCCGCCGCCCTCGCCAACCCCGACCCCGGGCTCGCGCGCGGCCTCGCCAAGCGGGCCTGGCAGCAGGACCATGGCTTCGCGCCGGCCGCCATCGCCTATGCCCGGGCGCTGCGCGCCGCCGGCAAGGACGCCCGTGCCGCCGTGGTGTTGCGGCGAAGCTGGTCCACCGCGCCGCACCCGGACCTCGCGGAGGCGGCGCTCGACGGCATCACCGACCGGCTGGCGCGGCTGCGCGCCGGCACCGCGCTGATCCATGGCCGGCCGGACGATGCGGAATCACACCTGTTGATGGCGCGGCTCTCGCACGAGGCGGACCTGCCGGGGGAGGCGCGGCGGCATGTCGATGCGGCCCATGCCAAAGGCATGGACGACCGGCGGATGTGGCTGCTCGCGGCACGCATCGAGGACACGAATGGCGCCGGATCGGGGACCGGATCGGGGGTCGGATCGGCGGCTGGCGCCGAGGCGCTGCGCCGCGCCGCCATCGCCTCCGACCCCGCCTGGACCTGCGGCCAGTGCGGCACGCATCTCGCCGCCTGGCAGCCGGTCTGCCCGAATTGCGGCACGGTCGGCCGCATCGTCTGGCAGGCGCCGGGCCAGGGATCGCGGGACCAAGGACTGGGAGGAACAAGTCCGGCACGCCTGCGCGCCGAGACGATGAAGGTGCTGCCGGCGGGCTGAGGCGCCGCACGATCTGTCCCTGCTGTCATTTCCCGGCCAGGGTCTGTTGCACAGCCCCCACCCCCATGCTAGGTGCGCGCCGCTCCGGCGCCGCCGCGGGCATGCTCTCCCGTGCATCGTGCACGGCCCCACCAGGATGGATAACGCACACGTGGCGTCTGGCACTGCTTCAACCACCGCTTCCGGCCGGCTGGCCGATCGTTACGCAACCGCGCTCTATGCGCTCGCCGACGAACAGGGCGCACTCGACCGCGCGGTGCAGGAGATGGAGGCGCTGGGCCGCCTCATCGACGCCAGCGCCGATCTGCGCCGCCTGCTGGAAAGCCCGCTGATCGACGTGCACACCGCGGAAAAGGCTCTGCGTTCGGTGCTGACCGACAGCGGCTTCTCCAAGCTGATCCTCGATTTCGCCAGCGTCGTGGTGGCCAACCGCCGGGCGCGCGAGCTGCGCGCGATCGTCGCCGGTTTCGCCGCCCTGGTCGCCACCCGCCGCGGTGTTGTCGTCGCGCATGTCGCGACCGCGCGCCCGTTGTCGGCCACCCAGGAACAGGCACTGCGCGCGCGCCTGATCGAGGCCGGCTATGCCCGCGTCGATATCGATACCACCGTTGACCCCGAACTTCTGGGCGGCCTGACGCTGCGCGTCGGCGCCCGCCTCTACGACACCTCGCTGCGCTCGCGTCTGCAGCGCCTGCAATACGCCATGAAGGGAGCTGCCTGATATGGAGATCCGCCCCGCCGAAATCTCCGACATCCTCAAGAAACAGATCGCCTCGTTCGACACCGAGGCCAATGTCGCCGAGACCGGCCAGGTGCTCTCCGTCGGCGACGGCATCGCGCGCGTGTTCGGGCTGCAGAACGTGATGGCCGGCGAGCTGGTCGAGTTCCCGTCCGCCGGGCTCACCGGCATGGCGCTCAACCTCGAAAGCGACAATGTCGGCGTCGTGATCTTCGGCGACGACCGCGGCATCCGCGAGGGCGACACCGTGTCGCGCACCGGGCGCATCGTCGACGTGCCGGTGGGCAAGGGCCTGCTCGGCCGCGTTGTCGACGGCCTCGGCAACCCGATCGACGGCAAGGGCCCGATCATCGGCGAGCGTCACCTCGTCGAGGTCAAGGCGCCCGGCATCATTCCCCGCAAGTCGGTGCACGAGCCGGTGCAGACCGGCATCAAGGCGATCGACGCGCTGATCCCGATCGGGCGCGGCCAGCGCGAGCTGATCATCGGCGACCGCCAGACCGGCAAGACGGCGGTGATCCTCGACACCATCATCAACCAGAAGACCGCCAACCACGGCGATGACGAGGGCCGCAAGCTCTACTGCATCTATGTCGCCGTCGGGCAGAAGCGCTCCACCGTCGCCCAGCTCGTCCGCACGCTCGAGGAAAACGGCGCGATGGATTATTCCATCGTCGTTGCCGCGACCGCCTCGGACCCCGCGCCGATGCAGTTCCTCGCCCCCTACACCGGCTGCACGATGGGCGAGTATTTCCGCGACAACGGCATGCACGCCGTCATCTTCTACGACGATCTCTCCAAGCAGGCCGTCGCCTACCGCCAGATGTCGCTGCTGCTGCGCCGTCCGCCGGGACGCGAGGCCTATCCCGGCGACGTGTTCTATCTGCACTCGCGCCTGCTGGAGCGCGCGGCCAAGATGTCGGACGCCAACGGCGCCGGCAGCCTCACCGCGCTGCCGGTGATCGAGACCCAGGCCGGCGACGTGTCGGCCTATATCCCGACCAACGTCATCTCCATCACCGACGGGCAGATCTTCCTTGAGACCGAGCTGTTCTTCAAAGGCATCCGCCCGGCGGTGAATGTCGGTCTTTCGGTCTCGCGCGTCGGCTCCTCGGCGCAGATCAAGGCGATGAAGCAGGTGGCCGGGCGCATCAAGCTCGAACTCGCGCAGTACCGCGAGATGGCGGCCTTCGCGCAGTTCGCCTCCGATCTCGACCAGGCGACGCAGAAGCTGCTCGCCCGCGGCGTGCGGCTGACCGAGCTGCTGAAGCAACCGCAGTTCAAGCCGGTGCCGATCGCGGAGCAGGTGGTGGCGATCTTCGCCGGCACCCGCGGCTATCTCGACGGTATCGCCGTGGACCGCATCGGTGCCTTCGAGAGCCAGTTCATCGGCCAGATCCATGCGCGCGAGCCGGGCATTCTGGAGGCGATCCGTCGCGACGGCGAGATCAAGTCCGATACCGAGAAGAAACTCGTCGCCTTCCTCGACGAGTTCGTGAAGAGCTTCACCTGAGGCGCCCCTAACCCGAGGATCGCCTGATGCCGAGCCTGAAAGCCCTGCGGGTGCGGATCAACAGCGTCAAATCGACGCAGAAGATCACCTCCGCGATGAAAATGGTCGCCGCCTCGAAACTGCGCCGTGCGCAGCAGCAGGCGGAGGCCGCACGCCCCTACGCGGAGCGCATGGAGCGGATGCTCGGCACCCTGGCGGCCTCGGTCACCGGGTCGTCGGCGCCGAAGCTGCTGGCGGGCACCGGGCGGGACCAGACCCACCTGCTGCTGCCCGTCACCGCCGATCGCGGCCTGGCCGGCGCGTTCAACACCAATATCGGCCGCCTGACCCGCAACATCGCCCGCCGGCTCGAAGCCGAGGGCAAGACGGTGCGGATCATGCCGATCGGCCGCAAGGGCCGGGACTATCTGCGGCGCGAGCTCGCCAGCCGCATCGGCGAGGATATCAGCTTCGCCGGCCGCAAGAGCATCGGCTATGCGGATGCCGAGGCGATCGCGCAGCGCATCGCCGCCATGGTCGAGGCCGGCGAGGTCGATGTCGTCACCGTCGTCTACAACCGCTTCCACTCGGTGATCTCGCAGATCCCGACGGAAACGCGGCTGGTCCCGGCACCGGTGCCGGAGACCGCGCCGGTTGCCGCCGGCGGCATCGTCGAGGTCGAGCCGGACGAGGAGGAAGTGCTGGCGAAGCTGCTGCCGCAGAACCTCGCGGTGCAGGTCTATCGCGCCCTGCTCGAAAGCGCCGCCGGTGAGAACGGCGCGCGCATGACCGCGATGGACAACGCGACGCGCAACGCCGGGGACATGATCAAGCGCCTGACGCTGAACTACAACCGCGCGCGCCAGGCGAACATCACCAGGGAACTCATCGAGATCATTTCGGGCGCCGAGGCGGTCTGACGATCGCAGGCGCGGCATCCAACGCACGGGATTCGGGCGCACGCAAATCGGGCGCACAGGATTCGGGGCGCATAGAAGGAGAAGGCTAATGGCGAGCAATAACGTGGGCCGCGTGTCGCAGGTTCTGGGCGCCGTGGTGGACGTGCAGTTCGACGGCACGCTGCCGTTCATGCAGAACGCGCTGACCACCCGGCTGGGCGGCCACAACCTGGTGCTCGAGGTGGCGCAGGAACTCGGCGAGAAGACGGTGCGCTGCATCGCCATGGACAGCACCGACGGCCTGGTGCGCGGCCAGGAAGTGGTGGACACCGGCGCGCCGATCTCGGTGCCTGTCGGCCCGCAGACGCTCGGGCGCATCCTCAACGTGATCGGCGAGCCGATCGACGAGCGCGGCCCGGTGGGCAACACCAAGGCTTACCCAATCCATCGCGCCGCCCCCGCCTTCGAGGATCAGGCGACCTCGGCCGAGATCCTGGTCACCGGCATCAAGGTGGTGGACCTCCTCGCCCCCTACGTGAAGGGCGGCAAGATCGGGCTGTTCGGCGGCGCCGGCGTCGGCAAGACGGTGCTCATCCAGGAGCTGATCAACAACATCGCCAAGGGCCATGGCGGCGTCTCGGTGTTCGCGGGCGTCGGCGAGCGCACCCGCGAGGGCAACGACCTCTATCACGAGATGATCGATGCCGGCGTCATCAAGCTCGGCGAGAACGGCTCCACCGAGGGCTCCAAGGTGGCGCTGGTCTATGGCCAGATGAACGAGCCGCCGGGTGCGCGCGCGCGCGTCGCCCTCTCCGGCCTGTCCGTCGCCGAGTATTTCCGCGACGAGGAAGGCCAGGACGTGCTGTTCTTCATCGACAACATCTTCCGCTTCACCCAGGCGGGCGCCGAGGTGTCGGCGCTGCTCGGGCGCATCCCCTCGGCGGTGGGCTATCAGCCGACGCTGGCGACCGACATGGGCGCGCTGCAGGAGCGCATCACCTCCACCAAGAAGGGCTCGATCACCTCGGTGCAGGCGATCTACGTGCCGGCCGACGACCTGACCGACCCCGCGCCGGCCACCTCCTTCGCGCATCTGGACGCCACCACGACATTGTCGCGCCAGATCGCCGAGCTGGGCATCTATCCCGCTGTCGATCCGCTCGACTCCACCTCCCGCGCGCTCGAGCCGCGCATCGTCGGCGAGGAGCACTACCAGGTGGCGCGCGAGGTGCAGCGGGTGCTGCAGACCTACAAGTCGCTGCAGGACATCATCGCGATTCTGGGCATGGACGAGCTGTCGGAAGAGGACAAGCTGGTGGTGGCCCGCGCACGCAAGATCCAGCGCTTCCTGTCCCAGCCCTTCCACGTGGCGGAAGTGTTCACCGGCTTCCCCGGCGTGTTCGTGCCCGTCGCCGACACGATCCGCAGCTTCAAGGGCATCATCGCCGGCGACTACGACCACATCCCCGAGGCCGCCTTCTACATGGTCGGCACCATCGAGGACGTGCTGGCGAAGGCCGAGACGATGAAGACGGCGGCCTGAGGCGAGCGCGATGCCCGTCGATCTCGAGATCGTCTCGCCGGAAAAGCTGCTGCTCGCGGAGCCGGTGGAGATGGTGACGCTGCCGGGCTCCGAGGGCGAGATCGGTGTGCTGCCCGGCCATGCGCCGATGATCGTGCTGCTGCGCGGCGGCACGGTGCGCACCTGGGAGGGCGGCAAGGTCGTCAAGAGCCTCTACGTCTCCGGCGGTTTCGCGGAGATCACCGGGTCGCTGGTGACGGTGCTGGCCAATGCCGCGACGCCGGTCGCCGAGCTTTCCCACGCGGCGGCCGAGCAGCGCCTCGCCGCGGCGGAAAGCGCCTACGCGGCCCTCGACAAGAGCGACATGGCGGCAACCCTCGCGGCGATGGACGAGATTCAGTCCGCCCGCGCCATGGTCGAGGCCGCTCCCCGGACCTGACGCCCCCCCGGACCTGACGCCCCCCCGGACCTGAGGCTGGGGCGGACCTGACGCCCAGGCGGATCTAACGCTCGCGCCCGGCGGCCCCTCAGCGCGCTTGAAATCGCGTCGCGACATCGCGACGTTGCACCGCATGACGACCCGGCACGCAGACGCCCGCCATCACGGCGTGGCGGCGATGATCGCTTTCGCGCGGTGAAGCACTGGCGGCTCGACGACGTGGATTGGGGCGGTTTCGACGGCAGCCGTCTGGATGCGCGCGTGCTGCCCCTGGTGAAGGCGGCGGCGATGGTCGAGCGCAACGGCACCGACTATGCGATCTATCTCAAGCGCGTCTTCGCCGACGATCCGGCGTTCTGCGCCGCCGCCGATACCTGGGCGGAGGAGGAGGTGCAGCACGGCGAGGCGCTGGGGCGCTGGGCGATGCTGGCTGATCCCGACTGGGATTTTCGCGCCGCCTTCGCGCGTTATCGCGCCGGGTTCAGCATCCCGCTCGATGCCACCGCCTCGGTCCGCGGCTCGCGCACCGGCGAGCTGATCGCGCGCTGCATGGTGGAGACCGGTACGTCGAGCTATTACACGGCTCTCGCGGACGCGACGGCGGAACCGGTGCTCGGGCGCCTCTGCCGGCTCATCGCGGCCGACGAGTACCGGCACTTCAAGCTGTTCTACGACCACATGCACCGCTATCTCGGGCGCGAGCGGCTCGGTTTCGCGCGCCGCCTCGTGATCGCTGCCTTGCGGGCGCGCGAGAGCGAGGACGACGAACTCGCCTTTGCCTATCATTGCGCGAACGAACCGACATCGCTGCCCTACGGCCACGCGCGCTGCATGCGCGCCTATCTCGGCGGCGCGATCGGCTTCTATCGCCGCCCCCATGTCGCGCGCGGCATGGCGATGATCTGCAAGACCGTGGGGCTGAAGCCGCACGGCAAGCTGTGCGGGCTTTCGACGCACCTGGCGTGGCATGCGTTGGGCCGGCAACGACGACGCTATGGCGGGGCCGCATCCGGCAGCGCGACGCCGCCATCCTCCGTCCGCTCCAGCGGCGCCGCCGCGACGACGGCATCGAGGGTCAGCGCGCCATAGACATGCGGAAACAGCGCCCCGCCGCGCGCCTCCTCCCAGCGTAAGGCCGTACCGAGCGCGGCGAGATCGACCGCGACCAGCATCAGCCGGTCCTGGCCGCGATAATGCCGGTCCAGCGTCCCCGCCAACTGGCCGGCGAGCGAGAGATGAATGAACCCGTCGGCAAGGTCCGCCGGTGTGCCGCGGAACACGCCCTCGCGCCGCCATGCCTCGAGCTGCGGCACCGTCAGCACCTTGTAGGCGAGCCGTTCCGCCATGCTACGCTGCCCGACGCTGCACCCGGCCGCTGATCTCCTGGTCGTGATGCACCGCGAGCACGCCGACCACGGCGCCGAGATTGCCCGCCACCAGGTGCACCATCTCGGCCGGCATCGAGGCGAGGCGGATCTCGATGCACGTGGTCGCCCCCTGGCGGCGCGCCTCGAACAGGTCGGGCACCAGGTCGCGGCGCGCGAAGGGCTCGATCAGCCGCGGCAGCAGGCCCGGCGTCGGTTCGGCGGTGACGGTAAAACGGACGGCGGCATGCAGGCCGACCAGGGCCCACGGTTCGAACGACATGAGGAGGGAACTCCGGAGACGGGAAGGCAAAAGGCGAGCGAAATGCGCCGGCTGCCGTGGGCAGCCTAGGCGGTAATTCGCATTCGCGCGCGCATCGTCCTCGGAGACATGACGTGTCTATAGCGGCTTACGGCATGCCTGACCAGGAAAGTTTCGCAACCCGGCCGAGTTCCACGCCGCCGAGCGTGAGCCGCCCGCCATGCAGGGCGGCGGTGACGTGGATGCGGGGCGGCGCGCCCGCCTTGCCCGGCTTCGCCAGCAGCCCGAGCGCGAATTGCGCCGCCAGCGCCGGCCCCGGCGCGACGGCGCGGGTGCGTACCATGGCGGCGATCGCCTCGTTGTAGCCCTGCACGTCGAGCGTCGCCGTCGCATCCGGTTGCAACGCGGCGTCCAGCGCCACGCGGCCGCTGCCGGTCAGGCCGAGCGTTCCCCAGTCGAGCACCAGACGGTCGAGAAGCAGCGCGCCGCCACGGGTGCGCCAGGCCTCAAGCCAGCCCACGGTGCCCTGCACGCCATTGGCGGGCGGCGCGGCCAGCGCGCCGGTGGCCACGCCATCCGCCCGCAGCACGGCGATCCGGTTGCCGAGCGGCCAGCCACCGGGCGCCAAACCACCGGACGCCAAGCCGCCGGACGCCAAGCCGTTTGGCGGCAATCCGAGACCGGTGGCGGAAATTCCAAACCCGAGATCGGGACCGCGCGGCGCCAACACCACGCGCGCCCGCGTCACCGAGGCGTCCGTCCGGCCCGCGCTCGCGACCGTGAGGCCGGTCGCCGCCACCGTGATGCGGTGCGAGCCGATCAACGGCACCGTACCCACCAGCGTCGTTGCGCGCACCTCGATCGGCGGGCCGTGGCCCCGCCGCACCTCGAACCCCTCCGGGAACGTGATCGCCAGCGTCGCCGGGTGGGCGAGCGCCACGGCCAGCTCCAGCCGCCGCGCATGCACGCTGCCGGCGACCGGCATCGCACCGCCGCCGGCGCCGGTCACGCCCGGCACGACGAGCGCAACCGCGAGCGGAAACCCGGCACGCACCGGCCGACCCGCGCTGACCACCCAGCCCTGGGCGCGCGCAGCGACCAGCGAGGTCTCGAACCGATCGCGCAGCAGGCCCGTGAGGCCGTACCATGCCCCGCTCCAGAGGCCGGCGAGTAGCAGGACAAACAACAGCATACGGCGCATTCGCAACCCATACAGACAACCGCGCAGCGGCTCTATCCCCAGTTCGTCCGCCGTCCCTGCCCAGCCCTCTCACACGGCGAGAAGCAAGCCCGCATCAGCGATTTATGCATGCGTGCTGGCACACCGTCACAGCCGTGCCGGGCGTTAGCCCACAAGTTTATCCACAGGGTGCGCGAGGGCGCCGGCAAGCTCGCGCATCAGCGCCCCGCGCGTCAGGCCGGCCGCCAGCGGCGGGCGAATCTGGATGGTGATGGTTCCCGGATTCTTGATGAAGGCGCGACGCCCCCAGAACCGGCCGGAATCCGTCGTGACGGGGATCACCGTCAGGCCGGTACGCTGCGCCAGCGCCGCGACGCCCGGCTGCAACGCCAGCATCCGCTCCGGCGGCGCGCGCGTCCCCTCCGGAAAAATGACGATGCTGCGGCCCGCACGCAGCGCCGCATCCCCACCACGCAGCAAGCTGCGGATCGCGGCCGCCCCGGCCTCGCGATCCACCGCGATCTGCCCGAGCCGCGCGCAGAATCCGCCGACCAGCGGGATCCGCGTCAGCTCGCGCTTCAACACATAGGCGGGCGTCGGCGCGGGCGGCGCCAGCAGCAGGAACCAGATCATCGTGTCGAAGGCCGATTGGTGGCGCGAGGCGATCAACACCGGGCCCGCCGGCAGATATTCGGCACCGACCACACGCCAGGTGATGCCGCAGACGCGCCGCAGCCCGCCCAGGACCAGCCGAACCCAGCACCGCATATAGGCCTGCATCGCCGCCTGGCCGCGCCACGTCACGAGCGGCAGCGCCGGCACCATGGCGATCGTGACCCCATAGAAGAACAGGTTGAACAGGGCCGAGCGAAGGAAACGGCTCATCGGTCGAGATGCAGCAGCGGCGCCACGCCAGACACCACGGCGAGGTATTTGACGTATTCGACCGCCAGCAGCCGCCACACCGCGGCAAAGCGCCACCATGGGCGCAGCGACGGCGGATGGACGGGATAGGCGTGCAGGGCCACGCCGGGCATGGCGCGCGAGAACTCGGCGAGCGCCCGCGGCATATGGTAGAACGCCGTCACGACGATCACCGACCGCAACCCGTCGCGCGCCGCCCACCGCGCTGCCTCGCGCGCGTTGCCGCTGGTGGTCTTGGCCCGATAGCCAAGGGTGACCCGGTGCGACAGCCCCGGGCGCGCACCGTCCATACGCGCCAGGGTGTGGTAGTCGATGCCCTGCCCGACGCCCGAGATCAGCAGCTTCGGCGCCCGCCCCTCGGCCAGCAAACGCAGCCCCGTCTGCACCCGGTCCGCGCCACCGGTCAGCACCACGATCCCCGCGGCCTGCGCCTGCGTCGCCGGCGCATGGGTGGTGCCAACGACAAAGCCCACGAAACCTAGGGCGAGCAACGCGACAGGCAGGACCAGCCACGCGAACAGGCGGCTCACGGCGGGCGGGCCTTCACGGCAGCAGGCGCAGCCAGGCGCGAACGGTGAGCTGTGCCGTGACGAAGCCGATCATGGCGCAGACCACGGGAATCGCCGCGAGCCCGACCCAGAGCGCGCGCGGCAGGCCCGGCACCCAGGCCGTCGCATCGGCGATGCCACCGGCGATCGGGGCGGCGAGTGCGGCCAGCCCCGCGAGCACCGGCAACGCCACCACCGCGCCGGCCAGCCCGCCGAAAAAAGCCAGCCGCGTCGCGCGCGCCGCGAACCGCCTCGCGATATCGCCGTCGGTGGCGCCCAGCCCGTGCACCAGCAGCACGGCGTCGCGCCGCTGCACCAGCCCGGCGCGGGTCGCGATGGTCACCACCGCGGTCGCCACCCCCATGACCAGCGCCAGCATCGCCCAGGCCAGCGCCTGGATACTGTGCGCCAGGACGGCGATGCGCCGTGTCCAGGCGCCGTGGCTGTCGACCAGTGTGCCAGGTGCTGCCGCCCGCAGTTCCGCGGTCAACGCCGCGAGCGGCGGGCCGCTGCCGCCCGCCCGCACCGCGATCACGGCCGGCAGCGTGAGCCCACCCATCGTCTCGCTGCCCAGCCACGGGCGCAGCAGCCGCGCGATTTCGGCATGGGAAAGCGCCTGAACGCTGGCGATGCCGGGGCTGGCGCGCAGCAACGCCACCACGCGGTCGAGCCGATCCTGCGGCGCGTCCGTCGCCCTGGCGGCGGGGTCTGGCACCTGCACGGTCAGCGCCGCGGCCGGGCCCTGCTGCCATTGCCGGGCAAAGCCCGCGGCGGCGAAGGCGCCGGCGAGCGCGAGGCTGGCCAGGAACGCCATCGCCGCGACCAGGAACGGCAGCAGCCGCCCGGCAACGCCTCGGCGCAGGCCGAGATCGTCCGCGCGGGCCGGCCGCAACCGGCGGGCCCGGCGAGCCGCCTCGCGTGCCTCGCCATCACGCATCGGATCGGTCATGCATCGGGTGCCTCACGCATCCGCGCCCACCAGCCGGCCGGCGGCGAGCCGAACCGCCGGCGCCGGGTGCCGGGTAACGATGGCATCGTTGTGGGTGGCGACGACGATGGTGGTGCCAAGGCGCGACAGCTCGCCCAGCAGCAGCATCAGCCGTTGCGCCTGAGCATCGTCGAGGTTGCCGGTCGGTTCGTCCGCCAGCAGCAGGTCCGGCCGGTTGATCACCGCGCGCGCGATCGCCACCCGCTGCTGCTCGCCACCGGAAAGCTCGGCGGGATGGCAATGGGTGCGCTGGCGCAGGCCGACCCAGGCGAGCATCTCGCCGACATCGGCCTGCACCTGGCCCTCCGGCCGCCCGGCGAGGCGCAGCGGCAGGGCCACGTTGTCGAACGCCGAGAGATGCGGCAGCAGGCGGAAATCCTGGAACACCATGCCGATGCGCCGGCGCAGTTGCGGCAGCGCCGCGCGGGAGGCGGCGCCGATATCGCGGCCCAGCAATTCGAGCCGCCCGTCGCTCGGCCGCACCTCCAGATGCAGCAGGCGCAGCAGCGAGGTCTTGCCGGCGCCGGACGGGCCCAGCAGCCAGCGAAACCCGCCACGCGGGATCGCCAGGCTGATCTCGCGCAGCACCTTTTGCGCGCCGACATCCAGCGCCACGCCGTCGAGCCGCACCACCGCCCCGCTCATGCGGCCCGACCCCGCGCAGACCTGCGGGCCAGGATACCGGATCGGGCGACGGAACGATCGGGTGCGCGGGCCCCGGTGGCGCCTCGCTCCATGGGGGGTTCCTGCATGGCGAGGGTTCTGCCACGGCAGGGCACCGCGCCGGAAGCGCCTTGCAACCGACGCGGGAGGATGGCGAGAATAAGCGATGCGACTCTCCTGCCCCGACTGTGCCGCGGAATACGATGTGCCGGACGCAGCACTGGGCACCCGGCGCCGGCTGCGCTGTTCCAACTGCGGCTCGGGCTGGGAGTGGTCCCCGCCTGCCGCCGAGCCCCCCTCCCCGCCGGCAGCAGCGGCCATACCCGAGGCCGCGCCGATGATCGCGGCCGATAGGGCTCCCGAGGTGCCGCCACCGCCGCCGCAGCCCGCACGACAGCCGCCGACGCCGACAGAGACCATGGCCTTGCCCGGCGCAGGGCCACGGATCGAGGTGCCGCCCGAGCGGCGGACGCCGCCCGCCGCGCCGCCGCCCCCGGAGCCGACGGGGCACGCCATGCTGGCCTGGGCGGCAAGCCTCGCGATCATCGTGCTCGCCCTGGTGGCGCTCTATGTCTGGCGTGCGCCGATCATGCATGCCTGGCCGCCGGTCATCCGCGCCTATGCCGCTTTGGGACTGGCCTAAGGGGGGCTCAGCCGCCGGCGACAGCGTGGACGAAGGCGTAGACCACGATCGGGATCGCCACCAGCACATAGACGCGCAGGCCGATCAGCAGCCAAGTGATGCCGGGGCCGAGCCGCCGACGGGGCAACGGAAGCTCCGCGACGCTCGAGCGCTGCGCCGCGTCGAGCGCGTCGAGCGGGTCGGCGTCGCTCATCCCGCTGCTCATGCCAGCAGCCCCGGAAACACCGTGATCACGCCGAACACGGCGCCGATGAGCGCGATGGCGGAGACGATGGTGATTCCGGCGAAATTGCCGCGCCAGCCATTGGCGAGATCGCCCATGATCTCGTGGTCGTTGACCAGCAGCAGCAGCAGCAGCAGCGCCGGCGCCATCAGCAGGGTCGCGATCACGTTCACCGCCAGCACCATCGCCAGCAGCGGCGCCCCGGGGATCAGCACGATCGCCCCGGCAAACAGCGTGGAGAGGATCGCGGCACCGTAGAACAGCCAGCCCTGGGCGAAGCCGAGGTTGAGGCTATGGCGCGCCGCCAGCGTCTCGGCGAAGGCGTAGGAGGAGCTGGCGGAAATGGTCATCGCCGCGACCAGCCCGGCCTCGATCATGCCGAGGGCGAACAGACTGGCGCCGACGCCGCCGATATAGGGGCGCAGCGCGGTCGCGAAATCGGCGCCGTTGGCGAAATGGGAAACATCGACATGCGCCGCGTGCAGCGGCGCCGCCGCGGCCACCGTCGCGATGGCGACGATCGCGGCGACCAGCGCGCCCAGCGCGGTGTCCATGCGGCCCTGCGCGATGTCGGCGCGGGTCAGGCCCTTATCGACCACCGCGCTCTGCTGGAAAAACAGCATCCACGGCGTCACCGTGGCGCCGACATTGGCGAGAACGAGGGTGATGAAGCCGGCGGTGATGCCGCCCGGCAGCGGCCCCCAGCCGGCGAGCGCATGCAGCAGTGCCGCACCGCTCGGCCGCGCCAGGATCGCCGCTGGGATGAACAGCAGGTTGCACGCGGCGAGCCCCATCAGCACACGCTCCCAGGTGGCGTAGCGGCGCAGTGCCAGCGTCGCCATCACCAGCAGCACGCCGCACGCGACCGAGATGGCGGGCGGGATGCCGAAATAGAGCGCGCCGGACTGGATGGCGACGAACTCGGTCACCAGGGTCAGCAGGTTGCCGACGACCAGGTCCGCCATGGCGAACCAGCCCCAGAACGGGCCGAAGCGTTGGAAGATCAGCTCCGCGTGGCCGCGATGCGTCGCCGCCCCAAGGCGGACCGTCATCTCCTGCACCACATAGGCCATGACGAAGGTGAGCAGGATGAAGGGAATGAAGAAGCCGATGCCGTAGACGGCACCGGTGGTGGCGTAGGAGACCATGCTCGGCCCGTCATTCTCGCCGAGCATGACCAGGAGGCCGGGGCCGAGCAGCAGCCACAGCAGGCGAAGCCGATGGTGGCCGGCGCGAGCGCTGCGCACAAGCCGCCGGTCACGCGCGCGCAGCAGGTCTTCACGCAGCACCTCGCCGGCCAGCTTGTCGGTGCCCGGCTTTGCGTTGCCCAGCGTGTCGGTGGGGCGGACCGAATCGAAGTCGGCATTCGGGCAATGCAGCACGGTGCGGGACCTGATTGTTGCCGAGACTTGAGAATGTAGTCGTGGCTACACTTGCGTCAAGGATCGGAGGGGAGTCGGTTTGAACTTCGGGGTTGGGTGGGTTTGCGACGGTCCGGTTCCCGGTACGTCGCTCGGAAACCAGACGTCGTGCTCAATCGGCCCTAGCTGAAGCCGGCCTGTCCGCTCTTCCTTTTCCTCATCGGGTGCCCAAGGCGGTGGGGTCGATGGCTTGGGTCAGCGCGCGCGTCAGTGTGATGCCATGCGTGCGGGTTGTGCGAACGTTGAACCGGCGCCAAGTCATGTAATGCAGTGCTGAGACGGTGATGTTGGCGGCGGCTGCGAACGCCGTCGAGACGTCGCGCATCAGCGGCCATTCGAAATCCGATTTCGGCGCGCGGTCGAGATGAGCAACTCCCTGGTCGCGTAAGTCGTCGAGCCGTTGGATGCAGGCGCGCAATGGGTCCCGGTTGATGCGACGCTGCATGCGTATCAGGCGCCCCCGCTGGTGCTCGGTATCGAGCGGAGGATGGCAGCGGCGGTGCGCTGCGACAAAGAAGGATGTGTATTCGGGGCGGCATACGGTGTTGAGGAGTTGCCGCAAGTTGACGGTCTTTGGGTCGCTCTTGAACAGCATGGCGAGGCTGAGGACAAGCGAGTCGCTGATGCAGGTTCGAAGCACCCCGATCGTCGGCGCAACATCGGTACCATTGACCTTCCGCAGAAACGCTTCATCGCGGCCGAACGCACGGAACATTTCGTGTTTATAGGCCGCCGACGTAACGACAACGCAGGCAGCGTGCAGGCTGGGCAGCAGCGCCACCAGCTCTGCTGGCATCCCTTCGGGATAAGCGTCCGGCCCAAAAGGCGGCCATTGTGGCATGGAAATCAGGGTCACGACGGTACACCTTTCGAGGGCCAGTCCGCTTTGGGTAAATTTGAGATGTTCGGCTTCTGGGTGACGCAGGTCGGAAGCGGCTATTCGCCAAAGGGGGCACCTATTTGACGAACATCGGAGCAGAATTTCGGAGCCTGACCATCCCTGATCGCACCACAATGGCTCACAGGTGCAGCTGTGGTCTGGCTACCTTAGTTGGAGTGCGCATAGTGGCACCCGCGTTGACTTCTCCGACGATCTGCCTGCGTCGGTAGTTGAGGTAGTTGAGAGTATCTCTCGTGTAGAAGAAGAACTGCTCCTGGTGATTGAGCAACGGCACGTCAACAAATTTGAAGGCGAGATTGATCGGATCTGCGCCTGGGCCAGTTGACGATGCAATTTCCTCCATGTGAGCAAACGCCAGTTTGCCAACACGGGGATCGTGCCAAATGCAGTGCGCGTACTGATTGCGGATAGTGAGGCACAAAATCATGTCCTCGATGGCCGCAACAAATTCCGCACGAAGGTCAGCATCGGAATAGCCTGCGCCACCCAGCTTCTCGGCAATGCTCACTCGCCTCGTCTCGCCTCGCTTGGAATAGATGTCAGTAATCGCCTTCGCAACGTCGCCACCGCCCATGCCGGCACAGAAGCACAGCTGGTATTCGATGTCAGTGTATCCGGTAAGGAGTCTTCCAAGGATGGCACCCTCGTCTGGGAAGACCCTGAATGCCTGAATAAACATCACTTCTCCTTTCGCTCACAGCCCTCCGGCACGCTTGGCGCCGGTCCCGCTGGCGTCGTGAGTTATTCGCGCCCCCATCTATAGCATGGGCGAATGTCGAGTTCAGAGGAGTGTTATGAGCGCCAGGAACGACGAGAAAGGGCCGGAAAACTGCCGATGTCAGGCGGTGCTGAACGTCCGCTTTCGGGATCGCCTAATGGATCTGACCATGGCCGCCTTGGGTCAGAAGCTGAAATTCAAACCGACCCACTACCAATAATCGCCATGCGCCAGGCCGCAACTCCCGGTCGTTTCGGGGCAGCGTGAGGTTGCTACGCCTGCTTGCGCTCGATCAGCCCACGGCGGATCACCCGACCGCGCTCGATGCGGTGCTCGATATAGCTCGCGTCGCCCCAGCGCACGGCGCGGGCCATTGCCTGCGCATCCTCCATGAAGCGCGCCAGCATCTCCAGCAGCGCCTCGCGGTTGTTGAGGAAAACGTCGCGCCACATCGTGGGGTCCGAGGCGGCGATGCGGGTGAAATCGCGAAAGCCGGAGGCAGCGAAGTCCAGCACCTCCTCGCGGCTCTGGCTTTCGAGGTCATCGGCGGTGCCGCAGATGGTGAAGGCGATGAGGTGCGGCAGATGGCTCACGATGGCGAGCACGCGGTCGTGATGCGCGGGCTCCATGATCGAGACCTTCGAGCCGCAGCGACGCCAGAGTTCCGTGGTCTTCGCCACCGCGGCCTCGTCGGTGCCCGGCGGCGGCGTGAGCAGGCACCAGCGGCCCTCGAACAGCTCCGCGAAGCCCGCATCGGGTCCGGAATGTTCGGTGCCGGCGAGCGGGTGCGCGGGGACGAAATGCACGCCGCCCGGCACCAGCGGCCCGACATCGCGGATCACCGACTGCTTGGTCGAGCCGACATCGGTCAGGATCGCGTCGGCTGCCAGGTACGGCGCAATCGCCTGGGCGATGGCGGCATAGGTGCCGACCGGCGCGCAGAGCATGACGCAATCCGCGCCGGCGACCGCCTCCTCGGCGGTGGCCGTCACGCGGTCGACGATGCCGAGTTCGCGCACCCGCTCGCGGGTCGCCTCGCTGCGGGCGGTTGCCACGACCTCGGCCGCGATGTCGCCGCGCGCCCGCGCCACACGCGCGACGGAACTGCCGATCAGCCCGCTGCCGATCAGCGCCAGCCGACGAAACAGCGTGTCAGCCATTATGCCGGGTCGCCCCATCCCCTTCGCCCGCGTCCTTGTCGGCGGCCATGAACGCGGCGAGCGCGTCGGCGACCAGGGCGCATTCCTCGTCGTTGCCGACGGTGATGCGCAGGCAGTGCGGCAGATCATAGGCGCCCATCGCCCGCACGATCAGGCCACGGGCGCGCAGCGCGGCATCGGCGGCGGCGGCACGCGCCGGCGTGGCGAAATCGGCGAGGAAGAAATTGCCGTGGCTCGGCCACACCCTGATGCCCACCCGCTCCAGCGCCGCCCCGAGCCTCGCCTTGGCGCGGGCGTTGTGCTCGCGCCCCTTCTCGACCCAGCCGGGCTCCGCCAGCGCGGCGACGGCCGCGGCCTGGGCGGCGATGTTGACGTTGAACACGCCGCGCACGCGGTTGATGGCATCGATCACGGCGGGTGGCGCATAGGCCCAGCCCACGCGCATGCCGCCGAGCCCATAGATTTTGCTGAAGGTGCGCAGCATCACGGTGTTGTCGCCGGCATCGACGAGCTTCACGCCGGGATCGTAGTCCGGGTCCTCGACATATTCCGCATAGGCGGCATCGATCACCAGCAGGATGTCCGGGCGCAGCCCTGCGCGCAGCCGCTCCATCTCCGCCTGCGCCAGCAGGCTGCCGGTCGGGTTGTTGGGGTTGGCGACGAAGACCACCCGTGTCGCCGGCGTCACATTCGCCAGCAGCGCGTCGACATCGGTGGTGAGGTTACGCTCCGGCACCTTGATGACGCGGCTGCCGGCGTAGGTGCCGGCGATCTGGTACATGGTGAAGCCGTGCATCGACATCAGGATGTCGCTGGCGCCGCCCTCGGCCAAGGGGCCGCCATAGATGTGGCAGAGATGGCCGATCAGCTCATCCGAGCCGGTGCCGCAGACGATGCGCGCGGCGTCGAGCCCGTGGTGCCGGCCGATCGCCTCGCGCAGCGCGCCGGAGCCGCCGTCGGGATAGCGGAAGATTTCGCTCGCCACCCTGGTGTAGGCGGACATCGCGCCTGGCGGGGGGCCGAACGCGCCCTCGTTGGAGGAAAGCTTGATGACACGGTTGACGCCGTCGAGCCGGCCCTCGCCGCCGACATAGGCCGCGATCTTCATCACCTCCGGGCGCGGTGTCGGGTGCGTTTGGGGCGCGGCCTGGCCGGCGGAGTCGGGCACGTTCGTCATGATCCCTCGGGTGTTCCGTCGAACGGGGTGGCATAGGCGCCGAGCGGCACGCCCGGGCGCGGCAGATCGGCGAGCGAGAGGCGCGGATCGCCCTCGGTGAGGTAGCCCGCGACATCGACCAGCGCCAGCGCCTCGCCGCCGGCGCGCCGTAGCAGGATCGACGCGTCGGCCAGCCCCGCGCGGGCGAGGGCCGCGGCAAGGCTCGCCTGGCTCATCGCGGCCGGCAGCTCGAAGACGATCAGGCTGCGGTCGTCGCCGCTGGCATCCGGGGCCGCGGCGGCGACGACGAAGCCCTCGGCGTGCGGCGCGCCCTCCGGCCGGCGGCGCCAGAACGGCAGGCGCGCCGAGACGTGGATGCGCGGCCCGTCGCCCCGCGACAGCGAGGTCCACCAGGCGGCGGCCTCATCGGCGCTCGGCAGTGGCAGCAGGGCGGCGGTCGCGGCACCGCTGCTCACCTGGGCGATGGCGCGCGCCGGCGTGCGGTGCACCTGCAGCGGCACCAGGGCGCCGAAATGCTCGCGTGCCAGTGCCGCCATGGTGTCAGCCGCCATGCCATCGGCGTCGGAGCCGCAGACGGCGACGGCAACCTTGCCCTCGATCAAGGTGAAGCCGAGGAACATCTCCCGCCAGATGCGCACCAGCGTCTGCGGTGGCAGCGAGCCGCGATGGCGAGCGAGCAGGCGGCGGATGACCGCGGCCTCCCGGCCCGGGCGCGTCTTGACCCCGCGCTTGATCGGCAGCGCGCCGATGCGTTCGACGATATCGGCGCGCGCCATCAACAGGTCGTGCAGTTTTTCATCGACCGCATCGATCGCGGCGCGCAGCTCCGCGAGGTCGGGCTGGCGGGCGGTGGCAATGGGGTGGGGCGGGGGCGTGGCGTTCATTCCGTTTCTTCGCAACGGGGAAGCGTCGTAACCGATGCATCGGAAACTGCAAAGCGCGGCGCGCCGTCGTGGCCGTCCGCGGTTGCAACGGCCCGGCACTCTGCGCATATGCGGCGCGGAGCTGCCATGGACCTGCCCGATCCGCCGAAGGCCGACCACGAGAACGTGCGCTTCGCGGACGGGTTGCTGCTCGACTGCGGCACGGCGCTGCCGGAGCTCACCGTCGCCTACCGCACCTACGGCACGCTCGATGCCGCACGCGCCAACGCCGTGCTGGTCTGCCATGCGCTGACCGGCGACCAATACGTGGCCGAACCCTCGCCGGTGACCGGCAAGGAGGGCTGGTGGAGCCAGGTGGTCGGCCCCGGCCGGCCGGTCGACACCAGCCGCTACTTCGTCATCTGCGCCAATGTGCTCGGCGGCTGCATGGGCAGCACCGGGCCGCGCAGCCCGCGCGACGATGGCACGCGATGGGGCACGGATTTCCCGCCGGTGACCATCCGCGACATGGTACGGGCGCAGAAACGGCTGGTGGAGCATCTCGGCATCGAGCGGCTGTTCGCGGTGGTCGGCGGCTCGATGGGCGGGATGCAGGTGCTGGAATGGGCCGCGACCTATCCGGATGCGCTGTTCGCCGCGGTCCCGATCGCCACCGCCGCCCATCACTCCGCCCAGAACATCGCCTTCCACGAGGTCGGGCGCCAGGCGATCTTCGCCGATCCCCACTATCACGGCGGGCGGTATGTGGAGCACGGCACGATCCCGGCGCGCGGGCTCGCCGTGGCGCGCATGGCCGCCCACATCACCTATCTCTCGGAGGCGGCGCTGACGCGAAAATTCGGCCGGCGGCTGCAGAACGGCGGGCTCGCGATCTTTGGCGACATGTTCCAGGTTGAATCCTACCTGCGCCACCAGGGCAGCAGCTTCGTCCATCGTTTCGATGCCAACTCGTATCTGACGATCACCCGAGCGATGGATTATTTCGACCTCGCGGCCGACCATGGCGGTGACCTCGCCGCGGCCTTCGCGCAAACCCGCGCGCGGTTCTGCGTGGTGAGTTTTTCGAGCGACTGGCTGTTCCCCACCCGCGAGAGCCGGGCGCTGGTGCGCGCGCTCAACCGCGCCGCCGCCAATGTCAGTTTCGTCGAGATCCCGACCGACAAGGGGCATGATGCGTTCCTGCTCGACGAGCCGGATTTCCACCGCACGCTCGCCGGGTTTCTCGCCGGCTGCGCGGAACGGGCTGGGCTCGCCCGGTGAGAGGATCGGCGCGATGAACGAGATCAGCCAGCCGGCGGCCGGGTCCACCAAGCCGGAATCCGCCAGGCCAGAGCCCGCTCGGCCCGAACCGGTCAAGTTCGTCGCCAAGAACATGCGTCTCGATCTGCGCCTGATCGCCGAGATGATCGAGCCGGGCTCGCGCGTGCTCGACATCGGCTCGGGTGACGGCGGCCTGATCGAGACGCTGTTCCGCACCAAGGGGTGCGACGCCCGCGGCATCGAGATCGACATGGCCGAGGTGACGCGCGCGGTCGCGCACGGCCTGCCGGTGATGCATGGCGACGCCGACCACGACCTCGCGGAATATCCCGACGGCGCCTTCGACGTCGTGGTGCTCAGCCGCACGCTGCAGGCGGTGGAGCGGCCGCGCGAGGTGCTGCACCAGATGCTGCGCATCGGCACGCGCGCGATCGTGAGCTTCCCGAATTTCGGCCATTGGCTGGTGCGCTGGCAGCTGCTCAGCACCGGGCGGATGCCCATGACCAGCGTCTGGTCGCGGCCCTGGCACGAGACGCCGAACATCCACCCCTGCACGATCCGCGACTTCATGGTGCTGTGCGCGCAGGAGGGTTACGCCATCGAGCAATGGCTGGCGGTGGACGAAGCCGGCCAGCGCTCCCCGTGGCGGCGCTTCCCCGGCCTTGCCAACCTGTTCGGCGAACAGGCCCTGTTCCAGCTCCGCCGGGCATAGGTGGCACGAGCAGGGCCGTTTCCCGCCGTGCGCGCCGAAACGGATCATGCCTCGCGCCGATGCAGCCGCCGCTCTCCCATCTTGAACCATGCACTGGCGATTTTGCCGTCCTGCACTTCGTAGATGCCGATGACGTCCATCTCGCCCGGACCTTCGGGAAAACTGCGCTGTACGGTCTCGTGATCCACGACGATGTTGCCGACGACGATCCGCTGATGCAGCTTGCCGAACAGGCGGGGTTCCTTGAAGCGCTCGACATGCCGCGTTGCCGACGACGATCCGCTGATGCAGCTTGCCGAACAGGCGGGGTTCCTTGAAGCGCTCGACATGCCGCTCGCGGACGGCCGCCGAGCCCTCGGCCAGCAACGTCGCGGGGAAGGCATGGTATCGGCAGTCTTCCGCCTACCATTGCATAAACGCATCGATATCGCGCGCGTTATAGGCGTCGAGCTGCATCTGCACCGGAAGGGCAACGTCGGTGCCAGGCGGGCTTGGCATGAGATACCTCGATAGCCGGGGGTTCGGCGGCGGTCGCTGCACGGTGGCTCGCGCTGACGGGTAGCATTGGCGTCGCGGCAGCGGTTGCCGTGGGCGACGCTGCCGCGCCCGCCGATCCACCCTAGATCGCCGGGGCCAGCACCCGCCGCCGCTTCGGCCGGCCGTGCACGGGCACCGCGCCATAGAGGTCCTTCGTTGCCTCGGTGATCGTCACGCCGGCGAACCGCGGGGCAGCCCGCCCGCCACGCTCCCACAGCCTGGCCCCCTTCAGCACCAGGCGGGACTGCATCGGCGGCACGAACAGCGCCGTCTCCCGCCGCTCGACGCGAAACAGCGAGCGGGCGAGCAGCCGGCCGATCTGCCCCGGCGAATAGGGCTGGCCCTGGCCGAACGGCGTGCTCTCGGCATGCGCCCACACGCCGCTGCGGTTCGGTGCAACGACCAGCAGCCGGCCATCATCCTTCAGCACGCGCCAGACCTCGCGCAGCATCGCCCGCGCGTTCTCCGCGGCCTCGATCCCGTGCACCATCAGCACCCGGTCGAAGCTGAGGTCGGCGAAGGGCAGCGCGTCCTCCTCCGCGACGCAGGCGAGACCCGGCCCGTCCGGCGGCCAGCGCGCGACGCCGAGCTGCGCCGGGACGAGGGCCGCGACGCGGCCCGTGCCGCCGCGCCAGATGCGCAGATAGGGCAGCGTGTAGCCGATGCCGAGCAGCGACTGCCCGTCGAGATCGGGCCAGGTCGCCGCCAGGCGCTCGCGCAACAGCAGTGCCGCGACGGCGCCACCGCGTGTCGCGTAGAACTGCGCCGCCGCGTGGACGTCGGTCGCCATGGCGCGCGTATAGCACGCAAGCCGCCCCGGTTGGCCAATGCGGGTGGCGCCCCTCCATCGTGCCACGCGCCGCTCTGGCAATGGCGGGGCTGGCTGATAGGATCGGCCCATGCCCCCATCCTCCCCGCTCGAAGCGACCCCCATACCCATCCTCTCCGACAACTACGCCTGGCTGCTGCGCGAGCCGGAATCCGGCCTGTTCGCGATCGTGGACCCGGCGGACGCGGCACCGGTGATCACCGCGATCGAGGCGGCGATCGCCCGGCTTGGCGGGGAACTGGCGCTGATCCTGCTCACCCACCACCACGGCGACCACGTCGCCGGCACCGATGAGGTGCGCGCACGCTTCGACGCCCCGGTGGTCGGCGCCAAGGCGGACGCGCATCGGCTGCCGCGGCTCGACCGCGCCGTCGCCGAGGGGTCGGAGGTCGATTTCGGCGCCGCCACCGCCCGCGTGTGGGAGACGCCGGGACACACCCGCGGACATATTTCCTATATCTTCACCGAGGGCGAGGCGGGCGTGTTGCTCTGCGGCGACACCTTGTTCAGCCTCGGCTGCGGCCGGCTGCTCGAGGGCACGGCGCAGGAGATGTTCACCTCCCTGCAGCGCTTCGCCGCCCTGCCGCCGGCAACCCTGGTCTGCTGCGGCCATGAATATACCGAGAGCAACGCCCGCTTCGCCCGTCACGCCGAGCCCGAGAACCTCGACCTGCTGGCCTACGAGCAGCAGGTGCTGGCTTGGCGCGCCGCCGGCCGGCCGAGCCTGCCCAGCCTGCTGTCCGACGAGCTTGCCTGCAACCCGTTCCTGCGCGCCGACGACGCCGCGACGCTGGCCGACCTGCGCACCCGCAAGGATAATTTTCGCTGATCGGCCGGCGGCGGGCGGGCGTCACCGCGACAGCCGCCGCGGCACGGCCCGGAGCGCGCACCCCGGGCGCGAGCCATCCTGACTCTCGCATTTCAGTCTCTTTCCGGTTATAGTTCGACCTATAACGAAGGAACTGTCGGGAAGCTTCATGGCCGCTGCCGTCTCCTCGCGTCCGCTTGCCTCGCCGGGTATCGCCACCCTGTTCCGCCGGCGTTTCGCCGAACTCGGCGGCTACGGGCTCGGGCTCGCCAGCGCGCTACTGCTGCTGCTGCTGGTTTCCTACGACCCTTCCGACCCCTCGCTCGACACCGCGACGACCGGCGTGACGCACAACCTGCTGGGCGTGCCCGGCGCGATGCTGGCCGACCTGCTGCTGCAATTCTTCGGACTTGCTTCGGTGCTGGTGGTCCTGGCGCTGGCGGCCTGGTCGTTCCGCCTGTTCGCCGGCCGCGGCACCGCCGGCAGCCTGGGCCGACTGGCGGCGCTGGTCCTGGCGGTGCCGGTGGTGGCTGGCGTCTTCGCCTCGCTGCCCGGGCCGCATGGCGCGCCGCTGGCATGGCCCGTCGCGGCCGGCCCGGGTGGGGCAATCGGCGCGCTGTTCGCGCACTGGGTGCTGGGCGCGGGCCGGCATCTGTTCCCGCACGGGGCGTTGGTCGCCGGCCTGCTGGCCGCGGTGCTGGCGGTGCTGCTGAGCCTGCTGGCACTGGGGCTCAACCGGCGCGACTGGCGGGTTGCCGGCGGGGTCGCCGCCCGCTCGGTCCGCCATGGCCGCCGCGCGGCCGGGCTGCTGGGCCGCACCGGCCAGGCGCTGGGCCGCGCCGCGCTCTGGGTGTTCCACCGCGCCGAGGGCACGCGCCTGCGCCCGCGCGCCTCGAACCCCTATGCCGAGGGCGACGGCGCGGCTTATGACCCGGCCGAGCACGGCCCGCGCTGGGAGCCCGGCGTTCTGGCCACCGCGGGCATGGACGCGGCCGACGCGGATGTCCCCGATACCGGCCCATACGAGCCCGGCCCGCACGAATCCGGCCCGCACATGCGTGAACCCATGCGCGAACCGGTGGCGGCCCGTCCTGCCGCGGCGCGACCGCGCGTCGCCGCCCTCCCTCGCAAGACACCGCCGCCGCGCCAGGAAACACTGAAGCTGGAGGGCCAGTGGCATCCGCCCTCGCTCTCGCTGCTGCGTGCGGCACCGACGCGCGGCAGCTCCGGCCCCTCCGAGGAATCGTTGCAGGCCAACGCCCGGCTGCTGGAAACCGTGCTCGCGGACTACGGCGTGCAGGGCCAGATCGTGGAAATCCGCCCCGGCCCCGTGGTCACGCTCTACGAGCTGGAGCCGGCACCGGGCATCCGCAGCGCGCGCGTGATCGGGCTTGCCGACGACGTGGCGCGCAGCCTGTCGGTGACGGCCGTGCGTATCGCGACGGTCCCCGGCCGCAACGTCATCGGCATCGAGGTGCCGAACGCCCGGCGCGAGACCGTGTTCCTCTCCGAGCTGCTCGGCTCCGAGGAATGGGACCGCCAGCAATCCCGCCTGGTGCTGGCGCTGGGCAAGGATATCGGCGGCGAGCCGGTGATGACCGACCTCGCGCGCATGCCCCACCTGCTGGTCGCCGGCACCACCGGCTCCGGCAAGTCGGTGGGGATCAACGCGATGATCCTCTCGCTGCTGTTCCGCCTCTCGCCCGAGGATTGCCGGCTGATCCTGATCGACCCGAAGATGCTGGAGCTTTCCGTCTATGACGGCATTCCGCACCTGATGGCGCCGGTGGTGACGGAGCCGGGCAAGGCCGTCACCGCGCTGAAATGGACGGTGCGCGAGATGGAGCGCCGCTACCGCGCGATGAGCCAGCTCGGCGTGCGCAACATCGCCGGCTACAATGACCGGGTGGCCGAGGCGCGCGGCAAGGGCGAGGTGGTGACGCGGCGCGTGCAGACCGGCTTCGACCCTGAGACCGGCAAGCCGATGTTCGAGGAACAGGCGCTGGCGCTGGAGCGGCTGCCGTTCCTCGTCGTCGTCATCGACGAGATGGCCGACCTGATGATGGTGGCGGGCAAGGAGATCGAGGCGGCGGTGCAGCGCCTCGCACAGATGGCGCGTGCCGCGGGCATTCATGTCGTGATGGCGACGCAACGACCCTCGGTCGATGTCATCACCGGCACGATCAAGGCGAACTTCCCCACCCGCATCAGCTTCCAGGTGATCAGCAAGTTCGACAGCCGCACCATCCTCGGCGAGCAGGGGGCCGAGCAGCTGCTGGGCCAGGGCGACATGCTCTACATGATGGGCGGTGGGCGGACGATCCGCGTGCACGGCCCCTTCGTTTCCGACCGCGAGGTCGAGGATGTCGTCGCCTATCTGCGCGAGCAGGGCGAGCCGTCCTATATCGAGGAAGTGACGGAAGCCACCGATGACGGCGAGGGCGGCCTGGCACTCTCCGGCATCGCCGGCGCCTCCGACGGCGAAAAGGGGCTGTTCGACCAGGCGGTGTCCATCGTCGCGCGCGAGGGTAAGGCCTCCACCAGCTTCCTGCAGCGGCATCTGCAGATCGGCTATAACCGCGCCGCCAAGCTGATCGAGCAGATGGAGAAAGAGGGTATCGTCAGCCCCGCGAACCATGTCGGCCGGCGCGAGGTGCTGGTCCGCGGCGGCGGCGAGTAGTCGCGCGGGAGTCTGCGCATCGGGCTCGGCCCAGCCAGGCTGAGCCCAGTCAGGCTGAGCCCAATCCGCCTCAGGCAGCCAGGCCGAGATAACCGGGCAGCGCCTCGCGGATGCGCGCCACGACGTCGTCCCATGAATTGGGTGTGGTCTGCCGCCATAGCCGCAGGCTCGGATACCAGGGCGTGTCCTCCCGCCCCAGCAGCCAGCGCCAGTCCGGCGCGCGCGGGATCATCACCCAGACCGGCCGGGCCAGGGCGCCGGCGAGATGCACGACCGAGGTATCGACCGAAACGATCAGGTCGAGCGCCTCCATGATCGCCATCGTGTCTCCATAGTCGCCGATCTCGGCACCGAGATTGACCAGCGGCGCGCGGGCGAAGAAGCCGCCGGCCTGCGGTGTGGCCGGCCCCTTCTGCAGGGCCACGAACGCCACCCCCGGCAGGTCGAACAGCGGCCGGAACGTCGCGAGCGACGTCGAGCGGTTGCGGTCGTTGTTGTGCGCCGGCCGCCCCGCCCAGACCAGGCCGACGCGCTTGAACCCCCTGGGCACCAGGGCCGCCAGGCGCTCCCGCCACGCGACGATTTTCGCGGCATCGGCGCGCAGATAGGGCGTGGGCGCCGGGATCGTCTCGACGCGCGTCCCCGCCAGCCGCGGCAGGCCGGAGAGAGCAGCGTAGGCGGCATAGGGCGGGCACTCCTCCCATTTCTGAAAGATCGTGGCATGCGGCGCGAGCTGGCGGATCAGCGCGCCGACCTCCCGGCCGCAGCCGATGGCGATGGCGGCGGCGCCGGAATGGTCGCGCGCCCAGGGAATGAAGCGGCTGAACTGGATCACATCGCCGAAACCCTGATCACCGATCAGCAGCAGCGTCCTGCCCTCCAGTCGCTCGCCCTGCCATTGCGGCCGATCCCGGTGCAGCATCTGCGGCGGGATCAGCGGGGCCGCGCCGCCGATCTGAAAGCGCCACTCATATTCCTCCCAACCCTCCGCCATCTGCCCACGCGCCAGCAGCACCTCGGCGCGGATGAAATGCGCACCGGGCTGCCGCGGGTCGATGCGCAGCGCCGCCTCGGCGTTGGCGAGCGCCTCGTCGTATTCACCGCGCTCGGAATGAATGATCGCGAGGTTGTGCAGACACAGCGGGTCGGACGGTGCCAGCATCACCGCGCGCTGCGCTGCTGCCAGGGCCTCGTCGTGGCGCCACAGCGTGCGGTAAAGCTCGCAGATGTTGCGCAGATAGAGCGGCGTGTCGACGCCGTGGCGCAGCGCCCCCTCCATGAACTCGAGCGCTTCCTCCCGCCGCCCCTGGCGGAAGACAACGATGCCCATCATGTGCAGCGCGTCCGCCTGGGTGGGATGCGCGTCCAGAATGTGGCGCAACAGGCGCTCGGCCTCACCCAGCTTGCCGGCGCGCTCGTATTCGGCGGCGATCTGGAACACTTCGCCCACCGGCACCGCGGCGGTCAGCACGCGCGGCTCGGGCTTCGCCGGCGAGCCCGCCGCGGCACTCATCGCGCCCACCTCAGACGCCCCATCCCACACCCGGTCCCACGCCGCGTGCCGCACGCTCGAATCATTCCGTCGTGTACCCGAGCTTCTCCATGGTCGGCGCCAGGATCGGGATCGCGGGCTCGAGCACTGCGCGGTATTGCCGCCAGCGCCCGACGGATCGGTCGTAGAGTTTTTCGGTGACCTGCGCGTAGCTCGCGGTGCGGGCATAGCGGCGGTTCTCGTGGAAGGCGAGGCAGCCGTCGTCCCATTCGACACCGACGAAGCCGAGCAAGGCGCGCACCGTCGCCTCCTGGTCGGCGACCATGTCCTCGTAGCGCAGCGGCAGGTATTTGAGGCTCATTTCGGCCCGATAATGTTCCACCAGATCCATCACGCGCACGTAATGCGTCGCGGCGGTCTCCAGCGCGTGGCCGCAATAGAGGCCATGGGTGAACAGGTTGGAGATGGCCGAGACCATCACGTCGAGCGGGTGGCGGATGACATGAACCAGCGGTGAAGCCGGGAACAGCAGCGCGATGAGGCCGAGATGCGTCTCGTTGAGCGGCATCTTGTCGGTGAACCAGGGTGCGTCGTCGCGCACCACGCCCATCTGGCGGGCACGCGCCAGGTAGTTGTCGCGCAGCCGGTCGAGGCCGTCGCGCTGGTCGCCCATCCACAGCTCGGCCAGCGCCTCGGGATAGGCGAGCGGCGAGTTGAGCATGCGCGGCATCATCTGCGTCAGGTCGTTGATCAGCGGCAGTTCGTCGCCCGCCGAGATCAGCCTGTGCGCGGTCAGCGTCTGTTCCACCAGCGTGGTGCCGGAGCGCGGGAAGCCGAGGATGAACAGCGGCTGCGGCACGTCGTCGCGCACGCCGGCGCGCGGCAGCAGCCTGAGCCGCCCCTGGGTGAAGAACCCCTTGAGCCGCGCGATCAACTGGTTGGCGTGCTGGTCGAGATATTGCTGGCCGGAAAGCTCCCGCGCGAGCTTCTTGCCCTCGATGAACGCCTCGCCCGCCGCCGCGTACTCGCCGAGGCTGTCGAGCAGCCTGCCCTTTTCCAGCAGCTCGTTGGGGCCGAGCCGCGCCCCCTCGCGCCCGGCGGCCAGCGCGTCGAGCACGGCGATCGCCTCCGCCGGGCGCTTCTGCCGGCCCAGCACCACGGCGCGCGCCACCTTCATGCCGACATCGTCGGGGGCCAGCGCCTCCAGCTTGTCGAGCAGCTCCGCCGCGCGGTCGAAATTACGGTCCGCCTCCTCCATGCGTGCCCAGCCGAGCAGGGTCTGGCGCACCTCGGGCGCGGCGGCGAGGCTCTCCTCGTAGAGCGTGCGGGACTCCTCCATCCGCCCCTGGTTCTTGAGGTTCCAGGCGAGGTTGGCGAGCAGGATCGCGTCGCGCGCGCCGGAAAGCTCGAGTGCCCGACGGTAGTGGAACTCCGCGATCTGCGCCCGCTGCGCCTCGGTGAGGATCATGCCCATGAGGTTGTGCGACTGCGCGTTTTCCGGCGCGATGCGCACCGCGTTGCGCGCGTGCACCTCGGCCTCCGCAAGGTCTCCCTTGCCCAGCAGCAGCAGCGCCAGCTCGTTGGTGGCGGCGAAATTATTCGGGTCCAGCGCGACGAGGCGCCGCGCCAGCGCCTCCGTCGCCGTGCGGTTGCCCTGCGCCTTGCGGATTTCGTAGAGAACGGAAAGCGCCCCCGGCCGGTCCGGCGCCAGCTCCAGCACCTCGAGCGCCAGTTTCTCCGCGGTCTCCGGCGCGCCGTGGCGGTGCGCCTGGATGGCGCGCTCGACCAGCGGCACGAGATGGCGCGAGGCGGCGGGGGGTGGCAGCGAGCCCGGCACCATCGAACAGCAGCGCGCGGCCCTGAGACCGCTGCCACAACGACAAAGCTCCTGAATGGCTGCGCTCACGCTCGCCCCCCCGATATCCGTGCCCGATTGCGCGACGGATTATGTCATGGCCGAGGGCGGCGAAACAGCCGCCGAACCCGGCATGCGCCCGGCCACGCCCTCAGCCCGGCACGACCCCCCGCGCGCGCAGCATCGCTACCACGGCGGCGGCGGCGGCCTCCGGCGTGAAGGCCAGCGTGTCGAGGCGCAGTTCCGGCGCCTCGGGCGGCTCGTAGGGGGCGGAGACGCCGGTGAAATTGCGGATCTCCCCGGCATCGGCGCGCCGATAGAGCCCCTTGGGGTCGCGCCTGCGGCACTCCGCCACCGGCGTGTCCACGAACACTTCGAGGAACATACCCGACTCGAAACGCTCCCGGGCCGCGGCGCGGTCGGCGCGATAGGGCGAGATGAAACAGCCGAGCACGATCAGCCCGGCCTCGCACATCAGCCGCCCGACCTCCGCGGCACGGCGGATATTCTCCACCCGGTCGCCCTCGCCGAAGCCGAGATCGCGGTTGAGCCCGGTGCGCAGCGCGTCGCCATCGAGCAGAAAGACGTGCCGCCCCGCCGCGTGAAGCTGCTGCTCGACCAGATCGGCGATGGTGGATTTGCCGGCGCCGGAAAGCCCGGTGAACCACACCAGCGCCGGGCGCTGGCCCATCAGCGCCGCGCGCCCGGCACGATCCACGACCGTCGCATGGCGTGTGACCTCGCTCGCCGCCTGGATCTCGGCCACCATCCCGGCCCCGACCGTGGCCCCGTCCTGCCGGTCGATCAGGATGAAGCCGCCGAGGTCGCGGCTGTCGCGATAGCGCTCGATCGGCACCGAAGCCGCGAGTTGCAGCGAGACCCGCGCGATGTCGTTCATCGCCAGCGTGTCGGCCGGCGCGTGCGTCATCGTCGCGGGGTCGAGCCGCGCATGGATGCGCACCACGCTCGCCGGCACCGTCGCGGTGCCGAGCCGCAGCAGATAGGAACGACCGGGAAACAATTCCGTCTCGTGCAGCCACACCAGGTCCGCCTCGCAGCGCGCCGCCATCGGCACCGCGGTGCCGGCGCCGACCACCTCGCCGCGCGCGATGTCGAGCTGCTGGTCGAGGGCCAGCGTCACCGCCTCCCCGGCCATGGCGGCACCGGTCTCGCCATCCATGCCGAGGATGCGCGTGACCACCGCCTCCCGCCCGCTGCGCGCGAGGCGCACGCGCTCTCCCACCGCCACGCCGCCGCGTGCGATGGTGCCGGTGCAGCCGCGCACGGTCTCGTCGATGCGGATCACGCCCTGCACCGGCAGGCGGAACGGCCCGTCGGCCAGAGACGGAATCGCCACCGTCTCCAGATGGCCGAGCAGCGTCGGGCCGCGGAACCAGGCCAGCCGCTCACTCGCCCGCGCCACGTTATCGCCAAAGCGGGCGGCAAGCGGAATCGCGGTGTAGAGCGCGATGCCGAGCGAGCGCGCGAGCTCCCCGAACGCCGCGGCAATGGCGCCGAAGCGCGCCTCGTCGAAGCCCACGAGGTCCATCTTGTTGACCGCGAGCACCAGCCTTCCCACACCCATCAGGGCCGCGATCGCCGCGTGCCGGCGCGTCTGCTCCACGATGCCGGCGCGCGCATCAACCAGCAGCACCGCAAGGTCGGCACCGGAGGCAGCGGTCGCCATGTTGCGGGTGTACTGCGCGTGCCCCGGCGCATCGGCGACGATGAAGCGGCGATGCGGTGTCGCGAAATAGCGCCAGGCGATGTCGATGGTGATACCCTGCGCCTGCTCGTCCTCCAGCCCGTCGAGCAGCAGTGCGAGGTCCGGCTCGGCACCCGTGGTGCCGTGGCGGCGCGAGAGGTCGGACACGCGCGCCATGTGGTCCTCGAAGATCTGCCCGCTTTCCAGCAGCAGCCGCCCGATCAGCGTGGATTTGCCGTCATCGACGCTGCCACAGGTCATGAAGCGCAGCGTGCCGACAGCTTCCTGGCTGGCGAGAAAATCCTGCCGATCCATCACCGCACCCCGTCTCCCGCGTGCGCCACGCTCAGAAATACCCCTCGCGCTTCTTGCGCTCCATGCTGTCGGTGGGATCGCGGTCGATCAGCCTGCCACCACGCTCCGAGACGCGGGCCGCGAGCGTTTCGGCGACGACCTGTTCCAGCGTCGTCGCCTGCGAAAGCACCGCGCCGGTATGCGGCCAGCAGCCGAGCGAGCGGAACCGCACCATCCGCTCCACCGCGCGCTCGCCCTCGCGCCAGGCCATGCGCGCGGGGTCATCGACCACGATCAGCGTGCCGTCACGCTCCACCACCGGTCGCGGGGCGGCGAGATACAGCTCGACGACTTGGATGCGCCGGGCGAGGATGTAGTGCCAGATATCGGTCTCGGTCCAGTTCGAGAGCGGAAAGACCCGCACCGAGCCACCCGGCTCCGTGCGCGCGTTCACCAGCCGCCAGAACTCCGGCCGCTGCCGCTTGGGGTCCCAGTCATGCCCGGCGCCGCGCACCGAGACGACGCGCTCCTTGGCGCGCGATGCCTCCTCGTCGCGCCGCGCGCCGCCGAATGCCGCATCGAACCCACCTGCCGTCAGCGCCTGTTTCAGCGCCTCGGTCTTCATCGCGTGCGTGTAATAGGCGGCAGTGTGCTCGAACGGGTTGAGCCGTGCGGAATGGGTATGGACGATGAGGTCGAGCCCGAGGCGCCGCGCGGTTTCGTCACGCAACCGTATCATGGCGCCGAACTTCCACAGCGTGTCGATATGCAGCACCGGAAAGGGGATGCGCGCAGGGGCAAAGGCGCGGCGCGCCAGCTCCAGCAGCACCGAGGAATCCTTGCCAATGGAATAGAGCAGTACCGGCCGGCGCGACTCGGCCACGATTTCGCGGAAGATGTGCACGCTCTCCGCCTCCAGGCGGGCGAGATGCGCGGGCAGCGCGCGGTCCTCGGTCAGGGCTTCATGTGCCGGCATGAATCCGCGAGATCGTTGCCGTTGTGGAATGCCCTGCCTCCAGCGGGATCAGCACCACGCGCCCGCCATGCGCCTGCACGAAATCGGCGCCGACGACGGTCTGCACCGTGTAGTCGGAACCCTTGATCAGCACGTCGGGGCGGATCGCCTGGATCAGCCGCTCGGGCGTTGCCTCGTCGAACAGCATCACGAGGTCGGCCGAGGCGATGGAGGCCATCACGGTGGCACGCGCCGCCTCCGTCTGCACCGGCCGCTCCGGCCCCTTGAGCCGCTTCACCGAGGCATCGGTGTTCAGCGCCACGACCAGCCGGTCGCAGGCGGCCCGCGCGCGCGCCAGCAGCCGCACATGGCCGGGATGGATGAGGTCGAAACAGCCATTGGTGAAGCCAATGGCAAGCCCCGCCGCGCGCCAGGCGGCGATGCGCGCGAGGGCCGCGGCCTCGTCCATGATCTTCTCGTCGAGCGCCAGCACCTCGCCCTGGTGCAGCGCCGCGGCCAGCTCCGCGCGCGTCACCGCCGCCGTGCCGTGATGCGCGACCGCCAGCCCCGCCGCCTCGTTGGCAAGCCGCGCCGCCTCGGCCATCGGTGCGCCGGCGGCCAGCGCCAGCGCGAAGGTGGCGACCAGCGTGTCGCCGGCGCCGGAAACATCCGCGACCTCGCGCGCGCGCGTCGGCACATGCAGCGCAGCCCCCTCGCGCGGCAGCAAGGTCAGACCCTTTTCCGAGCGTTTCAGCAGGATCGCCTCAGCGCGCGCCTGTGCCAGCGCCGCGCGACACGCCGCCCCCGCCGCCGCGTCGTCGCCGGCTGGCAGACCGGTCGCGCGGCTGATCTCGAGCGCGTTGGGCGCGACCACCGTGGCGCCGGCATAGGCGGTGAAATCCGAACGCTTGGGGTCCACCACCACCGGCACGGCCGCCGCCCGCGCCGCGGCAATGGCGCCGGCTAGCACGCGGTCGGTCAGCACGCCCTTGTCATAGTCTGAGAGGATCAGCGCCCGCGCGCCCACGAGCGCCGCCGTGGTCGCGGCCAGCAGATCGTCCTCGGTGGCGGCCTCGACCGGCCCGGCTTCCTCCTCATCGAGACGCAGCATCTGCTGGCCGCCGGCGACGAAGCGGGTTTTCACCGTGGTCGGCCGGGAGGTCTCGACCAGGCGGGCCTCGACCCCGGGCAGAGCCGCCACCAGCGCCGCGGCAGCCTCGTCGCGCCCGACGGCCGCGACCAGCACCGCCTGGCCGCCCAGTGCTGCGATATTGAGCGCCGCATTGGCGGCACCGCCCGCGACCTCCCGCCGCTCGCGGGCGCGCAGCACGGGGATCGGCGCCTCGGGCGAGATGCGCCGCACCTCGCCGGCCACGTAACGGTCCAGCATCGCGTCGCCGAGCACGACCACGCGACACGAGGCCATGGCCGCCAGGAGGTCCGTGCCTTCAGTCATGAAATCCCCTTGCCCACGGCGATGTCATGGCGCAGCCCCATCACCGGCGCAATGCGCAAGGCCCGGGCAGCACGCTGAAGCAGCTCGCCGGTCACCCGCCCGTGCCACGCACCGCGGGCGATCCGGCGGTCATTGCGCACCGCCGGGAGGGCGTGGCCGTTACGGGATCAGCACGGTGCTGCCGGTGGTCCGGCGCGCCTCCAGCGCCTCGTGCGCGGCGGCCGCGTCGCGCAGCGGGAAGCTCTGGTTCACCATGATCTTCACCACGCCGCTGCCCACCACGTCGAACAGGTCGCGGGCGGTCGCGACGAGGTCGGCGCGCTTCGCGGTGTAGGTGGCAAGCGTCGGGCGGGTGAGGAACAGGCTTCCCTTGGCCGCGAGCAGCGCCGGCTCGACCGGCGGCACGGGGCCGGAGGCGTTGCCATAGGTCACCATCAGCCCGAGTGGCGCCAGGCAGTCGAGGCTGCCCATGAACGTGTCGCGGCCGACACTGTCATAGACCACCGGCACCATCGCACCGCCGGTGATGCGCTTGACCTGTGCGGCGAGGTCGGCATGGCCGATCACCACGTGCTCCGCCCCGTGTGCGCGCGCCAGCGCCGCCTTTTCCTCGGTCGAGACCACGCCGATGACGGTGGCGCCGAGATGGCGCGCCCATTGGCACAGGATCAGCCCGACGCCGCCGGCCGCTGCGTGCACGACGATGGTCTCGCCCTTCGCCACACGGTGCGTGCGGCGCACCAGGTATTGCGCCGTCATGCCCTGCAGCATCATCGCCGCCGCGGTTTCGAAGCTGATCGCATCCGGCAGCTTCACCAGCCGCTCCACCGGCACCGCGCGTTCCGTGGTATAGGCGCCGACCGCGCCGGTGCCATAGGCCACGCGGTCGCCCACCGCGAACTCCGTCACCCCGGGCCCGAGCGTCACCACGGTGCCGGATGCCTCCATGCCCGGTGTCGCCGGCATGGCGGTCTTGTAGAGGCCGGTGCGGAAATAGACGTCGATGTAGTTGAGCCCGACGGCCGCATGCTTCACCAGCACCTCGCCCGGCCCCGGCTCCGGCGTCGGCACGTCCTCCCAGCGCATCACCTCGGGCCCGCCAGGGGCGTGAATTCGGATCGCCTTCGTCATGATTCGTTCCTTTCGGTGAAGCGCCGCTATGCTCGCCGGCCTACGCCGCGAGCCGCAGCGCCGTGCCTTCGAGCCGCAGCAGATACCGCTTGGTCGCAAGACCGCCGGCGCCGGAATAGCCACCCGGGCCGCCCTGCGCCACCACTCGGTGGCAAGGAATGATGATGGGAATCGGGTTGCGGCCCATGGCGCCGCCGATCGAGCGCGCCGAGCCGCCGGCGGCGCGCGCAAGCTCGCCATAGGTCCAAACCTCACCGCGCGGCACGGTGCAGAGCGCGGCCCAGACCCGGCGCTGATAGACGGTGCCGTGTGGTGCGAGTGGCAGGTCGAACGGCGCCGCATCGCCGTCGAAATAGGCTTCGAGCTGCTGGCGCGCGCGCAACAGCAACGGGCTCGGAGACTGCTCGCTGCCCCAGCCCCAGTCCAGCGATACGATCGCGCCATCCTCCTCGGCGATGGAGAGCGGCCCGATCGGTGAATGAAGCGACATCAGCGGCACGGTGCGGGATGCGACAACCACGGGCCGGTCGCTGTCAAGCGGGGCCGGGGGAACGGCGGGAAACCGCCGCGCCGCCGCCTCAGGGTCGCGCTCGCTCAGCGGCCACCAGCAGGAAGGCGGGCCGCTCGCGCTCCACCGCCCATTCCGGGTGCGCCGCGACCTGCGCCGCGTCGGGTCCCCATTCCACGAGATGCGTCAGCACCAACCCCGCATCCAGCAGGGCCGTCACCACGGTGCCGATGTCGCGATGCTGCTTGACGACGCCCTTCGCGAGCCAGTCCGTACGGCGCTCGCCCTCCGCGAGATAGCCATCGAGCGGCCAGATCCGTCGGCCCCCGAGCTCGACCCAGCCTGGCGCCGAGGGCGCGGTGTAGAGCGGGTGCTCCATCGAGAACACGAGGCGCCCGCCAGGCTCGAGCGCGTCCGCGACCATGCGCGCGAAGCGTGGAAAATCCCGGATATAATGGACGGTGAGCGACGAATAGACGAGGTCGAACGCGGCCCCGGGCAGCACCAGGGTTTCGAGGTCGGCGCGTTCATAGGCGATGCCGCCACCCGCCGCGCGGGCCGTTGCGAGCATGTTTTCCGAGAGATCGATGCCGAGCACGCTGCCGGCGCCGGCCTCTGCCGCAAAGCGGCAGAACCAGCCGAAACCGCACCCGAGATCGACCACCCGCAAGCCCGCGAGCGGCGGCAGCATCGCCCGCAGGCTCGGCCATTCCGGCGCCCCGGCCAGCCCCTCGCGGGAGCGGCGCAGCGCGCTGTAGCCGGCGAAGAAATCGTCCTGGTCGTAGATGTTCTGGGCCATGATCCGTTTTCGTGTCAGGTTTGCCGCGCGCGGGGCGTGGCGGGATGCGGCGCCTATGCCACTTCCCGCAGCGCCTGCGCGAACCGTGAGACATCCTCGTCGTCGGCCCAGACATGCGGGCTGACGCGCAGCACCCCCAGGCGGTCACTGGCAAAGGTGCCTCGCGCCGCCAGCGCCGCGATCAGCCCGGGATTCATGCCGCCCGGCAGCCGCAGGCCGAGAATATGCGGCGCCCGCAGCGCGCGCGGCAGCACCTCGATGCCGAGCCCGCTCGCCACCGCCGCCAGCGCATCGGTCAACATGCGCAGCCGGGCCGCGATCGCGGCCTGTCCCCAGCCGCCAACCAGCTCCATCCCAGCCGCTGCCATCGGCAGGCCGATCGGGTCGTTGCGCTCGCCCCTGTCATAGCGCCGCGCGCCCGGCGCAAAGTTGCCGCCGGGCCGGTTGGCGCCGTGTTCATCGAGCGGCATCCCGCCCTGGCGCTCGGGCGCCGCATAGAGAAATGCCAGACTGTACGGACCGAGCACCCATTTGTAGGTCGGGAAAGCCAGGAAATCCGGCCGCAGCCGCTGGACGTCCACGTCGAGCACGCCGACGGCCTGTGTGGCGTCGATCACCACCGCCCCACCGGCCGTGCGCACCGCCGGGACCACGCGGTCGAGGTCGATCAGCGCGCCATCGCACCAATGCAGCGGCGTCAGCGCAGCCAGCGCCAGCTTCGGCCCGGGTCTCGCGATGGCGGCGAGAATGGCCTGCGTCCAATCGCCATCGGCCGGCCGCGCCACGACATCGAGAACCAGGCCACGCTCCGCCGCCAGCCGGTCGAACACCAGTGCCAGGGACGGAAACTCGTCGGCCACGCGCAGGATCCGGCTGCCCGGCGGCAGCTCCAGGTTGCGCGCCGCCGTCGCGATGCCGTGGCTCACCGCGCTGACGATGGCGATATCCTCCGCGGATGCACCGATCATCCGCGCCGCCGCCGCGCGCACCCGCTCGACCATCACGTCGTCGCGCGCCATCGCCCAGGGGTGTACCTTGGCCATCACACCGCGAGCCCCCGCCTCACGCACCGGTGCGGGCAGGGCCGAGAAGGCGGCGGCGTCGAGATAGGCGACATCGCGCGGGATGTCGAAAAGGTCTCGCTGCGACCCGAGCATCAGACGGTCCTCCCTTGTTTCGCGATAGTCGTGCCGCTGGCCACCCAACAACCCTCCCCATCAACTCACGACACCAGCACACGATGCTGCCGCAGGAAACCGAGCAGCGCCAACAGCGGCAGGCCGAGGATCGCCGCGTGCTCGCCATCGACGCGCTCGAACAGCATCGCGCCAGGCCCCTCCAGCCGATAGGCGCCGACGCTGGACAGCACGGCCTCGCCCTCCGCCGCGAGATAGGCGTCGAGAAACACCTCGGAAAAATCCCGCATCACAAGCCGCGGGCGGGCCAGATGCCGCCAGATTTCGTGGCCGTGGCGATGACAGACGATCGCGGTTTCCAGCACGTGTTCCGCGCCACGCAGCGCCAGAAGCTGGGTGCGCGCGGCGGCGAGGTTCGCCGGCTTGTCAAACCAGGTGTCCCGGCAGACCAGGATCTGATCGCAGCCAATGACCAGCGCCTCCGGCTGCCGCCGCGCGACCGAAGCCGCCTTGAGTCCGGCGAGCAGCAGCGCCGCCTCGCCGGCCGAAGCACAATCGGCCCGCGCCGCCGCCTTGGCCGCCGCCTCGTCGACCGGTGCTGGTATCGCCTCGGCGATCACGCCGGCCGCGCGCAGCACCATCGCCCTCGCGGTCGACCCCGAGGCGAGAACCAGCCGCGGTCGCTCGACCTGCAGGGTCACCGTGGTCCAGGCGATTCCGGCAAGCTCACGGCTTCACCGTTTCCTTGGCATGCCTGGCGTGCCACGCCTCCATCAGTTGCAGCACAGTCGCCGCGGTCTCCTCGATGGAGCGGCGCGTGACGTCGATCACCGGCCAGCCGCGCCGCTGGCACAGCCGCCGCGCCCAGAGCAGCTCCGCCTTGACCGCCTCGGGATCGACATAAGCGCCAGGGTCCTGACGCGCCGGCACCGCGCCGATCATGCGCAGGCGGTGGCGGCGGATCTCGGTGAGCGCCAGCGGATCGATGGTAAGCCCGATCACCGGGCTGCGCGGATGTTCGAGCCCCGGCGGGTCGTCGAGCCCCGGCACCAGCGGCACATTGGCTGCCTTGATGCCACGGTTGGCGAGGTAGAACGATGTCGGTGTCTTGGAGCTGCGGGAGACACCGACGAGCACCACATCCGCCTCCGCAATACCGGCCTGCGCCATGCCGTCGTCATGCGCCAGAACGAAATGCATCGCGTCGATGCGGCGGAAATAATCGGCGTTGAGCACATATTGCCGGCCCGGCCGAGCACCGGCGGCCTCACCCGCCTCCTCCTGCAACACCGCCAGGACAGGGTCGAGCACATGCACCAGCTTCTGGCCCAGGCGCTGGCATGCCGCCTCCAGTTCCGCGCGCAACGCCCGATCGAGCAGGGTGGACAGAACCGGTCCCGGCTCCATGTCCAGGCCCTCGATGACCCGATGCATTTGCAGTCGCGTCCGCACCAGGCTCCAGCGATGATGCACGATCGTCGCATGCTCGAATTGCACCACGGTGGCGCGCGCCACCGCGTTGAGCGTTTCGCCCGTGGCATCCGAGACCAGATGGAGGTTGAGCCGTTCGACCATGGCCGGAGAATAACGGGGATAATTCCCGCGCATACCCCGCCCGGATGGGATATCGGGGATGGACGCAGAGCATGGAACAACCACACCTGAGATCTTCTCTGAGGGTGCAAAACCGGCAAGACACAAGCAGAATCATGAGGTTTCCACACGCTCTGGTTGTGGACATCTCGACTACCACCATCCGGATAGCGGGGTTCCCCGTTACCCACAGGCTTGCTACCGCGACTAATCTTAAAATTTCTTTCTTGGAATTGATGACATGACCAAGCGACTTCTGTGTGTGTTGAACGGCGAACGGCTCGACCCCCCACCGCTCTGGCTGATGCGCCAGGCCGGGCGCTATCTGCCGGAATATCGGGCCACACGCGCCAGGGCCGGCGGCTTCCTCGATCTGTGCCTGACGCCGGAACTCGCCGCGGAGGTGACGCTGCAACCGCTGCGCCGCTTCGGCTTCGACGCCGCGATCCTGTTCAGCGATATTTTTGTGCTCAACTGGGCGATGGGCCATGCCGTCACCTACGAGGAGGGCGAAGGTCCACGGATGCCGCCGATCCGCGATGCGGCCGGGCTCGCGACACTGCGTCTCGACCGGGTTGCCGAGCGCACGGCACCGGTGCGCGAGGCCTTGCGCCTCATTGCCGCCCAGACGGGGGATGCGGCGCTGATTGGTTTCGCGGGCGCGCCGTTCACCGTCGCCTGTTACATGGTGGAGGGGCGTGGCGGCGATTTCCACGAGGCAAGGCTGCTGGCGTTCCGCGACCCGGAGTTTTTCTCCGCGCTGATCGATCTGCTGACCGAGGGGACGATTCTCACGCTTGCCGGGCAGATCGAGGCCGGCGCGGAGGCGGTGATGCTGTTCGATACCTGGGCCGGGCTGCTGCCGCCGGGCCTGTTCGCGAGCCATGTCATCAACCCCGCGAAGCGTATCACCGCGGCGCTGCGCGAGCGCTTTCCCACGGTTCCGGTGATCGGCTTTCCGCGGCTGGCCGGGGCCAGCCTCGCAGGCTATGCGCGGGACACAGGGGTCCAGGCGGTGGCGATGGACAGCCAGACCGACCCCGCGACGCTGCCGCCGGGGCTGGTGGTCCAGGGCAATCTCGATCCGCTGGCGCTGCTGGCGGGCGGCGAGGCGCTGGCGCGGGAGGTCGCAGCCATTCGCCATGGCGTGGGCATACGCCCGCACGTGTTCAACCTCGGTCACGGCATCATGAAGGAAACGCCGCCGGAGAATGTCACCCGGCTGGTGGAGCTGGTGCGCCGCCGGTGACATTCTGCCACGGCGACATTTTGCTTTGCAGCAATTCCGGCTAGACCCTTTCCGTGGAGCGGCCGCGCATCGCCATTGTGCTGTTCAATCTCGGTGGGCCGGACCGTCCCGAGGCGGTGCGCCCGTTTTTGCGCAACCTGTTCTCAGACCCGGCAATTCTGCGTGTCGGCCCGTTTCTGCGGCCGCTTCTTGCGCGGCTTATCGCGGCCCGCCGCACCGGTCCGGCCTCCGCCAACTACGCGCTGCTCGGCGGGTCCTCGCCGTTGCTCGATCTTACTCGCCAGCAGGCCGAGGCACTGCGCGAGGCATTGCCGGAGATGGAGGCGCGCTGTTTCATCGCCATGCGTTACTGGCACCCGATGAGCGATGCGGTGGCCCGCGACGTTGCCGCGTGGCAGCCGTCGGAGGTGGTGCTGCTGCCGCTTTATCCGCAGTTTTCCACCACCACCACCGGCAGTTCGCTGACCGCCTGGCGGGACGCGGCGGCACGGGCAGGGCTTGTCGCGCGAGTCAGCACAATCTGCTGCTATCCGGACGATAGCAGTTATCTCGGCGCCATTGCGGCCCAGCTTCGCCACGCCTGGGACCAGGCGCGCGCCGCCGTGCCGGCCTCGACCGGTCTGCGGGTTCTGTTTTCCGCCCACGGCCTGCCGGAATCCATTGTCCGCGCCGGTGACCCCTATGAGGCGCAGGTGCGCGACAGCGTCGCCGGTGTGGTCGCCGCGATGGGCCTGCCGGACCTTGACGCAGTGGCGTGCTTCCAGTCGCGGGTGACGCCACAGCGCTGGCTCGGTCCGTCCACGGATACCGAAGTGGAACGCGCCGGCCGTGACAAGGTGGCGGTGCTGGTGGTGCCCATTGCCTTTGTTTCCGACCATAGCGAAACCCTGGTCGAGCTCGATGTCGAGTATCGGGAACTGGCCGAAAAACACGGCGTGCCCGGCTATTTCCGCGCGCCGGTCGCGAACTCCGACCCCGCTTTCATCGCCGCCCTGGCGGGGTTGGTGCGCCGGGCGCGCGCCCAGGGCCCGGGGCTTTGCGCCATGCGTCCGGGCGGCATCTGCGGGCCCGAGCATCGCGACTGCCCGCATCGCTGTGTGGCCGCCGGGGTGCAGGCAACCAGGGATGCACCCGCCCACGCACAACCGGCCAGCCTGGAACCGGTCGGTTGATGCTGCGCCTGGTGATCTTCGACTGCGATGGTGTGCTGGTGGATAGCGAGCCGGTGGCCAATCGCGTGGTTGCGGGGAGCCTCACCGATCTCGGCTGGCCGATGACCGCCGAGGAATCGCAGCGCCTGTTTCTCGGCCAGTCCCTGCGGGCCATGCGCCCCACCGTCGCCGCGCGCCTGGGCGATGCGGTGGCGTCCCGCTGGGCCGAGCAGGTCGCGGAGCGCGTCACGGCGGCGATGCTGGAGGAGGCCATCGCGGTTCCCGGCGCGCATCAGGCGGTCACGGCAGTGGAAGAGCTGGGCCTGCCGTGGCGCGTCGCCTCCAACTCGTCGCGCGCGGAACTCGCGGCCAAGCTCGGCCGCATCGGTCTTGACGCGACGGGGAGGGTGCACAGTTTCGAGGATGTGGCCCAGGGCAAGCCGGCACCCGACCTGTTTCTTGCCGCCGCCGCCGCTCAGGGCGTCGCGCCGGGCTGCTGTCTGGTGGTCGAGGACAGTCTGGTCGGCATTGCCGCCGCCCGCGCCGCGGGGATGGACGTGGTGGCGCTGGTCCGCCACGGCGATGCGGCCGGCCACGCGGGGGCCGAGCACAGGGCGGCCGGGGCGCAGGTGATCAGCGACCTCGCCGCACTGCCCGGGCTGATCGAGGCCAGGATGACGCCGCCAACTGGCCAACCGACTGGCCAACCGACCAGCCTTAGCGGGAGTTCGCGATGAGTTTCCTCGCCCCCTACGTACCGTGGATCAAAGCGGTGCACGTCATTGCCATGGTTGCCTGGATGAGCGGCCTGTTCTACCTGCCGCGGCTCTTCGTCTATCATTGTCAGGTCGCACCGGGCACAGCGGAGAGCGAGCGTTTCAAGGTGATGGAGCGACGGCTGCTCAAGCAGATCACCACGCCGGCGATGATCGTCACCTGGATTGCGGGGCTGCTGCTGGCGAGCATTCCGGGCGTGGTCGACATGCACATGCTGTGGTTTCCGGTGAAGCTGCTGCTGGTGCTGCTGATGTCCGGCTTCCACGGCGCCTGCTCGCGCTGGCGACGCGACTTCCTGGGTGACCGCAACCGCCGGCCCGAGAAATTCTATCGCATTGCCAACGAGGTCCCGACGGTGCTGCTGGTGCTCATTGTCGTGCTCGTCATCGTCAAGCCGTTCTGAGTGCGCCGGCGCGGGAGAAACACATGAACCTGGACGCGATCGCCATCGGCACCAACCCGCCCGAGGACATCAACGTCATCATCGAGGTCGCGATCGGCGGCGAGCCGATCAAGTACGAGATGGACAAGAAGGCCGGGGTCCTGGTGGTCGACAGGTTCCTCTACACGCCGATGCGCTACCCCGGGAATTACGGGTTTGTGCCGCACACGCTCTCCGAGGACGGCGACCCGATCGACGTGCTGATCGCCAACACCCGCCCGATCGTTCCGGGCGCGCTGATCAACGTGCGGCCGATCGGCGTGCTGCGCATGCAGGACGAGGCGGGGAGCGACGAGAAGATCGTGGCGGTGCCCTCGCCCCGGCTCACCCGCCGCTACGAGCACGTGCACAACTACACCGACCTGCCGGTGATCACGCTAGAGCAGATCACGCATTTTTTCGAGCATTATAAGGATCTCGAACGGGGCAAATGGGTCAAGCTCGCGGGCTGGGGCGACGCCGCGGAGGCGCGACGGATGATCACCGAGGCGATCGCGCGGGCCAGATGACAGGGTTTCCGCCCCCACCTGCGACCCATGCCGTGGGTGATCGGTGCAAGGTGCGGCGCGGGGTCAGGCCATTTCCGGGAGAAACCCCAGCGCCGCCTGGTCGCGCAGCCGAGCCGCGGTGACGGCGTAGGTCAGTTCCCGCTGTGGCGTGGTGGCGAAGGCGGCAAGCACCGCATCGGTCGCCTCCGCGGCCTCGGCGCAGCGCAGCAGGGCGGCAAGCAGCCCGGTGGTCATGGCGCGGGCGAAATCGTCGGCCAGATCGGGCCGGGTCAGCGTCAGGTGCTGTACCGCCTCGATGAGGCCCTGGTACTCCACGGTATCGGGCATGCGCGTGAGATGCCCGGCAACCGCGCCGCGTGCGAGACGCACCACGATATCTGGTTCCTGCAACGCATCGCTGTAGACGAGCAGGAGCCGCTGCAGCGCAATCGGCGCCGCGGCGTCGGCGAGGAAGCGCGCGAGCGCCGCGCCATGCCTAGCGCACAGCCCCTCGGCCTCGGCGCGCTGGCTGGCGCGGTGCCGACTGCGGGCATGGGCGGCAAGCCTGGCGGCCAGAAACCAGGCGGCCGCCGCGCCGGCAAGCAGCGGCCAGATCCAGCCGAGCACGCTCATGACCGGCCACCCGCACGCACTCCCGCAACCCATTGGCTGAACGGCAGACTGGCCTGCGCCGGCGAGAGCCGGTCGCGATGCTGGCTTTTGACGATGTTCAGCTCCAGGGCCGTCGCGTCGAACGCCACCTGGTCTCGCACCGCCTCGCGCCGCCGCTCCGCCGCGATCAGCCGCAGATGCCAGAACACCAGCAGATCCGCGAAGAGGATCACGACGGGGAAGGCAGGAACGCCATGGGCCACGGCGGCGGCGGCGGCGAGCAGCGCCAGCACCACCCCGAGGATGGCACGCCAGATACCGGCAAGGCGCATCAGTTGCTGGCGCAGTTCGTCCAACATCACCTCCACAACCTGCCGGCGGTCACGGCGGCTCGGCCGGCGGGAGTGTCCGGAAGCGAGCGTCTTGCCGGGAGAGGCATCGGGGCTGACATCTTGAGCGGATCGTTGGCGGGCGCGATGCGCCGCGTCAACCTCGGCGACGCGGTGGCGGGTTCCGGGTGCTGCGGCAGAGGATCGGGGCAGCGGTCTTGACGCTCCCGTTCCGCCCCTCTAACTAATCAGTGCCGTGCGTGGTGCCTTTCGCCGCGCCTCCTCCCCCGTCAACCGGACGCGGCAGCCCGGCGCGGGTTCCCCCCGACTTCGCTTTTCCCTCGGACCAAGCTATTGCCCGCGCGACCCTCTCGTGACCGTGGCATGCCCAAAAGAACGCCGCCGAGGCTCCCTCCGAAGAGGTCTCCCCAAGAGGTCACATGCATCTTGCCGAACTCAAGGCCAAATCCCCCGCGGACTTGCTGAGCTTCGCGGAATCACTCCAGATCGAGAATGCCTCCTCGCTGCGCAAGCAGGATATGCTGTTCGCGATCCTCAAGAATCTTGCCGAGAACGAGCAGGCGATCCAGGGCGAGGGTACGCTTGAAATCCTGCCGGACGGTTTCGGCTTTCTGCGCAGCGCCGACAGCAACTACCTCCCCGGCCCCGACGATATCTACATCTCGCCCGCGCAGGTGCGCCGCTTCGGCCTGCGCACCGGCGACTCGGTTGAGGGGCAGATCCGCGCGCCGAAGGATGGCGAGCGCTATTTCTGCCTGCTCAAGGTCAACACCATCAATTTCGAGCCGCCGGAGGCGGTGCGCCACCGCATCAATTTCGACAACCTCACCCCGCTCTATCCCGACCGGCGGCTTAAGATGGAGATGGAGAATTTCCAGTCCGTCGCCAAGAGCGCCAACAAGGATTACACGCCGCGGGTGATCGACCTGATCGCGCCGATCGGCATGGGCCAGCGCGCGCTCATCATCGCGCCGCCGCGCACCGGCAAGACGGTGATGCTGCAGAACATCGCCACCGCCATCGCCGCCAACCACCCCGAGGTCTTTCTGATGGTGCTGCTCATCGACGAGCGGCCGGAGGAAGTCACGGACATGGCGCGCACCGTGAAGGGCGAGGTGGTTGCCTCCACCTTCGACGAGCCGGCGACGCGGCATGTGCAGGTGACCGAGATGGTGCTGGAGAAGGCCAAGCGCCTGGTCGAGCACAAGCGCGACGTGGTGATCCTCCTCGACAGCATCACCCGCCTCGCCCGCGCCTACAACACGGTCGTGCCGTCGTCGGGCAAGGTGCTGACCGGCGGTGTCGATGCCAACGCGCTGCAGCGGCCGAAACGATTTTTCGGTGCCGCGCGCAACATCGAGGAGGGTGGCAGCCTGACGATCATCGCGACCGGCCTGATCGACACCGGCAGCCGCATGGACGAGGTGATCTTCGAGGAGTTCAAGGGCACCGGTAACTGCGAGATCATTCTCGACCGCAAGCTCTCGGACAAGCGCACCTATCCCGCGATCGACATCACCAAGTCCGGCACCCGCAAGGAGGAGCTGTTGGTGGATCGCGGCACGCTGTCCAAGATGTGGGTGCTGCGCCGCATCCTGAACCCGATGGGGCCGATGGATTCGATGGATTTCCTGCTGGAGAAGCTGAAATACAGCAAGACCAACCACGATTTCTTCGACGCGATGAATACTTAGCGCTCTCTGCGCCCGACGAAGACCCAGCGCCCAGCCCGCACCATCGCGGCCCGACACGCCCACCCCCGCAGACGCAACACCGGAACACGACATGACCGCTTCGACGAATGACCATAAGGTCGCTGATATCTCGCTCGCTGCCTGGGGCGAGAAGGAAATCTCCATGGCCGAGGACGAAATGCCCGGCCTGATGGCGATCCGCGAGGAATACGGCGCGAAGAAGCCGCTGGCCGGCGCTCGCATCGCCGGCTGCCTGCACATGACCATCCAGACCGCGGTGCTGATCCGCACGCTGGAGACGCTGGGGGCCACCGTGCGCTGGTCGTCCTGCAACATCTTCTCGACCCAGGACCACGCCGCGGCAGCCATCGCCGCCTCCGGCACGCCGGTCTTCGCGTGGAAGGGCATGGACGAGGATTCGTTCTGGGCCTGCATCGAGGCGACCATCAGGGGCCCCGGCGGCTGGACGCCGAACATGATCCTCGATGACGGCGGCGACCTGACGCTGCTGATGCACCAGAAATACCAGGACATGCTCAAGGACGTGCGCGGCCTCTCTGAGGAGACCACGACCGGCGTGCACCGGCTGCGCGAGATGGAGCGTGACGGCAAGCTGCTGGTGCCCGCGATCAACGTCAACGACAGCGTCACCAAGTCCAAGTTCGACAATCTCTATGGCTGCCGCGAGAGCCTGGTGGACGCGATCCGCCGCGGCACCGACGTGATGATGGCCGGCAAGGTCGCGACCGTCGCGGGCTTCGGCGATGTCGGCAAGGGCTCGGCCGCCTCGCTGCGCCAGGCCGGCTGCCGCGTGCTGGTGACCGAGGCGGACCCGATCTGCGCGTTGCAGGCGGCGATGGAGGGCTATGAGGTCGTGACGATGGAGGAGGCGGCACCGCGCGCCGACATCTTCGTCACCGCGACCGGCAACGTCGACGTGATCACGCTCGACCACATGCGCGCGATGAAGAACCGCGCCATCGTCTGCAATATCGGTCATTTCGATTCCGAAATTCAGATCGGCGCGCTGCGCAACTTCACGTGGGTGAACGTGAAGCCGCAGGTGGACGAGGTGGTGTTCCCCGACGCCAAGCGCCTGATCGTGCTGTCCGAGGGGCGGCTGGTCAATCTCGGCAACGCCACCGGCCATCCGAGCTTCGTGATGAGCGCCTCGTTCAGCAACCAGGTGCTGGCGCAGATCGAACTGTGGAACGCGGCCCCTGGCACGTATGAGCGGCGTGTCTATACGCTGCCGAAACGGCTTGACGAGAAGGTCGCGGCCCTGCACCTGGCGAAGGTCGGGGCCAAGCTGACCCGGCTTTCGGCGCAGCAAGCGGAATATATCGGGGTTGCCCCGAACGGGCCGTTCAAGCACGACCTCTACCGCTACTGAGACCATCCGGCGGCGGGCTGCCCTGCCCCGCTGCCGGGTCGTTCGCCGCCCGTTCGTTTGCCACCCGGTCGTTTGCCAGTGGACCGCTTGTCATCAACTCATCACGCGGCCGCCATGCCGGTGCGCGAAGAATCGCACCATATCGCGCGAGACGAACGCGAGGCCGGTGACCATGAGCGAACTCCACCATCTACCCCTGACGGACGCGGTCAGGCAGGCGTTGCAGGATGTCAACGATCCCTTTCAGCGGGATGATCTGTTGTTTCTGGAGCGCTGGGAGCTATGCGCCGAGCCGGGTGTCGCCGCGGCGCGACGTGCCGCGCAATTGAGACGCGCCAACCCCCACCTTGCCGCCGCCATCCGCGCCGAAAGCGCACGATAGCCGAGACGGCACGCGCAGATCGGGATTCGAAAGCCAAGGCCCCTGGTCAGCTCGGGGCAACGCCCCGAACTTAACCGGCCGGGGCTTACCCGTCAGAGAATGGCGCCCTGCCCGCGTAGCGTCGCCTGCACAGCCCCGACATCCACGACATGGCCGCGCGCCGCGTAATCCGCCGCCGCCACCCCTGCCGCCTGTCCCGTCGCGAAGGCGGTGCCCATGACCCGGACCGAGCCATAGGCCTCGACATCGGCGCCGATCACCCGCCCGCCATACCAGAGGTTTTCCAGCGACGCGGCGCGGATCGAATCATACGGTACCTGCGCGTAGCCGGGCCCGCCGATGAACGTATAGCTCGGCTTGCCCGCCTCGCCGTGCAGTTCGATCGGCCAGGCGGCACGCGCGATCGCCTGGTCGTGTGCCGCGCCGCGGGTCAATTCCTCGGCCGTTATGGTGTGGCGGGCCGCGGGGTGGCGCGTCTCGCGCACGCCCACCTGTGGGCCGGTGGCAACGAGATGCGCGCGCTCGAAACCCGGCTGCGTGCGTTTCAGCAGCGCCACATAATCGTGTGCCCGTGCCCTTCCCTCCATCTCCGCGCGCGTGAAGCTGGCCGAGGAAAGGTCGGGCAGCGGCAGATCGACCGTCATCCACCACAGATCGCCCGAAAGCGGCATGTGCACGAAGATGCCGCCATCGGTACGCGCGATCGGCCAGTCGCCGCCCTCGTTGTATTCCGCGATCGCCTGTTGCAGGCGCCGCCGGTCGAGCTTCACCCCGGGGGCGATGCCGCCGACGCGGATCGGCATGGTGAGCGCCTGCAAATGCCCCTCGCCGTCGCCGACGCGGAAGCCCTCGCCGGCCAGCATCGCCAGGTTGGCGTCGCCGCTGGCATCCACGAACGCCTCCGCCAGCACGTGGTGGCGGCCGTCCATGCCCGCGAGCGTAACACCCTCGACCGCGACGCCGGTGCGCGTGGCGGCGGCGACGCGGGTGTGCAGCAGCACATCGATGCCGTGCTCGGCGACGATGCGGTCGAGGACGAGCTTCAGCACCTCGGGGTCGAGCAGCACGATCCAGTTGCCGGTGGTGGGGGAACGATGCGCCAGCGTATCGAGCCCGTGGTCGCGCAGGCCGGCGATCACCTCGTCCGCCACACCGCCCACCGCGCGCCCCGGCACCTCGCCGCGGGTGAACAGCCCGCAATAGGAGAGCACCTGCGCGTTGGTCGCAGCCCCCCCGAGGAAGCCGTATTTCTCCACCAGGCAGACCTGCGCGCCGGCCTTGGCCGCGCCCACCGCAGCCCCGATCCCGGCAGCGCCGCCACCGCACACCACCACGTCGTATTGTGCACCCACTCGGCGCATGTCGTTACGATCTCCAGTCGAGGAAATGCTTCTCGGCGCGCGCCACCGCCCAGCTTATCAGCAGACCGAGCACCGCCAGGATGGCAACGCCGGCGATGAGCTGGTCGATCGCGAACAGCGAGCCCGCCTGCAGGATATAGGCGCCGATACCGTATTGCGCGCCGATCATCTCGGCCGCGACCAGCAGCACGATGGCGATCGCCGAGGAAATCCGCAGCCCCGAAAGGATCGCGGGCAGCGCGCCCGGCAGGATGATCTTGCGCACGATCGAGCCCCATGAGAGCCCGAAGGACTGGCCCATGCGGATCAGGCCGCGGTCCACGTTGTCGACGCCGCTATAGGTCGCGATCGCCATCGGGAAGAAGCTGCCGAACAGGATGGTCGCGATCTTCGAGGTCTCGCCGATGCCGAACCAGACGATGAACAGCGGCAGCAGCGCGATCTTCGGCACCGCGAACAGCGCCGAGACCAGTTGCAGCAGCGCCGCGCGGGCGATGGTGAACAGCCCGATCATCAGGCCGACGGCGATGCCAAGGATACTGCCGAAGATCCAGCCGCTGCCCAGCCGCATCATGCTGACCGAGAGATTACGCCACAGCATGCCGCTGCGCGCGAGGTCCACCAGCGCGCCGATCACCTGCGACGGCGCGGGCAGCGCGATGGGCGAGATCAGCCCGAGCCGCGAGCCTGCCTCCCACACCAGGATGAGGCCGAGAAACACCGCCCATGAAACCAGGGCGTTGGTCCGCGGCCGGAACCCGCCGCCGCGGAACGGCACGGGGCGGGTGGCGGCGAGGCCGGCGCGGTCATCCGGCATCGGTCAGCTCGCGGTCGGCGGCGCGAGCCTCCTCGCGCATGATCAGCCAGATATGCCGCTGCATGGCTTCGAGCTCCGCGGCGCGGTCGGCGCGTTCGCTGAGCGGGATATCGATCTCGACCGACTCGCGGATCCGCCCCGGCCGGCGCGAGAGCACATGCACGCGGTGGCCGAGCCGCACCGCCTCGGCGAGGTTGTGGGTGACGTAGCAGGCGGAGAAGCGCTCGCGCGACCACAGCTCCACGAGGTCGTCCATCAGCAGCTCGCGGGTCTGGCTGTCGAGCGCGGAGAGCGGCTCGTCCATCAGCATCACCGCCGGGCGCACCGCCAGCGCGCGGGCGATCGCCACGCGCTGCTTCATGCCGCCCGAGAGCTGGCGCGGCAGGGCGGCGCGGAACTCGGCGAGCCGCGTGCGCTCCAGCACGTCAGCAACGATCTCGCGGATCGTCGCCTCGCCGAGGCGGTGGTCCTCCAGCACCAGGCGGATATTGCCCTCGACGCTGCGCCACGGCAGGAGGGCGAAGTCCTGGAAAATATAGGTGATGGGGTTGAGCGAGCCCGCCGGCGGCTCGCCCTCCAGCAGCACGCTTCCCGCGCTCGCCTGTTCGAGCCCCCCCAGCATGCGCAGCAATGTCGATTTGCCGCAGCCGGAGGGGCCGACGATGCAGACGATCTCACCCTCGCCGATCGCGATGTCGATATCGCGCAGCACCTCCGTCGCGGCGTAGCGATGCCCGACGCGGTCGGCGAGCAGCCGCACTCAGAACGTCTTGACGAAGCTGGTGTCCACCAGTTTCGCCATCGTGGAGCCGGCGGGCACCAGCTTGTTGGCGTTGAGCCAGGCGAGCTGGTCGGCAACACTCGCGACATTGAGGGCCGCGCCCTGGTTGATGTGCATCACGCCGTTGGTGATGTGCGGCCGCGCCTTGGCCAGCGGCAGGCCCGCGAAGACGTATTTGTGCACCTCCGCCACGATCGCATCGATCTGCGGCTGCGGCATCGTCTTGGCCACCAGCGCCGCGTCGTAATCGTCGATACCCTTGGAGAACCCGGCTAGGTAACGCACGACCAGCTCGCGCCGCTTCTCGATGTTCCGTGTCGAGGTGAAGACGGTCGTCACCTGATAGCCGGGGATGAAATCCTGCACCGCGGCGATCTCGCGCGCGGCCTTCGCGTGGATCAGCAGGTCGGTGATGCTCGGCAGCATGTCCCACGCATCCACCTGCCCGGTCTTGAGGGCGGCGATGCATGAGGGAATGGTCTGCAGCGGCCGATAGGTTATGTCGCTGGCCGGGAATCCCGCCTTCTGCGCCGCCTTGTAGGCGACGTACTGGAAGGACGAGCCGGCGGTGGTCACCGCGTAGCTCTTGCCGCGCAGGGCCGCGATGTCGGTGAGCCCCTTGGCGTAGGCGGCGTTGGAGGCGATGACTTTCTGCCCCTCCACACCCTTGGCCTCGGCGAGCGAGCCGCCGATCACCTTCACGGCACCCTTGTCGGCGAGGCTGACGAGGCCGCCGGTGATGGCCGTGACGCCGAAATCGATATCGCCGGAGGCGATGCCGACGGCCATCGGCTCCGCCGCCTGGAAGGTGACGAGTTTGGCGTCGAGCCCCTGCGCCGCGAAGTAGCCGCGGGCCGCCGCGATGATGGTGGGCGCGTGGGAGACCAGCGGCAGGATGCCGATGGTGATTTTCTCGCCCGCCGCGCGCGCCGAGCCGATGATGCCGAACGCGGCGCCCGCGGTGATGCCGGCGCCCAGTTGTCTGCGTGTCAGAGCCATGGTTATCCCCCGGAAGCTGTGGCGCGCATGCGCCTCCTCCCGGCGGCTTCTGTCAAGCCGTCATCCGGTGGTGCGGCGGCGCTCAACGTCCTGCGTTCGCGCCGGCACCGCCGCCCCTCGCCTCGCCCGGGCCAGCAGTCGGGTGTGCAACGCCCGCAGACGCGCGTCCTGGGGGTCGGTCAGGATCGGCGCGCAGCCTGCCGCCGCCCAGGTCGCGCGGGCGAAGTCGGGGCGGGCGAAGTCGGGGGTCAGCGCCACCGCGCCCGGCGCGTTCTCGAACGCCGTGCGGTTGCCGGTGTCGAGATAGCTCTCGCAGGCCAGCCCCTCGGCCAGCACCAGGTCATGGCGGTCGAGCTCGACATGCCAGTAAGTGACGCTGGCGCGCGTCTCCTGCACGATCGACACACCGTTGATCAGATGCCGGATCGGCACGAGATGGCCGTCCATGAACACCGCATGGTCCGGCGACAGCACCAGGTCGCGGCACGGCACGCCCTCGCCGAACGCGCTCGCATGCACCCGCACGGGTTGCACGTCCCACGGCCGCGGATGCCGGGCGAGGTCGGTGCGCCGGACCCCGAGCCAGCGTATCGGTGCCAGGCGCCCGGCCGCGCTCAGCACCGCGTCGCCCGGCCGCAGCGCCTCGACCGGCACCGGCCCGCGCGCGGTCGCGATCCGTGTTCCGCTCGCGAAGCAGGCGGTGATGAAGGTGTTGACCCCGTCATTGGTGACCGTCGCCGCGGGCAGCCCCGGCAGGTCGAGCCTCGTGCCGCCCGACAGCGTCAGCGCGCCGCCGGTCAGCGCCGCATAGCCCTCCACCGCGCCGGTCAGCTCGACCGTGCTGCCGGCGCCGAACCCGCTGATGGTCTCGCCGTTGAGTCCGGTCGCGCTGCCCGCCACCAGCCAGTTCGCCCCCGTGTCGAGTGCCACATTCGCGAAGTTCGTCACCGACACCCCGAACCCCGTGAGCGTGCCGGTCCCGGCGGTCAGCTCGATCGTGTTGGTGGCGCCGGAGGTCGTGCTGCCGTGGATGGTGCCGTTGAACACGGCCCCCGGATCGACGATCACCCGGTCCGCGACACTGCCGCGAAAATAAACCGCCGTTCCCAGCGTGCCGGTGATGGTTCCGGCGTTGCGCAGTGTGCCGCCGGCCAGCATGTAGACGCCGCCTCGGCCGCCTATGATGGTGCCGTGCGCCGCGTTCGATGCGTAGCCGCCGAAGGCGAGATAGACCCCCACATTATGCGAGCCGACGATGTAGCCGGCATTGACCACGGTGGTGTCGTTGCTGTTGGTGATCCGGTAGTTGCCCTCAAGCAGCGCGCCGTCGGTGACGCCGGTAATCCGCCCGGTGGCGGCGTTGCTGACCAGGCCGCCGTAGAACAGCTGCACACCATCGTTGGCCGCGGCAATGGTGCCGGCGTTGAGCACGGTCTCCGGCAGCGCGTAGGACTTCTGGGGATTGACGCCCTGAGGGGTGACGGTGACGCCAATAATATCGACCCCGTCCGTCGCGCCGGCGATCAGCCCGTAGGCGGCGTTACTGACGATGCCGCCATCCAGATGAACCGCCGAAAACTGGGTGCCGCTGTTCTCGATGGTTCCCGCGTTGTAGAGGGCGCTGGGCGTCTGGTAGGCGACCAGCAACACGCCGCCCGCGCCGCCGGAAATCAGCGCGCCGCTCGCGTTGGTTACCGTGCCGCCGCCCGTGGGATGCGTGGCGTCGTTGTTGAGGTAGATGCCAATGCCGTAAACATTGTTGCGCTGACCGCTGGCGAGAATCGTGCCGTTGTTATCCACGGACCAGTTGACGGCTTCGTATAGGGTCGTCCGCAGGCCGTCATAATAGCCTCCGGATATCGTGACCCCGGCGTCGATCGTGACGGGGCTGGTGTAGCGCGCGGTCGTGAGCGTTACCGGGCCCGTGTTGGCCGTGAATGTGGTCATCCGGCGTCCCCCTCCGGAGCCGATTCGTTCCGCAGACGCGGTCCAACGTCAAGTCCGATCCGGCGTAGCGGCATTGCCGCCGCCATCGCCGCACGCGGCGGGCAGAATTATGCCGGCAGGAAATCGGGCACCGAGAGGTAGCGCTCGCCGGTGTCGTAGTTGAAGCCGAGCACGCGCGCCCCGGGGCCGAGGTCCGGCAGTTTTTTGGTGATCGCGGCCAGCGTGGCGCCGGAGGAGATGCCGACCAGCATGCCCTCCTTCGTGGCGCATTGCCGCGCGTGCTCGCGCGCCTCCTCGGCCTCGACCTGGATCACGCCGTCGAGCAGCGAGGTGTCCATGATCGCCGGCACGAAGCCCGCGCCGAGGCCCTGGATCGGGTGCGGACCGGGCGGGCCGCCGGACAGCACCGCCGAGGCGCTGGGTTCGACCGCGAACACTTTCAGCTTCGGCCAGGCCGCCTTCAGCACCTTGGCGCAGCCGGTGATGTGCCCGCCGGTGCCGACACCGGTGATCAGCGCGTCCAGACCCTCCGGGAAATCCGCCAGAATCTCCGGTGCCGTGGTGCGCACATGCACCTCGACATTCGCCGGGTTTTCGAATTGCTGCGGAATCCAGGAGCCGTGGTGCTGCGCCTGCAACTCCCGCGCCCGCTCGATCGCGCCCTTCATCCCCTTCTCGCGCGGCGTGAGGTCGAAGGTGGCGCCGTAGGCCTGCATCAGCCGCCGCCGCTCGACCGACATCGAATCCGGCATCACCAGGACCAGCTTGTAGCCCTTCACCGCCGCGACCATGGCAAGCCCGATGCCGGTATTGCCGCTGGTCGGCTCGATGATCAGGCCGCCGGGCTTGAGCGCGCCTGACTTCTCCGCCGCCTCGATCATCGCCAGCCCGATACGGTCCTTGATGGAGCCGCCGGGGTTGGCGCGCTCGTTCTTCACCCAGACCTCGGCGCCCTTGTTGTCGGAGGGCGGAAACATCCGCGCCAGGTGGACATGCGGCGTGGCGCCGATCGTGTCGAGAATACTACTGGCCTTCATCGTAGTTCTCCTGATCTTCGCATCTTTAATTGTTTATTCTGCCGCCGTTTGCAAGCCTTCCCCCTCCGCCGGCGCCCGTGTTAGGTCCGAAACCGGAGGAGCAAGGCATGGCGATCGACAAGATCTACCCCGACGCGACGGCCGCACTTTCGGGCGTGCTGCGTGATGGCATGACCATTCTTTCCGGCGGCTTCGGGCTGTGCGGCATCGCCACCTCGCTGATCGAGGCGATCCGCGATGCCGGTGTGACCGGGCTCACCATCGTCTCCAACAACGCAGGCATCGACGATGCCGGGCTCGGGCTGCTGCTCAAGACGCGCCAGGTGCGCAAGATGGTGAGCAGCTATGTCGGCGAGAACGCGACTTTTGCCGCGCAATACCTGGCCGGCGAGCTGGAGATCGAGTTCAACCCGCAGGGCACGCTGGCCGAGCGCATCCGCGCCGGCGGCGCCGGCATCCCGGCCTTCTTCACCAAGACCGGCTATGGCACCGAGGTCGCGAAGGGCAAGGAGACGCGCGAGTTCGACGGCGAGCACTATGTGATGGAGCGCGGCATCCGCGCCGACCTCGCGATCGTGCATGCGTGGAAGGCGGATACCGAGGGCAACCTCGTCTATCGAAAGACGGCGCGCAACTTCAACCCGGTGATGGCGACGGCGGCGGAGATGGTGGTGGCGGAGGTTGAGGAGATCGTGCCGGCCGGCACGCTCGACCCGGACCTGATCATGACGCCGGGGATTTTCGTCAACCGCATCGTGCGGCCGGCGGTGATCGAGAAGCGGATCGAGCAGAGAACAGTCAGGAAGAAGGCAGCGTAAGACCGGGGTCTCGACCCCGGACCCCATGGATTTGGGTCTGGGGCCTCAGGCCCCAGTCTTTATCTCGGAGAACTCCCATGCCCTGGACACGCGATCAGATGGCCGCCCGCGCCGCCCGCGAGCTGCGCGACGGGTTCTACGTCAATCTCGGCATCGGCATTCCGACGCTGGTGGCCAACCACATCCCGGACGGCATCACGGTGCAGCTGCATTCCGAGAACGGCATGCTGGGCATGGGCCCGTTTCCGTTCGAGGGCGAGGAGGACCCGGACCTCATCAACGCCGGCAAGCAGACGGTGACCGAGCTGCCGACCACCAGCTATTTCGACAGCGCCGCGTCGTTCGCGATGGTGCGCGGCGGGCATATCGACATCTCGATTCTGGGCGCGTTGCAGGTGGCGCAGAACGGGGACCTCGCGAACTGGATGATCCCCGGCAAGATGGTGAAGGGGATGGGCGGTGCGATGGATCTGGTGGCCGGGGTGCGGCGCGTGGTGGTGCTGATGGAGCACACGGCGGGCGGCAAGCCGAAGCTGCTGCGCCAATGCTCGCTGCCGCTCACCGGCGCGCGTGTGGTCGATATGGTGGTGACCGACCTCGGCGTGATGGGCATCGACCGCCGCGCCGGCGGCATGACGCTGCTGGAGCTGGCGAAGGGGGTTTCGCTCGACGAATTCCGCGCGAAGACGGAGGCCGAGTTCGCGCTCTCCCCCGCGCTGAACGCTGCGGCCTGAGACGCGCCTGCGGCCCCTTGCGAGGGGGGCGGCCATCGTCTAGACCGCCGGCTCCCGAGGGTTAGGGGCCATAGCTCAGCTGGGAGAGCGCCTGAATGGCATTCAGGAGGTCAGCGGTTCGATCCCGCTTGGCTCCACCAGGGGGTTCAACACGGCACATGACGCGATCGCGAGGCCGCCCGGATCGAGGGTGACGGCCCCGCCGCATCGCCAGGTGCTGCGAAGCGGAAGCCCGGGCTCAGCCCGGCAGGCTCGCCGCGAAGGCCGCCAGTTTCGTGGGGGCGTGGTGCATCAGGTGCCAGGCGCCGGCGTGGTCCTGGTAGAGCAGCGTCGGCGTGGCCGCGACCCCGGTGCGGGCGAGCAGCTTGGTGTTGGCGATCAGCGCGTCGCGCACCGCGGGCGCGATGGTGGTCGCGGGCGCGATGCCGCCCTCCTCGTGCTGCACGTCGAAGCCCTTCTCGTCGGCCGCCAGCGCCGCCGCGGGGTCGGGCGCCATCAGGATGGCGGCGGCGCGCGGATAGCTGCTGCGCTTGACGAATGCCACCAGCACCACCCGCAGCCGCAGCTTGCCCGCCGCCACCAGGGGTTGCGCGTCCTCATAGAGTTGGTGGCAGAAGATGCAGTTGGGGTCGAGAAACGCGGTGACCACCGGCCCCTTAGTGCCGACCATGAAGGTCCGGTTTCCGGCTACCGCGGCGGCCACCCCGGCGGGCGGTAGCGGCGGCGGCACGAGGCCCATACGGATCGCCATCCGGCGCGTCAGGTTGTGGCCCTGCGCGTCGCGCACCTCGCCGATCACCACCGCCTGGTTGCCGACGATCCACACGATCGCCTTCTGCTTGCCGGAGGCGATCAGTGCCGCCGTCATGCCCGGCGGGCCGGCCTCGGTTCGCAGCACCGTCACCGGGCCATAGGCACGTAGCGCCTGCGACAGCAGCGCCGTCGCGGCCGTTTTGCTCAGCGCCTGTGTGGCCGGTGCCGCGGTGGGCGCGGCGGTGGCGGGCGGCGTGGCCGCCCCCGCGCTGCCGGGCGCCACGCTTCCCAGCGCGCCCGCCAGCAGGGCCGCGAGCGAGGCCCGCCGCAGCCAGCGACTGGCCGATGATCCGATCGCCCGTGTCATACAAGTCTCCGCCGCACGATATGAAGGCGCTTCCTGCCAGTGTCAGCGCGCCGGCGCCAGCATGAATGCGGCGAAGAACGCGGCCAGCCGCGCATGCGCTTCGAGCGGCAGCACGTCCGCGATGTACTGGTCGGGCCGCACCACCACCAGCGCGCCGCGCGCCCGGTCGATGCCGCGCCGCGCGAAGATGTCGCTGCCATTTCCAGGGGCGGTGATGGCCGGTTGGGGGGCGGTGGCCTCGGCGCAGAACAGTTTTTCATAGTCGATCAGCCCAAGTCTGCCCTTGCGCGGCAGCAGCAGCGCCGGCATGGCCTCCAGCGCCAGCTCCGCGTGAGGTTGCTGGAAGATGGCGCGCAGGTCGAAGATAGCGTCGATATCGGCCCCCGGCGGCGTGAAGCGGCGCACCGGCGACTCCGGCGCGTCGGCGAGGAACCGGCACAGGCCACCCAACCCCGCATGGTCGCGCGCGCCATCCCCTGCACCGGCGAACGCATAGAGCCGCCAGCGCCCGTCCGCGATGTGGACGTGGCCAAGCTCCATCGGCATCGCATCGGCCAGCCGCACCACCGGCGCGGAATGAAACCGCGTGCCGATGACGAAGCCGGTGGCGAGGTGCTGGTGCGCGCCGTCGCCCTGGATCAGCGAGGGCCGATACTGCGTGCCCATGCCCGCGGTAAAGCGCAGATGCTGCTCGAAATAGCGCTGAAACGCCTTGGGATCGACGCCCGCGCCCGCCGCGTCCGAGCCCTCGGCCGCGGGGTCGCTGAACATCTTTGCCCACTCACGGTCGAAGTCGATCAGTTCCTGCGCCACCGCGTGGCGTTCCGCCGAATAGGTGTGCAGCAGCTCGGGCCGCGCCTGGCCGCGCAGCACGGCGGCGAGCTTCCAGCCGAGATTGAAACTATCCTGCATCGAAACGTTCATGCCCTGCCCGGCCTTGGGGCTGTGGGTGTGGCAGGCATCGCCGGCGATGAAGGCGCGCGGCGCGCCGGCGGCATCGTCGGCCACGTCATCATATTTCTCGCAGATCCGCTGGCCGATCTCATAGACCGACCACCACGCGACCTCCTTAACCGTGAGGGTGAAGGGGGCGAGGATACGTTGCGCAGTGGCAATGAGGTGCTCGACGGTGATGCCCCGTGCCGCGGCACGCTCGCCCTCGCCGAGCTTGTCCATCTCCACATAGAGCCGCACCAGAAACCCGCCCTCGCGCGGGATGACGAGCAGGTTGCCGGCGGCGGACTGCACCGCGGACTTGCAGCGTATATCAGGGAAGTCCGTGACCGCCAGCACGTCCATGACACCCCAGGCCTGGTTGGCGGAATCCCCCGCGAGCCGGCGCCCGATCGCCTCGCGCACCGGGCTGCGCGCCCCGTCGCAGCCGACGACGTAGCGGGCGCGAACCGTCTCGGCCGCACCGGTGCCGGCACGCTCGAGGCGAACCGTCGCGAACCCGTCCGCACCGAACGTGAGCCCGGCGAAGCGGCATGCGTAATGCGGTTCGAGCCGCGTGGGCGCGTGGCGCATCGTTTCGAGATAAAAATCATGCACGCGGGCCTGGTTCAGCACCACGTGCGGAAACTCCGAAAGCCCCTCCTCCACGTCGCGCACACGGCCGTGGCGCACGATACCGCCGGGTCGGGCCGTGTCCGGCTTCCAGAACGTGACCTCGTTGATCCAGCACGCTTCCTCCAGCACGCGCCCGGCGAAGCCGAAGGCCTGGAACATTTCCATGGTGCGGCAGGCGACGCCGTCCGCCTGGCCGAGCACCAGCGGCGCGTCCTTCTGCTCCACGATCGCGGTGCGGATGTCGGCAAACCGCGCGAGCTGGGCGGCCAGCGTCAGCCCCGCCGGGCCGCAGCCGACGATCAGCACATCGACCTCGGCCGGCAGCCTGGGCCCGCGCGCCAGCGCGCCCGGGTCGGCGGGTGCGACGCGCGGGTCGCCGGGATGGAAGCCGTTGAGGTGGATCTGCATCGTGTCATGCTCCATCGGCCGGGCGGTGGGCGCCCTGGTGAGCGCAGGCGGGGTGACCGGCGAGGCGACCAGTATTGGTCACGGCGCGCGCCACGCAAGGGGCGGCCGTCCGGCCTCGGCGAGCGGGCTGACGGGCGGCGTGCCGGCTTGGTAGGGTGGCGCCAAACGGAGACGCCGCTTGGCCATTCCCAGTTTCCCTCTCGGCTGTTGGTGCCACACGCCGTTGCTCGGCCGCCGCGCGGCGCTGGCGGCGGGGGCGGGCGCGTTGGGGGCGCTGGTGCGGCC
>JAJXXT010000077.1 GCA_021780935.1 Pseudomonadota bacterium
GGCGCGCGAGCAGCGCCTCGCCGGTCGCCCCGGCCAGCGCCAGCAGCGCCAGCAGCAGCGCCAGCGCCGCGGCCTCGCCGATGGCGCCGAGCCCGAACCCGGTGAGGCGCTGGTAGATCAGCGTCGTCAGCATTGGATAGCGCCCGGGGATCGCGAGCAGCGCCGGGGTGCCGAAATTGCCGATCGCGGCGACGAAGGACAGCGACAGTCCGCCGAGCAGCCCCGGCCGCGCCAGCGCGAGCACGAGCCCGACCTGCCGCGCCCGCCCCGCGCCCGCCGCCTGCGCTGCCTCGACCAGGTCCGCCGGGACGGTCGCGAGCGAGGCGCGCAGCGCCAGGTAGACGATCGGCGCCTGCTCGACGGCGAGCAGGAACGCGACGCCGCCCGGCCCGTAGAGCGGATCGCTGCCCGGCCGCGGTGCCAGCCCCAACGGTGCCAGCAGCGGCGAGGCGGGGCCGAGCAGCACCAGCCACGCCTGGGCGGTGATCTGCGGCGGCACGATCAGCAGCAGCAGGAACAGGAACGCGACGACCCGTCGCGCCGGCATGTCGGAAAGTGCCAGCAGCACGGCGAAGAACGTGCCGAGCACGCCCGCGAGCGCCGTGCTGGCGAGGCCCATCGCCACGCTGTGCAGCAGCGCCGCGCGCGCGAGCGGGCTCGCGACGGTGGCCAGGCTCGCCGGCGAAAGCGTGACGGAAGCGAGACGAAGCAGCGGGGGAAACGCGGCCAGCGCGAGCAGCGCGCCGCACAGCAGGGGCAGCCAGGCGGCGCGCGTCATGGCCGGCGTGCCGCCCCGCCGCGCGACCTGCCGCGGCTCAGCCTAGCCCCCGAACAGGTCGGAGAATTGCCGCTTCAGCCGCGCGCTGTCCCTGAGGATGCGCGCGATGTCCATCGGCATCAGCCGGATCGTCTCGGCCGGCGGGAAGCCGGGCGGCGGCGCGATCCCCTGCCGCGCCGGGATGAAGCCCTGGCTGGCCGCGAGGCGCTGGCCCGCGGGCGAGAGCAGGAACGCGACGAAGGCCCGCGCATCCTTCGGGTTGCGCGTCGTCTTCAGGATCGCCACCGGCTCCGTCACCGCGGTCGCGCCTTCGCGGGGAAACACGAACTCGACCGGCGCGCCCTTTGCCTTCGCGTTGAGCGCCATGAAGTCGACGACGATGCCGAACGCCCGCGCCCCGCTCTCGACCTGGTTCAGCACGCCGCCATTGCCGGCGACGCTGATCGCCCGGTTCGCCGCCAGCTTCTTGAAATAATCCGGCCCCAGGGCCGGGTTTTCGGTGAACGCGCCCATGGTGATCATCGCCGCCCCGGAATAGAGCGGCGAGGGCAGCACCACCTGCCCGCGCGCCTTCGCCTGCAGCAGGTCGTTCCACGAGTGCGGCACGAAGGGAGCGGACCGGTTGTACATGATCCCGGTAGTGATCAGTTTGGTGCCGAAATAAGTCCGGTCGTGATCGTAGGTCCCCGGCGCGAAGCCGGTGACGTCCTGTCCGGGATCGGCGAGCAGCCTTCCCTGCTGCTTCAGCGCCTGCATGCTCATCGCGTCGGCGATCAGCAGCACATCGGCCTTCGCCCGTCCGGCCAGGAACTCGGCGCCGAGCTTGTTCATCACCTGCGTCGTGCCGGAGCGGAACACCGAGACATGCACGCCCGGGTCCGCCTTCTCGAACGCCGCCACCGTCTGCGCCGCGATCCGGTCCGGCTGGGACGTGTAGAGCGTGAGGTTGCCGGCCCGCGCCGGGGCGGCGGCAAGCAGCGAGGCGGCCAGCAGGACCAGCAGTGAACGCATCATCGTCTCCTTCGGCGGCGCCGCGATCGCATGACCGCCGCAGGTTGCTCCAGACCCTGAACTCTCCCGAGCAGCCGATCCGGCCGGACCATCCGATCCGCCCGGAGGCTGCCCTAGCGCTGCCGCCAGGGCAGCCCCTCGGCCTTCCAGCCCGCGACGGTGCCGCGATGCCCGTCCTCGTCCGGCGGCCCCTCGAACCCGTCGGCGATATTGTAGCTCTGCGCGTAGCCGGCCTCGATCGCCGCGCGCGCCGCGGCCAGGCTGCGCACGCCGCTGCGGCAGAGATAGAAGATGCGCTGCTCGGGCGTGAGCCCGGCCTCGGCCATCTGCGCGACGAAATTCGGGTTCACCCCCATCGCCGGGAACACCTGCCAGGCGATCAGCAGCGGCTGCTTGCCCGCCGCCGCCAGGTCGGGGAGGCCGACGAAATTCCACTCGGCGTCGGTGCGCACGTCCACCAGCACGGCATCGGGGTCGGCCAGCAGCAGATCCCACACATCCGTCGGCGCGACGTTCTCGACCATGGCGATGCTCCTCTGCCCCCCGCATCGCACGCCCGCCCCATAACGTCCACCACGTAACATCGGCCGCGTCTTGCGATGCCGGCCGGCGCCGGGCTAGGCGGTCGTGGCGCGCGGTGCTGCGTCCAGCCTCGCCGTCAACAGGAGCCCGTCATGCGGATCACCCAAGGCGACTTGACCGACCCGCAGGTCATCGACCTGCTGCGCCTTCACCTCGCCGGCATGCATGCGAACTCCCCGCCCGGCAGCGTCTACGCGCTCGACCTCTCGGGGCTGCAGCGCCCCGATATCAGCTTCTACACCGCCTGGGAGGGCGGGACGCTGCTCGGCTGCGGCGCGCTGCGCGAACTCTCCCCCGCCGCCGGCGAGATCAAGTCGATGCGGACTTCGCCGCAGCACCTGCGCAAAGGCGTCGGTGTCGCCCTGCTGCGCCACATGCTCGACGTCGCTCGCGCCCGCGGCCTTCGCCGCCTCAGCCTCGAGACCGGCTCCGGCGACGCCTTCGAGCCGGCGCTCGCGCTCTACCGGCGCTTCGGCTTCACCAACGGCGAAGCCTTCGGCGACTACACCGCGAGCCCGTTCAACCAGTTCCTCCACCTCGACCTCGCCGGCTGACCGAAGCCGCATCCCCCGTCGCCGCGCCCGCGAACAGCGGCGCCGCGGCGCGCAACTGCTCGGCCAGCGCGTCCGCTGCGGCGCGGATCCGCGGCACGTCGCGCGTGTCTTCGTGCTGCACCAGCCAGATCTCGCGCCCGGGCAGGGGCGGGGCGTCGAGGCGCACCAGCTCCGTGCCCGCCGCGACGTGGTGCCCGAGAACCGCGATGCCGAGCCCCGCGCGGGCCGCGGCGAATTGGCTGGCGCGGCTGTCCGTGCGCAGCACCACGCTCGCCCGCGGCGCCATCGCGGCGAGCGCGTCGATCTCCGGGTACATCCCGGTCTCGTCGCGCGACAGGATCAGCCGGTGCCCGGCGCCGTCGCCGCCCTGGCGGAAGGCCGCGCCCTGCGCGGCGAGGTAGTCGCCGCTGGCATAGAGGCCGAAGGAAATCTCGCCCACCTTGCGCCCGAGCAGCGACTGCCCGCGCGGGCGCGCGAGGCGGATTGCGAGGTCGGCTTCGCGCGCGGCGAGCGAGAAGGTGCGGTCGTCGGTGATCAGCTCGATGAGGATGCCGCCATGGCGCCGGTGCAGCGCCGCGAGGGCCTGCATCAGCACGGCGGAGGCGAAATCGCTCACCGTGGTCAGCCGCACCACGCCCTCGAGCCGCACGTCGCGCCCGCTCACCGCGCGCTCGGCCGCCAGCGCCGCCGCCTCCATCCGTTCCACCTCGGCGCGCGCCGCCTCGCCCGCCTCGGTCAGGCGGAACCCGCGCGGCACGCGCTCCAGCAGCCGCACGCCGGCGCTTTCCTCCAGCGCCGCGAGGCGCCGGCCCATCGTCGACTGGCGCACGCCGAGCCGGCGCGCCGCCGCCGACAGGGTGCCTTCGCGCGCGATGACGAGGAAGCTGTGCAGGGCGTCCCAGTCCATGCCCATGCCCATTCCCATGCCCATGCCGATCTCCTTGCGACACCCGACCCCATGCGAAAATGCATAATCGAGACCGGAATATTGGTAGTTACCAAGCGATGTTCGCATGTCTACCTTTGCGACGAAAGGAGATCCACCATGCCCTCAACGATCGACACCCGCACCGCCGGATACGGCGCCCTGGTGCTGCGCCTCTCCCTCGGTTTCCTGCTGCTCGCCCATGCCTGGCTGAAGCTGTTCGTCTTCACGCCGGCCGGCACCGAGCATTTCTTCGCCAGCCTCGGCCTGCCCGGCTGGTTCGGCCTCGTCGTCATCGCCTGGGAAGTCGCCGCCGCCCTGGCGCTGATCCTCGGCGTCTGGGTCCGCCTCGCGGCGCTGCTCATCATCCCCGACCTGATCGGCGCCATCGTCATGGTGCATCTGCACAGCGGCTTCTTCTTCACCGCGAAGGGCGGCGGCTGGGAGTATCCGGCTTTCTGGGCGGTCGCGCTGCTGGTGCTGGCGCTGCTCGGCGACGGGGCCTACGCCCTGCGCCCGACGCCGGTGGGGGCCAGCCGCGCATGACCCACCCGGCGCTCTTCGTCAGCCACGGCTCGCCGATGATCGCGCTCCAGGCAACGCCGGCGGCGAGCTTCCTCGCCGGCCTTGCCGCGAGCCTGCAGCGGCCGCGCGCCATCCTCGTGGTCTCGGCGCACTGGGAGACGGCGGCGCCGATGCTCAACGCCGTCGACCGCAACGACACCATCCACGACTTCTTCGGCTTCCCGCGCCCGCTCTATGATCTGCGCTACCCCGCCCCCGGCGATGCCGCCCTCGCGCGCGACATCGCCGCCCGGCTCGGCACGGCGGGGTTCGCCGCCGGCACCGATCCCGCCCGCGGGCTCGACCACGGCGCCTGGATCCCGCTGCTGCTCGCCTGGCCCGACGCCTCCATCCCGACCTTGCAGCTCTCGGTGCAGTCGCGCCTCGGGCCGGGCCATGCCTTCGCCATCGGCCAGGCGCTGGCGCCGCTGCGCGACGAGGGCGTGCTGATCATCGGCTCCGGCAGCTTCACCCATGACCTGCGCCGCTTCCGTGGCCAGGCGGTCGATGCTCCGGAGAGCGCGGACGTCACCGCCTTCAGCGACTGGATGGACGCGGCCATCGGGCGCGGCGACACCGAGGCCCTGCTCGCCTACCGCTCGCTCGCGCCGCACGCCGCGGACGAGCACCCGACCGAGGAACACCTGCTGCCGCTCTTCACCGCGCTCGGTGCCGGTGGCACGGGCGCGGCACGGCGGCTGCACCGTTCCACCGAGTATTCGATCCTGCGCATGGATGCCTACGGGTTCGGCCTGCCCGCCTGAGCCGGCCTGCCCGCGCCTTACGCCGTCAGCGGAAAATGGCAGGCGACGCCACGCGCGTCGCCTGCCGCCGCCAGTTCCGGCTCCTGCTGCCCGCACGGTGCGCCGGCGCGCGGGCAGCGCAGCCGGAAACGGCACCCGCCCGGCAGCCGGCCGGGGCTCGGCGGCTCGCCTTCGAGCCGGAAACGCTCGCTGATCCGCCCGCCGCCCACCACCGGCAGCGCCGCCAGCAGCGCCGCCGTATAGGGGTGGGACGGCGTGCGGAACACCGCCTCCGCCGGCCCGATCTCGACCACCCGCCCGAGATACATCACCGCGACGCGCTGGCAGATCAGCCGCACCACCGAGAGATCGTGGCTGATGAAGACGTAGCTCAGCCGGTGCCGCTCGCGCAGGTCCATCAGCAGCCGCAGCACCCGCGCCTGCACCGAAAGATCGAGCCCGGCCGTCGGCTCGTCCAGCACCACCAGGCTCGGCTGCAGCATCAGGATCCGCGCCAGCCCCACGCGCCGCTGCTGCCCGCCGCTGATCTCGTGCGGGTAGAGTGCGAGATGCTCGCGCGGCAGCCCGACCTCCTCGAGCGCCGCGTGCACGCGCTCCATCCGCTCGGCGCGCGAGAGGCGCGTATGGATCACCAGCGGCTCCGCGAGTGACCGCCCGATCGTCCAATTGGGGTCGAGCGAGGCGGAGGGGTCCTGGTAGCAGTATTGCAGTTGCCGCCGCAGCCGCTTTGCCTGCGCCGAGCCGGCATGGGTCGCATCCTCGCCCTGGAAGACGATGCGCCCGCCCGAGGCGCGGTGGATGCCGCACAGCGTCTTGCCGAACGTGCTCTTGCCGCAGCCCGATTCGCCGACGATGCCGAGCACCTCGCCCGCTGCCACGTCGAGCGTGACGCCGTCCAGCGCGCGCAGCCAGCCGGTGCGGATCCCCAATGAATTGCGGATCGGGAAATGCGTGACCAGGGATTCGACCGCGAGGGTCGGGGCTTGGCTGTCAGGCGGCATCGCGGTCCGGCAACGGGTTGTGGCAACGCACGCTCTGGCCGGCCGGCCCCGCCGGCGCCGGCCGCTCGACGCGGCAGACCTCGAGCGCGCGCGGGCAGCGCGGATGGAACCGGCAGCCCGCGGGCGGCGCCGCGAGGTTCGGCACCGCGCCGGCGATGCTCTGCGGCAGCCCCGCGCCCGGCCGCGGCATGCTGTCCAGCAGCAGCCCGGCATAGGGGTGGCGTGGATGCGCGAAGAACGTTTCGACCGGGGCACTTTCCGCCTCCTGCCCGGCATACATCACGATGATGCGGTCGCAGATCTCCCACGCGGCGCCGAGGTCGTGCGTCGTGAACAGCACCGCCACCTTCTGCTCGCGCGCCAGGCGGCGCAGCAGCGTCAGGATCTGTGCCTGGATCGTGACATCGAGCGCCGTGGTCGGCTCGTCGGCGACGATCAGGCGCGGCTCGCGCAGCAGCGCCATGGCGATCAGCACGCGCTGCAACTGCCCGCCCGAAACCTCGTGCGGATAGCGGTGCATGATGGCGTTCGGGTCCGGCAACTGCACTCGCGCGAACATCTCCGCGACCCGCCGCCGCGCCGCCGCGCCGCGCCCGCCGCCCGACCAGCGCAGGATCTCGCGCGCCTGCGCCCCGATCGGGAACAGCGGGCTCAGTGCCGCGCGCGGCTCCTGCGGCACGAAGCCGATGCGAAACCCGCGCCGCCGGTGTGCCGCCTCCGCCCCGTCGCCGAGAACGTTCTGGCCCGCGAACGAAAGCACCGCCCCGCGCACCGCCGCGCCCTTCGGCAGCACGCCCAGGATCAGCCGCGCCAGCGTCGTCTTGCCACAGCCCGATTCGCCGACCAGCCCGACGATCTCGCCCTCGCCGATGGCGAGGTTCACCTGGTCCAGCACCTTCACCGTCCCGCCCGGCGAGGGAAAATCGACCGAGACGTCCTGCACGCGCACGACCTCAGTCAACCGCGCCGCCCCTGGCCCTGGCCTGGCCGCGCAGCTTCGGGTCGAGCACGTCGCGCAGCCCGTCGCCGATCAGGTTGAACGCCATCACCAGCACCAGGATGGCAATGCCCGGTGCCGCCGCGTTCCACCACGCGCCGGGCAGGAAGGCGCGCGCATCGGCGATCATGCGGCCCCATTCCGGCGACGGCGGCGGCGGCCCGAGGCCGAGAAAACCCAGCGCCGACGCGGTGAGGATCGTGCCGCCGAGCCCGATCGAGGTGCGGATGATCAGCGATGGCGCGATCGCCGGCAGGATGTGCAGCACCATCACCCGCCACGGCGGCACCCCGAGTGCTACCGCCGCCTCGACATAGATCTCGTTCTTGGCGTTGCGCGTCTCGGCATAGACCAGCCGCGCCCAGAACGGCCAGTAGGTCAGCGACAGGGCCAGGATCACGTTCTGGATCTGCGGCCCCAGCGTCGCCGCGATCGCCATCGCCAGCACGATCTGCGGCACCGCCAGAAACACGTCCGAGACCCGCATCAGCCCGTCGCCGATGAAGCCCGGCCAATAGCCGCCGACGAGCCCGATCGGCACGCCGATGAGCACCGAGACCGCGACCGCGATCACCGCCGTCATCAGCGTGATGCGCGCGCCGAACAGCAGCCGCGAGTAGATGTCGCCACCCATCTGGTTGGTGCCGAACCAGTGCGTGGCACTCGGCGGCAGTAGCCGCTGGGCGGTGTGATAGGTGGTCACGTCCTGCGGATAGGTCGCGAGCAGTGGCGCGAAAATGGCGGCGAGCACGATCACCGCGAGCACCAGCAGCCCGGCGAGCGCCACCGGGTCGCGCGCGATGCGGCCGAGCAGCTTCATCGCCCGCGCGGATCGAGCAGCACCTGCCCGACATCGATCAGCAGATTGACCACGATGAACATCACGCCGACATAGATGGTGAAGCCGAGAATGGCATTGTAATCCGATTGCAGGATCGAATTAACCGCGAACTGCCCGAGCCCCGGCCAGTCGAACACCGCCTCCACCACCACCGCGCCGGCCAGCAGGTTGCCGAACACCAGGCCGATCTGCGTCAACGTCCCGGTCAGCGCCGAGCGCAGCACGTAGCGCCAGACGGTGATGCGCCATGGCACGCCCATCGCGCGCTGGTAGTCGACGAAGAAGCTGCCGAGCGTGCCGATCACCCCGGCGCGGGTGAAGCGCACGATCGTCGCCATCGCCGGAAACGCCAGCGTCATCACCGGCAGTGCCAGATGGCGCAGCACGTCGAGCTCGCTCGCCCAGTCGCCGGCCAGCGCCGCGTCGATGGTGTAGAAGCCGGTGATGCCGCTCGGTCCGAAATCGCTGACCCGGCCCTGCACCGGCGTGAGGTTCAGCCACATCGCGAACAGCAATTGCAGGAGGATCGCAAGCCAGAACGCGGCGATCGCGAGCCCCGAGACGGTGAGCACCCGCAGCGCGTGGTCGAACCACGAATTGCGCCGCAGTGCTGCCGCGACGCCGAGCGGCACGCCGAACAGCACGGCGGCGGCCATCGCATAGACCGCGAGCTCCATCGTCGCCGGCAGCCGCCGCCAGACCTCGCTTGCCACCGGCGTCTGTGTATAGAGGCTCACGCCCATGTCGCCGCGGCCGACATCGATAATGTAGCGCAACAATTGCTCGGGCAGCGGCCGGTCGAAGCCGTACTGGTGGCGCAGCGCCGCGAGCTGCGCCGCCGTCGCGTTCTCGCCGGCGAGGATCCGCGCCGGATCGCTCGGCACCACATGCGAGATCACGAACACCAGCACCACCAGGCCGATCAGGGTCGCGGGGACCCAGACCAGCCGGCGCGCGATCAGCCCGAGTAGCCGCACGCGGAGCGGCTCAGGCGAGCCACTGCCAGCGCATGTCCTGGGCGTCGGCGATCGGGCAGTAGCGCACGCCATGCACGCGGTCGCTGAAGGCCCCGAAATAGTTGGTGTTGTAGATGAACAGCCCCGCCGCGTCGTCGATCAGGATGCGCGAGGCTTCCTCGTAGAGCGGCTGACGGTCCGCCTGGCCCACCAGCTCGAGCGCCTTGTCGGTCAGCTCGTCGAACCGCTTGTTGCTGTAGAAGCTGATATTGCCGCGGCCGATCTGCTTGCTGTTGTAGATGTAGCCGGTCCAGTTGTGCGGGTCGGCGAAATAGGCGCTGCGCCACAGCGGGATCAGGTCGGCACTCTTCTGCTCGTCGCCGAGCCGGGCCGCGACCACTGGCCAGGGCTGGCTCTGGATCGTCGTCTTCACCCCGATCTTCGCCAGCCCGCTCTGCAGCAGTTCCGCCGCCTGGCCGCTCTGCGGGTAGCCGCCGAGCGCGTTGATGGTGAGCGTGCGCATCGGCCCCTTCACCTTCGCCAGCGCCGCCTTGGCCTTGTCGAGGTCGTAGGTGTAGCCGGCGACGTTCTTCGGCGCGCCCCACATCGGGTCGGGAATGATGCCGGCATTGCGCACCACCGAGCCGTCGAGCAGGTTGTTGATGAACCCGTTGTAGTCGAAGGCATAGCAGAGCGCCCGGCGCATGTTCACGTCGTCGAGCGGCGGGCGGCGGTTATGGATCACGAAATACATCGTCCGCAGCGTCGGCTTGGTGAGGATCTTCACCTTCGGCTTGCCGCGCATGCGCTTGATCTGGTCGTAGGGGGTATAGCCGTCGAGGGCGTCGAACTCACCCTTCTCGAGCCCCAGCACCCGGCTCGCCACCTCGAGAATGCCGCGGAACTCGATGCTGTCGAGATATTTCGGTCCCCAGCCCATGAAATGCGCCGGATAGCGGTCGGCGGCGAAGCCCACCGCGGGGTCGTAATGGGTGAGCCGGAACGAGCCGGACCCCGCCTCGTTGCGCGCCAGCCACGCGCCACCCCAGTCGCCGTTGTGCTCGTGCGCGCGCACCATCTTCGCGTTGACCACCCACATCTCGGGCAGCACCGCCATGAACACCGCATAAGGTGAGGACAGCGTGAACTGGACCGTCTTCGCGTCCAGCGCCTTCGTCGTCCCCGGCTTCACCACCGAGGAGAACAGCCCGTAGGCGCCCTTCTTCAGCGCCAGGATCCGTTCCATGGAGTAGACGACATCCTCCGCGGTGATCGGCGTCCCGTCGTGGAACTTCGCGTCCCGCAGTGTGAATTTGTAGGTGAGCGCGTCGGGCGAGATGTCCACTTTCTCCGCCAGCCACATGTTCAGCTTCGGCGGGTCGTCGGTCCAGCGCACCAGCGCGTCGTAGAGGTTGAGCCGCGAGGCGATGCGCCCGATGTCGAACACGACATGCGGGTCGAGCGTATCGTAACTGTTATTATTGGCTGTGACGAACTTTCCGGTACCGGCGGCCAGCGCCGGCGGCGCCCCCACCATCGACATCGTCGCCGCCCCGAGCGCCATCCCGCGCCGCCCCAGGACAAGCTTGCCACCCGACTCGTTTTCCATGCTGTTCCCCCTCGCTGCAGCCGCCCGCTCGTGGCGTGCTGCGCATTTCCCCGTCCGGTCGCGCCGCCCCGTGGCGCGGGCAGCGACTTTACAGGCGCCTCCCCGCCGCACAAGCGGATTCTTGGCCGCCCGGGCCAGCCAACTCCGACGGAACGCTTGCGATACGGTCCGCGCGCCGCGCCGTGTTGTCGGCGCCCGGCGCGCGGGCTAACCTCTGCCGATGCCTGCTGCCCCGCCCTCGGCTCTCTACGAACGTCTCGCGCGCGAGGCGTTCGGCGCGGCGCCGCTGGAGGGGGGCGCGGAAGCCGACGTCGCCGTGGTCGGCGGTGGCATCGCAGGCCTCGCCGCCGCCCTCGCGCTGCGCCGGGCCGGTGTTGCGACCCTGCTGCTCGAAGCCGCGACGATCGGCGCCGGCGCCTCCGGGCGCAACAACGGCCAGGTGATCCCGACCCTCACCCGCCACGACCCCGAGGCCGTGCTCAAGGCGATGGGCGAGGGCAGGGGCGAGCGCTTCCTCGCCATGCTCCAGGCGTCGGCCGATCGCCTGTTCGATACCATCGCGCGCTATGCCATCGACTGCGACGCCGTGCGCGCCGGCTGGATCCAGCCCGCCCACACGCCCGGCCGCGCCCGCCTCGCCGCACGCCGCGCGGCGCAATGGGCCGGCCGCGGCGCCCCCGCGGAATATCTCGACGCGACGGCGATGGCCGCGCATCTCGGCAGTGCGGCCTATGCCGGCGGCTGGCGCCATGCCGGCGGCGGCCACGTCAACCCGCTTGCCTTCACCCGCGGCCTCGCCCGCGCCGCCCAGCAGGAGGGTGTGCGCATCCACGAGCACAGCCGCGCCCTGCGCCTCGTCCGCGAGGCCGACGGCTGGCGCGTCTTCACCGCGCGCGGCGCCGTCCGCTGCCGCAAGCTGGTCGTCGTCACCGCCGCCTACGCGGATTCGCTCTGGCCGGGCCTCGCGCGCACCGTGGTGCCGGTCGACAGCTACCAGCTCGCGACGGAGATCCTGCCGCCGGGCGTCGCCGCGCGCATCCTGCCCGGCGACGAGGCAGCCTCCGACACGCGCTACGACCTGCGCTATTTCCACAAGGACCGCGAGGGCCGGCTGATCAGCGGCGGCGCGCTCGCGATCCAGGCCTTCGCCCGCCAGCGCCTGCCGCCGGTGGTGCGCGCCAGGCTGGGCGCGGTCTTTCCCGAACTCGCCGGCATCGACTTTCCGTTCTTCTGGGGCGGGCGCATCGCCATGACCACGGACCGCCTGCCGCGCCTGCACCGCACGCCGGACGGGCTGATCGGCTGGACCGGCTGCAACGGCCGCGGCCTCGCCCTCGCCATGGGCATGGGCGAGGTGATGCGCGACGCCGTGCTCGGCGTGGCGGACGAACAACTGGCCCTCGCGCCCACGAAGCTTGCGCCGATCCCGCTGCACGGGCTGGTGCGCCGCACCGCCCGCCTGGCGCTGCTGCATTACCGCCGCCGCGACCGCGCCGAAATTCCCGGCTGACCGGGCCGCCGCGCTACGGGCTGCCGGAGACGGAAAGGGTCTGCCCCGTGATGAAGCCCGCGAAGTCGGAGGCGAGGAACATCACCGCATGCGCGATGTCCTCCGGCGTGCCCGTGCGGCGCAGCGCCGTGCGCGCGATCAGCCCCTCCTGCTGCGCCGGGGAATAGGACTGCCACTGCCGCTCGTAGTCGGGGCTGCTGCGCTGGAACCCCGGCGCCACCGCGTTGACGGTGATGCCGAACGGCCCGAGCTCCTGCCCGAGCTGGCGCGCGAGCCCGATCTCCCCCGCCTTGCCCGAGGCATAGGCCTGGATGCCGGTGAGCGAGGTGCGCAGGCCCGCGCCGCTGGCGATGAACACGATCCGCCCCTTGCCGCGCGCCTTCATCCCCGGCACCACCGCCTGCGCGGCGAGGAACGCGCCGGTAAGGTTGGCGTCCAGCACCGCGCGCCATTCGTCCTCCGCCACCTCCTCCATCGGCCTGGCCTGCTGCCCGAGCACGCCGCCGGCGACATAGACCAGAACGTCCGCCGCGCGTCCCGCCTCCAGCGCCGCCGCCGCCACCCAGTCGCGCAGCCCGGCGCGGTCGACGAAATCGACCTGCCGGGTGACCGCCGGCAGGTCCGCCATCTCGGCGAGCAGCCGGTCGGCCGCGAACACGCGCGCCCCGGCCGCGGCGAAGCCGCGCGCGATCCCGTGGCCGATGCCGCGCGCCGCCCCGGCCACCAGCACGCATTGCCCGCCGAAGTGGATGTTCATGCTGCCTGCTCCTCGCCGCGGCCGCCCGCGGCCGGCGCCACATGCCGGTGGCGCGCGCTCGCGGTTGCCAGCGCCCGCTCCACCGCGGCCACCGGGTCCGCCGCCGCGGCGGCATCCTCGGCCACCAGCGCGAAGACCTGGTGTTTCATGAAGAAGCGCCATTCCACCGGCAGCGCGAACAGCCGCTCGGCCAGCCGGTCCCAGGCCGCCTCCGACCACACGCGCTCGAAGGCGATCCGCGACTCGCCGAAACGGATCGGCGGCGCCGGCGGGCGGACGACGTCGCGCAGCCGTTGCGTCGCCGCCGCATCCACCGCGCCATCGACGATGGCGACGCCATAGTCGCGCGCCGCCGCCGCCACGCTCACCTTGCCCTCGGCCACGTCGCGCGCCACCTCCTCGGCCGGGCGCAGGAACGGATCGCCCCAGCCGCCGGCGCCCGAGGCGCTGATCGCGAGCACGTCGCCCGGCGCGCAACGCACCACGTCGTCATTGCCGAGATCCTCCGCCGCCGCGGTGCCCGGATTGCGCACGAAGCTGCACGTCGCCCCCGCCACGCCCCCAAGCACGCCCCAGGAGGAGAAGCGCACCCGGTCGCGGTTGCGCGCGGTGACGACGGAGTTGGGCGCGAACACCTGGAAGGTCATCTGCGTGCCGAGGCCGCCGCGATAGCGCCCGGCGCCGCCGCTGTCGGCCAGCAGCCCGTAACTGAGCACGCGGATCGGCACCTCCGCCTCGGTGATCTCGACCGGTGTGTTCTTGAGGAAGGAGTTGGACCCGTCGAGCCCGTCGCCCCGCGCGTCGCCGCCGCCGCCGCCGGTGATCGGGTTGATCGAGGCCATCACCGTCCGCCCCGTCGCGCTGTCGGTCGTGCGCACGTTGAGGATCCCGCCGCCGCCCGAGGGGCCGGAGGGCAGGCGCTGCGGCATCGCGCGGGCGAACGCGCCGATCACGATCCCTTGGATGCGCGCGCAGGTCAGGCTGCGCATCCCCGTCGCCGCGGGATAGACCGGATTGACCACCGAGCCCTGCGGCAGGATGCAGCGCACCGGCCGCGTCAGTCCGCCATTGAGCGCCACCGTCGGGTCGAGCGAGTAGACGACGTAATTGTAGCCGACCAGCGGCAGGATGTGCCGTTCGAGCCCGCCGGTCGGCATGTTCAGCGCCGACTGCAATTGCGGATCGCTGCCGGTGAAGTCGAGCACCGCCTCCTCGCCGCGCACCCGCACCGTGAGCTTGAGCCGGCAGGGCACGCCGCCCGGCGCGTCCTCGTCGATGTAGTCGGTAAAGACGTAGTCGCCATCGGTCATCGAGGCGAACAGCCGGCGCGCCTGGCGCTCGGCCAGATCGAGCACGCCATACATCGCCGCGTCCACGATCTCGATACCGAAACGATCGACCGCCTGGTGGATCTTGCGCTCGGCGGTCTTGAGCGAGGCGATCTGGGCGTTGAGATCGCCCCAGTTCTGTTCCGGCATCCGCACATTGCGCAGCATGACGGCGAGCAGCTTCTCGTCCATCGTCCCGCGCTCGACCAGCTTGCACGGCGGGATCCGGATCCCCTCCTGGTGCACCTCCGTCAGCGCCCGCGACAGCGAGGCCGGTACCGCGCCACCCATGTCGGTGTTGTGGATGTGCCCGACGGCGAAGCAGATCAGCCGTTCGCCGGCGAAGACCGGCATCCACAGATGCATGTCCGGCGCGTGGGTGCACACGAAGCCGCAATAAGGATCGTTGGTGACACAGATATCGCCGGGCGCGTAGCTGTCGATCGCGCCGATCACCGGAGCGTAGTCGAGGCCGACGAACCAGGTGGCGCCGAGGTCCTTGGGACTGGCGAATGTCTGCCCGCACGGCGTCACCAGCCCGCTGGTGAAATCCTCGGTTTCCTTGACGAACGCCGAATGCGCCGTGCGCAGCAGCGTATAGGCCATGCTCTCGGCCGCCGCCTCGAAATGGCTCTTGAGGATCTGCAATGTCACCGGATCGAGTGTCGCGCGCATTCTCACCCCCGCCGCAGGATCATGTTGCCGAACGCATCCACCTCGCCGCCGAAGCCCGGCGGCACCCAGCAGGTGGCGTCGTCCTGCACCACCACGGCCGGCCCGGCGAAGCGGCTGCCGGGCGCCAGCGCCGCGCGGTCGAACAGCGCCGCCTCCACCACCGCGCCGCGATGCGCGACCGGCACCCGCCCGCGCGGCACCGGCGCATGCGCCGCGGCCTCGACCGGCGGAAACTCCGGCTTCGGCGTCGCCCCCGCGATCACCACCCGCAGCGCGACCAGATGCACCGGCGCCTCCTTGTCGGCATGGCCATAGACCTCCTGGTGGCGCGCGTGGAACGCCTGCGCGATCCGTTGCGTCTGCGCACCGGTGATCCACGCGGCCTCGAGCGGCACCTCGAGCTCGTAGGACTGGCCGCGATAGCGCATGTCGGCGGTGACGCTGATCCGCCCCGCCTCGCCATCGCCCTGGTTGGCCGCGAGCCAGGCGCGCGCCTCGGCGGCCAGCTCCGCGAGGGCGGCAGCCAGCGCCGGCATCGCCGCCTCGGCGACATCGAGAAACGCCACGCGCACGAAGTCCGAGCGCAGATCGGCGAGCAGTCCGCCCAGGGCCGCGAGCACGCCCGGCGCCTGCGGCACGATCACCGCCGCCATCCCCAGCTCCTCGGCCAGGAGGCAGCCCAGCATGGGTCCCGCGCCGCCGAATGCCAGCAGCGCATAGCCGCTGGGCTCCTCGCCCACCTGCGAGTAGAGCCGGCTCACCTCGCGATACATGTTGGCGACCGCGAGCGCGATCACCGCCTCCGCCGCCGCCACCCGCTCGCGCCCGAGCGCCGCCGCCACCCGGTCGATCGCCGCCGCCGCCGCCGCGAGATCGACCGTGACCGCGCCATAGCCGAGCTCGCCTGCGCCAAGCACGCCGGCGACCGCGAACGCATCCGTGATCGTCGCCTGCGTCCCGCCGCGCCCGTAGCACGCCGGCCCCGGCACCGATCCCGCGCTCTGCGGTCCCACCCGCAGTACGCCCAGCGCATCCACGGTCGCGATCGACCCGCCGCCCGCGCCGATCGAGGACACCGAGACCGTCGGCAGATAGATCGGATACTCGCCGACCAGCTCGCCGCTGCGGAAATCCGGCAGCCCGTCGCGCAGCAACGCGACGTCGGCGCTGGTGCCGCCGATATCGAGGCTCATCACCCGCGCGAACCCCGCCTGGCGCGCGACGAACCCGGCGCCGATCGCCCCCGCCGCGGTGCCGGAGAGCAGCATCTCGATGCTGCGGACCTTGCCCGCCGCCGCGGTCATCACGCCACCATTGGACTTGGTGATCATCGGCGCCGCCGGCACGCCGCGCTGCGCCAGCGCCGCCTCCAGGCGCGTGATGTAGTGCGCGATCATTGGCTGCACCGAGCCATGGATGCACGCGGTGATGCTGCGCTCGTACTCGCGCACGATTGGCCACACCTCGGCCGAGCAGAAGACCGGCAGCGCCGGCCGCGCCGCCGCGATGATCCGCCGCACCGCGCGCTCATGCTCGGGATTGGCGTAGGCATGCAGCAGCGCAACCACGATCGCCTCCGCCCCCAGCGCCTCGGCCTGCGCCAGCGCGGCCAGCACGCTCGCCTCGTCCGGCGCCAGCGCGGTGCTGCCGTCCGGGTTCATGCGCGCGCGGATCTCGAGCACCCGGTCGCGCGGCACCAGCGGCGGCGGCCGGCGCGAGAACAGGTCGTAGGGGTCGGGGATCTTGAGGCGCGCCAGCTCCAGCACGTCGCGGAAGCCTTCGGTCACCAACAGGCAGAGCCGGGCGCCGCGCTTCTGGATGATCGCGTTCACGCCCACCGTCGAGCCATGCGTGAAATAGGTCACCGATGTCGGCGGGATGGCGAAGCGGCGCGCGATTTCGTCCAGCCCCTGCAGCACCTCCGCCCCCGGCGCGTCCGGCCGCGACAGCACCTTCAGCGTCTCGAGACTGCGCTTCTCCTCATCGACCACGCAGAAATCGGTGAAAGTGCCGCCGATATCCACGCCGACCCGATAGCCCATCGCCGCTCCTTCCCTACGCCGGCGCCGCTGCGCGCTGGTCGATGCAGTGTGGCCGCTGCGCGCGCCCCGTCAACACGCGGCTGCTGCGGGGCAGGGTCGAGCGGCGCGCGTCGCGCGAGCCGGCTTCCTGCGGCGTCGGCTACGCAACGGTGCGTCGCGGCGCGCGGGCGTGCGACGGGCGCGCTTCGAGCTCGGCGCGCAGCCCCATCGGCTGCGGCTGGAACAGGCGCGCGTCCATCGTCCTGAGGCTCCGACTGATGCCGGGCTGAAACGCCATCCGGTCGAGAATATCGCGCTGCAGGTCGATGCCGGGGGCGATCTCGATCAGCTCCAGCCTGCCGCCGGTCGCGCGAAACACGCCGCGCTCGGTGACGAACAGCGCCCAACGCCCCTCCTGCTCGGCGAAGGTCGCATTATAGCATACCTGCTCGATCCTGCCGACGAATTTGCTGTGTCGGCCTTCCGTAACGATACGCAACGCGCCGTTCTCGCACGCGACCGCCAGGCCGCCGGCGCTGAACGTGCCGCTGAACACGACCTTGCGCGCGTTCTGGCTGATATTGATGAAGCCGCCGATGCCGACGATCTTGGAGCCGAACCGGCTGATATTCACGTTGCCCGCCGGATCGACCTCGGCCGCGGACAGGAAAGCGACGTCCAGCCCACCGCCGTCGTAGAAGTCGAATTGGTAGGGCTGATCGACCACCGCATCGTAGTTCTGCGCCGCACCCGAGTCCGGGCCGGTCAGCGGCGCCCCGCCGATGAAGCCCTGCTCGTTCGTGAGCACGATCAGATCGAGGATATCCTCTTCGGCGGCGATCGCCGAAATGCCCGTGCTGATGCCGGCGCCGAGATTGCAGACCGCGCCCGCGACGAGCTCCATCGCCGCGCGCCGGGCGATGATCTTGCGATGGTCGAAGGGAAGTCGCCGCAACCCGTCGAGCGGGACCCGCAGCTCGCCAGCATAGCTGGCATTGTAGTCGGTATGGTAGGTCTGGCGCTGTGTCGGATCGATGACGACATAATCGACCAGGATGCCGGGAATCTTGACGAGGCGCGGCGGCAGCGTGCCGCGCCGCGCCAGCCGCTTCACCTGCACGACGACCGCCGCTCCCTGCCGGCGCGCGGCCTGCGCGCAGGAGATCATCTCGCAGGGAACCGCTTCCTGCTCCATGGTGATGTTCCCGTCCTCGTCCGCGGTGGTTCCGCGCAGCAGCACGACATCGAGCGCGAACGGCTTGAATCGCAGCCACTCCTCGCCGCCGATCGCGATCAGCTCGACGAGATCCTCGCGCGCGCGGGCACTCTGCCGCCCGCCGCCGTGGCGCGGGTCGACGAAGCTATGCAGCCCGGTCCGGGTGATCAGGCCTGGCCGCCCCGCAGCCATGTCGCGCATGATCTGTGCCAGCACGCCCTGCGGCAGGGTATAGGATTCCATCTCATCGCGCAGCGCGACGTCGATCAGCGGCGGGCTGTCGACCAGCGCGCTGGTGATACTGCGGCGCAGCATCCCGTGATGGGCGAAGCGTGCCGCCCCTTTTTTCGCCCGATCGCCCAGGCCGACGGCATGGATCAGACAGAGGTCGCGAGGATTCCCCGTCTGCACGAACCGTGCCTCGACGGCCTCCAGGATGGCTTCCGGCACGGCGTGCCCGCCGCCCGAGCCGCTGACGAGAACGCTGTCCCCCGAACGGATCAGGGCCGCAGCCTGCTCGGCGG
>JAJXXT010000144.1 GCA_021780935.1 Pseudomonadota bacterium
CGGTGGAGGCGGCGGACCCGGCGCTGGCCGCGCGCCTGCACGCAGGCCTGGCCGCCCGCCGCGCCGCGCCCTCGGCCTGGCTCTGGCGTGGTGAGACGGCGTCGCCCGGCTATGTCCTGGCGCTGCCCGGCTTTGTCGAACCTTCCGGCGAGTTCGATGCGGCTTGCTTTGCCGCCGCCGCCGAGGACGCGGTGCGGGCGCTCGCGGTGCTGGCGCCGGCGGCAGAGCGCGTGGCCGTCGCCATGGCCGACTTCGCGGGGCTGCTCGCCCTTCTCGGCATCGACTACGCGAGCCCTGCCGCGCGGCGGATCGGGGCGGCCCTTGCCCGATTGCTGGCCGCGAGCACGGCCGCCGCCTCGGCTGACCTCGCTTCGGCCGAGGGTGCGCGAGCGCCGGCCTGGTCCGTTCCCTCGGCCGCGCCGGAGGATGTGTTGCCGGGCTTCGCCGCCGCCATTCGTGCCGCCGAGGCGCGTGCCGCCGGCCGCCCGCGCCGCCATGCCTGCGCCACCGCGATCGCCGAACCCGGCCCGGTGGAGGCGCTGCTCGGCGTCGAGACCGGCGGCATCGCGCCGGCGTTTTCGCCGCTCGATGACGCTGGCGCGCTCACCCGCACGGCTCGGGCCTGGCTTGCCGCCCGCGCCATCGCGCCGGAAACGGCAATCGCCCAGCTTCTGGCCCGCCACTCGCCCTTCCCGACGGCGAGCGAGGCGGCGCATGCCGCGATGCACGACACCGTGGCGCCGCATATCGACGCGATGCCGCCGCGCCCGGCCGCCAGCGCCCCGCCGCGGGAGGCACTGCCGGCGCGCCGCAGCGGCTATACCCAGCGCGCCACGATCGGCGGCCACAAGCTTTACCTGCGCACCGGGGAATACGCCGATGGCCGCCTCGGCGAGATTTTCGTCGGGTTGCACAAGGAGGGTGCCGCGTTTCGCGGGCTGATGGATAATTTCGCCGTTGCCGTCTCGCTCGGCCTGCAGCACGGCGTGCCGCTCGCGGAACTCGTCGAGGCCTTCACCTTCACCCGCTTCGGTCCCGCCGGCGAGGTGGAGGGCGACCCCGCCGTGGCGCATGCCACCTCGCTGCTCGACTATGTGTTCCGCAACCTCGCGGCCAACTATCTCGGGGTCGCGGTGCCTGCCGCCGAGGCGGAGGAGGCGGATACCGTCGGCGAGGGGGCCCGCGACCGCGCGCCACTGCTGCCCCTGGCCCTTCCCACCGCCGGACCGCGCCAGCGCCGGCGCCAGCTTCGTATCGTCGGAGACGCAACATGACCACGTCCACGGTGACCACACCCACGATGACCACGCCCATGCAACGCCTTGCCGAACTCGGCATCACCCTGCCTATGCCGGCGGCGCCGATCGCCAACTACGTGCCGTTCAGCATGACCGGTGACCTGCTGATCGTCTCCGGCCAGTTGCCGCTGGTGGATGGCAAGGTTTCCGTCACCGGCAAACTCGGTGCCGGCGTCAGCGTGGAGCAGGGCACCGCGGCGGCACGGGCGAGCTGCATCAACGTCATCGCTCAGGTCCGGGCGGCTCTCGGCGATCTCGGCCGTGTTCGCCGCGTGCTGCGCCTCGGCGGCTTCATCGCCTGCGCCGCGGACTTCACCCAGCACGCGCTGGTGATGAACGGCGCCTCGGACCTGGCGGTCGCGGTGTTCGGCGATGCCGGCCGCCACGCCCGCAGCACGATCGGCGTGCCCAGCCTGCCGGCGGATGCCGCGGTCGAGGTCGAGGGGATGTTTCTCTTCGGCCCGTGATGCCCACATAGGGCGCATGGACACGGGCTTCACGCTGGACCTCGCCGCCTCGATCCATGACATCCCGCCGGCCGAGTGGGATGCCCTGGCCGGCGGCAACCCCTTCGTCTCGCACGCCTTCCTCGCCGCGGTGGAGGACAGCGGCAGCACCGGCCCGCGCACTGGCTGGTTGCCGCGCCACGCGGTGCTGCGCGATGCCGAGGGGCGCATCGCCGGCCTCGCGCCGATGTATGCGAAGGGCCACAGCTACGGCGAATATGTGTTCGACCATGGCTGGGCGCACGCGCTCGAGCGGGCCGGTGGCGACTACTACCCGAAGCTGCAGGTCGCGAGCCCGTTCAGCCCCGTCCCTGGCCCCCGCCTGCTGCTGCGCGAGGGCACGCCGATCGCGGCCATGGGTCAGGCACTGGTGGCGGCCTGCCAGGGGCTGGAACTGTCATCGGTGCACGTCACGTTCTGCACCGCGGCGGAAGCGACGGGCCTTGGCGATGCCGGTTGGCTACGACGCTCTGGCATGCAATTCCACTGGCACAATCACGGCTATGCGGATTTCGAGGGGTTTCTGTCCGCCCTTTCCAGCCGCAAGCGCAAGAGCATCCGCCGCGAGCGGCGCGACGCCCAGGCCGCGGGGCTGGAGTTCGTGACATTGCGCGGGCCGGACATCGACTCCGCGACTTGGCGCGCTTTCTACGGCTTCTACACCTCGACCGTGGACCGCAAATGGGGCAGCGCCTATCTCACCCGCCGCTTCTTCCCGCTGCTCGGCGAGCGCCTCGGCGAGCGCGTGGTGCTGATGCTGGCGCGACGCGGCAGCGAGTGGGTCGCCGGCGCGCTCAACGTGCTGGGGCCGGACACGCTCTATGGCCGCAACTGGGGCTGCCGCGGCGAGTTTCCCTTCCTGCATTTCGAGCTTTGCTACTACCGCGCGCTCGATTTCGCGATTGAGAACGGTATCGCAACGGTCGAGGCCGGCGCGCAGGGCGAGCACAAGATCCAGCGCGGCTACCTGCCCGCCAGCACCTATTCTGCGCACTGGATCGCCCACCAGGGCCTGCGCCGCGCGGTCGCCGCGTTTCTCGTGGAGGAAACGGCGGAAAAGGCCGCGCAAATGGCGGCGCTGGGCGAACTCTCGCCCTATCGACGCGACGGCGAGGCGTAGCCGCGCGCCGGCTCAGGCGCGGCTGCCCAGTAGAGCCCCGGTGGGCCCAGCCGCAGCGTCACCCGCCGCGCGCCGGCCACCGGCAGAACGGCACGGCCATCGGTCCAGCGCCATCCCGTCTCCGGTGCGTGCCAGCCGTGACTCTCGCGCTCATGGCCGAGCCGCGCGATGTCGAGCGGCGCTCCGTCGAGCCGGATGCCGCTGACCGCCATCCCGAGCCGTCTTGTGTCGCGGCTGTCGGCGCGGGTTTCGGCGGGGATATGCGTGCGCGAGAGCAGCAGCGCCTCGCGCAGGCCGGGCGGCAGCTCGAACACCAGCGTGCCGCCGTGCCGGCGCGGGCGGATCATGGTTCCGCCCGCCAGCAGCGCCGGGCAGGCATCCACGGTGCGGTGCCAGCCCATCGCCTCCGCTCGCGCCAGCAGCACGGCGCGTGCCGCGACCAGCACCTCGCCGGCGTCGAGCAGGGCGGCGCAACCCGCCTCGTTCCAGGTCGTGCGGGCAAAGTCCGGGGGCGAAAAATCCGCGTGCAGCGACAGCACCGCTCCACCCTCGAAGGCATGCCGGTTGCCGGTGTCGAGATAGGACTCGCAGGCCAGCCCCTCCGCCAGCACCAGGTCATGGCGGTCGAGTTCGACATGCCAATACGTTACCTCGGCGCGCGCCTCCTGGCGGATGGTGGCGCCGTTGGTCAGGTAACGCACCGGCACCAGCCGACCGGCCGAGAACGCCGCGTGGTCGGGCGAAAGCACCAGGTCGCGATGCGGCAGGCCGTGACCGAAGGCACCCGCCATCACCCGCACCGGCATCACGTCCCAGGGCCGGGGATGCCGCGCCGTGGCGACGCGGCGGTGGCCGATCCAGCGCACGGGAGCCAGCCGGCCGCTCGCCGTCACCACGCTGTCGCCGACCGCAAGCCGCTCCACCGCGCACGGCCCCGCGGCCGTCAGCAGCGACGTGCCGGTGGCGAAACAGGCGGGCGCGCCGTAGAGCGACTGGATCGCCGCGATGTCGCTGGCGCCGATCGTCGTGTTGGTCGGCCCGGCGGTCGGGTACATCACGGCAAGCGTGTCGGTGGAGTGGAACAGGCCGAGATCGTGCCCGATCTCGTGCTCGGCGACCCCCTGAAAATTCGAGGACGTGTTGGCGTATGTGAGGCTGGCGGCCGTGCTGCCGATCAGTTGGAAGCTGGGCTGCGAGGGGTCCTGCAATCGGACCAGCGTGTCGTTCTGCGCCAGGTCGCCGAGATAGCTGTAGCTGGCAAGCCCCAGTTCGCCGCCCGAACCGAGATCGCCCCAGCCGATGCGGATATCCGCGGCAGTGGCCTGCGTGGAGGTGTCGCCCACCTGCTCGAAGGTGAGGCCAGAGACGGCTTCCCAGGCGGCGAAAGCGTCGATGACCGCCTGCTGCTCCAGCGGCTCCGCCGCGGAGATGAAGCTGCTGAACGGATACGTGGAGTCCTGCGGGTAATTATATTGTGCGAAGGCCCAGGTGACGATGTTGCTCGCCCAGTGAAACCCCTCGAGGACATAATCCTGTGGCGTCGGCCCCGCCACGCTGACATTGCTGCCCGTTCCCGCGCCGTCATTGCCGGCCGTGGCGCTGGCGTAGCCGGAACCGTCGAGGGTGATCGTGGTACCGCCGCCGGTGCCGTTGACGGATAGCAACGTGTTTGCCCCGACGGCGGTGAGTGTCGCCGTCGCGTTGGTGATGCCGGCGATATCCAGCGTGTCGCCCGCGCCGAAGCCCACCAGATGGCCGGTGAACGTCGCCGGCTGCTCCAGCCGCAGCACCGAGGCGGCGCCGTTGAACCGCACCGCCCCGCCGAACGCGGTGCCGAGATCGAGCGTCGGCTCGCTGGCGGCGACGATCAGCGTGTCGTAGCTCACGGCGGCGTTGTTCTGCGTCTGCCCCTCCACGAAGAGCGAGCCGCCGCCCGCGATCGGCCCGTCGAGCGTCAGCGCGCCCTGCAACACCCCCACCGCGCCGTTATCGGTGATCGGGCCGTCATAGGCGCCGCTCAGCGCCAGCATGCCGCCCGGCGCCGAGGTCATCGAGGCGTTGGCCGGTGCGGTGATATCCAGCGTGCCGCCAGCTGCGATGATGGTGCCGCCGAGATCCTGCACCGCGGGCACGACCACCCCCGCGCCGATGAGCGTGCCGCCGGCGGCCAGCGTGAGAGCAGCGGCGGTGAGCGTCCCGCCCTCGATATTCAGCACGCCTGAATCGGACAGCGCGTTTGTGCCGGCATAGCCGCGCCCGCCCAGCACCGACAGCACGCCGCCGGCAGCGATGCTGGTCAGCGAGGTCTGAACATCGACTTCAGCATTCTGACCCGAATCATAGCCGTAGATGGCGCTGGATGGCCCATCGAGCACCAGTGTCGCGGCGTCGGCGACGATCGGGGTCAGGCCACCGAGCGGGAACAGGAAGATGGCGCCGCCATTGCCGGACGCGATGTAGCTGCCGCCGCTCAGCGTGCCGCCGGGCGAGAGGTTGGTCAGCACGCCCGAGGGCTCGATCAGCAGCGAGGTGCCGCCGGTTGCCGCGAAGGTGCCGTTGTTGGTGATGTTGCTGTTGCCTTCGACGGTGAATTGAGTGCCGAAGGCACCGCTCGCGGCGAGGGTGCCGTCATTCTCCAGCGTTGCCTGACTGTCGAGCGACAAGGTGCCGCTGGTCGCGACGCTGGTCAGCGCCAGCAGCCCGCCGGCGGCGATAGTCAGGTTGTCGATCTCCGACGGGCCCAGGCCCTGCGCGATCGTGAGCGTGCCTGCGACATTGAGCACCGCGGACGTCGAGCCGCCATAGGCGGCATCGATGGAGCCGACCGTGAAGCTCTCGGTCGCGCCGATGAAAACGGTGAAGCTGCCGGGATAGAGGATCTGGGCATCCGCGGTGGCGCTGTCAGGGACGCCGCCGCTCCAGTTACTGGCCGAGCCCCAATCGCCGTTGAGACCGTTTATCCACGAGCTTATGGCCATCGTCGCCCCCGATCCGGTGTCGAAGCGTCCCGCTGGCTTAGGGGGCGGTCAAGTGAAATCCCGCCCGTCGTGCCGGGCCGCGCGGCGGCGGCCCGGCACTCACGGCGTCATGGGACGTAGTCGGAGGCCATCGTCGCGTCACGCCCCTCGCCGCGCGTTGAGCGCAGCACGGCGCTGAGCACAATCGTCACGACGAGGTTGGCGATCAGCGAAAAGAGCGCCGTGTAGGCGGGCAGCACCCAGCCCGCGACGTGCAGCACATAGGCGGGGGAGGTGAAGTGCATCTGGGCGGCCATCCAGGTGCCCAGTGCCATCCCCACCACCCAGCCGATCAGCAGGGCCACATCGTCGAACCACCTTGTGAACACGCCCAGCATGACCGCGGGCACGGTCTGGATCATCCAGATGCCGCCCAGAAGCTGGAACTGGATCGCGTATTTCTGCGGCAGGAAGATGATGAAGATCAGCGCCCCCAGCTTCACCAGCAGCGACACCCATTTGGCGATCCTCGCCTCCTGCGCCCCTTCCGGCGCCCGGCCGGCCAGCAGCGGGTGGATGTTGCGCGTGTAGAGATTGGCCGCCGCGATCGACATGATCGCGGACGGCACCAGCGCGCCGATCCCCACCGCGGCGAAGGCGATGCCGACGAACCAGGACGGGAAGAAGTGCAGGAACAGCGCCGGCACGGCGAAGCTGCCGAGATACTGCTTGAATCCCGGCGCGAACTCCGGAAGCTTCGCCAGCCCCGCCGCCGCCGCGAACACGCCGAGCAGGGTCAGCAGTCCCAGCATCAGCGAATAGGCCGGGATGATGACGCTGTTGCGACGGATCGCCTTCGAGCTCGATGCGGCGAGGATGCCGGTCATCGCATGCGGGTACATGAACAGCGCCAGCGCGGAACCGAAGGCGAGCGTGGCATAGACGCCGTAGACGCCGGTGGTGTGCGGCCCCGGCACGGGCAGCAGCAGATGCGCCTTGGGGATCGCGGCAAAGATCGCGGCGAACCCGCCCATCTTGATCGGGATCACGATCACCGCGACGAAGGCGGTGACGTAGATCAGCACGTCCTTGACGATGGCGATCGAGGCCGGCGCGCGCAGGCCCGAGGAGAAGGTGAAGGCCGCCAGCACCAGGAAGGCCACGACCAGCGGCAAATCCGCCATCACGCCGGTACCCGAAACGCCGAGAGCGCCCAGCACCACCTGGATACCCACGAGCTGGAGCGCGATGTAGGGCATGGTGGCGAGGATGCCGGTCAGCGCGATCGCGAGCCCGAGCCAGCGATTGCCGAACCGCCCGGTGACGAAATCCGCCGCCGTCAGATAGCCGCGCTTGTGGCACACGTTCCACATCCGCGGGAACACCAGAAACAGGATCGGATAGGCAATGATCGTGTACGGCACGGCGAAGAACGCGATCGCCCCGGCGCCGAACGCCAGCGCCGGCACCGCGATGAACGTATAGGCGGTGTAGAGGTCGCCGCCGATCAGGAACCACGAGACGATGGTGCCGAAGCGCCGCCCGCCCAGGCCCCATTCATGCAGGTCGTCGAGATTGCCCCGCCGCCAGCGCGCCGAGGCGAAGCCGAGCCAGGCCACCAGGGCAAACAGCACGAGGAAGATGGTGAGGGCCGTCCAGTTCACGGTTTTCATGACAGCGCCCCTATTCGTCGGTCATCAGGTGCACCACCCAGGTGCATGCCGCCGAGATCAGAACCCAGAGCAGCTGATACCAGTAGAAAAAAGGCATGCCGATGAAGGTCGGCTTCACCATGTTGTAGAATGGCGGCCAGAGCGTGACGATAAACGGTAGCAGCAACAACAGATACCAGAGGCTGAACCCACCCCGCTTGTCTCCGTCGCCCATGGACTTCCTCCCACAGCTTTCTGATTCGTAAGACTTAGGTCATTTTGATCGCTCTGTGAATTCTCTCGCTTGCGCCCCCCCTTGCCTGCGTGTCTGCCGCGCGTGGACGGGCCGCCGCTCATTCGGCGGGCGACAGATCGATCCAGGACAGATGCCCGCCCTTGCCGGCGCCGGTGTCGAGAAAAACCGCGGTTCCGCCGGCATTGTTGCGCCGCACCCAGGGCCTGCCGTCGGTGCTGCGCCGGTCGTGGCCGCAATAGACGGTAAATCCGGCGGGAATCCACCCGATCCAGGCCAGGCTGCGCTCCGGGTAGCCATCGGGCTGTAACTGTCCGGTCGGCTGGCCATAGAGGGCCCGCGACAGCGGCCCGCGTACCCGCCCCTCCGGCGGCGCAGGCGCGGGAGTGTCCAGCATGGCCGAATGAAACCCGGCGTGCACAAACATAATATGACCCAGCCGCAGCCAGGCGGGTGCCGCCAGGATGGCCGCGAGTGCTGCCCGCGCAAGGGCAGGGTCGAGCTGCGCCAGTGTCGCCTCAAGCGCCGCGTCCTGCCGCACCTTGTCGCCGCGCAGCACCCGCGCGAGCTTCAGGTCGTGGTTCCCGAGCAGGAACAGGCCCCGCCCCGAGGCCAGCAGATCGAGCGCGATCGCGAGCGCGCCGGCGCTGTCCGGCCCGTGGTCCGTCAGGTCGCCGAGCTGGATCACGAAACGGTCGGTTGCGACGGCATGGGAAAGGCCGCGCGCGTCACCATGCACATCGCCCACCACGCGCAAGGGCAGGCGGCGCAGCTCCGCGAGCGGCTTCACGCGGCGGCCTCGCGTGCCGCGATGCGCGCGCGCAGCGCCGCCTGCGCCCGCGCGTCGATCGGAAATCCCCACACCAGCGCGATCGCCACCAGCTTCATGGCCAGGGGTGCCAGGCAATAGAGCGCCGAAAGCGCCAGCAACTGCCATGGCCCGTTGCCGGGCGCGGCCCGAAACCCTGCCCATTGCAGGCCGCCCAGCGCCAGCCCCGCCGCGAGCGCGTTGCCGGATTTCTGGGCCATGGTCCAGGCGGCGAAAAACAGGCCGGCGCGCTTCTCCCCGCTCTCCGCCTCGTCCACATCCACCACGTCCGCCTGGATCGCTGGCGGCAGCGCGAAATCGGCCCCGATCGTGCCACCGCAGATCGCGGAGATCGCCAGGAACCAGCCGATATCACCCTTCCCCAGCAGCATCACCGGCGCGAAGACGATGCACATGAGCAACATCGCCGAGGCCCAGGCGCGATGCTTGCCGATGCGGCGCGCGAGCCACGCCCAGAGCGGCACGCACAGCACCGCCATGCCGAAATAGACCACCAGCACCGGCCCCACCGCCCAGGCCGCACCCAGCACATAGGTGCACATGAACAGGAACAGCGTGGCCGGCATGCCGTTCGCGATGCCGTTCAGCAGCCAGGCCACCAACAGCCGGCGGAACGGCGCGTTGGCCGCCGCCGCGCGCAGGGAGGCGAAAAGCGGCACCGTGGTGGGCGGGCCGGGCGATGGCTCGGCAACCAGGCCCAGCAGCAGCACGACCGCCGGTGCCGCGAGTGCGATGGCGACGAAGGCAACCGCGTGCAGCGCCGGTCCCGCGGCGGAGACACCCAGGGCCGTGGGCAGCACGGCCGAGACCAACACACCCAGCAGCGTGCCGCCTTCGCGCCAGGACGTGATGCGCGTCCGCTCGGTGTAGCTCGGCGAAAGCTCGGCGCCCCAGGCCTGCCACGGCAGCGCGATCATGCTCCAGGCAAAGGTCAGCAGGGCGTAGGCCGCGAACAGCCACACGGCCCCGGCATCGGGCGGCGGGAAGAACAGCATCGCCCCGCCGGCCAGCCCCGCCGGCAGGCCCGCCGCGATCGGCGTCTTGCGGCGGCCGAAACGCCAGCGCAGCCGGTCCGAGATCCGCCCGATGGTCGGGTCCACCACGATGTCGAGCAGCCGTACAGCGGTCATCACCGCGCCCACCGTGCCGAGGGCGAGGCCCATGCCCCCCGACCAGAAGGCCGGCAGATAGACATTGAGCGGCAGGCCCAGCATCGCCAGCGGCACCGCGGGCGCCGCATAGGCGAGCAGTCGCGGCAGGGCGAGCCGCACGGACCTGGTGCCGCCGGCGCCCGCGTCAGCCACCAGCACGTTATCCGGCAAGCAGGATCTGTCCGACGTCGGTCCAGCCGGCACGAAAGCCAGTCTCGCAATAGGCGAGGTAATAGTCCCACAGCCGCTTGAAGCGCGCATCGCGCCGCCCGCTGGCAAGCCGTGGCCAGGTGGCCTGGAACGCCTCGTTCCAATGGGCGAGCGTTGCGGCGTAATCCTGGCCGAACCAGAACGCCTCGCGCCAGGCAAGCCCGGCCCGCGAGACTTCCTCGCGCAGCCTTGCGGGGCAGGGCAGCATGCCGCCCGGAAAGACGTGGCGCTGGATGAAATCCGCGGTGCTGCGGTAGTTCTCGAACAGGTGGTCGGCGATGGTGATGACCTGCAGATGGGCCCGCCCCCCGGGCGCCAGGCGCTCGCGCAGCGTGCGGAAAAACTCCGGCCAGTACGCCTCGCCCACCGCCTCGAACATCTCGGCCGAGACGATGGCATCGAAGTTTTCCTGTACATCGCGATAATCACAAAGTTGCAACGAAACCCGATCGGTCAGGCCCGCCCGCGCGATCCGTTCGCACCCATAGGCGAGCTGGGAGGGTGAGAGCGTGACGCCGGTAACGCAAACCCCGTAGTCGCGGGCTGCGATCTCCGCCAAGGCGCCCCAGCCGCAGCCGATCTCAAGCAGGCGCATGCCCGGACGCAACGCGAGCCGGTCGAGCAGACGGTGAATCTTGCGCCGCTGGGCCGACTCCAGCGAGTTGTCGCCGGGCGCGAACAACGCCGAGGAATAGGTCATCGTGGGATCGAGCCAGGCGGCGTAGAAATCGTTCCCGAGGTCGTAATGCTCGACAATGTTGCGCGTCGCTCCACGGCGCGTGTTAGGCCGCAGCCGGTGCGCCAGCCGTGCGAGGGCTCGCATCCAGGGCCGGCCGTTGAGCATCGCGAGCCATTCCCGCTCGTTGGTCGCCGCCAGCGCCATCACCGCGCGGATATCGGGGCTTTCCCACAATCCCTCGATATAGGCCTCCGCGAGCCCGAGCGAGCCGCCCAGGATCAGCTTGCGCACCGCCCGCGCATCGCGGAGCGCGATGGTCGCCGCCGGTGCCTCCCCACGCACCACGCGATGCGATGTTCCGTCCGGCAGCACCAGCGTCAGTTGCCCGGCGCGAATGGCCTCCGCGGCGCGGATCGCAAGCCGCAGCCAGCGGTTGCGCGGCGGAGCCGCGATCGCCATGCCGGAAAGTGTCTCGCTGCCGCTCATGCCCCGCCCCCGTTGGCCTGTTCCATCACCGGCATGCGGTGGAACCGTGCGCCGCGCAGCAGCAATTGCAGCGCCTGCCAGTGGATCGCGCCCAGCACCCGTGCGGGCAGCAGGGCGTGCCCCAGCGCGAGCCGCGCCATGGCCGCCTCGGAATAGGGTTGTGCCACCAGGCGCATCGCCGCCGTCATTCGACTCCCCTCCGGTCCTGTATGCAGGATGCCGATCGACCATTCCGAATCCGGCTCAAAACGCGGCGGGCGAAAGGCGAAACGATAGCCGCCCTGCATGTCGAAGAAGGGTGAGACATGCAGCAGCTTGGTGCAACCCTGCCGCACGCGCTCGCCCGCGGCGGGCAGGCAATAGGCGACCTTGCCCCCGAACGTGTTGCGCACCTCATGGATCACGGCGTCGAGCGCGCCATCGGCACCGTAGCAGAAATAGAACGAGATCGGGTTGAACGCGTAGCCCAGCACCCGCGGTATGGTCAGCAGCCGGATGCGCGCCCCGGCCCGCCCGAGCCCGGCGCGGGCGAGCTGCTCCTCCACCCACGGGCGCAGCTTTGATTCGTTGCGCGCGCCGTGATCAGCGTCGTGCAGGCTCACCAGCCCCCGTTCGTTGCGGCGCAGCAGGCTGGTCGTGGACGGCGCGTCGAGATCGACGGAGATCATCCAGAAGCGATAGGAAAACCGCCGCCGTGGCGCGACGTGGCGGGTGTGCGACACCGCGCCGACATGCAGCATCACGGCGTCGGTGATGGCGCGACCGCTCATGCGACCCGTCGCTCCGCCGCGCGCCACGGCGCCGCTCTGCCGAGCAGTCCCGCGATCCGCACTGCCGAGGCGATGCCGTCCTCGTGAAATCCCCAGCCGGTCCATGCGCCAGCAAAATAGACGCCGCCTTCGCCCTGGATCCCCGGCAATCGGGTCTGGGCCTCCATCGCCGCGGTATCGAATTGCGGATGGCTGTAGGAGCGCTCGACGAGCGCGCCGATCGGCTCGCGCGGCGGGTTCAGCGTCACGAACAGATCCGGACCAGGGATGTTCTGCAACCGGTTCATCCAGTAGGTCACGGCAACGTGCCGCCCGCCATTCCCGCGCCCGTCGGCAAGGTAGTTCCAGGACGACCATGCCGCCCGCCGCCGTGGCATCAGCGACGCATCGGTGTGCAGCACCGCCCGGTTCGGCAGCCCCTTGATCGCGCCGAGCACCGCGCGCTCCGCGGCCGAGGGCGCTGCGAGGAGCGCCAGCGCCTGATGGGCGTGGCAGGCGAGTACCACGACATCGAAACGTTGCTCGCCCGCCGCGTGCACCACCACGCCCTCGGCGTCGCGCACCACCGCGCGCACCGCGCAGCCAAACCGCACATCCGAAAGCGCGCTCGTCAGCCGTTCCACATAGCGCCGCGAGCCGCCGGAGACCGTGCGCCAACGCGGCCGGTCGGCAAGCCGCAGCAGCCCATGGTTGTGGAAGAACCGCACGAAGTGCCGGGCCGGAAACGCCCGCATCCCATCGACGGAGGCGGACCAGATCGCAGCCCCCATCGGCAAGATATGATCCTCGACGAAGGCCCGACCGTAGGCACCGTCGTCGAGCCACGCGCCCAGCGTGCGCCCATCCGCCGCATCGGCCAGCAGCGCCGGCGCCTCGCGCCAGAAGCGCAGGATGTCGCGCACCATCCCCAAGAAGCGCGGATTCATGGCGTTGCGCTTCTGTGCGAACAACTGCCGCAGGTCGCCGCCGCCATATTCCAGCGCGCCGCCATCGCGCGAGACGGCGAAGGACATCTCCGAAGGTTCGGTCGCCACGCCCAGTTCGGCAAACAGCGCCGACAGGTGTGGATAATTCGTTTCGTTATACACAATGAAGCCGGTATCGACGGCGATGCGGCGCCCGCCGAGTTCCACCTCCTGCGTGTCGGCGTGCCCGCCGGCGCGCGCCTCGGCCTCATACAGTACCACCTCATGCTGGCCGCGCAGTAACCAGGCGGTGGCCATGCCGGAGATGCCTGCGCCGACGATCGCGATCTTCATCGCCCGCGCCTCACGCCGCGTTTTCCGTCAGCCGACCGGCCGGCTCGCCCAGGTCCCGGAACGCCGCGAGCGCCCGCGCCCGCCCGGCTGCCAGGTCGATGATCGGCGGGCGCGGCGCCCCCGCCCAGCGAAGGGTATAGGTACCGTCAGGATCGAATTTCGCCGCCTGCAGATCCGGGTTGAAGATGCGGAAATAGGGCGCGGCATCCGCACCGCTGCCCGCCACCCACTGCCAGGAGGCGGCGTTGGTCGCCAGATCGGCATCGACCAGCGTGTCCCAGAACCATGCCTCGCCCGTCTGCCACGGGATCAGCAGGTGCTTCACCAGGAAGGACGCGGCGATCATCCGCACCCGGTTGTGCATCCAGCCGGTGGTCCAAAGCTCGCGCATGCCCGCATCGACGATACCGATGCCGGTCTCGCCGCGTTGCCACGCCGCCAGCCCCGCGGGATCGTCGCGCCACGGCATCCGCGCGAAGATCGGCCGCAGCGGCTGTTCCGCCATATGGGGGTGGTGCCACAGCAGGTGGGCCGCGAATTCCCGCCACAGCAACTCATTGACCCAGCTACCGAGACCCTTGCCCCGCATCCCTTTGTCGCCTGGCCCGTTACCACTCACCGGGGCCGCCGCCAGCCAGGCCCGTGCCGGCGAAATCTCGCCCCAGGCCAAATGCGGCGAGAGGCGGGACGTTGCCTCGATCGCCGGCAGATTGCGCCGCTCGGCATAGCGATCGACCGCGCCCTCGATAAACGCCGCGAGGCGCGCCTCGGCGCCCGCCTCGCCTGGCTGCCATGTCGCGCGCAGCCCCGCCGCCCAATTCGGCCGCGCCGGCAACAGCCGCCAGTCCGCCAGGCGATCGGAGGCGATGAGCGGCCCGGCGATGAGCCGGGTCGGCGCGGCCTCGGGCGCCGCCGGCAGCCCACGCGCCAGGCAGGTGCGGGAGAACGGGGTGAACACGCCATAGGGCGTGCCGCCGCCCGTGCGGATCTCCTCGGGGTGGAACAGCAGCCGCGAGCGGTGCAGCGTGAGGGTGAGCCCGGGCGTCGCCGCGATCGCCGCCTGAGCGCGGCGCAGCCACGGCTCCGGCGTCTCGCCGGCATGCACCTCATTGGCACCGATCTCGGCGGCGAGGCCGGGGATTTCGGTTGCCGCCGCGCCGCGCCGCAGCACCAGCGGCACGCCCGCGGCTGCCAGCGAGGCGGCCAGGCGTTCCAGCGAATGATGCAGCCACCAGCGGGCTGCCCCGCCAAGCCTCCATGCGCCAGGGGTGATGTCATCGAGCACATAGGCGACCACCAGCGGCCGCCCGGCGTTGCGCGTGAACAGCGGGTTGTCGGCGAGCCGCAGCTCGCGATGGAGCCAGACGAGAACGGGCGCTGTCATTCCGTTCCTACGCGCGGGCCGCCCCTTCGGATGCAGTCTCCCATCTTCGCCCATCTGGGGTGACACGCGGATTTGCCATCCCCCCGAAACGGAAACTGAACAGCCGCTCGCGCCCGAGCAGAAAGGCCCGTCCGCCGCGCGGAAAAAGCGGACGATAGGCCGGGTTGCCGAGATCCAGCCCGCCGGCATAGGCGCCGAGCGCCGGCAGGATCAGCCGTGCGCCGTCGGTGGCGAAACAGGGGCGCGAAATGCTGGTCGCCGCCGTGGGCACCCGCGCCTTGGGGTGGTAGTGGCCGGAAATCTCCGCCCCTTTCCAGCCGGGCAGCGCGATATGGCGAAACGTGATCGGCCCGATCGCCAGTTCCTGCACCGTGCCGCCGTCATGGTTGCCCGCGACCCAGAGGAATTTCGTCCGCCGTTCCAGCTCCGCCAGGCGGGCCGCGTCCGGCGCCGCCATCCGGCCCCGCCCCTCGCCGTCATGGAACGAATCGCCGAGGCACAGCACCACCGCCGGCGCATGGCGACGGATCAGCAGACCGAGCCGTTCCAGCGTCGCGGCCGTGTCCCATGGCGGCAGCAGCCGACCGCCGCGTGCCGCAGCCGAACCCTTCTCGAGGTGCAGGTCCGCGACCGCCAGCGCGCGTTCCGCCGGCCACCACGCCCCGCCCAGAGGGTCCAGCAGAAGCCGCTCACCGGCGAGATGGATGGGCGCCGCGGTCATGTCGGCCGAACCCTGGCCAGGCGGCGCAACTCGCCCCGGCGATGGGACCCGGTGACGGGACGGGACTTGGTCAGGGGATGCCGCACGCCTCGCGTTTCGGGCGCGGGGCCGCCGGGGTCAAGCGTCTTTTGGCGGTACCGGCGTATCGAGCTTCAGGATCCGCGGTGCCGTGGCATCCCAGGCGATGCCCACCTGCTCGCCGGGCGCGTGGTGGGCCATCGCCGTCGGCACCGTCGCCAGCACCGTCCCGGCCCCGGCCAGCAGGATACGGAACGTCGTCGTCGGCCCGTTGAAGGTCCGCGACTCCACCAGTCCCGGCAGACCATCCGCCGGTCCGACGAGGCGCACATGCTCGGGGCGAAGGAAGAAATGCACCTTCTCGCCCGGGGCGTGCTCCGCCGCGCGCGACGCCGGCAGCGTGTGGCCGGCGATGCGCACGCCGCCAGCGTCGATTTCGGCGTTGAACTCCGCCATCTGTCCCACGAAGCGCGCGACGAACAGGCTCTGCGGCTCCTCGTAGATCGCCGCCGGCTCGCCGAGCTGCGCGATGCGCCCGCTATCCATCACCGCCACCCGGTCGGAGATCGACAGCGCCTCCTCCTGGTCGTGGGTGACGAACAGCGCCGCCACGCCGATCTCGCGCTGGATGCGGCGGATTTCGTCGCGCAGCTGCACCCGCACCTGGGCGTCGAGCGCCGAGAGCGGCTCGTCGAGCAGCAGCAGCGCCGGGCGGATCGCCAGCGCGCGTGCCAGTGCCACGCGCTGCTGCTGTCCGCCCGAGAGCTGGTGCGGGAATTTCTGCATGTGCTCGGCGAGGCCGACGAGCTCCAGCATCTCGCGTGCGCGCTTGCCCCTGGCGTTCGTCGTCTCGCCGCGCACCCGCAGGCCGAAGCCGACGTTTTCCTCCGCCGTCATGTTGGGGAACAGCGAATATGCCTGGAACACCATGCCCATGTTGCGCTTTGCCGCGGGCATTGCGGTGATGTCGCGCCCGTCGAGCAGCACGTGCCCGCCATCGGGCCGCTCGAACCCGGCGACCAGGCGCAGCAGCGTGGTCTTGCCGCAACCCGAGGGGCCGAGGAGCGAGACGAACTCGCCCTCGGTCAGCGACAGCGAGACATCGGCGAGGACGGTTCGCCCGGCATAGGTTTTCCGCAGTGAAACGGCTTCGAGCGTGCTCATCGTGCGGCCCTCCTGCCGCCCAGCGCCACGCCCAGCATCGCGAGCCACGTGATGAGGAACGCGAGCAGCGACAGCGCCGCCGCCCGTGTCGCCGAGGTGCTGCCGATATGATTGATATAGACCGCGAAGGTGTTGAACAGCAGGATGTTGGCGAAGGTGAACTCGCCGATCACGATGGTCATGGTCAGCAGTGCCGCACCGAGCAGCGCGGTGATCAGGTTCGGTATCAGCACGTGCAGGATCATCACCCGCCATGAGGCGCCGAGGCTCTGTGCCGCCTCGGTGAGCGTGCGCAGATCGAGCGCGCGCATGCCGACATCGAGCGCCCGGTAAGTATAGGGAAGGGCGAGGATCACATAGGGCACGACGAGGAAATTCGCGGTCCCCACGAACCAGACCGGCCCGGTGTAGATCGCCGTCATGCCGGCCACGAGCGAGATCGCCGGCACCACCAGCGGCAGCACCGAAATGAAGTCGAACACCGGCCGCAGCCGCGGCACCCGCAAGTTCATCCAGAACACCGCCGGCACCAGGATCACCAGCCCCGCGATGATCGTCTCGAAGGCGAGGCGCGCCGAAAGCAGCAGGCTGTCCCACATCTCCGGTGTGTGGATCAGCTTCGCATAGGCCTCGAAACCATAGCCCTGTTGGCCCTGCCACAGTGACAGCACCGCGGTCGAGGCCATCGGCAGCGCGAAATAGAGGCCGAGCGGCACCCACAGCCACTTCATCGGGTGCGCCATTTGCCGGCGCGGCGCGCCAGCACACCATAAAGCAGCATCGCCACCACCATCACCGCGATCATGCCGCAGGCCAGCGCCGCCCCCTGCGACGGTGACAGCGAGACATTGCCGGACAGCACGTTGGAAATATCGATCGGCACCAGCGGCAGGTTGCCGGCGGTCAGCGCATAGGGCGTCGCATAGGCGCTGAACGCGTTGCCGAACAGCAGGATCGCGGCCGACAGCAGCGAGGGCAGCAGCACCGGCAGCCCGACATGGCGCCAGAACTGCCAGGTGGAGGCGCCGAGGCTCTCGGCGGCCTCGCGCCATTCGCGCCGCAGCCCCTCGAGCGCCGGCGTGATCACGATCAGCATCAGCGGGATCTGGAAATAGGCATAGACCAGGACCAGCCCCTCGATATGAAACAGCGAGAACCCGGCAGCGTAGATGTCGAAGCCGATGGATTTCAGCATCGCCGTGATCACGCCGAGCGTGCCCAGCGTGGAGATGAAGGCGAAGGCCAGCGGCACGCCGGCGAAATTCGCCGCCACCGCCGAGAAGGTGGAAACCAGCGCCCTGACCCATCGCGGCATGCCGGGCGCCAGCGTGAGCCAGGCGGCGATGCCGCCACCCGCCGCCCCCACCAGTGCCGATAGCAGCGACACCTCGATCGAGTTGCGAAACGCGACGAGGTGGCTGTCGTGCCAGATCGTCGCCAGCGGCGCGAGCGAGAACCCATGCTTCGTCGTCACCGCCTGCGCGAACAGGCCGAGCGTGGGAACAACCAGGAAGGCGGTGATGAACAGCAGGAACGGGCCGAGGAAAAGCACATCCACGGCCCGTTCCCGCCAACGCATCAGGGTCAGGCCTTGACCACCTTGGACCAGTTCGCGGCGATCACGTTTTTCGCCGTGTTCTGCTGTGCCGCGGTGGGGAAGCCTGCCGCCGCATAGGGGGCGGCGGGCGGCAGCGTCTTGGCCAGGGCCGCCGGGATCGCGTTGCGCTTGGCAAGGTCCGCGAAGCGCGCCGGATGCGCAAAGCCCTTGAGGAACAGCAACTGGCCCTCATCGGAATAGAGGAACTCCATCCAAAGCTTCGCGGAGGCGGCATTCGGCGCGTATTTGCTGATCGCCTGGCAGTAGAACGCACCGAGTGGCTGGGAGCCCTGCGGCACGATCGTGTCGATCTGCACCTTGCCGGCGGATTTCTTGGCCTGGGCGAGGTTCAGGTAGTCCCAGTTCAGCACGATCGGCGTGGTGCCGGACTGGAGCGAGGCCGGTGTCGCCGAGGCCGGATTGAAGTTACCGGCCTTCGCCAGCTTGCCGAAGTATTCGATCCCGGGCTCGATGTTGTCGAGCGAGCCGCCATTGCCCAGCGCCGCCGCGAACACCCCGGAGAACGCCGCCGCCGCACCGGAGGGCGAGCCGTTCAGCGCCACCATGCCCTTGTATTCCGGCTTCAACAGGTCGGCCCATGTCTGCGGCGCGTTCTTCACCACGGACCGGTTTACGCCGAGCGTGATGATGCCGAAATAATCCCCGTACCAGACCCCGTTGGGATCCTTCATGTTGGCGGGGATCGTTGCCCAGGTCGCCACCTTGTAGGGCTGGAACAAACCCTCCTTGGCGCCGGAAATGGCGAAGGCGGGGCCCACGTCCACGGTATCCGGGCCACGCGTCTGGCCCTTCAGCGAGCGGATCGCCTGCAACTCCTGCGCCGAGCTGTCGTCGGGCGCCGCGCTGTTGACCTTGATGCCGAATTTCTTCTCGAAGGTGCTGATGATCTCGCCGTAATTGGCCCAGTCCGGCGGCAGCGCGATGACGTTGAGCTTGCCGTCCTTCTTCCCCGCGGCGATCTGGGCGGCGGTCTGGGCGCTGGCGATGGCCGGCAGCGCCAGCGCCGAGGCTCCGGCGGCGAGGGCGGCCCGGCGGCTGATCTGAGTCATTCAAGTCTCCCTGTTTTGAGCGGGGCGGTTCTAGCGGCAGGGCCGCGCCCTGTCTGTTACCGGCCCATGACATGTCACGCTGTCACAACTCGCGCCGCAGGCCAAGCGGCATGGCGCCCCGGCACCGCCGGAATCAGACCTCCCGCACCCCCGCCTCGGCCGCCAGTGCCTCGGCTTCGGCCAGCAGCGCCTCCTCGTCCTCGCCGCTGCGCACCTGCTCGCGCCCCACCTCCAGCAGCACCGGCACGGCCAGCGGCGAGACCCGCGACAGCGCCCGGTGGCGCACCCGCCGCCCTACCCGCGCCAGCATGCCGGCGATGCGCCCGATATCCGTCAGCCCCGCCGCCGCATCGGCCCAGGTGGCGCGCAGCAGCACGTGCCCGGGCTGGTGCTTGCGCAAAACGTCATAGACCAGGTCGCTCGACACCGTGACCTGGCGCCGGTTCTTCTCCGCCCCGGGGTGGTGGCGCTCGATCAGCCCGGCGATCACCGCGACGTGGCGGAATGTCCGGCGCAGCATGGAGCTTTCCGCCATCCATGCTTCGAGGTCGTCGCCCAGCAGGTCGCGCTCGAACAGCTTCGCGACCGACACCGGCTGGCGGGCCGACCAGGTGGCCAGCACATAGTCGGTGGCGACGAAGCCGAGCGGCTGAAACCCCGCCCGCTCCATGCGCCGTGTGATGATCATGCCCAGTGTCTGGTGCGCCTGCCGGCCCTCGAAGCAATAGGCCACCATGTAGTGACGCCCGCCGCGCGGGAACGTCTCGACCAGCAGATCGTCGGGGCCGGGCAGGGAGGAATGCCGCTTCTGCGCCGCCAGCCAGTCGCGCACCGGCTCGGGGAAAATATGCCATGCGGCGGGGTCATGCAGCAGCGCCCGCACCCGGTCGGCGAGGTTGGTCGTCATCGGCATCCGCCCGCCCTCATAGGTCGGCACGCGCGGCTCGCCGGCGCCGCCCGCCTCCACCTCCACCGTGGTCTCGCGAATGCGCCGGAACCGCAGCAGCCTTCCCGCGAACATGAACGTGTCGCCGGCGAGCAGCGTGGTCGCGAAATATTCCTCGATCTCGCCGAGCGGCGCGCCGCGGCCATGCAGCCGCACCTTCAGCAGCGGCGCCTCGACGATGGTGCCGATATTCATCCGGTGCTGCCGCGCGATGCGCTCCGTGCGCACATGCATCCGCCCCTCGGCATCGCGGAACAATTTGCGATAGCGCTCATAGGCGCGCAGCGCGTAGCCGCCATCCTCGACGAAACCGAGCACGGCGTCGAAATCCTCGCGGGTCAGCGCCGCATAGGGGGCGGTGCGCGTCACCTCGGCATAGAGCTCGTCCGGCATGAACGGTGCCGCGCAGGCGCAGCCCAGCAGGTGTTGCGCCAGCACGTCGAGCCCGCCGGGCCGCGGCGGCTCGCCATCGAGCTCACCGGCCGCGACACCGGCGATCGCCGCCTCGCATTCCAGCACCTCGAACCGATTGGCCGGCACCAGCACCGCCTGGCTCGGCTCGTCCATGCGGTGGTTGGAACGGCCGACCCGCTGCAACAGGCGCGACACGCCCTTGGGCGCGCCGACCTGCAGCACCTGGTCCACATCGCCCCAGTCGATGCCGAGATCGAGCGACGATGTCGCGACCACGGCGCGCAATGCGCCGGCGGCCATCGCCGCCTCGACGCGCTCGCGCGCCTCGCGCTCCAGGCTGCCGTGATGGATCGCGATCGGCAGCGTCGCCTCGTTGATCCGCCACAGCGCGTGGAACAGCAGCTCCGCCTGCGCGCGGGTGTTGACGAAGACGATGGTGAGCCGTGCCGCGCGAATGCGCTCCATGATCACCGGGGCGGCGGCGAGGCCCATATGCCCCGACCACGGCAGCCTTCCCGCCGGCAGCATCATCGCCACCTGCGGCGCAGCACCCGGCGGCGCCGCGATGATCCGCGCCTCGGGCCCGACATAGCGCGCGATCGGCGCCCGGTGCGCGACGGTTGCCGAAAGCCCGATCCGCCGCCCGCCGACCCGCGTCAGCGCCAGCGCCAGCTGGTCGCCGCGCTTGGTGCCGGCCAGCGCGTGCACCTCGTCGATGACCACGGTCGCGACCTCGGCCAGGGTCTCGCGCCATTCCGGCAGCGAGACCAGCAGCGCCAGGCTCTCCGGCGTGGTCAGCAGGCAGTGCGGCGGCGCCTCCCGCTGGCGGCGGCGGCGCTCCTGGGTGGTGTCGCCGGAGCGGGTCTCGACGGTGATGGGCAGGGCCATCTCCGCGATCGGGCGCATCAGGTTGCGTGCGACATCGGCCGCCAGCGCCTTCAGCGGCGAGACATAGAGCGTGTGCAGCCGCGGCCGCGGATCGGCCGCCAGCGCCACCAGGCTCGCGAGGAACCCGGCCAGCGTCTTGCCGGCCCCGGTCGGTGCCAGCAGCAGCACATCGCCGGTGCTCGCCAGCACCTGGCGCTGGTGGTCGCGCAGCGACCAGCCCCTGGCAGCGAACCAGCGCGCAAAGGGTTCCGGCAGGTCGGTGTCCGGCAGTTGGGGATCCGGTCTTGGGGAGGCTGGCGCCATCCCGCCACTCTGGCGTTGCGGCCGGCGCCGCGCCAGATTCCCGCCATGGCTCATCGCGCCGCGCCACACCCGTCCACCTGGCTCAGCATTCGTCCGCAGGGGCTCTATTGCGAGCCGGGCGGGTTCTTCCTCGACCCGCGTGGCGGCGTGGACAAGGCTGTCGTCACCCATGGCCATAGCGACCACGCGAGCCCGGGCCATGGCGCGGTTCTGGCGACCTCCGCCACGCTCGCCATCATGCGCGCGCGCAACGCCGCGCCCGCGCGGGAACAGGCGCTGCGCTACGGCGAGACGATCACCGTGGGCGGTGTGGCGGTCACGCTCCAGCCCGCCGGCCACGTGCTGGGCTCGGCGCAGATCGTGCTGGAGTACGCGGGGGCCCGGGCCGTCATCTCCGGCGACTACAAGCGCCGCGCCGACCCGACCTGCGCCGGCTTCATCCCCGTTCCCTGCGACGTCTTCGTCACCGAGGCGACCTTCGCGCTGCCGGTCTTCCGCCATCCGCCCGCCGAGGGCGAGATCGCGCGCCTGCTCGCCAGTGTCGCGCTGTTCCCCGAACGAAGCCATGTCATCGGCTGCTATGCGCTGGGCAAGGCGCAGCGCCTTATCGCGCTGCTGCGCCAGGCCGGCTGGGAGCGGCCGATCTTCCTGCACGGCGCGTTGCAGACGCTCTGCGATCTCTACGTCGATCGCGGCATCGCGCTCGGCGAGCGGCGCCCCGTCTCCACCCGCACCGTCCCGACCGGCACCGCCACGGCCAGCCATCGGGGGCTCGCCGGCGAGATCGTGCTGGCGCCGCCCTCGGCCATTGCCGACCGCTGGGCACGGCGCCTCGGCGACCCGGTGGTCTGTGCGGCCAGCGGCTGGATGCGGGTGCGCCAGCGCGCGAAGCAGGGCGGCGTCGAGCTGCCGCTGGTCATCTCCGACCACGCCGACTGGCCGGAGCTGCTAGCCACGGCTGTCGATGTCATGGCGCCGGAAATCTGGGTCACGCATGGCAGGGAGGACGCGCTGATCCACGCGCTGGGCAGGCTCGGCATCCGGGGCCGCGCGCTGCGCCTGCTCGGTCGGGATGATGGTGGCGGCGAGGCGGAGGAATGACCCCGTTCGCGGACCTGCTGGAGCGGCTGCTGTTCTCCCCCGGCCGCAACGCCAAGCTGGCGCTGCTGCAACGATATTTCGAGACCGTACCGGACCCCGATCGCGGCCTGGCGCTCGCCGCCATCGCCGGTGCGCTCGACTTTCCCGCCGCGAAGGCCGGGCTGATCCGCGAACTCGCCGCCGCGCGCACCGCCCCCGAGCTGTTCGCCATGTCCTATGACTATGTCGGCGACCTCGCGGAGACCGTGGCGCTGATGTGGCCGACCGAGGGTGGTGCCGCGGCGCCGCGTCTGTCGGAGGTGGTCGCCGCGCTGCGCGGGACGCCGAAAGCCCAACTCCCGGCGCTGGTGGAAGCCTGGCTTGATGCCTGCGTGCCATCGGTCCGGCTCGCCCTGCTCAAGCTCATCACCGGCGGCCTGCGTGTCGGCGCCACCGCCCGCCTCGCCAAGCTGGCGCTGGCCGGGATGTCGCAGGGCCGTGTCACCGACGCCGAGATCGAGGAGATCTGGCACGCCCTGGCACCGCCCTACGAAACCCTGTTCGCGTGGCTGGAAGGCCGGGGTTCGCGCCCGGACGCGGCCGGGCGTCCCGTTTTTCGCCCGCCAATGCTCGCCAACCCGATCGAGGATGCTGACCTCGCGGCCCTGGATGTCGCCGATTATGTTGCCGAATGGAAATGGGATGGTATCCGCGTGCAGGTCTGCGGCGGCACCGATCCGCGGCTGTTCTCCCGCGCCGGCGAGGATATTTCCAAGAGCTTTCCCGATATCGTTGCGACTCTCGGCCATCGCGCGGTGCTGGACGGCGAGCTGCTGGTGCTGCGCGACGGCGTGGTGGCCCCGTTCGCCGACCTGCAACAGCGCCTCAACCGCAAGGCGCCGGGCATGGCGATGCTGGAGCGGTATCCCGCGCATGTCCGGCTCTATGACATGCTGTTCGAGGACGCGCAGGATCTTCGCGCGCTGCCCTTCGCCGCGCGCCGGGCCCGCCTGGAAGCGTGGTTTGCGCGCGCGGCACCTTCGCGCGCCGATCTCTCCCCGCTCATCGCCTTCGCCCGGCTCGATGAGCTCGTGGCCCTGCGCGCCGGTGCCCGCGAGGCCGGTATCGAGGGGCTGATGCTCAAGCGCACGGACTCGCCCTACCTCCCCGGCCGTCCGCGTGGCCTGTGGTGGAAATGGAAGCGCGACCCGCTGACCATCGATGCCGTGGTGATGTATGCCCAGCGTGGCCATGGCCGCCGGTCCTCGTTCTACAGCGACTTCACCTTCGGTGTGTGGGACGGTGATGCGCTGGTGCCGGTCGGCCGCGCCTATTCCGGCATCAGCGACCGCGAGCTTGCCTTTCTGGACAATTGGGTACGCCACCACACCACCGCCCGCTTTGGCCCGGTGCGGGAGGTGGAGAAATCCCTGGTGCTGGAAATCGCCTTCGACGGCGCGCAGCGCTCCACCCGCCATCGCAGCGGCATCGCGCTGCGCTTTCCCCGTATCGCCCGCCTGCGTCGCGACAAGCCGGCAGCTGAGGCCGACACGCTCGCCGGTGTCGCCGTGCTCATTCCAGCAAGGTCGATTTCCGAAGCGAAGGAGTGATGACGGTCAGGCCATCAGCAGCGGTCGTGATTGCCACAACATCGCGGCCGCAACCGCCGTCAGCACGAGGCTCGCGACGGCGATCGTCACGGCAACGCCCAGTGTTGCGAACGCCCATGGCGCCAGCAGCAAGGTCACCAGCAGGCCGAGATTGTTCACCACCATATAGGCGCGCACCGCGGCGGCCAGTTCGTGACGTTCCAGCACCGTCTGGCGCATCGTCGCGAACGTGATGTCCTGCATCGGCCCGCCGATGGAGGAGCATGCCGCCAGCAGCGGGATCAGCCAGGCGTGCCAGGCCACCGGCAGCATGCCGGCGAATCCGATCAGCGTCATGAAGCCGCCGAGTACGATGTTGCCGCCGAAGATCATCATCGCCGGCCGCCGCGAGAGCGGGCGCGAGCCGATCACCAGCGTGCCCGCGAGGTTGGCCGCCCCATAGGCGGAGATCACCGTCGCATAGGCCGAAAGCGGCGCACCATCCTGACGCAGCAGCAGCGGAATGGCGACGAAATAGACGCCATACCACACGCCGTTGATCAGCCCCGCAGTGAACAGCAGCTTGCGGAACAGCGGGATACGCAGCATCGCACGGAACCCATGCCCGAGCATCGCGATCAACGGTCCGCGTGGCGGATGGGCGTGACGGACGCTGCGATATCGCATGGTCCCCAGGACCGCGACCGCCGAGACCAGGAAGCTCACCGCGTCGAGAGTCACGAAATGCACCAGCGGGATCACCGCCGCGAGCAACCCGATGATGCCCGGCCCGAGCAGGCGGGCGATCCGCTCCGTGGTGTCGAGCAGTGCGTTCACCGCCGGCAGCGAGGCGGGGCTCGCGGCGAGCGAGGGCAGGGCGGCCTGCAACGCCGGACGGAAAAACGCATAGGCGCTGCCCAGCACCACCACGGTGGCGATCAGCATCACCCCGCTCGGCCCGCCCGCGTGCAGCCACAGTGCGACCACGAACATCAGCATCGCCGCACGCACCGCATCCGCCGCGAGCATCGCGCCGCGTGGCGCCAGACGGTCCGCGAACGGGCCCGAGAGCAGCGCCACCGACAGCACCACCATGCCTTGCAACGCGCCGAGATAGCCGGCATTGCGGCCGAACAGTCCGGTGCCGACCCAGCCCAGGACCACGACGAATAACTGGTCGCCGATCGCCGAGGTCGCGAGACCGGCCCAGAGCAGCGCGATCGGCCGTTCCCGCAGCGCGCGGAGCAGCGGCAGGTTCATGCGTCGGGTGCCGTCCTACTCCGCCGCTGACTTCCGCCGCCAATTCTCCACCGGGATCCGCGGCACCTCGAACTGGTCGGACAGCCGCGCATACCACCCACCGCCATGCAGGCGCCCGATCAGGTCGAGCCTCGGCGTGTCGATATAGTTGCGCCCGGCATCGAGCACGCAGTCGTCGCGGACATGCATGGCCAGCACCCGGCCCACGATCAGCGCGCGCTCGAGCCCCAGCTCGATCGTCATCATCCGCTCGCATTCCATCGCGACCGGGCTGTCGGCGATGCGCGGCGGCTTCACCTTCGTGCTGGGTGCGGTCACCAGCTCCGCCTCCGCCAGTTCGTTGACGCCGTGGTCGAACTCGATCGCCGTCTCCACCATGCGTTGCGCGTTGTCGTAGGAAACGAGGTTGACGACGAACTGACCGGTCTCGCGGATGTTGTTACCGGTGTCCTTGGCGTCCCCGGGCTTGCGCCCGCCGATGCCGATGATGACCGTCGCCGGGTCTTCGCCGAACACATTGAAGAACGAGAAGGGCGCCGCGTTCGCCCGCCCGGCCGTGTCCAGCGTCACCACCCAGGCGATCGGCCGCGGCACGACGGTCGAGACCAGCAGCTTATAGCGCTGCTGCGGCGGCAGCTTGTCGAAATCGAACAGCATCGCGCTCTCCGGAAGATAGGTGCCTCATGTGACCTCGAAGGCGCGGGCTGTCCAGAGAGCCGGCTCAGCCGGGCTTACTCCGCCGCCCGCAGCATCTGCGGGCCGTGCGACTTCGGTCTTGCCTTCTTGCGCAGCTCGGCGAGTTCCGCCTGGGCCTGCTCCGCCAGGCGGTAGAGCTGCGCGGTTCCCGGCTGATATTGCGGCGGCCCGGCACCCAGATCGACGCCATAGGCGGCCGCGGCGCGCAGCGTGAAATTGGGGTCGGTCAGGTGCGGCCGGCCGAGCGCCACCAGGTCGGCGCGGCCGGCGGCGAGGATGGTGTTCACCTGGTCGGGCGTGGTGATGCTGCCCACGCACATTGTCGCGATCCCGGTCTCGTTGCGGATCGCATCCGCGAACGGCACCTGGAACATGCGGCCATAGACCGGTGCGGCCGCCGCCGTGGTCTGCCCGGTCGAGACATCCACGAGGTCGCAACCGGCGGCAGCGAACGCCTTCGCCACCTCGATCGACTCGGCCTCTGTGATGCCGCCCTCCTGCCAGTCGGTGGCGGAGATGCGCACCGACATCGGCTTGTCGTGCGGCCAGGCCGCGCGCAGGGCGGTGAACACCTCGAGCGGAAAGCGCAGGCGGTTGGCGAGCGTGCCGCCATAATCGTCGGTCCGCCGGTTGGTCAGCGGCGAGATGAAGCTGGCCAGCAGATAGCCGTGTGCGGCGTGCAGCTCCAGCATGTCGAACCCGCAACGAAGACCCCGCTTCGCCGCGGCCACGAAATCGTCGCGTACCGCGTTCATGTCCGCTGCGGTCATCGCGTGCGGCACCTGGCTTTCCGGGTAATAGGGCAGGGGCGAGGCGGCCATGATCGGCCAGGCGTCCCGGGCCAGCGGCCGGTCCATGCCCTCCCACATCAGCTTCGTCGCCCCTTTGCGCCCGGCATGGCCGAGCTGGAGGGCGAATTTCGTGGAACCATGCGCGTGCACGAAGCCCGCGATGCGCGTCCAGGCCGCTTCCTGTTCGTCGTTCCACAGCCCCGCACATCCGGGCGTGATCCGCGCATGCGGCGACACACAGGTCATCTCGGTGAAGATCAGCCCCGCGCCGCCCAACCCGCGCGCGCCGTAATGCACCATATGCCAGTCGCCCGGCACGCCCTCGTTCGCGGAATACATGCACATCGGCGAGACGACGACGCGGTTCGCGACCACCATCCCGCGCAACGCCAGCGGTTGGAACATCGGCGCGACCGGCGCCACGGAAGCGAACCCCTTGGCCGCCACTTCCGCGGCGAACAGCCTGTCCGTGGCCACCGCGAAATCCGGCGCCCGCAGCCGCAGATTGTCGTAGGTGATGGATTTCGAGCGCGTCATCAGCCCGAAGGCGAAGCGCAGCGGCTCCATGTCCCAGAAGCGCCGCACCTGCTCGAACCACACCAGCGACACATCGGCCGCGTGCTGCGTGCGTTCCACTTCGCTTTTTCGGTCACGCTCGAACGCCTTCAGGCTGGCGGTCACCTCGCCATGGGCGCGAAACGCCTCGGCGAGCGCGATCGCGTCCTCCATGGCCAGTTTGGTGCCTGAGCCGATCGAGAAATGCGCCGTGGACTTGGCATCGCCCAGCAGCACCACATTCTCCGCCGTGCCGTCCTGCTCGCGGATCATGGTGCTGCGCCGGTTGCGGATCATCGGGAATTGCCGCCATAGGGAGCGGTTGGTCAGCAGCCGGTGCCCGCCGAGATCTTCGGCGAAGACACGCTCGAGATAGGCAGCGGACTGCGCCTCGTCCATGGCGCCGAGACCGGCGCGCTCGAACGTTTCGGGGTCGGTTTCGAGCACCCAGGTCGAGGCGCCCGGCTCATACTGATAGGCATGCGCGATGAAGATGCCGTGCTCGTTCTCGCGGAAGCAGAAGGTGAAGGCGTCGAGCGGGCGCGTCGAGCCCATCCACGCGAAGCGGTTCGGCCGCAGATCGACCGAGGTGCCGAAATGCCCGAGATGGCCCTGCCGTACAAAGGAGTTGATGCCGTCGCAGGCGACGATCAGGTCCGCGCCGCGCAGATCCTCCAGCGACTTCACGTCATCGGTGAAGCTGATCTCGATGCCGAGGCTCTGCGCCCGCTCCTGCAACAGCAGCAGCAGCGTGCGCCGCGAGCAGCCGCAGAACCCGTTGCCGCCGACACGGAAACGGTTGCCTTTGAACCTGATTTCGATATCGTCCCAATAGGCGAAATGGTCGGTGATCGCCTTGGCGCTCTCCGCGTCGTGGCGCTCGAAGATGTCGAGCGTGGCGTCGGAGAACACCACGCCGAAGCCGAACGTGTCGTTGTGGCGATTGCGCTCGTGCACCCGGATCGTCGCATCCGGGCGCTGTTTTTTCATCAGGATCGCGAAGTAGAGCCCCGCCGGCCCGCCGCCAATGACCTCGATCCGCATCCCCGCCTCTCCGTTTCAGCCAAAATATTTTAGACTTGAAGGAACTGGCCCGCAATGTTGGGATCGACTATCGAGCCATCGGGGAGGAAAGGAGGCGCGGTGACGCTCAAGGGACGACAGACCGCAGTGAGGCATGCTCTGGTGACCGGCGGAGGCCAGGGAATCGGTGCCGCGGTGGCGCGTGCGCTGACCGGCGCGAGCGTGCGCGTGACCGTGCTCGGCCGCCGTGCCGAGACGCTTGCGGCGATCGTCGCCGCGGGGCAGGCTCAGGCGCATGTCGTGGCGGACGTGACCGACGCGGCGGCGCTGGAGGCGACACTCGCGGCGCTGCCACCGGTGGATATCCTGGTCAACAATGCCGGGGCGGCGGAATCGGCACCCTTCGCGCGCACCACCCGCGAGATCTGGGACCGGATGCTGGCGGTCAACCTTACCGCCGCTTTCACTGCGACCCATGCGCTGCTGCCCGGCATGCTGTTGCGCGGCTGGGGCCGCGTCGTCACCATTGCCTCCACGGCCGGGCTCACCGGCTACCCGTATGTCAGCGCCTATGTCGCGGCCAAGCACGGTGCCATCGGGCTCACCCGCGCGCTGGCGCTGGAAACCGCGGGCAAGGGCGTTACGGTCAATGCCGTCTGCCCCGGCTATACGGAAACCGACCTCGTGCAATCCAGCATCGAGCGCATCGCCGCGCGCGGCGGGCGCGATGCCGAGTCGGTCCGCGCCGATTTCACCCGCGCCAACCCCCAGGGCCGTCTGGTGCAGCCCGATGAGGTCGCCGCCGCCGTGCTGTATCTCTGCGGCCCCGGCTCGGACGCCATCACCGGCGTCGCGCTGCCCGTTGCCGGCGGAGAAGTGATGTGACCGACGCGCCCCTGCTGCTCGATGCCGAGACCCGTGCGCACGAGCACCCCGCGGACCACCGCGAGGAGCTGCGCCTCTGGCTGCGGCTGCTCACCTGCACCAACCTCATCGAGAGCGAGATCCGCGCCCGTCTGCGTCGGCAATTTGGCGTCACCCTGCCGCGCTTCGACCTGATGGCGCAGCTTGAGAAGGCGCCCGAGGGCATGACCCTCGGCGAGCTTTCCCGCCGCATGATGGTTTCCAACGGCAATGTCACGGGCCTGATCGAGCGGCTGCTCGACGCGGCGCTGGTGGAACGAAGGGCGCACCCGACTGACCGACGCGCCGTGGTCGTGGCGCTCACCGCCGCCGGGCATCGCGCTTTCGCGGACATGGCCGCCGCGCACGCGGAATGGATCGCCGAGCTGTGCGCGGGCCTCGCCGCCCCGGATGTGGCGCAGTTGATGCGCCTGCTCGGCCGCCTCAAAACCCACGTCAAGGACGTCGCCCATGGCTGACCGCACGCTCACCACCCTGCAGCCGCCGGACTGGCCGCGCCCGCTGGGGTATGCCAACGGCATGGCCGGAACCGGGCGGGTCGCCGTGCTGGCGGGCCAGATCGGCTGGGATGACAAGGGCGCGTTCGCGGAGGGCCTGGTGCCGCAGATCGAGCAGGCGCTGCGCAACATCCTGACGGTGCTGGCCGAGGCCGGCGGCGATGCCAGCCACATCGCGCGCCTCACCTGGTTCGTCACCGACATCGCCGCCTATCGCAACGCCGGCAAGGAGCTGGGCGCGGCATGGCGGCGGGTGATGGGCAAGACCTTTCCCGCGATGTCGGTCATCGGCGTCGCGGCCCTTGTCGAGCCCCAGGCGCTGGTCGAGATCGAGGCGATCGCGATCCTGCCGCAGCCAGGCGCGGCCCGTATCCAGGCGTGACCTATATCGCGAGCGAACCCACGCTCGCCCCGCCGCAGACGAACAGCGTCTGCCCCGTCACGAAATCGGCCCGTGCGTCGAGGAAGAACGAAACCGCCCGCGCCACGTCATCCGGCCTTCCCAGCCGTCCCACCGGGATCGCGGCCGCGAGCCTCGCTTCCCGCTCGCTGCCGGCCGGCACCACGTCGTGGAACATCGCCGTTCCGCCGATCGGGCCGGGCGCCACGGCGTTCACGGTGATCCCGTCGCCCGCGAGTTCCAGCGCCCAGGTTCGCACCAGGCCGATCATGCCGGCCTTGGTGGCCCCATAGGCGGTTCGCGTCACCGCGCCGAGGGCCGCGCGGGAGGAAATCAGCACCACCCGCCCGAAGTGCCGCGCCCGCATTCCCGGCAGCGCCGCCTGCATCAGGATCAGCGGCGCCGCCAGATGCAGCCGTGCCAGGTCCAGCAGATCTGCGGCCTCGGCATCCGCCAGCAGCGCCGGGCGGATCACGCCGGCATTGTGCACGATCGCCGCGATCTCGAAGCGCGCGCACGCCTCTTCCGCCGCCTGCCGCGTCGCTGCCTCGTCGATCAGATCGACCTCGATCGCGTGCAGCCCCCGTGCCGGCGGCGGTGTGGCGCGGTCGAGCGCCACCACCTCGTGGCCCGCGGCGAGCACCGCGTCGGCGATCGCCCGCCCGATCCCCCCCGCGGCGCCCGTCACAAGCACAAACATTTCAGCCGCCGATGAGCGCCAGCACCCGCAGCGGGCTGCCGGAACCGCCGATGATCTTGAGCGGCGGGGAGATGATGACGGCACCGACGGGCGGCAGCAGATCGAGGTTGCACAGGCATTGCAGCCCATAGCGCCCGGCGCCGTGCATGAAAAAATGCGCGGGGAAGGGCGGGGTGAAATGCGGCGCCTGGCCGGCATCCGTCCCGATCGTCTCGGTACCGAAACCGAAAACGTCACGCTCCTTCACCAGGAACTCCACCGCCTCCGGGTCCGGCCCCGGCGTGTGCGCGCCATCCGCCTTCACGTTGGCATACTCAGCACCCGATTTCTTGGACCAGTCGGTGCGCAGCAGCACCCAGGATTTCGCCGGGATGCGCCCGTGCTGCTTCTCCCAGGCCAGGATGAACGCCTTGGTCAGGGTGAAGTCGGCATTCGCCGCGGATTCCCGGCTGCAGTCGAGCACCACCGCCGGCGCGATGAAATTCTTCGCCTCGATCGTGTCCGTCGTGTTGTTGGCAAAATCCTTGCCGGAAATCCAGTGCGCAGGCGCATCGAAATGCGTGCCGGTGTGCTCGCCGCAGGAGAAATTATTCCAATACCAGGCCGGCCCCTTGGCGTCGTAGCGAGAGACCTCCTCGAGCCGGAACGGCGCGCACTGGCCGAACTCCGGCGGCAGCTGGATGGTCGGAAAATCCGGCGACAGCGTTTGCGTCAGGTCAACCACCTTGATCTTCCCCGCGGCGACCGCGGTGGCGAATTCGGCCAGCATGCTCATCTGCATTCTCCTGTTTCAGCCTGTGTGGGTTGTCTCGCGAATGGTCAGCGCAGGGTCGGCGCGCCAGCGCTCCAGCTTGTGCCGTGCCACGTCACCGACCGCGATTTCATCGAGCCCCTGTTCGAGCGCGGTGGCGACGGCTTCGGCAAACGCGCGTGGCGCGACCTTCGGCGGCGGCACATCCTGGTGCCATGCATCGTCGAGTGGCCCCACGAACGCCGTCAGCACCCGGATCGGCCGTAATTCAGCGCGCAGGCTTAGCGCGAGCGATAGCGAGGCTGCCTGCACGGCGGCATGCGCGCCGAAGCCGGGGCTCGGCGCCAGCGCATCGTCGGCGACGGTCTGCACCCAGGCGCAGGCCGGATTGTCGCCGTCGCCACCGCATGCCCGCAGCGCCGGGCCCAGCATGCGCGCCAGCCTCGCCGTGCCGAAAACCTCCAGCTCCATCGCCTCGCGCAGCCGCGTCGCATCGGCGTCCATCACGCCACCTGGCCGCCCGAACAGCGCCGTGTTGATCACGACATCCACCCGCCCGCCGAACTCAGCCGCGAACTCGCGCACGCTACGCTCGTCGGTCAGGTCGAGATCCACGCCCGTTGCCGCGGCCGGCAACGCGCCCTGTTCCAGGGCCGCCCGCGATGTCCACATCGCCGCCTCGCCCGCAAACACCTCGCGTGCGCCGGCGGTAACGGCCCGCGCCACCATCGCCGCCCCCAGCGCGCCGCGCGCCTCCGTCACCAGGACGCGCCGGTCCCGCAACGAACATCCATGCGCCTGCAACAGCGCCTCCTCCCCCGTGAAACTCTCGGCCATGGCCAGCATGACCGCCTGACCGGCCTTGTCCAGCCGCAACGCGAGCCGTACCCGCGACGATGGCTGCACATCGTCCTGGAGGAACGCGACCACGCGCGGCCCCGCATCCATGGCAACCAGGCCCGTCCGCACCGGCAGGCGCTGGCGAAAATAAACATCGCCGCTGGCCCTCAGCACCGTTCGCGCGAGCACCGTGCCGCCATCCGCGACATCCTGCCACGCCAGCTCGCCGAGGCAAGCGCCGCAGAGATCGCGCACGGGGTAGGCGACGGCACCGCATTCCCTGCACACCGGCAAAGCGAAACGTCCTTGCCCGACCAATGCCGAGAGCTTCAGCGCCCCACGGCTCGGCGTCGCGGGCGGCAGCAGCGGCCGGCGCGTTGCCAGCAGCGGGTTCTTCTTTCGGCGTGGCGGCGGCGTCATGCGTGCAGCACGGCGGCGGCGCTGCACAGGCCGCGATCGTAATTAATCATCCCGAAGCCGGCGACCAGGGCGCTCCGTGGCGTCGCCACCTGGGCACCCAGCGCGGAACCCGTGAGCTGGCGTATCGCCTCGACGATGCCAAGATGCCCGCCGGCCGCCCCCGCCTGCCCCACGGAAAGCTGCCCGCCGGAGGTGTTGTGCGGCAGGTCGCCGGCACAGGTGAGGTCCTTGCCGCGCAGGAAATCCGGAGCCTCGCCCGGCACGCAGAACCCAAGCCCCTCGAATTGCAACATCACGATCACGGGATAATCGTCGTAGGTCTCGACGATATCGACACTGCCGGGCGGCATCCCCGCCATCGCCCACATCTCGTCGGCATCCGCCTCCCAGCCGCCGCGCAGCTGCACATCGTCCTCGGGGAACGCGTTGTGCCGCTCGATCGCCGCGGCGAGATGCACGTAGCGCATGCCGGCGGCCCTCGCGTCGGCCTCGCGCAGCACCAGGAATGCCTCCGCCCCCGCGCACGGCATCACGCAGTCGAACAGCACCAGCGGGTCCGCGATCGGGCGCGCCGCGAGATAATCCTGTAGCGTCATCGTTTTCTTCTGCAGCGCATGCGGGAAGCTCGCCGCGTTGGCCCGCTGTGCCACGCAGATGCGGCCGAAATCCTCGCGCGTCGCGCCACAGTGGCGCATATAGGCGTCCGTGATCAGCGCGAAGGACAGATTCGGTCCGCCGGCGCCATAGGGGTAGACGGCGTCGGCCGAGAAGCGGGAGAACCCGGAGACCAGCCGCCGGAACGAATCCGGCGCATTGGTGTCGCCCGCGACCACCGCCACGGCGTCCGCGTCGCCGGCCTGCACCGCCCGCGCCGCACGCCGCAACGACACCAGCCCCGCGGCCCCGCCCATCGGCACATGGTCCAGCCAGCGCGGCGAGATACCCAGATGCTGCGTCATCGCAACGGCGGAGTCCGCGCCGAGCGTGAAGCTGGAACAGGCGAACCCGTCAAGCTGATGCTTTTCCATTCCCGCCGCGCGCAGCACTCCCGCGAGGGCCTGGCCGATCCACCAAGGCGCCGGCTGCGCGGAATACCGCGCGTAGGGCACCGTCACCGGGCAGGCGAGCACCACGCCCTCATAGCCCGCGCGCTTCACGCCGCGCGCTTCTTCAGTGCCCGGACATCCACGGTCGCCGGCTCGTCCCGCAGCGTTGCTGCGAGCGTCTTCAGAACGCCGCGCTGCACCTTGTTGGTGGAGGTGACGGGAAGCTGATCGACGATCGCAACGAATCCCGGCGCCTTGTAGTAGGCGAGCCGCGCCAGGCACCACGCCACCAGGTCCTGCGCGAAGCCCGCCGCGTCCGCCACGTTCTCGCGCGGCATCACGCAGGCAAGAACTTCCTCCCCGCGCACGGCATCCGCGACCGCCGCCACCGCCACGCCCGCGACGTTGGGGTGGCGCAGCAGCACGGCTTCGACCTCGATCGCCGCGATGTTCTCCCCGCTGCGCCGGATCACGTTCTTGCGTCGGTCGACGAAATAACAGAAGTCCGCGTTGTCCCTTCGGATCACGTCGCCGGTGTGAAACCAGCCGCCGGCCCAGGCCGCTGAGGTCGCCTCCGGGTCCTTGAGGTATTCCGTAAAGAAGCCGTAACGAGCGTCGGCGCCCGTGCGCCGTATCAGCAACTCTCCCGGCTCATCAGCGTCGCAATCCGTCCCGTCCTCGCGCACAATGCGGATCTCGGCATGCGCCGGCACGCGCCCGAGGCAGTTCATCCCCACATGTCGTGGTTCGACATCCGCGGTGATAGAGACAGAGCATCCCGTCTCCGTCATTGCCCATCCCTCGATCAGTGGGAAACCAAAACGAGTCTCCGCCGGCCCGTGCAGCGTGCGGTCGCAGCCGGCGCCGAAACCGAAGCGCACCTGGTGATCGCGCTCCTCCGCGCCGGGTGAGGCCGCCATCAGCATCGCCGGCATCACCCCGAGATAATGGATAATCGTTGCTCGCGCCTCGCGCACGGAGCGCCACCATGTCTTCGGGTGAAACCGGTCGAGCACAAACAGGCAGCCGCCGGACAGCAGCATCGCCATGGTGGAGGCGGCGAGCGCGTTCATGTGAAACAGCGGCAGCGGCGTCAGCATCCGCTCGCTGCCCGTGCGCAGCTCGGCCGCACCGCGCAGGCCCAGATACCACATGCCGGTTTCGAGGAACCAGGTGTTGGAGACAACGCAGCCCTTCGGCAGTCCGGTCGTGCCGGAGGTATAGAGCAGCCCCGCCTCGCGCCCCGCGAGTGGTGCTCCCGGCTCGCGCGGCACGGCGGCGCGCGGTATCGCCTCGTCGGCAGCGATCACCGGCAGACGGCCGTCCGAGGCGTCGCGCAGCGACGGCTGCCGGGCCGGGATCGCGATGCCCAGCGCCATCTCCGAATGCGCGATCATGTAGCGCAGTTCCTCGCTGCGCAGATCCGGGTTGATCGGCACGATGGAGGCGCCGATGGCGTTGATCGCCAGAAAATGCAGCACGAAATCCGGCCGGTTTTCGAGCAACAGCCCGATCCGGTGTCCCGCGCCCCAGCCGGCCTCGCGATACGACGCTGCGAGCGCGTCCACGCGCGCCTTGACCTCCGCGAAACGCATCTCCCCGGCCGGAATGCCATAGACCCTGGCCGTTTCCTCCAGCACGCCAAGAAACGGCTGGTCCGGCCAGTGCGCGGCGGAGGTCTCGAAAGCCTGATGCACACTCGCGAAGTTCATCACATGAACAGCTGAATGTTGCCGAACGCCGCCTCGGGGTTCACCAGATCGACGCGCTTCTGCCTGATGCGCAGCCGCCCCTCCTCCAGCACCAGGGAATGGCGGCTCCAGCCGGCAAACAGGTTCTGCTCGTCGCCACGTGCCTCGACGTAATGGAACGGTGTCCAGGTTTCGAACCGGTTGGCATCAGGGTCGTGGCGGTCGATCACCGTCGCCTGCAGCACGTGCTGGCAGCGGCTCTTCGGCTTCTGGCTGTAGGTCTTGGCGCCTTTCAGCCGTTCGATGCGTATCTTCAACAGAACCGTGTCGTCCCAGAACAGGGAGTTATGCAGCAGCGGATCGGTCTGCCCCCATTCCAGCGGCATCCAGTAGCGGCCGTCGGCGGTGAACAGGTCCAGCCACTCCTCGAAGCGCTGCTCGTCGAGCAGTCGCGCCTCGCGCACGACGAATTCCGACAGGGCGGCACTATCCGGCGCGTTCATGCGGCCTCCGCCATGAAGCGCAGCCAGGCCCGGTACTGGTTGCGCATCTGCGCCTCGGTGGTTCCGTTCCACACCTTCGTTGCACCGTCAAACTCGTCCTGCGCGTACAGGCGCTGCATGTTCACCCACGGGTTGGCGTCGACGTGCAGCGCCTCCTGCGCGCGCTGATACATCTCCAGATCGTCGTGCCCGACAGGTGAGGTCGGCGCGTTGATCAGCCGAGAATAGAGCACGGTGCGTTCCAGCAGCTTGTCAGGCGCGCCCACCAGCCGGAACGTCCAGGACTCGACCATCGTCCGGTCTGCGGCCACCGGCTTGAAGATGCGCAGCGCCTGGATCGGGCCCTTCATCGTCATATTCGGAAAATAAACGGTGTTGTGTCGGTTTTCATCGAGAATGGCCTTGGCCCGATCGGGTCCGTAGGCCGCCTCCATCGCCTCCCAGTATCCGGGGATCGACGAATAGCTGGAATGAATCGACTGCGAAACACCGGTATGCCCATGCCCGTTCCGCCAGGTGCGGATGCCCATTTTCTGATAAAACTCATAGGGCGAGACGAAGGGCGCATAGATCTCGACCGCCGGATGCCTCGGCGCATCGGCCGGCATGCCGAGCTTCTTCCACACCTCGACGGCGGTTCCCGCACTGCTCTCGTGGGCCACCATCGGGTGCATCGTGTCGGTCAGGTTTTCGACCAGCATCTTCCAGTTGCAGCCGTGCATGTAGCGCAGCACGCCGCCGGCGACTTCGAGCTTTCCCACCGGGGAGCGGTCCACCATGTTGTCGATCGTGGACAAGCTTTCTCCGAAATAATCCGGAAACGAAATTCCGCTCGCATCCAGCCGCGCGAACACGAAATCCCGATAGACCTCGACCGCGCCGACCGGGCGCATCCCTTCGCCGGCGGCACTTCCGGCGAGCGGTGCCTCCTGGTAGCCCTCCGGCACCGGAATCGCTGCGATCGACCCATCCGTGCGAAACGACCAGGCATGATAGGGGCAGCGAAAAAAGCGGCCGGTGTTGCCGCAACTCTCGCCGGCAATCTTCACGCCGCGATGCGGGCAACGGTTGTAAAGCACCCGAATGGAGCGGTCAGTGTGGCGCACCATCACCACCGGCTCCGTACCGATCGTTGTGGTGAAGAAATCACCGATCTCCGCCACCTGGCTGGCGTGGCCGACATAGACCCAGGTTCGCCGGAACAACCGCTTCATCTCGAGATCGAAAACATCGGTGCTGGTGTACACGTCGCGGTGCACCGCGGTGTCGCGCACCAGGGCCGTGATGTCATGGTCGAGCGGCATGTCGTTCATGCGGCCTTCTCCAGGGTTTCCAGGGTGGCGAGAACACCGTCGAGCGCCTTGCCTGCCTCGTCCGCCAGCGCTGCCTCGCGCAGACGGCGCAGCCAGGCGGCCGCGTCCGGCTGGGTGGCGAGCAGCGGCAATGCACCCGTCACCAGGGAGAACTTGCTCTCGCCGCGGGCGTGCGTGCCGCTGTAGCCCTTCACCAGGCGACGGCAGCGCAGCAACTCCAGCGCCAGGGCAGCGTCGCGCGGCGCCTCGCTGGCCACGAGGTCGAGCCAATTGCGCAGGAAATCCATCTCGCGCTCATGGCGCAGCAGCTTGCGCCGCCAGCGCCGCATGCCGGCGAGGAGGTAGAGCTGCATGAACCCCCATAGCCGCGTGGTGCGGACCCGCCGCGGCCTTTCGAACCAGTTTCGCACCAGGCCCGAGAGCGTGGGCGACGCCTCCACCCGCCTGCCCCATCGCGCCGGCAGCGTGCCGCAGATCTCGGCGAGGCGGGGATGCATGAATTCCGTTGCATCGAGCACCTGGTCGGCCCGCGCCTCCACCTCGCGCCGCACCCGTGCGAAGCGGGACGTCCGTGTCTTGAGGTCGGCAACGCGGATCACGTCGTCATAGGCCATCGCGACCGCGACCTGGCGCGCCGCCTCATTGCCGAGCGAGGGTTCCAGCGCCACGATCCGCGCCACGTGGTTGAGATATTCCTCGGCGTAGTCGAGGTCCTGGTAGTCCACCAGCCGCGCGACACCGTGCCGCAGCATGCCCTGCGCCTCATCGGGGAACTCCGTCTCGATGCGGGCAAGCAACGAGGTCAGCCGCGCCCGCTCCGCCGCGGTGCCGCCGATGATTGCCGGCGCTGCCGCTGGCGCCCGGTCGCCCGGGAGAGGCTGTGCCGTGAACCCGGCATCGAACGCGGCGAGGCTTGCGGCGACACCCACGCCACCCTCGCGGATCGTGGTCTCGAACGCCTCGCGCGAGAAGGGCAGTGCGCCGGAGCCGGCCAGCGCGCCAAACAGTGCCGCCGAGATCACGCTGCCATTTGCCTCCGCTAGCGCCTGCATGTCCGATGCGACCAGCATGCGCGAGGCAAAGGCCATCGCCTCCAGGACCGGCCGCCCGTCGATCGTCCCGTCGCCCGGTTTGGCCTTTTCAGGAACGGTCAGCGCACGATGCGTGGAGGCCACCATCACCGTGCGCTCCGGCGTCACCAGCCCACGCTGGATGGCGCGGCCGGCCTCCATCAGCTCGGAGGCGATCACCACATCGACATCACCGGGGACTGGCATCAGCGACAGCACCGGCAGCGCGTTGCCGCGCGGGCGGACCAGCTCGACATAGTAGATCGTCGCGCCCGTGCGCTGAGCGACGCCAGGCACGGATGTGGTCTGCGCCACCCATCCCTCGCGTTCCGCCATGGCAACGACCCAGTCGGCCAGAACGCCACCGCCCTGGCCGCCCATGGCCAGGATCGCGAGCGTGATGGGCCGGTCGGACGAGAGGTTGACGCCGTCCATGGCTCAGCGCCCACGCATCAGACGGACAGCACCAGCCGCGATCGCTCGCGTCGCGCCTGCAACCAGGCGATCAACCGCGCCCGCACGCTGGCCCACCACGCCTCCATCCGCGCCGGATTGTGCACGACATCGGCGCGATAGAACGAGGGGCACAGCACCGCCGCCTCCGCCACCTCGCCGCAATTCCCGCAACCGACGCAGCTCTGGTCGATCACCGCCACCGGGTCCTCCTTCAGCGGGTCGGCGGAACGCTTGACCGAGAGCGAAGGGCAGCCGGACAGGCGGATGCAGGCATGATCGCCCGAGCACACATCCTCATCGACGCCGAACCGCGGCTTCACCCGCCGCTCGCCCTTCTTCACCGCGGCGACGAAAGCCGGGCGCTCGCGCCGCTGGCGGTTGAGCATGCATTCCGAGGAGGCAACGATGAATTTCGGTCCCTCCTCCTTCGTCGTCAGCGCCTCGCGCAGCGTGTCGCGCATCTTCGCGACATCGTAGGTGCGCTCGAGCGTGCGCACCCATTTGCCGCCGACGCCACGGATCGCGGTCTCGATCGGGTGATGGGTGCTGCGGGTCTGGTTGTCCGCGCGCGACGACAGGATATCCTGCCCGCCGGTTGCCGCTGAATAGTAATTATCGACGACGACGACGACGCCGTCGTGCTTGTTGAACACGGCGTTGCCAATGCCGTTCAGCAGCCCGTTATGCCAGAACCCGCCATCGCCCATCACCGCGATCGGCCGCTTCTTCGCCTTGACTTGCAGTGCGGCGGTGGAGGATGGGCCGAGCCCATATCCCATCGTCGTCGCGCCGAGCTCGAAGGGCGGGTTGATCGCGAACAGGTGGCAGCCGATATCGGCGCCGATGTGGTGCGAGCCAAGCTCGTTCTGCACCAGCGACATCGCCGCGAAGATCGGCCGCTCGGGGCAGCCGGTGCAGAAGCTCGGCGGCCGTGGCGGCACGGTGGTGGCCAGCGCCTTCACCCGCGCATCGGCGAGCACGGCGGCCGGCGAGGGGGCCCGGGCGAGCCGCGCCGCAACCGCCGGTGCCGCGCTCTCCACAAACGCGCGGATGCCCGCTGAGAGCACACCGGCCGTGTATTCGCCGGCCATCGGCAACACGTCCTTGCCAAACAGCTTGGTGCCGACATCGGCGCGCCGCAGCTCGGTTGCCAGCGCCTGCTCGATGAACTCGGGCTGGCCCTCCTCCACCACCAGCACCGCCCTTTTGCCGGCGCAGAACGCGACCAGCGCCTCCGGCACCAGCGGATAGGTCACGTTGAGAACATGCAACGAGACCCTCGTGTTTCCCCACATATCGGCAAGGCCTAATCCCTGCAGCGCGCGGATGACGCCGTTGTACATGCCCCCCTGCAGCACGATGCCGATATCGTCGATATCGCCGGTGAAGGTTTCGTTCAGCCCCCGCTCGACGATGAACCGCCGTGCCGCCGGCAGCCGCCGCTCGATCTTTTCCTTCTCATGGTTGAAGGAGGCGGGCGGCAGCACGATGCGGGCGGTATCGCGCACCGGATTTTCAAGAGCCTGCGCGAGTGCCATCGCCGGCTTGCGGTTGGCCTTGGTGATGAAGCTGCCATGGACGTGGCAGGCGCGGATGCGCATCTCCAGCATCACCGGCGTGTTGGAGATCTCGGAAAGCGCGAATCCCTCCTCCACCGCCGCCACGATGCTCGGCAGGTTCGGCCGCGGATCGAGCAGCCAGATCTGCGACTTCATCGCAAAGGCATGCGTCCGCTCCTGCATGATGGACGAGCCCTCGCCGTAATCCTCGCCGATCACGATCAGCGCCCCGCCGGTCACGCCGCCCGAGGCGAGGTTGGACAGGGCGTCGCAGGCGACGTTGGTGCCGGCGGTCGATTTCCACGTCACCGCGCCGCGGATCGGGTACATCACCGACGCCGCCAGCATCGATGCGGCCGCCGCCTCGCTCGCCGAGGTTTCGAAATGCACGCCAAGCTCGCCGAGGATGTCCTGCGCGTCGGCCAGCACATCCATCAGGTGTGAGATCGGCGCGCCCTGATAGCCGCCGACATACCCGACGCCTGATTGCAGCAGGGCCTTGGTCACGGCCAGAATTCCCTCGCCGCGGAACTCCTCCCCGTCGCCCAGCCGCAGATCCTGCACCTCGCGCGCGAAACTTCGTTCGGCCATGCGCCACCCCACCGATGGGCGCGGATCGTCCGTCGCGCCCGCCCGCCCGTCAACACGGCCCGCCCATCAGCCTGGCTGGCCCCTCAGCGCCGCGGCGAAATCCGTCAGCCGCGCCCGTGTATTAGGGCTTCCCCGCGCCGATATTTCAAGTCTAAACTATTTTCCTGCGTGCCGTTCGGTGACGCCGCCGTCGTCAATCATGGGGAGAATACGATGCAACTGCCGCTCAGCCGCCGTTTGCTTCTCGCTTCCGCCGCCGGCGCCGCGATGCCGCTGCCGGCACTTGCCGCAGGCAAGGACAGCGCCACGATGGGCTGGCCGAGCGACGTCACCGGCTGGGACCCCACGCTGCGCTTCGCGCCGGACGCGCAGGGCATCTACAAGATGGTGTTCGACCAGCCGCTCACCCAGTCGCCGAAGCTCAAGCTCATCGCCAATGTCGTCAGCAAATGGCAGCTTGCCCCGGACGGCAAGAGCCTCGACCTCGAGCTGCGCCCCGATGTGACGTTCCACGACGGCACGAGGATGACGAGCGAGGATATCCGCTACACGTTCTTCGAGCGCGTGAAGGCGGGTGCCAACCTCGACATCGCCAAATCCTTCCGCACGCTGGTCGGCGTCGACACGCCCTCGCCCACGCATGCCGTCATGCATTTTTCCCAGCCTTTCCCCACGGCACCGGTCTGGCTCGCCTTCCTCGGCAGCTTCGTCCTGCCCAAGGAGTACATGACCAAGGTCGGGCCGGCCGGGTTCCAGAAGAAGCCGATCGGCTCCGGCCCGTTCCGGCTCGCGGAATACGAGATCAATGCCCGCATCGTGCTCGAGCGCAACGACAAGTACTGGGGCCCGAAGCCGGCGCTGCGCCGCCTGACCATCGAGATCATCAAGGACCCCTCGGCCCGCGTGGCGGCCATCGAGTCGGGCCAGGTGGACCTCACCATCAACGTCCCAGTGCGCGAGGCGCAGCGCCTCGGCCACATTGCTGGCCTCGCCTCGGAGCTTGACCCGATCACCCGCATCATCCTGCTGCAGGTGCGCAACGACCGTGCCTTCGCCGACGAGAATGTCCGCCTCGCCGCCCATCACGCGATCGACAAAGAGGCGCTGTCCAAGGCGTTCTACGGCGGTGCCGCGGTGCCGCTATCACTGCCCGCCCCGCCCGGCTCGGCCGGCTACGTGCCCGGTTTCCAGTTCGCCTATGACCCGAAGCTTGCCATGGAGCTTCTCGCGAAATCCGGCTATGGCCCGAAGAAGCCGATCAAGATCGGCTTCGACACCACCAACGGCCAGTTTCCCTCGGACTACGACATGGCCCGCGCCATCACCGCGATGTGGAAGAAGGTCGGCATCGAGGCAGACCTCAAGGTCATCGAATACGCCCAGTATTTCGAGCTCAATCGTGGCGACAAACTGCCGGAGGCGACGCTTTATTCCTTCGACAACGCTACCGGTGACCCGGAAATCTACGCCGGCTACCTGCTGAACCCGAAACTGCCCTTCTCGCCGTGGAAGGACCCGGTTCTGGGCAAGCGCGTCATCGCCCAGTTCACCGTCACCAACGAGGCCGAACGCATCGCCGGCTGGAAGAAGATCGAGGAGGACGCCGTGAACATGGGCGCCTGCATGCCGCTGCTGCAGAGCGTCATCACCCTGGTGCATAAAAAGAACCTCGACTTCACCCGCTATGGCAATGGCTGGGTGCTGGGCCAGACGTTTCACTGGACCTGAGGCATCACCGGCACCATGAGCGCTGACAAGTCGCCGCCGTTCGGCTAGGTCCAGGCCATGCTCCGCACCCTGGCCTGGCGCGCGGCGGTGGCGTTGCCCACGCTCCTCGTCGTCTCGGCGCTCATGTTCGTGACGTTGCGCCTGCTGCCGGTGGACCCGGCGGCCATGTCCCTGCCGCCTAACGCCACCAACGCCGACATCGCGGCGATGCGCCACACGATGGGCCTGGACCGGCCGCTGCCGGTGCAATACGCGATCTGGCTCGGGCAGGTGTTGCAAGGTAATTTCGGCCAGTCGATCCATCTTCGCCGCTCCGTCGCCGGCCTCGTCCGCAATGCGGTGCCGGCGACGATCGAACTGGCCGGCAGCGCCATGGTCATCGCCTTCGTCCTCGGTGTCGGTGGCGGGCTGCTGCTGTTTGCGTTGCGCGGCCGGCGGACGGAAATCGTGCTGGAGACGGCGACAACGCTCGCGATGTCGCTGCCGGAGTTCCTGTGGGGGCTGCTGTTCATCTTTGTTTTCGGCGTGGCGCTGAACTGGCTGCCGTTCACCGGCCGGCTCGCGCCCAACCTGCCGCAGCCACCCGGCACCGGCTTTCTGCTCTTCGACTCGCTGCGGGCCGGCCGGCTCGATATTTTCTGGAGCGCCCTGCTGCACCTCGTGCTGCCGGCCGCTGCCCTCGGCATCGCCTTCGCGCCGCCCATCGCCCGCGTGCTGCGCGCCTCGCTGCTCGCCACCTGGGAGCAGGACTATGTCCACCAGGCGCGGTTGCGCGGCATCTCCGAGACGCGCCTGCTGCTGGGCCACGCCCTGCGCAACGCGGCGCTGCCCAGCCTTACCCTCGTCGGCGTGCAGTTCGGCTTCCTGTTCGGCGGGTCGCTGCTGATCGAGGTCATCTACGGCTTCCCCGGTATCGGCAACCTCATGGTCGACGCGGTGCGTAACGCCGACCTGCCGGTCGTCCAGGCGGTCGGCCTGACCTACTGCGTCGTCGTGCTGGTCATCAACGCGGTGGTGGACGCGCTGTACCTGGTGCTGGACCCGAGGCTGCGGCGCGCGTGAGCCGGCTTCTCACACCTCGTTTTGTTATCGGTACGACACTGATGCTCGTGGTGCTGATGGCCGCGATCCTGGCGCCGCTGCTCGCGCCCTATGATCCCGCGCACCAGGACCTGCTTGCGACCCTCGCCCCTGCGGCGTGGCAGAGCGGCGGCAGCGCCGCGCACCTGCTGGGCACGGACAGCCTCGGCCGGGACGTGCTCTCGCGCCTCATCTACGGTGCGCGCACCGCGATGATCGTTGCCATCGCCGCGGCCACCGGCGCATGCCTCATCGGCTCGGTGCTGGCGCTGGTCGGCGGCTATCTCGGCGGCTGGGTGGACTGGCTGATCGGCCGCGCGGTCGATGTCTGGATGTCGTTTCCCCCTGTCATCCTCTCGCTGATCCTGATGACCGGGCTTGGCACCGGGCTGCTCAACGTGGTGCTGGCGATCATCCTCGTGGACTGGACCCGGTTCTGCCGCGTGCTGCGCGCGGAGGTGATGGTCGTCACCCGCCGCGACCACGTGGCCGCGGCCCGCCTGCTCGGCTTTTCGCATCTGCGCACCGTCCTGCTGGAGGTGCTGCCCGCGGTCCTGCCGCTGCTGCTCACGCTGTTTGCCCTGGAGATGGGCATCGCCATCGTTGTCGAGGCGATCCTGTCCTTTGTCGGCCTCGGCGTCGGCGCCAGCCAGATCGCCTGGGGCCAGATGATTGCCGATGGCCGCCAGGCGGTGTTCGAGGCGCCGTGGAACCTGCTCGCGCCGGTGCTCGCCATCTTCGCCGCCGTGGCGGGCTGCAATCTCGCCGGCGACGGGCTGCGCCGGGCGCTCGATCTCGACACGACGCGCGCATGAGCATGCTCTCGATCGACGGCCTGACCGTCACGGCGCAGATCAGCACGGGGAAGGTCGGCAAGGATCGGGAACCGCGCCTCGCCCCGGTGCTGCGCGGCGTTAGCCTCTCGCTCGACAAGGGCCAGGTGCTCGGCATTGTCGGTGAGTCCGGCGCCGGTAAATCGATGCTCGGCCGCGCCATTGCGGGCCATCTGCCGCCCGGGTTCGCGGTCGCCGGCGGGCGCGTGGATTTCAACCGCCGCAACCTGCTTTCGATCTCGGCGGACACGCGCCGCGCCATGCTCGGGCGCGAGGTTGCCTTCATCCCGCAGGAACCGCTCTCGGCGCTCAACCCGGTGCGGACCATCTTTTCACAGCTGCGCGAACACTTCACCCATCTCGGTTATCCCCGCCGCGAGCACCGCGACCGCGCCATCGAGGCGCTGGCCGCCGTGCAACTGCCGGAGCCCGCGGACCTGCTCACCCGCTACCCGCACCAGCTTTCGGGTGGCATGTGCCAGCGCGTGCTCATCGCCATGGCCTTTGCCTCCCGCCCGCGCCTGATCGTCGCCGACGAGCCGACGACCGCGCTCGACGTTTCGGTTCAGGCACGAATTCTGGAGCTGATGGCAGCCCTTCAGCGCCGCGCCGGCACCGCGATCCTGTTCATCACCCATGACCTGCGGCTGGCCGCCGGCATCTGCGACCGCGTCGCCGTGCTCTATGCCGGTGCGGTGGTCGAGGAGGGTGGCGCGGCCGCCGTGCTCTCGCGCCCGCTGCATCCCTACACGCGCGCGCTGGAGCTCGCGAACCCCGCACTTGGCACGCGCCGCGGTCTCATGGTGCTGCCCGATCACATGCCGGGCCTGGTGGCGCTCGCCGAGGCCACGGGCTGCCGTTTCGCGCCGCGCTGCCCGGTGCGCAGCGCCGGCTGCGCCGAACGCGAGATCCCGCTCATCGGCGATGACCGGCGCGTGGCCTGCCAGTTTCCGGAGCGTACCAGCACCATCGCGCCCTCCTCGCCACCGGCACCGCATCGCATGGGCAGCGGCGAGGTGCTGCTGCGCCTGGAAGGTCTCGGCCGATCCTTCCGCGTCGGCGGCATGTTCAGACGACGCGATGTCATCGCGCTGGAGAACGCTTCCCTCACCCTGCGCGAGGGCGAGTTTCTCGGCGTCGTCGGGGAAAGCGGCAGCGGCAAATCCACCCTCGCGCGCCTGATCGTCGGGCTCGATCGGCCGACCTCCGGGCGCATTACTCTGGCCGGTGCCGATGTCACCCGGGGCGATGCGGCGGCGCGCCGGGTCCGGCTCGCCAACCTGCAGATGGTGTTCCAGAACCCGAGCTCGGCGCTTAACCCCCGCCGGCGGGTGGCCTCCATCGTCGCCCAGGCGCTGGAGGCAGCGCACCGGCCGGCGGCGGAACGCGAGGCGGTCGCCGCGGAGCTGATGCGCGCCATGGGGCTCGACCCCGCGCTGGTTTCACGCTTTCCCGCGCAGCTCTCGGGCGGTCAGCGCCAGCGTGTCAACATCGCCAGGGCACTTGCCGCCCGCCCGAGGCTGCTGGTGGCCGACGAGATCGTTTCGGGGCTCGACGTTTCGGTTCAGGCGCAACTTCTGGCGCTGCTCGCGCGGCTGCGGGCCAGCGCGATCTCGCTCATCTTCATTTCGCATGACCTCGCCGTCGTGCGTCATCTCTGCGACCGCGTCATCGTGATGCAGCAGGGCCGCATCGTCGAGCACGGCGAGACGGAGCGTGTCTTCGCGAGCCCGCAGGCCGACTATACGCGCGAGCTGCTGGCCGCGGCGCCCGCGGATATCGGGGAGGCGGCCTCCGCGGCTACGCTGCTCGCCATCCCGCCTCCCGCAGGATAGGCAGTACGCCGTTGATGAACGCCGGCAGCTCCTGCTCGTAGTTGACGAAGCTGATCGTCGTTCCCGCGAACCCCGCCTCGGCGAGCCGGATCATCTCCTCGGCGATGTGGCGTGGCGTGCCCACCACGGGATAGGTCCCGGCACCGCCGGCGAAGCGCTTGCGATGCAGCCGGTAGGCCTCGGCGTCGTGCGAGCCGGAGAATTTCTCCTTCGCCCCCATGTAGTGGTCAACACTCGCCGCATCTTCCATCTCGACCGCGTAATGTTCGTAATAAGCCTCGGCCTCTGCCTGGGTCGGCCGGCACACGACATGGCACGTGGCCAGCACGCCCACCTCGCGCCCGGCCTGTTCCGCCCGGCCCCTGATATCGGCAATCTGCTCGCGCCCCTTCGGGATATCGACGAAGCTGGTCAGCAGGCAGTCGGCCGCCCGCGCCGCGAAGTCCCGCCCCGGCGGCGAGAACGCGGCATTGACCGTGAGCGGCCGCGGCTGCTGCACCGGTAGCGGTTTTCCCGAGACATTTTTCAGCTGATAGAATTTGCCGGCGAAATCGAATGTCTCACCGGCATGGATGCGCGAGACGATGTCGAACCATTCATGCCCCTGCGCATAGCGGTCCTCGATCATCGGCAGGCCGAACATGCCGAACTCCTCTGGGTTCCAGCCGCAGACGATGTTGAGCCCGGCCCGCCCGCGCGACTGGTGGTCGATCGTCGCCATCGCCTTGGCCGCAAACACCGGGTGCACCATCGGCACATGCACGGTCGAGAACAGCGTGATGCGCTCGGTGACGGCGGCAAGCCCGGCGGCGAAGGTCAGCGTCTCGTAGCTCAGCTCGCGCGAGTTCATCTCGCCGCCGAAACCCTTCCACCGGGCGATCGGCAGGAAGAAGTCGAGCCCCGCCTGGTCGGCCATCCGCGCCACGCGCACGATCCCGTCCCACGCCGCGGGCCAGCGCTCGGGCACGCGCGTCAGCGTCAGCCCGCCATCGGCGTTGGCGGAAAACACGCCGATCTTGAAGCGGTTGGCGTTCCATGATGGGTGATGCATACGCGCGCTCCCGAGGATGCTGGCCTCTCATGCCGGCGCCCGACTTTCGCACCGACGGCAGATATTTCAACCCTAAAATATCTCCGCCGCCCCATCGGCGCCATGCCCGGCGCGCCGCCTCACAGCTCGATGTAGCGCGCCTCGTAGCTCACCGGGAAACTCACCGAGCGCGCGATGAAGCAGAACTCGTGCACCTCCCCGTGCAGCGCGTCGGCCTGCGCCAGGTCGGCACCACGGTCGAGGTGGATGGTGGGCCTGAGCACCGCGCGCACGAATCGCCCCTCGCCGCGTGGGCTGGTCTCGCCAATGCCGAGCGGGTTGTCCTCGTAGCCGCGCACCACGATCCCCGCGGAACTTGCCAGATGCAGGTACCAGAGCATGTGGCAGCCCGCGAGGCTCGCCAGCAGCATGTCCTCGGGGTTGGGCTTCGTGGGGTCGCCACCCAGTGTGGGGTCGTTGGAACATTCGATCGCCGGCTTTCCCGGTGTCGCGATGCGCCAGGTGCGGTCATAGCCGCGGTAGTGTCGTGTTCCCTCGCCACGGTCTCCGGTCCAGACGATCGCCGCGGTGAAATCATGCTCCCTGGCCATGGTTACCCTCCCAATTGCAGCACTACCCCGCGCATCCCTCGTATCATCGGTCACGGCGTCAGCCGCGCCGCGAGGAACTGCCGGACGCCTCGTTGCGCAGCGGCTGGATTGCCGCCGGCGGTGGCCGCCGAGACAACGGGTCGAGCTTGCGCCGGTGCCACATCGCCCCGCGCGCACCGCAGCCGCATGAGCAGCGACAGCAGGGCGCGGGCGCGGAACGCGGCCGACATGTTCCATGTTCCAGAAGTCGCGTCAAAGCGCCGTCGCCGGCATGGCCGCCGCCGCGAGAAGTCTCCCGGTGGCGCTGCCGTTGTATAGGGTAGGGGGCTATGCTATGCTGTTGGAGTCATGCACACGATCCGAGACAAAGCGCGGCTGCTCGCCCGCGTCCGTCGCATCCGCGGCCAGGTCGAGGCGATCGAACGCGCTCTCGAGGCGGAGGCCGGGTGCGAGCAGGTCATGCACCTGATCGCCGGCATGCGCGGCGCCACCGCGGGCCTGATGGCCGTGGTGGTGGCGGACCATGTCCGCACCCATCTCGTCGATCCCGAAAAGCACCCGGGGGCGTTGAACGCGGAGGCCGCCGAGCAGCTTCTCGACATCGTCCGCACCTATCTGCGGTGAGGCAGGCATGAACAGCACCGACCCCTTGACCCTGACCCATTCCCACCGGTTTCTCGCCGCCGGCCATGCGCGCAGCGAGCGCCGCACCTGGGCGGTGATCGCGCTCTGCACCGCGATGATGATCGCCGAGATCGTTGGCGGCCTGTTGTTCGGCTCCATCGCGCTGGTCGCGGACGGCCTGCACATGAGCACCCATGCCGGCGCGCTGCTGCTCGCGGCCATCGCCTATTCCTATGCTCGCCGCCATGCCGAGGATGGCCGCTTCAGCTTCGGCACCGGCAAGCTCGGCGATCTCGCGGGCTTCGCCAGCGCCATCATCCTCGCGATGATCGCGCTGCTCATCGGCTACGAGGCGGTCTCGCGCATTTTCGTTCCCGTTCCGATCCATTTCCGCGAGGCGATCCCGATCGCCGTGCTCGGCCTCGTGGTCAACTTGGCCAGCGCCTGGCTGCTGGGCTTCGATCATGACCACGATCACGGCCACACCCTCGGCCATGATCACCACCACGACCACGATCACCATCACGACCACCATGACCACGACCATCGCGGCATCGCGCGCGACAACAACATGCGCGCCGCCGTCGTGCATGTGATGGCCGACGCCGCGGTCTCGGCGCTCGTCATTGCGGGCCTGCTGCTCGCCCGCGCCTTCGGCTGGGTCTGGATGGACCCGGTGGTCGGCATCGTCGGCGCCATCGTGATCGCGAGCTGGTCTTACGGGCTCATCCGCGACACCGGGGCCATCCTGCTCGACATGAACCCGGACCATGCGCTGGCCGCCCGGCTGCGCCATGTCATCGAGGACGACGGCGACACGCTCGCCGACCTGCATCTCTGGCGCCTTGGCCCGGGCCATCTCGGCGCCATCCTCTGCGTGGCAACGCCGCACGACCGCACGCCCGGCCACTACCGAAGCCGCTTGGCGGGCTTCCCCTCGTTGTCGCATCTCACCATCGAGGTACACCAGGCCGGGCCGCGGGCCTGACGTCAGCCGGGGCCAGCCGGAACCATTGCCCTGGTGGGCCTAGCGGGCTGCTGCCAGCAGCTTCTGCGCCGGCACCGCGGGGTCCGCCAGCATCGCCGCATCCACCGGTTTGCGTGCCTTGATCAGCGCCTGCGCCGCCCGGATCTCGCGGGCGGCGCCGATCCCTTCGGCGCCGATCAGGCAACCCTCGGCGTCGAGATGAAACGCGGTGAAACTCGCCGCCCCCACCTCGCCGCGCCACACCACGCGCATCCCTTCCCGCGGCATCCCCGCTACCTGGAGGTTCACGCCGAGCTGATCCGTCCAGAACCATGGCACATCGTCATAGGGCTCGGGCTTGCCCGCCAGCGCGCGCCCGGCCGCGATGCCGTGGTTCTGTGCGTGCCGCCACGTTTCCAACACCATCCGCCGCCCGAACAGCGGATGCGGGAACTCAGCCACGTCGCCCGCAGCATGGATGCCGGGCACCGCGGTCGCCGCCGTCTCATCCACCGGTATCGCGCCGGCGCAGGCGATGCCGGCGCTTTCGGCCAGCGCCGTCTCGCGCACGATGCCGATACCGGCGACCACCACATCCGCGGCCACCTCGAACCCGCCGCAGATCACCCGCCCCGGCTCGATCGCATGCACCGTGGCACCGAGCCGCAACGCAACGCCCGCCGCCTCGTGCCGCTCGCGCATGAACGCCGCCATCGGCGCGGACAGCACCCGCCCCATCACCCCGTCCGCCGCCTCGATCACGCTCACCTGGCAGCCCCGCGCCCGCGCGGAGGACGCGATTTCGAGCCCGATCACACCCCCCCCGATGCAGGCGACGCGAACCCCCGGCTCCAGCCGCGCCCGCAGCCTGGCGGCATCCTCATAGGTGCGCAGCAACATCGCGTGCTCGCCGCCGGGAACCGCCAGCGACCGCGCCCGCCCGCCGGTCGCGATCAGCAGCTTCTCCCAGCCCAGCACCTGCCCGTCCGCGAGCACCACCTCGCGCGCTGCGGTCCGGATCGCCGAGGCGCGCATCTCCGGCAGCATCGTGACCCGACGCTCCGCCAGTTTCTGCGCGGAGAAGAACAATTGCGGCGGCGGCAGCGTTGCCGCCAGCAGCGCGTCCTTGGAGAGCGGCGGGCGCTCATACGGCAGATGCGCCTCCGCACCGATCAGCGTTATCTCGCCCTGATAGCCCGCTTCCCGCGCCGCCACCGCCGCGTTGCCGCCGGTCTGCCCGGCCCCCACGATCACGATTCCGGCCATATCCCCCCCGCGACAGGAACGCATCGGCTCGGTAAACGACATGCCACGATTCGCAGCGAAAGGGTGGCCGGATGAGCGTTTGGACGAAGGTGGCGAAACTCAGCGACGTGGCGGAGGGCGCGGCGGTGCCGGTGCAGGCGGGCGGCAAGCAACTTGCCCTCTACAATCTCGGCGGCGGCGAACTGCGCTGCACCGACAATGTCTGCACGCACGCGTTCGCACTGCTCACCGATGGCTGGCTTGAGGAGGGCGTCATCGAATGCCCGCTGCACGCCGGGCGTTTCGACGTGCGCACCGGCAAGGGCCTCTGCGCCCCGATCGAGGAGGATATCGCGACCTACGCGGTCCGGATCGAGGCCGGCGATATCCTGGTCGAGCTGCCCTAAAACCCCCAACCCAAAGCCCGCGACCTAGAATCCCCAGACATCCCGGGCGTTGTCGCGGAACAGGCGCTGGCGGGTTGCGGCGTCGAGCGGCAGGGGCAGCGCGCGTGCCGGGTCGTCGAAATCCCAGTGCGGGTAGTCGGTCGCGAAGATCAGCCGGTCCCACCCGATCCAGCCGATGACCTCGGCGAGATGCGCGGGGTCGGCGGGTTCCTCCATCGGCTGGGTGGTCAGCCAGACCTGCCGGCGGATGGTCTCGGAGGGCGGCTCCTTCACATGCGGCACCTCGGCGTGCATCCGCGCCCAGAGCCGGTCGAGCCGCCAGGCAAAGCTCGGCAGCCAGGCAAATCCGGCCTCGATCAGCACCACTTTCAGCGCTGGGTGGCGCGCGAACACGCCCTCGAAGATCAGCGAGGCGAGCCCGGCCTGGCTCGCCTGCGCATGCCCCGTCATCTCCTCGATGTAGTAGGAGGGCCAGCCGCCGCCGGTGATCGGGTGGCCGCCATAGCCGAAGGCGTGGATACCGATCGGCAACCCCGCCTCCACCGCCGCGTCGAAAATCGGCCAGTAGCGCCGCCGCCCGGTCGGCTCGCCCATCCGCGAGAGCAGCAGCACCTGGGCGAAATTCCGGTCCCCGGCGCGCCTGCGGATTTCCGCCGCCGATGCCTCGGCGTCCTCGTAGGCCACCACCACCGAGGCACGCAGCCGGGCATCCTGCGAGGTCCAGCACGCCACCTGCCAGTCATTCACCGCCCGCGTCATCGCCGCCCCCAGTTCGAGGTTGCGGAACCCCTGCCCGGACGGCGCCAGCGGGTTGAGCATGCCGAACGCCACGTTGTTGGCGTCCAGATGCTGCGCCTGCATGAAGGAAAGGCTGGAGCCCGGCCGGCCGCCCTCCGGCGGCACCGCGTCGCGCCGATCCGCCCCCGGCTGGCTCTTGGGATAGGCCGGGCCGCTGAAGAACCCGTGCCGCGGCCCGGTGCCGAAGCGGCGGATATGCTCCAGCCATCGCCGCTCCAGAAACGGCGCCAGCACCTCGAGGCTGCGCGCCGACGGGTGGATATCGCCATCCGCGATCGCGAGCCGGCTCGCCGCTGCCACCGACGTCGCCGGAATCTGCTGCACGTTCATGCCGCCACCTCCGTCAATCGCCGATACGTAGCACGTGGGTTCTCCGTCCGCATCCGCCGCAGCAGGTCGGCCGGCAGCCCCCCGGGAACCGCCGCCAGATCATCGTTCCAGTGCGGATAGTCCGACGAGAACAGCAGCATCCCGCCGGCATCGAGCTGCTCGACCACCCGCAGGAAGGTCGCCATATCGGGCGCGTCCATGGGCGCCAGCGATAGCTTGACCCGCCGCCGCACCAGCGCCTCCGGTGCCTCGTCGAGCCAGGGCACCTCCATCCGCAGGCCGCGCCAGTATTTCGACAGTCGCCAGAGATGCGCCGGCAGCCAGGTGATGCCCGATTCCAGCAGCACGAAGGTTAGCTCGGGGAAGCGCTGCAGCACGCCCTCCGCCACCAGGCTGGTGAGCTGGGTCGCGAACCCGCCCGCCATGTTGGCATGGTCCTCGACGACAAAGCTGCCCCAGCCGATCGGCCCCGGTGCGTGCCGATAGGCGGAGCCGGCATGGATGCCGACCGGCAGCCCTGCCCGCTCTGCCGCGGCGTAGATCGGCCAGAGCGCGCGCCGCCCCAGCGGCACCTCCAGCAGCGCCGGCAGCAGCACCTGCACGAAGCGCCGGTCCTCGGCGCAGCGGGCGATCTCGTCGGCGGCCAGCGCCGGGCTCTGGGGAGCGACCAGGATCGAGGCGCGGAACCGCGGATCGGCGTCGAGCCAGGTCGCCGCCATCCAGTCATTCGCCGCCCGCGCCCAGGCCGCCGCCATGTCCTCGCTGTGCAGCATCGCCACCGGCAGCAGCGGGTTCAGAATCGCGACATGGGTGCCCAGCGGATCGAGCGCCGCCGCGGCAAACCCCGCCGCATCCGCCGCCACCCCTCCTGGCCGCACACTGGTCGGCGCCAGGGGCGGCTCGTAATTGCTGATGAGCTCGTCCACCCCGCGCGAGACCAGCGTCTCGCGCCAGTGCGCGTCCATGTGAGGCAGCAGCTCCGCGAGCTTAGGTGCCGGCGGATGCAGGTCGCAATCGAACATCATCAACGGAGGCTAGAACGGGAGCGAGCCCGGCGCTACCGTCGCGCTATGACCGACCTCGACCGGATGCGCCTCGATCGCCGTCTCGAAACTCTCCTCACGCCGTTTTCCGGCGGGCCGGGTGCCACGATCGGCGTCTTTCGCGACGGGGAGGTGCTGGCGCACGCCAGCAGCGGCCTCGCGAGCCTGGAGCTCGGGGTGCCGATCGGGAAGGCGACGCGCTTTCGCATCGCCTCGGTCTCGAAACAATTCACCTGTGCCGCGGTGCTGCGCCTCGCCGAGGCTGGCCGTCTTTCGCTCGATGACGAGGCACGCACCTGGCTGCCAGAGCTGCCGAATTACGCCACCAGCCTCACGATCGCGCATCTTCTGCACAACTCTGCCGGCGTGCGCGACATGTTGCAGCTCATGGCGCTCGGCGGCGCCGGCCTTGCCCAGCCACTGCGCCGCGAGGCGCTGTTCGAGGCGATCTGCCGGCAATCCGCGCTGAACTTCGCGCCCGACACCGGCTATCTCTACAGCAACAGCAATTTCCTGCTTGCCGGCATGATCGTCGAGCGCGCCAGCGGCCTTGACCTGCCGACGTTTCTGCACCGGCATTTCTTCGCCCCCCTCGGCACGACCCGTACCGCGATGGTGGAGGACACGGCTGAGCCGGTCGTGGGCCTCGCGACGGGATACCTGCCGAGCGGTGATGGCTGGCAGCGGGCGCAGCACGGGTTTCCGCTCGGCGGCGAGGGCGGCCTCGTTTCCTGCGTCGAGGACCTGGCGCTGTGGGACCGCTATCTCGCGACCACGGGTGCGGCACTCGCGGCACAGCTCTCGACGCGGCGCCGTTTCGCCAACGGATTGGAGAGTTTCTACGCGCGCGGCCAGCAGGTGGGCCGCTGGCGTGGCGCGCTCGCCATCGAGCATGGCGGGCTGTGGCCGGGCTACAAGACGCATTTCCTGCGCCTGCCGGAGCATCGGCTCTGCGTTGTCGCCATCGCCAACAACGGACGTGCCGACCCGCTCGGCATGGCGTATGAGGCGGCGGAGGCGGTGCTGGGCGAGGCCCTCGCCCCGGTGCCGGAGCTTCCCGATGTCACGGCCTATGCCGGAACCTGGCTTGACCCCACTGAGCCGCAGAGCGTCGATTTCACGCTCAAGGACGGGGTGCTCACCGGCAATGCCGGCGGTGTTCCCTTCGCCGTGGAGGCCAGCGGGGACGGCCGTGTGGCCGCGCGCCGCGGCTCCTTCCTGTTCACCTGCCGTATCGCCGGCGACCTTCTGCACGTGGAACAGGATGCGGGACGCATGGCGATCTGGCACCGCGCGCCGCCGACCGCGGCCCTGCCCCAGGGCCTCGACGGCACCTATGCCTCGGCCGATCTCGCCGCAACCTGGACCATCGGTGGCGAGACGGCGCATGTCGCGGGCCCGGTTGTGCGGGCCGCCGAACCCTGGTCGCTCGCCGGCGTGGAGGGTGACGTGTTTCGCATCTTAATTCCGGGCGCGCTGTTTCGCACCGTGCTCGACGTGCGGGCGGAACGCGAGGCCGGGCAGGTCCGCCGCCTGCATGTCCATGCCGGGCGGGTGCGCGGTATCGTGCTGGAGAAGCAATGATCACGCCTGGCTATGTGCGCGTCATGGCGCAATACAACACCGAGATGAACCGCCGGCTCTACGCCGCCGCGGCGCGCCTGCCCGACGCCGCGCGCCGCGAGGAGGGTGGTGCCTTCTGGCACTCCATCCACGGCACGCTGACGCATCTGCTGTGGGGCGACAGCATGTGGATGTCGCGCTTCGACGGGTGGCGGAAGCCCGATGTACCGATCGGCGGCAGCGACACCATGGTCGCCGATTTCGCCACCCTGCGCTCGCTGCGGGAGGCCGCCGACGCGCGCATCGAGGATTGGGCGGCGCGCGTCACCGATGCATGGCTGGCTGACGATCTCGTGTGGTATTCCGGTGCGGCGCAGAAGGAGATGCGCCGCGGCCGCGCCGGGCTGGTGGTGCATTTCTTCAACCACCAGACACATCATCGCGGTCAGGCCCACGCGCTGATCACCCGCGCCGGCGAGGCCACCGGCGACACGGATCTGATGCTGGTCGTGCCACTGCCATGACGCCTGGAGGGGAAACCGATGGGTGACAGGCTCGCGGACAGGGTTGCGATCGTCGTGGGAGCCGGGTCGAGCGGGCCCGGCTGGGGCAACGGCAAGGCAACCGCCGTGACTTTCGCGCGCGAGGGGGCGAAAGTGCTCTGTGTGGATGTCAGTGTCGAGGCGGCGGCAGAGACCGCCGGCATCATCGCGGGTGAGGGCGGCGAGGCGCGCGTGTTCCACGCCGATGTCACCCGTTCCGCCGACCTCGCGGCGATGACCCGGGCCTGCCTCGACACCTGGGGTCGCATCGATGTGCTCGACAACAATGTTGGCATCGCCGTGGTCGGCGGCGTCGTCGAGATCGAGGAGGATGAGTGGGACCGCGTGATGGCGGTCAACCTCAAATCGTGTTTCCTGGCCATGAAGCACGTGATCCCGGTGATGCAGCGCCAGGGTGGCGGCGCGATCGTCAACATCTCCTCGGTGGCCGGCATTCGTTACACGGGCGTTCCATATTCCACCTATTACGCGAGCAAGGCGGCGATGAACCATCTCACGCGCACCACCGCGGTGCAGTACGCACCTCAGCATATCCGGGTGAACGCGGTGCTGCCGGGCCTGATGGAAACGCCGATGGTCGCGAACTCCGCCGGTCTCATCGCCTCCTATGGTGGTGCAGAGGAACTGTGGCGCGCCCGCGCCCGCCAGGTGCCGTTGGGTTTCGGCGGTAATGCCTGGGATGTTGCGAATGCCGCGCTGTTTCTCGCCTGCGACGAGAGCCGCTACATCACCGGCCAGGAACTCGTGGTCGATGGCGGCCTGACGCAGAAATACGCGTGATGCGCCCGGTGTTTTTTGCGGTGGCATTGCTGTCGCTGCTGTCGCTGCTGGTGGCGCCGATGCTCCCCGCCGCGGCCGCCGTGTCGCCGCCGGGCACTGCCGCGGTTCCACCACCGGGCAGCGCCGCCGCTGCATCACCGGGTATCGCCGCTGCTCCAACGCCAAGCGGCGCTGCCGCCCGATCGCCAGGCGGCGCCGCCTCGGCAACGATGCCAGCGCCCGCCGCCTGCCAGGGCATCGGTCCCACGCCCGAAAAACTTCCGGCATCCCTCGTCGGCGCGTTCCTGCGTGCCTTTGGCCTGATCGCGCCACAACTGGCTCAGGGGGCGGTGGTACGCTGCGCCGGCGGCCGGTTGCTGGCCTGCACGCCGGGCGCCAACCTGCCCTGCGGCCTCGCCGATACGCGCCAGCAGCTTCCCCAGGCCGGTGCGTGGTGCGCACAGCACCCCAATGCCCCATTCATCCCAGCCTTCGTCACCGGCCACGACACGATTTATGCCTGGCGCTGCGACGGGCCGAGTGCTGCGATCGCCAGCCAGATCGCGCATGTGGACCCGCAGGGCTACGTCGCGGAATACTGGCGTCCGCTGGGCTCGTGAGCCGCGTCACACGATCTCCTAACGATCGGTTATCGTAACGATCAGCCGAGAAACGCGTCCAGCGCGGCCAGCGTCTCCTCCGGCGCCTCCTCCGCGAGGTAATGGCCGCTGGGGATCGGCCCGCCGCTGACCCGTCCCGCGACATAGGGCGCCCATACCCCGAGCGGCTCGTACCAGGTGCCGATCCGGCCCTCGGCACCCCACAGCACCAGCGTATCGCAGGCGACGCGCTGTCCCGCGGCGCGGCTTGCCCGATCGTGTTCGAGGTCGATCGTCGCAGCGGCCCGGTAATCCTCGCACATGCCACGGATATTGGCCGGGCTGACGGCATGGCGCAGATATTCCGCCCACGCCTCGGGCCCGAATCGCGTCTCGGCATCGGCGCCGCGCCCGGTATGCGCGCGCAGCCAGGTCTCCGGCGCCGCATCGATCAGGTTTTCCGGAAACGGATGCGGCTGTGCCAGCCAGAACCAGTGATAATAGCCCAGCGCGAAGCCCATGTCGGCGCGCTCGAAATGTTCGATCGTCGGAACGATGTCGAGCACCGCGAGCCGCTCGACCCGTGCCGGATAGTCGACCGCGAGCCGGTGCGCCACCCGTGCGCCGCGGTCATGGCCCACCAGGCGGAACCGCTCGTGCCCCAGCGCCGTCATCACATCGGCCATGTCCTGGGCCATGCGGCGTTTGGCATAGGGCGCATGGTCGCGTGTCGCCGCCGGTTTCAGGCTGTCGCCATAGCCACGCAGATCGGCGCAAACCACATGAAACCGCTGTGCCAGCAGCGGCGCCACGTGGCGCCACATCACGTGCGATTGCGGGTTGCCATGCAGCAGCAGCAGCGGCGGGCCGAAGCCGCCATGGCGCACGCGCACCGTTCCGCCCGGCTGCGCCTCGTCCGCGACCGGAATATCGGCAAGCGTGAATCCCTCGAACATCATGCCTCCCCAATGGGTCGGCCGCGCCGACCGCGCGCCAGGATGACACCGCCGAGTGCCACGGCAAAGCCGAGCATCTGCACCGGCCCCAGCGTGTCGCCGAACAACAGCCAGGCCTGCAACGCCGACAGCGCCGGCACCAGGAACAGCAGCGACGTGGTCCGCGCCGCCTCGCCACGGCGCATCAGCCAGATGAACAGCGGCCCGGCGACGCCCGAAAGCCCCAGCACCGCATAGGCGAGCCACCCATACAGCGACGGTGCGCCCACCCAGCGGTGCTCGCCCAGCAGCAGCACCACGGCGAGCGAGAAGATCGCCGCCCCGATGTTCTGCAGCACGTTGGCAACCATCAGGTCGGCGGCGGCGAGATGCGTCTTCTGCAGGATCATGCCGCCGGTCACCGCGAGCGTGCCGGCGAACGCCACGACGACGGCCAGCGGCGGAAATCCGCCGGCGCCGCCGCCGAGATGCGGCGCCACCACCATCGTGACCCCGGCAAATCCCACCAACAGCCCCGCGATGACCTGCATCGGCACGCGCTCGCGCAGCATGCGCGCGGCGACGATGGCGGTGATCGGTGGTTGCAGTGCCGCGATCAGCGCCGCCACGCCGGCGGAGAGCCCGTGCGCCACCGCCCAGTAAACCGCGCCGAGATAGCCGCCGTACTGCACGCCACCGACCAGCAGATGCATCGTCCAGTCGCGCGCCCCTGGCCAGGGCCGGCGCGCCGCCGCGGCGACCAGAGCGAAGACCAGCGCCGTCAGCGCGAAGCGCGCGACCAAAAACAGGTCCGGGTCGACAAAGGGCCGCACGCCGCGCGCCACGACGAAGCCCGACGCCCACATCACGACAAAGATGGTCGGCGCGACGATGCGTGCCGCGAAACCCGGCCTCATGGCCCACAGGTCACGGGTTGACCATCAGGGCAAGGCCGCTTGGCTTGGCCGGTCGGTTCGGGCGCGTCGGGCAGGTCCCGGTGCGCCGGTCGGGGCGGGCGTCGCCGCGCGCTAGGATTTCTGTGTCCCCGCCGCGGCCTGCTTCATGATCGCGCCGGTCATCGGGATGAAGAACACCCCGACATCGCGTCGCGAATGGATCTTGCCGCGGGCATCCTTGGTATAGACGTAGAGGAACTGCCCGCGCTTCCAGGGCTGCCCGATCGGCACCAGCATGATGCCTCCGGGCTTGAGCTGTTTGAACAGGTCCGGCGGCGCGAACTGCGCCGAGCAGGTCACGATGATGCGGTCGAACCCGCCCTTCACCTCCGGCCAGCCGTAATAGCCGTCGCCCACCCGGGTGATGACGTTGTCGTAGCCAATCGGCTTGAAGATGTGGTGCACCGCGTTGCCAAGCGGCGCGATGATCTCGATCGAATAGGCCTTGTCGACGATGCGCGACAGCACCGAACTCTGATAGCCGCTGCCGGTGCCGATCTCGAGCGTGGTCTGCCCGGGTTCGGGCTTGAGCACCTGTGTCATGTAAGCCTGGCCGAGATAGTCCGACAGCGCCGAGCCATACCCGATCGCCCACGGCTTCGGGTCGCTTTCATACGCCTCCGCCGGCAGCGGCATCTTCTGCTCATAATTATAGTGGTAGTAATCGCGTGGCACCGCGGCGAAGGCTGCGAGCACCGCCGGGTCGGCATGGCCGAGATGGGATTTGAGGTAGGAGGCGATCAACGCCAGCGCCGCCGGCCGCCGCGCCTGGATCGCCGCGAACTCGGCTTCGGAGATGTTGGCGGGCCGGCCGCCCTGGCGCATCGCCTTCTCATACGCGGCGAGCGTCCAGCCGCCTTCCGCCACGTTCACCCCCGGCTGGATGACCACGGCCTGGCTCGCCGGCGCGGCAGCGGGTGGTGCGGCGGGGGGCGTCGCGGCAGGCGGCGCCGCGGCGGGGGTCGAGGTCGCCGGAGTCGTGGGCGCCGGAGTCGTGGGCGTCGGAGTCGTGGGCGTCGGCGCGGTGGTCTGGGCGGCGGCATCGGCGGCCGCGGCGAGAAACGGCGCCGCCATGGCGGTGGCGACGATGCGGCGACGTGTAAGGTTCTGGCTCAAGACTCGCTCCTCGCGGCGGGAAAACTCAGCGCTGCCACTCCATAGAGCAGGGCGGCACCGCTGAGAACCACCGCGAAGCCACGTTCCAGCGCCACCAGGTTGGCGAGCGGCGTCGCCACCACCGAAAACGCGCCGTTCAGCGCCCACGCCCAGGGCAGAAATGGCCCTCGGCCCACCCGCCCGAGCCCGAGCGGGAAGGGCATGCCCATGGCGAACGCGACGGGGCAGGCCGCCAACAGCACCAGCGCCGCGCGCGCCGCCAGCGGCCAGCCGAGCGTTGCCAGCATCGCCGGCCACGCGCCGAGCCGCATCGCGAGCGCCCAGGCGATAACGCAGAACGCCGCGATCACCACCGCACGGCGTGGCCGCCCGATCCGCCCGCTCGCGAGGCTGCCCATCCCAGCCGCGATCAGCATTCCCGCGAGCACGACGGCAAAGCCTAATGTTGCATCGTCGAGATAAAAACTCGCATACTGGATCAGCACCAATTCAACTGACAGAAAGCCGAGCCCGAGGGAGGCGAAATACACCGCCGCACGGCGCATTCCGCCCCGCTCCATCCGGTCCCGGCGCAGCCGACGCCCCGCCACGAGCGGCAGCACCAGCACCACCAGCGCGATCACCCCCGCCTGCACCAGCACGGCGAGATTGACCAGCGGCCCCAGCTCCGCCTGCGGCAGCAACTCGATACGCTTCAAGATTAACCCGATCTGCCCCAGTCGCAGCACGTCGAAGAAGAACGGCCGGTTGAGCGTGATCGGCGACAGGTCGAAGGCACGGCCGGACGCGGTGGGCTGGCCCGCGATGGCCGCCGGCGCCTCGTTGGCGATTGCGTCCTGCGGGCCGCCCCCGGTCTGCACCTGGCCCTTTCTGAAGGAGACCGGCGGCAGGTCATTGTAGATGTTGGCGCGCGCCGCGGCGACGTTCATCCCCTTGTAGAAACTAACGTCGAAGGAACGGTTGTCGCAGAACTTCTTCGCCACGGCGATGCGCGCGGCGCTGAACGGCGAGGGTGAAACCAGAACCCGGGCATTCCAGGCGGAGCGATAGACCAGCAGGTGTGCCGCGACATCGCCGATCCCGGCCTCGTGCAGCGCCAGCCGCGCGGTTGCGAGGACCCGCAGCGTATAGGCTGGAAATTCACGAATTGATACGGGAATGGAAAGAATCCCGTCTGGCCTCAGATGCCGTAGATAGACGGCCATGGCCTGGGCCGCGAAGGCGCTGGCGTTCGGCGGGTCCGCCTTGAGAAAATCGGACGCGATGTCGATGATATCCCAGTGCCCGCGCCGTGCCGCCGCGACAGGTGATGCAGCGGTTACCGGCCCCACGACCCGCGCCGCGCGACGCAGTGCGGGGTCCGGCTCGACGGTCGTGATCGCGGCGGCGCCGAGCTTGCGCGCCTCCAGGATATGCCAGCCGCCGGAGGCGCCGATCAGCAGAACACGGGGATGCGCGATCAGCCGATAGGGCAGGGCGTCGAGTTCACTCGGCACGAAGCCGAGCTTCGCGCCATGCGCCGGGGCGAGGGCTGCGAGCCGGTTGCCGTCGCGGTAGAGCCCGAGCGCGCGCGGCGGCCCGCTCATGCCGAGCATCGCCGCGTCGTTGGAGACGTCGATATCGACGCGCTCGGTAAAGTCGTCCATCACCATGTAGAGCCCGCGCGGCGAGATCCAGCGCGCGACGACGCGGCTATGCGGCACATGCAGCGGCGCATAGATCGCCTTGAACTCGGAGAACGTGCCGGGGTTGGCGAACAGCAGCGGAGCGCCGGCGAGGATCAGCGCCACGCCGGAGGCGATCGCCGGCAGTCGCCCGCGCGCGGCGAACGCCACCGGCACCAGCAGTGCCGCCGGCAGCATGAAGGGCGGCACGACATACATCGCGGCGAGAACCGCGAGCGCCCCGCAGCCCGCGCCCAGCAGGTCCGCCGCATAGACCCGGCCCAGCCGTTCCGGCGCAACAATGAACGAGAGTCCGACGAACAGTCCCGCCAGCACGAAGGCCGGCAGCAGACAGACATAGTAAAGCAGGATGTTGAGAAACTCGTCGCCGAACGTCACTTTGTTCTGCAGGCGCAGCGGGTTGAACGGGTCGAGATCGGCGGTGAAGGCGCCAAAGCCGATGGCAAGCACGATCGCCGCCGGCAGCCAGGCGAGCATCGACCGCGCATGCCGTTCGAACCATCCCTCGGCCAGCGCCAGCACCACGCCCGAAACCGCGAAGCCGGCCAGCACGATGGAAATGACCCAGTAGCCATAGGCCGACCAGGTCGCCACCGCGAAGGCACGGGTCAGCGCGATCTCGAAGCCGATGGTCGAGGCCGAGACGATGAACAGCGGCAGCATGCTAGTGTGGCCGGACCTTTGGTTGCCAGATTTTTCGTTGAATGAACGAAAGCAGGATCGCATCGAAGCGCCGCGGTTCATCGACGAACATGGCGTGCCCTACGCCGTGCATCACGACGGGCTCGACGTTGCGATCGACCTGGGCGACATGTGCTGCCTGTGCGGCCAGCCAGGGGCGGACGACATAGAGCGTGGGCCGGTGCGTCGCGTAGAGGGCATCGCGCCAGTAGCTCGGCGGCTCCGGGTAGCGCAGCAATTCTTCGGCGGCCCATTTCGGCGTGCGCAGCGCCGCCGCGGTCAGCCGGTCGAGATAGGAGGGTGGCTGCGGGTGCAGGAACATGCTGTGCACGAAGTCGCGCACCAACACGGGCCAGGGCGGCGGCGGCCCGCGGCGTGGCGGCGACGGCGTGGGATACGGCCGCTCACCCACCGAGTTGTCGATCAGCACCAGCCCGGCCACCCGCGCGTCGCCATGGGTATGCAGATAGCCCAGCACGTCGAGCACCCCGAGCGACCAGCCGCCGAGCAGCACCGGCCGCGGCCCCAGAAGGGTGAGAAGCTCCGCGATATCCTGCCCGCGCCTCCGGTCGTTATAGCCGGAGCGGGCGATCTCGCTCTCACCCTGGCCGCGCGGGTCCAGCACCACAACCTGATAGCGCGATGAAAGGGCGCGAATCTGCGGCGTGAAGATCCAGCCGGGCATGGTCCAGCCGGGGATCAGCACGATGGTCTGCGCCGTGTTGCGGCCGGCGACGATCGCGTGCAGCTGCACCCCGTCCGAGGTCCGGAACGTAAGGTCGGCGGCGCGCGCCTGGCTCGCGAGCGCCAGCACGCAGGCCATGAGCATTGCCGGGATGGCGCGCATGGCGTTCACTGGCCCGCGACCATGGTCCTGTCAACGAGGCCCGCGTGAGCCCGCCCGAACCCCCCGAGCCGCCGCCGCGGCGCGGCGCGCTGATCGCCATTCTGCTCTTGCTGGTCCTGTCTGCCGCCGGGTGGTGGATCACGAACCGTCTCCACCAGACCAGCGTCCTGCAGGACTGTGTGATGCAGGGGCGGCGGAACTGCGCGCCCGTCGGCAATTAGGCGGCTTCAGCCCGCGGCACCGGCGGCCGCACGCCGTGCCGCGCCCCGCCCCCAGACCACCACCAGAATCGCACCGAGCAGCGCGCTGATGCCGAGTGCCACCACCGCGGTGTGGAAATCATGCGTCCGGGCGATCAGCAGCCCCACGCCCCAGGGCGCGAAAAATCCGCTGAGATTGCCCAGCGTGCTGACCCAGGCGATCCCCGCGGCGGCGGTCGATTCGGAAAACGCCTCGCTGATCATCGCCAGCCACGGCCCCTTGAGGCCAAAGATCCCGACGCCCGCCACGCAGATGCACAGCAGGGCCACCACCGGCGAGGTGACGAAGGCCGCCGCGACCAGGCCGAGGAAGGCGACGAAGGTCGGGATCGCCGTGGTCCACACGCGTTCCCGGCGCCGGTCGGAATACGCGCCCCAGAGCACGAGGGCGATGGCGCCGGTCAGGAACGGCAGCGCCGAGATGAAGCCGGTCGCGATCGTGCTCACGCCGAAGCTCTTCACCACCTGCGGAATCCAATAGCTCAGCCCGTAGCTCGGGATACCGGTGAGGAAGAAGATCAGCGACAGCACCAGCACCCGCCGGTCGAGCAGCATGGCCAGCGGCGATGCCTGGTGCCGCTCCGGGTGCGCCTGGCGCTCCGCCGCGAGCGTCGCCTCCAGCCATTCGCGCTCGCGTGGTTCGAGCCAGCGCGCCTGTGCCGGCCGGTCGCTCAGCAGCCGGAACGCGAGCAACCCCAGCACGATCGCGGGCGAAGCCTCGAGGACATAGATCCACTGCCAGCCCTTGAGCCCGAGCACGCCATTGAGCCCGAGGATCAGCGCCGAGAGCGGTGCGCCGACCAGGCTCGCGACCGGGATCGCCAGCGCGAACAGTCCGGCGTAGCGGGCCCGCCAGGCGCGCGGGAACCAGTAGGTGAGGTAGAGGATGACACCCGGGAAGAACCCGGCCTCGACCGCGCCCAGCGTCAGCCGCGCGACATAGAAGCTGATCGGCCCGCGGATCAGCGCCGTGGCGCAGCCGACGAGGCCCCAGGTGATCATGATGCGCGCCATCCAGCTGCGCGCGCCGAAGCGCTCCAGCGCCATGTTGCTCGGCACTTCGAAGATCGCATAGCCGACCGAGACCAGCCCCGCCCCCCAGCCGAACGAGACCGCGGTCAGCCCGATATCGTGGTTCAGTGTCAGCGCCGCGACGCCGATATTCACCCGGTCGAGATAGGAGATGACGAAACCTAGCGTCAGCAGGGGGATGACCCGGTTGCGCACCTTGCGGATGGTGCGTTCCTCGAACTGGGCCTGGGCTTCATCCGCGCCGCTCGACATCGTTTCCACCCCATGGCCACGCCCACCCGGGCGCTGTTCTTGTTGCGGGGCTGGCAAAACGCCGTGCCCCCGTGCCCGCCGGCATCATTCCGCCAGCGCCATCATCCCGGCGAGACGGACTCACCGGGCGATGGCGGCAGACCGGACCAGCCGGCGCACGATTCGTCAACGCCGCCCCGGCTCGGTGCCGATTTGGCACGCCACATGCCGGCCTGTAGGAGGGGCATGGATCACAACCGCAAGCCGCAGGCCCGCCGATGAACGAACCCCCGCTGATCGATTGCCACGCCCATGTCTGGACACGCGACATGCCGTTCATCGACAACCCGCGCCACACGCCGGACTATGATTTCACCGCCGAGGACTATCTGCGCCAGCTCGATGCGCACGGTGTGCAGCTCGCGGTCCTGGCCGGCGCCAGCCTGTTCGGCGACTATAATGATTACACTATCGAGACATTACGCCGGCACGGGCGCTTGCGCGGCACGGTGATCGTCAAGCCATCCGTCGAACGCCTGGTGCTGGAGGACATGAAGCGCTGCGGCGTCGTCGGCATCCGGCTGATGTTCCGCGGCCTGGCCACGCTGCCCGACCTCGCCAGCTACGAATACCGTCGCCTGTTCCGCCGGGTGCGCGATCTCGGCTGGCACGTGCATCTGCACACCGAGGGCGCGCGGCTCGCTGGCCTGATCGATGTCATCGAGCCGACCGGTGCCACGCTGGTGATCGACCATTTCGGCACGCCCGATGCCGCGAAGGGCGTCGACTGCGACGGTTTCCAGCGCATGATCCGCTCGATCGACAAGGGCAACACCTGGGTCAAGATGTCGGCGGGCTACCGCATCGGCGACGCCGCGGCCGCCACGTACGCGCGCGAGCTGCAACGCCGCGTCGGGACGGAACGCCTGCTCTGGGCCAGCGATTCGCCGTTTGCCAGTTTCGAGGGCGCGATGACCTATGCCAAGGCGGTCGCGGATTTCCACGCCTGGGTGCCGGACGCGGCGGCGCGCCGGCGCATCGGCGCCGACAACCCGCTGGCGCTCTACTTTGCCGGCTGAAGGCGGGGTCAGGCCTGTTTTTCGCCGGATTTCAGCACCAGGTCCGGCATCGCCAGCGCCACCGCCGCGCCCACCAGCGACAGCACGGCACAGGAGCCGAAGGACCAGTGAAACCCGCTCGACAGCGCCGCGCGGGCAGCCTCGCGCGTCGCCGGGCCGAGACTGGCGAGCCCGCCGTGGTCGCGCAGCGCGCCGAGGTCCATCGGCGGCCGGCGGGCCGCGGCCAGTGAGCTGGCGAAGCGGCCGGTCAGCAGCGCGCCCACCAGCGTCGAGCCGAACGCCCCGCCCATCGAGCGCAGGAACAGCAGGGCGCCCGTGGCCGCCCCCACGTCGCGGCGCTCGGCGGCGCTCTGCACCGTCACCAGGCTTGCCGGCATGCACACCCCGATCGCCAGCCCCACCAGCCCCATGTACAGAACCAGCAGCACGAGCGAGGTCGACGGGCCGGCACTGGCGAGCAGGACGAAGCCGAGCACGGCCGGCACCAGCCCGGAGAGCATGATCCCCCGGGTTTTGCCGAAGCGCCGGCACAATTGGCCGGAGACGATGGCGCCCACCACGTTGGTGGCGAGGAAGGGCACGATCATGGTTCCGGACGTCGCGGCATCGGCGCCGCGTGCGAGCTGAAAATACAACGGCAGCAGGAAGGTGGTGCCGAAAATCACCGCGGAACAGGCGCTGGCGACAGCGATGCCGGACATGATGCTGCGATTGACGAAGAGTCGTGGCGGCAGCAGCGGGTCCGGCGTCAGGCGCTCGCGCAGCACCAGCAGCGCGAGGATCACCAGCATCGCCGCGGCGAGCGCCAGCATCGGTGGTGCCGTCCAGGCATAGAGCGTGCCGCCCCAGCTCATCAGCAGCAGGAAGCTGGTGGTCACCGCGGTCAGCAGTGCGGCACCCGCATAGTCGATCCGCAGGCTGCCGCCGCGCGGCTGCAGCAGCTTGAGCGCGCGGTTGGACAGGATTATCGCGAGGATGCCGATCGGCAGGTTGATCCAGAAAATCCAGCGCCAGGACAGCGCATCGGTCATCCACCCGCCGAGGATCGGCCCGAAAACACTGGCGACACCCCAGGTGCCGGCCATGTAGCCCTGGTAGCGGCCGCGCTCGCGCGGTGCCACCACATCGGCGATCGCCGATTGCGCCATCGTCATCAGCCCCGCTCCGCCGACGCCCTGCAACGCCCGCGCCGCGATGAGCTGCATCAGCGTCTGCGACACGGCGCAGAAGCAGGAGGCGGCGACGAAAATAAGGATCGCGGGGATCAGCAGCGCGCGGCGGCCATAGACATCCGAGAGCTTGCCGTAGATCGGCGTCGCCGCGGTGGAGGTCAGCAGATAGGCCGAGACGATCCAGGCGAGATGGTCAAATCCCCCGAGATCGGCGGCGATCGCCGGCACCGCGGGCACCACCACCGTCTGGTCGATCGCGGCCATCAGCATGCAGAGCAATATGCCGATGATGACGCGCTTGATCTCGGCGTGGGAGAAATGCGGCAGGTCGATATCGGTTGTGCCGTTGCCCAGCGCCCCTTCGGTGCGTGTCTCGTCGGCGAGCATCGGGGTGGGGGCGTCCATCAGAGCCTTCGCACATGCAGCATGACAACGCGTTTATCGCGTCCTCGATGCCACGCGCTATGCCGGTTATGCACAGGTGGTGCCACGTTGTGTGGGAAATCACCTCCGCTCGGTTGGCGATCTCCGGTCGGTAATAAAGTTGCGCCCGCCGGGGCCATGGTCCCCGACGGGCGCTAAAAGCGGGCCGTCGCCACCCGAAACGACCGCCCGCCTCTCAGGCGGTGGCGGTCACCCGAATGGCGAAAAGCAATTCCTCGCCATTGACGCCAGCCTTACTTTGCCGGCGACGGGAGCACCCCTCCGCCCCGCCGGCGAACGCAGAATGCGTCGCAGAGCGGATGGAGTCCAGGAAACAAAGGTGGTCTGGCCTTAAGTTTGGTGATCCGTGCCGGAATCGGCTGCCTCCGGCACGAACGCCATCGCCGCCCCGTTCATGCAATAACGCAAGCCCGTGGGCTGCGGCCCATCAGGGAACACATGACCGAGATGGCCGCCGCAGCGCGCGCAATGCACCTCGGTGCGGGTCATGAACCAGGAGCGGTCGCTGCTTGTGTCTACCGCGCCCTCGACCGGCGCCCAGAAACTCGGCCAGCCGGTGCCGCTTTCGAATTTGGTGGCGGCGTCGAACAGCGTGGCCTGGCAACCGGCGCAGATGAACATTCCCGCCCGCTTCTCGCGGTTGAGCGGTGAGGTGCCGGCGCGTTCCGTGCCGTGCTGGCGCAGCACGCGGAACTGCTCCGGCGTCAGCTTCCGCCGCCAATCCTCCTCGGTCATGGTCAGGGTTTCGGCCATGCTTCACCTCCTGCGCATGATGTCTTGCCCCAGGCATCTGGCCCCGCCCGGGCAAAGGGTCAACGCGGCGCCGCGTGATTCGTTGCAGTCGTCAGAAGCCGCGGAACTCGGTGAACGCCGCGGCCGGCTCGCGCTCGGTGCGCAGCGCGTTGGCCGGCTCCGCCCGGTCCTCCTGGCCGATCGCCATGCCGCAGATGATGTGGTCCTGCTCGCCCACCCCCAGCAGGCGGCGGATGGCGCGCGGATGCTCGGCGAAGATCGCCATCGGGCAGGTGTCGAGCCCGCGCGCCCGCGCGGCGATCGCCAAGTTCTGGAGGAACATGCCCAGGTCGAGCCAGCTGCCGATGGCCAGCCTGCGGTCGGCGAGCAGCAACAGCCCCACTGGGGCGCCGAAAAACCGCAGATTGCGCTCGATATGCGCCCGCGCCTTGTCATGCTCGCCGCGTGCGATGCCGAGCAGCCCGTAGAGGTCCCAGCCGATCTTCCGCCGCCGCCCGATATAGGGCTCGAACAGCGGCGAGGGATAATATTGATGTTCCGCGCCGTCGTGCTCGCCGTTCCGCCAGGCCGCCACCAGCCCCTCGGTGAACATGGCCAGCGCCTCGCCGCCGAGCGCCAGCACGCGCCAGGGCTGCATGTTGGTCCCGGACGGCGCCCGCGCCGCCACGTCGAGCAGGTGCTCCACCACCTCGCGCGCGACGGGGTCTGGCCGGAAGCCCCGGATGGACCGGCGCGAGAGGATCGCGGCCTCGGTCGCGTTTGCGGCCTCGGTCCCCGGCCCGGCCTGTGGTGCCAAATCCGTCACTCGGTCAAAACCGTCACAGACACGCCGCGATCCGCTCGCGCCCGGCCGCGTCCACGACGAGACCCAGCTTGCTGCGCCGCCAGAGCACGTCGTCCACCTCCCGTGCCCATTCGCGGGCCATCAGGTAGCGCAGCTCCGCGCGCGACAGATCGGCCCCCAGCATGTCCTCGGCCCCCTCGTCGCGCAGGATCGCCTCCGCCTCGGTGCCGTAGGCGCGCACCAGCCGGCGGATGGTCGCGGCGGCGAGCGTGGGGCGCAGCACCTGCAACCGGGCCGCGAGCGCGGCCGCGCCGTCACGCGGGAAATCGCCGCCGGGCAGCGGCGCGCTCCCGGTCCAGCCGGCCGCCGAGCCGGTCGGGGGCGGCAGGTGCGGCGCCAGTTTTTCCAGCGCGGCCTGCGCCAGGCGCCGAAAGGTCGTGATCTTGCCCCCGAACACGTGCAGCGCCGGCGCTGCGTCGCGGGTTTCGAGGTCGAGCACATAGTCGCGCGTCGCCTCCTGCGCCGCGGAGGCACCATCGTCATAGAGCGACCGCACGCCGGAATAGGTCCAGACGATGCTGTCCGCCCGCACCGGTGCGCGGAAATACTCGCTGGCGGCGGCGCAGAGATAGCCGATCTCGCCCTCGTCGATGCGCACCTGCGCGGGATCGCCGGCATAGTCCTGGTCGGTGGTGCCGATGAGCGTGAAATCCTGCTGGTAGGGAATGGCAAAGATGATGCGCCCGTCGGCGTTCTGGAAGATATAGCAGCGGTCATGCGCGTAGAGGCGCGGCACCACGATGTGGCTGCCCTTCACCAGCCGCACCTTGGCGCGGGCGTTGTCCTGCACCACCGCGCCCACCACCTCGCCCACCCAGGGCCCCGCGGCGTTCACCAGCGCCCGCGCCACGACCTCGCGCGTGCCGGCCTCGGCATGCGGGCCCGTGCCCTGGAGCGTCACGTGCCACAACCCATCGGCCCGCCGTGCGGCGACGCAGCGCGTGCGCGTCAGGATCTCGGCGCCACGGGCGTCGGCGTCGCGCGCGTTCAGCACCACCAGGCGTGAATCCTCCACCCAGCAATCGGAATACTCGAAGCCGCGGCGGAACCCCGGCTTGAGCGGCGCGCCGGCCTCGTCGCGGTCGAGTCGCAGCGTGCGCGTCGGTGGCAGCAACCGGCGCCCGCCCAGGTGGTCGTAGAGAAACAGTCCCGTGCGCAGCAGCCAGGCCGGCCGCAGCCCGGCATGGTGCGGCAGCACGAAGCGCAGCGGCCAGACGATGTGCGGCGCGATGCCCCACAGCACCTCCCGCTCCATCAGCGCCTCGCGCACCAGGCGGAACTCGTAATGTTCGAGGTAGCGCAGCCCGCCATGGATTAGCTTGGTCGAGGCGGAGGAGGTGCCCGAGGCGAGGTCCGCCTGCTCCGCCAACAGCACACGCCAGCCGCGCCCGGCGGCGTCGCGGGCGATGCCGGTGCCGTTGATGCCGCCGCCGATGATGGCGATATCGAAAGGGGACGAAGCCGGGCTCATACCACCGGGCATAGGCGGGGCGGCGTTGGGCGGCAAGACCGTGGCGCCTCACCGCCGCCTGCCCCTATGCTGGCGTCAAGAACCTGGGGAGGAGACGCATGCTGGGCCTGATGCAGGACCGCCCGTTGCTGATCAGCACCATCATCACGCACGCGGGCCAGAACCACCGCAGGAGCGGCATCGTCGCCCGCACGTCGGATGGTGGCACGGTGCGCGAAACTTATGCCGAGGCGGAGCTGCGCGCCCGCCGCCTGGCCGGCGCCCTGGCACGGCTCGGGGTGAAGCCCGCGGACCGGGTGGCGACCCTGGCCTGGAACGACCATCGCCATGTCGAGCTCTATTACGCGATCTCCGGCATCGGTGCGGTCTGCCACACCGTCAACCCGCGCCTCTCGCCGGACGACATCGCCTATGTCCTGAACCACGCCGGCGACGTGTTGCTGTTTGCCGACCCGATCTTCGCGCCCCTCGTCGCCGCCGTGGCGCCGCGCGTGGCCACGCTGCGCCAGGTCGTGTTCATGGCCGCGCCCGAGGCGATGCCGGCCGCGCCCGCGGCGCTCTGTTACGAGGATTTGCTGGAGGAGCCGATCGCCGCCTGGCCGGCGTTCGACGAACGCAGTGCGGCATCCCTCTGCTACACCTCGGGCACCACCGGACGGCCGAAAGGCGTGCTCTACAGCCACCGCTCCACCCTGCTGCACGCGTTTGCCGTGGCGGTGCCGGATGTGCTGGGGCTTGCCGCGGTCGATCGCTGCCTGCCCGTCGTGCCGATGTTCCATGTCAACGCCTGGGGCCTGCCCTATGCCTGCCCGATGGTCGGCACCTCGCTGGTGATGCCCGGGCGCTTCCTCGACGGTGCGTCGCTGACGGCGCAGATGAATGCGGAGGGGGTGACCTGCACCTCCGGCGTGCCCACGGTCTGGCTCGGCCTGTTGCAGCACCTGCGCGCGAGCGGCGAGCGGCTGGCAACCCTCAAGCGGATGCTGGTCGGCGGCTCGGCCTGCCCGGCGATGCTCATCGAGGGCTTCGCCGAATACGGTGTGCGGGTCGATCAGGGCTGGGGGATGACGGAGATGTCGCCCGTCGGCACCTACAACGCGCCGAACGCCGCCGCGGCCGGCCTCACCGGCGAGCCGGCGATGCGGCTGCGGCAGAAGCAGGGCCGCGCGCTGTTCAATGTCGAGATGCGCATCGTCGACGAGCATGGGGCTGAGCTGGCGCATGACGGCGCGCAGAGCGGCCACCTGCAGGTGCGCGGCCCGTTCATCGCCAGCGCCTATTACGGTGAAGCGCCCGGCTCGGCGCTGGACGCCCAGGGGTGGTTCGCCACCGGCGATGTCGCGACCATCGACCCGGACGGCTACATGGAGATCACGGATCGTTCCAAGGACGTGATAAAATCCGGCGGCGAATGGATCAGCTCCGTCCAGCTTGAAAATCTCGCCGTCGCCCACCCCGCCATCGCCGAAGCCGCGGTGATCGCGGCACGCCACCGCAAATGGGACGAACGCCCGCTGCTGCTGGTGGTTACCCGGCAGGGCGAGACGATCACGCGCGAGGCGATGCTGGCGTTCCTGGAGGGCAAGGTCGCGAAATGGTGGCTCCCCGACGACGTCATCGCCGTGGAATCCCTGCCACATACGGCCACCGGCAAGATCTCCAAGCTGACACTGCGTGAGCAATTCCGTGATCACCTGCTGCGCGAGGCGGGCGGTTGACGCACCGGTAACCACCCTGCGCGTAGGGGAATGGTGCAACCACGGAGCACCACCACCATGACCAGCATCGGCGCCGTCAGCGCGGCGAGTTTTCTCAATCCCGCCAGCGCCGTTCAGAACAGCGGCCCCCAGGCAACGCGCCACCACCAGCACAACCAGCCTACGGCCGCCGACCGGGATGGTGACGGTATCCCGGACGCCCCGACATCCGCCACCAACGCGTCCGGGTCCGCGGCCTCGATCCTCGCGCAGGCGCTCAATACGATAGCGTAACCACCGCGGCGGCGGGCTTACCGTCCACCGCCCACCGGCACCACGGCGCCGGTGATGTAGGCGCATTCGTCCGAAAGCAGGAACAGGATGGCGCGTGCGACCTCCTCGGCGGTGCCCGCGCGGCCCATCGGCACGCTCGGCACCATCTGCGTCAGCCGGTCGGCGAGCCCTGCCTTGGCGTGGATCGCGGTATCGATCGGGCCGGGGGCCACGGCGTTGACACGGATACCGCGCGGCGCAAGCTCGCGTGCCGCGCCGATCGTGGCAGAGTCCACCGCGCCCTTGCTGGCGGCGTAGTGAACCCAGGTGCCGGCGCCGCCGATCTCCGCTGCTCGCGACGAGACATTCACGATCGCCCCGCCCTTGCCGCCGCGATCGGTCGCCATCCGCCGGGTCGCCTCGCGCGTCGCCAGGAACGTGCCAGTGATGTTGATCGCGAACAGTTCCGAAAGCATCGCGGACGTCACCTCGTCGAGGCGCTGCGCAGGGCCGGTGATGCCGGCGTTGTTCACCAGACCGGCGAGCGGCCCGAGTTCGGCGTCGACGCGGGCGAAGAACGCCACGGTCTGCGCCTCGTCTGCGACGTCCGCGCGCATCGCGAGTGCCCGCCGGCCGGCGGCGCGCACGCCAGCGGCGGTTGCCTCGGCTCCCGCCTCGTTACCCTTGTAGGACAGCGCGATATCCCAGCCACGCTGCGCTGCGAGCAGCGCCGTCGCGGCGCCGATGCCACCGCTGCCTCCGGTGACGACGAGCACGCTCACGCGGCCATCCCCACGGGTCTCGCGCCGCGGATCGTCGTGCGATGCAGCGTGCGCGCCATCTCCGGCGGGCAGCCCGTTGCCAGGTGGATCACGGCGCGGTTGTCCCACATCACCATGTCGCCGTCGCGCCAGACATGCCGGTACTGTACCGCCGGGTCGCGCGCGGCCGCGAAGAGCTGCTCCAGAATCTCGGTGCTTTCCGCCTCGGGAATGCCGAGGATGCGGGTGGTGAAACCCTCGTTGACGAACAGCGCCGGCCGGCCCGTCGCCTCGTGCCGGCGCACCACCGGGTGGACCACCGGCGGCACCGCGGCGCGCTGCTCCGGCGTCAGCGGCGGGCGCTGGCCGGACGCCGCGCGCTTGTCGGCCTGCGCCGCGTAGGAGTGCTCGGCGGAGAGTCCGTCGATACGATGCCGCAACGATTCCGGCAGCCGGTCATAGGCCGCGTGCATCGAGGCGAACAGCGTGTCCCCGCCCTCCGCCGGACGCACGCGCGAGAGCAGGAACGAGCCGAGGCTGGGTTCGGCCATGTAGGAAAGGTCGGAATGCCAGTAGCGCCCGGCATCGGCGAGCCCGATCGGCTTGCCGTCAAGCAGCTCGTTGGAGACCAGCAGAATCTCCGGATGCGCCGGGTGCAGAAACTGCCGCATGACATGGATTTCAAGCGGCCCGAAGCGCCGGCTGAACGCCACCTGGGCAGCCGGCGAGAGCGCATCGAGCCCGCGCACGACGAGCACGGAATGGCGCTCGAACGCTTCCTTGACCACGCCGAAGCTCACCTCGTCGAGCGGCGTTTCGAGGTCGAGCCCTATCGCCTCGGCGGCGAATAGCGGGTGCAGTTTTCTGATCTCCATCATTCTACTCCCGAAACATCAGCGTGGCACCGAAGCCTTCCTCGGGGCCGACGCGGTCGCGCCCGCCCAGCACCGCGCGCGTGGCCGCGAGATCGGTGACGCGCAGCACCAGCGCCGCCATCACCTCCTCTCGGGCGGGGTCTGGACCGGCATCCCCCCCCACGCGCGCCGCGACCACTGCGTGGTCCAGCACCATGATGTCGGCAAGCCCTGCCTTGAGCCGGACGCCGCCGACCACGCGCCCGACCGCGCGCTCGCCGAACATGCGTGCGAACAAGGCGCCGAGCCGCGCCGGGTCACGCGCCGCCACCAGCACCTCCGCGACGCCGATCGCGCCGTTGGGATGGCTGCGCCAGGCATCGTCCCACACCAGGTCGCGCGTGTGGTGCTGGCAGAAATAGAGCCGCCCGGCTGCGGTCGTGTCGTTGGGCAGCCGCACCGTGGTGAAACGCGCGTCGCGCGGCCCGTGCGGCGTTGTCACGGGGCGCGAGAAATTGCCGGGCTGCTCATGCGCCACGCCGGCCTGGGTCAGCGCCTGCTCCGTCGCGGCGGCACTCTCGGAGGCAAAGACGATGCCGTTGAGCCCGAGCGGCCAGCCCAGCAAATCCTGGCGTGAAGCGGCCGGCGGGGCGCCGATCAGCTCCAGATAATCCGTGCCGAACATGGCGAGATGGTTGATGGAGCCCAGCGTGTGATGGCCGCGCGGTGTGAGCGCGAAGCCGAGTTCCGTGAACCGCGCCGCCGCCGCGTCCATCGCGTCGCGGACATTGATCACCACATGGTCGATGGTCGGTGTCAGCGTCATGGTCAGGGCTCTATGGTCAGGGCACTATGGTCAGGGCTGGGCCGCCCAGGCAACCGTCTCCGAGCCTGGAACGTAGTTGCGGTTGTTGATATCCGGGTTGCGGTTGACCAGCGGCCGCGCGAACATCTTGTGGCGCATGGAACGCACCTCGTGCTCGATGCGCAGCAGGGCGCGCCCGTCCGCCGGGTCGACGATGTCGAGAAACCGGTACTGGCTGTCGTCGCTCTCCTCGCTGATCAGCCCACGCTCCAGCAGGCGCCGATAGGGGCCGGAGAAATCGGCGAGCGTCACCTGGATGTGATTGCCGTCATAGGCGATCGGCTCCGCGTCCGTCTCGACATAGCGCAGCTCCTCCGCCAGCCCCACCGGCACGCGCGCGACACTGCCCTCGAGATGCGCCGGTGTGTCCAGAATCTCGCGGTAGAACCGCCCGATCCCCGCGGCCGTGCCCGGCGGGCAGAACAGTTCCACATACGGCATGCCCAGTACCGTGTCGCGAAACCGCGCGGCGTCCGGCGCATGCACGCGCAGCCGGTTGCCCCAGGGGCTGGTTACCAGGATCGCCTCACCGGTGCGCGAGAAATCGAAGGCGGTGCCGGCAAGCTGCGTGCGCACCCGTGCCAGCCGCCGCTCCAGCGCATCGAGGTCGGGCATCACCAGCCCCGTGACACCCCGCAGCACCTGTGCCGCCCCCGACGGAAGGTGAAACTGGCAGCGACCGGCGTTGATCCACATGTTGTCGGTGGACGTCATGAGATACGGGTCACGCGTGAGGCCGAGCCCCGTCACATAGAACAGCGTCGCCAGGCGCTGGTCCGGCACGCGCGTGTTGACGTGGCCGAGCTCGACCAGGTTGCCGACATCCTGCGTGGTGCGATCGTAGAGGCGCTGAGGTGTGTCCATGTCCGGCTCCTAGCTGCGCGGGCGGTTGATGAAAGCGTCGATGGCGGCCGTGGTTTCCGGTGTCATCATGTTCTCGACCATCGCCGCGGTGGCGATGGCATAGGCGCGCTCCAGCGGCGCTTCGATCTGGCGGTGGAATGTCTGCTTGCCGATGGCGATCGCGCGGCGTTCCTTGCCGGCGATTTTCTCCGCCAGCGCCAGGGTCGCGGCCGCGAGATCGTGGGCCGGCACCACGCGGTTGACCAGGCCGAGCGCCAGCGCCTCGGATGCCGGAATGAAATCGCCGGTGAGCAGCATCGCCAGTGCGGCCTTGCGCGGCACCGCGCGCGCCAGGGCCACGCCCGGCGTCGAGCAGAACAGGCCGAGATTGACGCCGGACGTGGCGAATTTCGCATCATCCGCGGCCACCGCGAGGTCGCAGGCCGCCACCAGCTGGCAGCCGCCGGCGGTGGCGATGCCGTGCACGCTCGCGATCACCGGCGCCGGGTGGTTCGCGATCGCCAGCATCATCCGCGAGCACTGCTCGAACAGTGCGGCCTGAAACGCCGCCGAGGGATTGGCCCGCATCTCGCGCAGATCGTGCCCGCCGCAAAAGCCTGGCCCACTGCCGGCGATCACCACCGCCCGCGCATCCTGTGCCTCGGCCAGCGCCGTCTCGATCGCCGTCATCATCGCCACGCTGAGCGCGTTGCGCGCGCGCGGCCGGTTCAGCGTGATCCAGGCGATGGCGCCGCGCCGCTCGGTGAGCAGGCAATCCGTGGCCGCGATGTCCATGCCCTTATCCTCCCGTTGGCGGGGTGCCGATCAGGGCGCCGAAGCAGGTTTGACGCGATCGACGGCCCGGCGCGAGCATGCCACGAGAAGGAGCCCGCGCCCATGCCCCCCCAACCCGCGCACCCCTGGCCTGCCGCTCATCACACCCAGGAGAGCGTCGTCATCGTCGGCGGCGCCATCGTCGGCAGCGCCATCGCCTGGTTCCTGCGCGAGCTCGGTTTCGCCGGCGCGATCACCGTGATCGAGCGCGACCCCACCTATCGCTATGCCTCCACCACCCTCTCGGCGGCCTCCATCCGTACCCAGTTCGCCTGCGCGGTGAACATCCAGATGGGCTTGTTCGGGGCCGCCTTCGTGCGCGATCTGCGCCGCCATTTCGGACCAGAGGCCGATGTCGGCTTCGTCGAGCGCGGCTACCTCGTGCTCGGCGATCTGGCGAGTGTTGCCGCCAGGCGCGAACGCGCCGCGATGCAGATCGTGCAGGGGGCCGCGATCGACACGCTGACGCCCGCCGAGGCGCACGCGCGCTTCCCCTGGCTCGAAACCGGCGACCTGGGCATCGCCACCACCGCGACGCGCAACGAGGGCTGGATCGATGCCTGGGCGCTGCTGTCGCTGTTTCGCCGGGCGGCGCGGGCCCGTGGTGTCACCTATGTTGAGGCGCAGGCCGTGAGCGTTGCCGTCACCGGCTTGCGCGCGCGCGGCGTGGTGCTCGCCGACGGCTCGCTGATCCCGGCGGATTGGTGCGTCAACGCCGCCGGCCCCGCCTCCGGCGCGCTGATGCGCCCGCTCGGTATCGAGCTGCCGGTGACGCCGCGCAAACGCACCGTCTTCGTCATCCGCGCGCCCCTGGCCGCAACGGGGTTTCCCATGGTGTTCGACACCTCCGGCGCCTGGATCCGGCCGGAGGGCGAGGGCTTCATCTGTGGCATCGCGCCCGACCTCGCGAACGATCCGGATGCGACCGGCGATTTCGAGCCGGATTACGGCCTGCTGGAGGCCCGGCTTTGGCCGGCCCTCGCCCATCGCATCCCGGCACTGGAGCAACTGCGCCTCCAGCGCGCCTGGGCCGGGCACTATGAGTTCAACGCGCTCGACCAGAACGGCATCATCGGCCCGCATGACGAGATCGCCAATCTGATCTTCGCCACCGGCTTCTCCGGCCACGGCGTGATGCAGTCGCCGGCCACCGGCCGCGGTGTTGCGGAACTGATCACCCGGGGGCGGTTCGAGGCGATCGACCTGTCGCCGCTCGGCTATGGCCGCATCCGCGCCGGCCGGCCCTTGCCGGAGAGCATCGTCTACTGACCGCGCCATCCCGCCGGTGGCCTGCCCCGCGGCCTTCATGGCAACGCGCTTGCATGGTCCGCGCCGGCGGGAGACCATACGGGCATGGAAAGCCAAATTTTCGACATCCTCGTCATCGGCGCCGGCATCGCGGGCGCCACTGCCTCGGCGCATCTCGCGCCCACCCATCGCGTCGGCCTGATCGAGGCGGAGGAGGCGGCGGGCTACCACTCGACCGGCCGCTCCGCCGCGATCTGGATCCAGAATTACGGCCCGCCCGACGTGCAGGCCCTGACCGGCCTGTCGCGCCGCTTCTTCGAGCAGCCGCCGGAGGGCTTCACCGACACGCCGATCATGGCGCATCGCCCGGTGGTGTTCCTCGCCCCCCGGGAGCAGGAGGCGCATCTCGACCGCATGCTCGCCGAGGGCACGGGGCTGCGCGAAATCGCCGTCCCGGCGCTGCGCCAGATGGTGCCGGCGCTGCGCGAGGACTACGCCACCCGCGCCGCGATCGAGGACGACGCGTTCGATATGGACGTGGCGACTCTGCACCAGGGTTTCCTGAAGCAGCTTCGCAACCATGGCGGCCGGCTCGCGCTGCGCAGCCGCACCGGGCGCATCGAGCGCATCGCCGGACGGTGGGAGGTGGATATCGTCGGCGGCGGGCATTTCTCCGCCCCGATCCTGGTCGATGCTGCCGGCGCCTGGGGTGACGAGGTCGCACAGCAGGCCGGCATCGCGCCGCTCGGCCTGCAACCGAAGCGCCGCACCGGCGCCATCGTCGACCCGCAGCCCTGGGAGGCACGGGATTGGCCGATGCTCAACGATTGCGACCACACCTGGTATTGCCGGCCGGAGGCGCGGACCAAGCTGATGGTCTCGCCGGCGGATGAAACCGATGTCCCGGCGCAGGACATCCAGCCCGACGAGCTCGACATCGCGATCGGCGTTGATCGCATGCAGCAGGCGCTGGCCATCGACGTGCGGCGGGTGGAACATTCCTGGGCCGGCCTGCGCACCTTCACGCCGGACCGCAGCCTGGCCTTCGGCTGGGACGGCGCCGCGGAAGGGTTTTTCTGGTTCGTCGGCCAGGGCGGCTACGGCATCCAGACCTCGCCGGCGGCAGGCCGGCTCGCGGCGGACCTGATCCTCGGCCGCGACCCCGGTGCCGCCGCCGCGATCCTGCCCGCGATCGATCCCCGGCGATTTAAGTGAGGGGGCGCTTCAGGTGACGAGATGGCGTCAATGACGAGGGCTGTTCCCATGAAAGGCCGATTGCGCTGATGTCGATCCGCGCGGCGCTCACTCATCGCACCAGCTACCGCTACGACCGGCCGGTTGCGCTCGGGCCGCAGACCATCCGCCTGCGCCCGGCACCGCACGCCCGCACGCCCGTTCTGGCCTACACGCTCAAGGTTGAGCCGGAGCCGCATTTCCTCAACTGGCAGCAGGACCCGCAGGGCAATTTCCTTGCCCGCGTGGTTTTCCCCGAACGGGTGACGCATTTCGACGTCACCGTCGATCTCATCGCCGACATGGCGACCATCAACCCGTTCGATTTCTTCCTCGAACCCGAGGCGGAGACGTTTCCCTTCGCCTATGACCCGCTGCTTGCCGAGGAACTGGCGCCGTTCCGTCAATGCGCGCCTTCCGGCCCCCTGCTCACCGCGCTGCTCGCCGAGGCTCGCGCCATGGCCGCGCGCGAGCCGCGCACCATCGGCCTGCTGGTCGCCCTCAACCGGGCGGTGCAGGCGCGCACTTCCTATATCGTCCGCCTGGAGCCTGGCGTGTGGGAGCCGGAGCGCACGCTAGCGGAGGCGCGCGGCTCCTGCCGTGACTCCGCCTGGCTGCTGGTGCAGTTGCTGCGCCATCTGGGCTTCGCGGCGCGCTTCTGCTCCGGCTACCTGATCCAGCTTGTCGCCGATGTGAAGCCGCTGACCGGCCCCGCCGGCCCGGCCACCGATTTCACCGACCTGCACGCCTGGGCGGAGGTCTATCTGCCCGGCGCCGGTTGGATCGGGCTCGACGCGACCTCCGGTCTGCTCGCGGGCGAGGGGCACATCCCGCTGGCGTCCACGCCCGCGGCGCAATCCGCTGCCCCGATCTCGGGCCTGATCGAGAAGGCGGAGACCCGTTTCGATGTCGAGATGTCGATCCGCCGCCTCGTCGAATCACCGCGGGTGACGAAGCCGGTGTCGGACCGCGCGTGGCAGGAGATCCTCGCCGCCGGTAGCCGCGTCGACCGCGCGCTCACGGCCGGCGGCGTGCGCCTGACCATGGGTGGCGAGCCGACCTTCGTCGCCGCCGGCGATTTCGAGGCGCCGGAGTGGAACACCGCGGCCCTCGGCCCCACCAAGCGCCTCTATGCCGGCCGCCTGCTCCGCCGGCTCGCTCCGCTCTGGGCGCCTGGCGCTGTCCTGCATCACGGCCAGGGCAAGCAATATCCCGGCGAGCAACTGCCGCGCTGGGCGCTCGGCTGCGTCTGGCGGCGCGACGGCCAGCCCGTCTGGAACGATCCCGCCCTGCTTGCCGACCCCGACCGCGATCGCGGCGACGCGGACGCCACCGTCGCGGTGCGCTTCGCCGCCTCCCTGGCCGAACGGCTGCAACTCGACCCCGCGCTGCTCCGCCCGGCGCATGAGGACGTGCACTACTACCTCTGGCGCGAGCATCGGCTGCCGGCGAATGTCGTGGCGGAGGACAACAGGCTCGCCGACCCGCTGGAGCGCGCGCGCATGGCGCGGGTGTTCGCCCAGGGGCTCGCCTCGCCGGTCGGCGTCGTGCTGCCGCTGCGCCGCGTCGCGCTCGACGGCGTGCGGCGCTGGCAGAGCGGACGATGGTTCTTCCGCGACGACACGCTGTTCCTCGTCCCCGGCGACAGCCCGATCGGTCTGCGCCTGCCGCTCGACAGCCTGCCCTGGGTCGATCCCGAAACGATCGAGCTGGTGTTCGAGCGTGATCCGCAGGCGCCCCGCGCGCCGCTCCCGCCGCAGATGGCGCTGCGTCGTGGCGAGGCCGGCCCGTCCCCGATGGCCCAGACGCTGCGGATGGTCCAGACGCTGCCAGTGGCCCACACGCTGCCGATGGCGCACGACCTGCCGGTGGCGGAGGCGCCTGGCGATCCCGCGTTGGTTCGCACCGCGCTATGCGTCGAGCCGCGCGGCGGCCTGCTGCACGTGTTTCTCCCGCCGCTCAACGCCGCCGAGGACTGGCTCGACCTGATCGCGGCCCTCGAGGCGACGGCGGCCGAGTTCGCCCGCCCCATCGTCATCGAGGGCTATCCGGCTCCGGACGACGACCGGCTGGAGCATTTCAGCGTCACCCCCGACCCCGGCGTGATCGAGGTGAACCTGCACCCGGCCGCGACCTGGCCCGACACGGTCGAGCGGACGCAGCAACTCTACGATGTCGCGCGGGAAGTGGGGCTGGCGACCGAGAAGTTCATGCTCGACGGTCGCCACGCCGGCACCGGCGGTGGCAACCATGTGGTGATGGGCGCCGCCGAAGCCGCGGACTCGCCCTTTCTGCGCCGGCCTGATCTGCTGAAAAGCCTAGTCGGGTTCTGGCACAATCACCCCTCGCTCTCGTTCCTGTTCAGCGGCCTGTTCATCGGCCCGACCAGCCAGCACCCGCGCATCGACGAGGCGCGCGGCGACGCGCTGCGGGAGCTGGAAATCGCCTTCTCCCGTGTGACGCCGTTCGCCCAAACGCCGCCCTGGATGACCGACCGGCTGTTTCGCAACATCCTTGCCGACATGACCGGCAACACGCATCGCACCGAGTTCTGTATCGACAAGATGTTCGACCCCGCGAGTGCGGCCGGCCGCCGCGGCCTGGTGGAGTTCCGCGCCTTCGAGATGCCGCCGCACGCGCGCATGGCCGCCGCCCAGGTGCTGCTGCTGCGCTCCGCCATCGCCGCGTTCTGGCAGAGCCCTTATGAGCGGCGGCTGATCCGCTGGGGCACGCGGCTGCACGACGATTTCATGCTGCCGAGTTTCTGCGAGGCGGATTTCAGCGACGCGCTGGAGGAGCTGGGCCTGCTCGGCTTCCCGCTCGATCCCGCGTGGTTCGCCGCCCATCGGGCCTTCCGCTTCCCCGAGATTGGCACGGTCGCGATCGGCCCGGTGGAGCTGAGCCTGCGGCACGCGTTGGAGCCCTGGCACGTGCTGGGCGAGGAACAGGTGGCCGGCGGCACGGCGCGCTACGTCGATTCGTCAACGGAACGGGTGGAAGCGTCCGTCACGGGATACGCGCCGGAGCGTTACGTCCTCGCCTGCAACGGCTGCGCCGTGCCGCTGTCGCCGCTGGAAATCGCCGGCAGCTACGCCGGCGGCGTGCGCTTCAAGGCCTGGGCGCCGCCGAGCGCGCTCCATCCGACCATCGGCGTGCAGACCCCGCTCGTGTTCGACCTCTGGGACCGCTGGAGCGGGCGCAGCCTCGGCGGCCTGACCTATCACGTGGCGCACCCCGGCGGCCGCAACTACGAGACCTTTCCGGTCAACGCCAACGAGGCGGAGGCACGCCGCCGCGCCCGTTTCTTCCCCTTCGGTCACACGCATGGCCTGATGCCCGAGCCCCGCGCCGCCGCCAACCACGAGCATCCTCGCACGCTGGATCTGCGCCGTTTTGCGTGATCCGCTGATTTTTGATTGACAGGTCGCCTAGCCTGACATAAAAAAACAATTAATAAAAAATGATACGCACTGCTGTTGGCGCTCAGGAGGCTTCATGTCGAATCGTCTGCACGGCATTGTCGCGGCTGCCGTTCTCGTCGTTCTCGCTTTTGGCGTTGAGCCGGCATAGGCAACCGTTGCCGTTCCCACCGACACGTTTACGTTGACAGGAAATTTTAGCACGCCCGGCCGGACGCCATTTGGCGCGGGGGACTTTACGCTCAGCTTTTCAGCCCGTCGTAGAGCTTTGCCAGCGGGTACGGTCCGAGTGATGTTTACGACATCAGCATGATTGGTAGTGGGACCTACACCAGCGGGGGATCGTCGCAGGATTTTACCTCCGGCAGTGTTGACGTCCAGGGTTCCAACCCGACTGAATTTATAGTCTCCGGCTTTATTGGAACTTTCCAGACCTCAGTGACGTTTTCTGGCGTTACAAACTCGGATTTCTTCACCGCGACGGCGGAAAATGCCGGTGTGAACTACGACTTCACCAACGGATCGTACTCGATCTCCGATGGCTTCGCGGTCGCGAACAACGACCCGCAGTTCACGTCGGGCAACCTGACCATCGGTGGCGCGCCGAGTTCGGTTCCCGAGCCGGCCAGCCTGGCGTTGCTGGCGAGCCCGCTCGTGGCGCTGGCCTTCGTTCGCCGCCGCCGCTCTCGCGCGGCTGCCTGACCGCCGCGCGCGGATCGTCCTGCGCCCATCTCCTGGGACCCATCGCTAGGGGTCCCATCCCCCGGCGCGGCGAATGCCAGGACTGGCGCGGCTGATCGCCGCGCCAAGCTGGACCTGGCGCGATTTGCCTGAAAAACTCCGCCCGTGGAACCTGCCGCCGCACGCGATGAGATGGTGGACGGGCGCGGCGGTCTGCGCGCGTCCTGGCGTGGGCTGATCAGCGCCTTCGCGGGGCTGGGGGAGGGCGGCCTCGCCGAGCGCGCCCGCCGTCTCGACCGTGCCTTCGACGAGGAGGGCGTGGCCTCCGTTCTGCCCGGCGCGGCATTCAGTGCCTGGCGCTGCGACCCCGTGCCGCTGCCGCTGACCGCCGCCGAGTTTGCCCTGCTGGAGGCCGGCCTCGCCCAGCGCGCGCGCCTGCTCGAGGCCTTCCTCGCCGATCTCTACGGCCCGCGCGCCCTGCTTGCCGAAAGCCTGCTGCCGCCGGCGCTCGCCTTCGCCAACCCTGGCTTTTTGCGCGTCGCTCCGCTCCCGGGGCAGGGCAGCATGCTCCTCTACGCCGCCGATCTCGTGCGCGGGCCGGACGGCGTGTGGCGGGTGCTGGCAGACCGCACCGCCGCCCCCGCCGGGCTCGGCCAGACGCGCGAGAACCGTCGCCTGCTCGGCCGCGTGATGCCGGAGGCGTTCCGCCCGGTGCAGGTGCGCCCGCTGCGGCCGTTCTTCGAGCTGATGCAGGAGGCGCTGCGCGGCCTCGCCCCCTCGGGCGTTGCCAACCCCTCGGTCGCCGTCCTCACCCCTGGCACCGCGAGCCCGCTCTGGTTCGAGCACATGTATCTCGCGCGCGAGCTGTCCTGCGCACTGGTCGAGGGCGGCGACCTCACGGTCAGCGGCGGCGCGGCGTTCCTCAAATCGCTACGCGGGCTCGCGCGCATCGACGTGCTGCTGCGCCGCTTGGACGGGCGCATGATCGACCCGCTGGAGCTGGAGGCGGGCTCGCTGATCGGCACGCCCGGCCTGATGGACGCGGCGCGCGCGGGCTCGGTGCGAATCACCAACGACCCCGGCTCCGGTGCGGCGGAGGCGCCGGCGCTCGCCGCCTTTCTGCCGGCGCTGGCGCTGCGCCTGCTGGGCGAGACGCTGGCGCTGCCCAGCGTGCCGACGCTCTGGCTCGGCGAGGCCCGCGCCAGAGCGCTGGTCGAAGCCGA
>JAJXXT010000046.1 GCA_021780935.1 Pseudomonadota bacterium
GCGATCTCGTCCACCAGGCCGAGCTTCAGTGCCTCGTCGGCCGCCACCTGCCGGCCGCTGGTGGCGAGGTCGAGTGCCACCATGGCACCCGCCAGCCGTGGCACACGCTGGGTGCCGCCTGCGCCGGGAATGAGCCCGATGCGCACCTCCGGCAGCCCGACGCGCGCATCGGGCGCCATCACACGCTCGTGGCAGGCAAGCGCCAGCTCGAACCCGCCACCCAGCGCCGTGCCGTGCAGCGCCGCGACCACCGGCTTTCGGGCGTTCTCGATCTCGTCGAAGATGCTGGCGGAGGTCATGGCCGGCGGCGGCGGCGGCGCATCGAACTCGCGGATATCGGCACCGGCGACGAAGGTGCGCCCGGCACCCGCGATCACCAGCGCGGCGATGCCCGGATCGGCGAAAGCCGCCGCCAGCGCCTCGCGCAGTGCCAAGCGCACCGCGGTGGAGAGCGCGTTCACCGGCGGATGGTCGATCACCAGAATCGCCACGTCGCCGTGCCGTTCGGTATGGACCGTGCCCGTGCCTGCGCTGCCCGTGGTCATGACGCCGCCTCCGTTGCTGCGCCGCCAGTTTGCGCGGCCGTGCCGCCCCGTGAAAGGGGGGGGCGTGAAAGGGGGGGCCGCGAAAGGGGGTCCGTGAAAGGGGGGCGAAGAATGGGGATGGTGAAACGGGAGGCTCAGAACCCGAACATATGGTCCATGGAGAACCGCCCGTCCTCGGTCATCAGCCCGTGATAGCCGAACAGGCGGCAAGTGGTGTCGCGCACCACCACAAAGCCACGCGGTCCCGCCGCATCGATCTGCGGGCGGGTGAACACCTCCTCCGCCACCACCAGCGCCGAGCCGGAGCACGGGATCGCAAGCGGCACCGTGGCCACCACACCGCCATCGCCGCCGGTGAGCAGCAATTGCGTCTGCGAGGCCGCATGCCATGGCGCCGAGGCCGGGTAGATCAGCAGGGCGAAGCTGCGAGCTGCCGCCTCGCCCAGGCGCATCCCGAGCTTGAGGAAGAGCCGGGTGGAAAGCCCGGGCGGCGGGCCGGAATAGCTTTGCGGCTCGTCGCGCCAGGTCATCAGCGTGTTGAACACATGCGCGCCGAAGCTGCTTTCCGCCACGTGCGGTCCGTCGCGTGCCTCGGCGCGGACCAGCGCGTGCAGCCAGCCATCGGCGGCGCCGCCGATGCCCCGTTCATAGAGCAGCTCCGCATGGCCGCCGGCGGCCAGCGCGCCGTCCTCCAGCACCGTGTCGAGATCGATCGCGACGTCGTGGTCGCGCGCCAGCACGCCCAGCACGCGCGAGGCGGCGAGACGGCCGTCGGGCGCGAAGACATCGAGCCGCAGTGGCAGCGCGTCCTGGGTCGTGGCCATCGGCGTCGGCTGGATCAGGGTGCGGAAGCGCTGCCGCGGCAGCACGGGCAGCGGCAGCAGAAAGCCGCGCCCGAGGGCCGGCGGCAGGTCCAGGATCGCGGCGTCGGGGCGCAAATCGGCGCGCTCGACATTCGGGTGCGCGATGCGCGTGCGCCCGGCGCGCACCACCTCGTAGCGCGGCCGCACCGTATGCCGCCCGGCCCGCATCTCGATCTGCGCCGGCCACGCGACGCCCGGCAGCAGGGCCGCCATGTCCACGCCGACCGAGGCGAAGCCCGCAACCTCCGGCGCGTAGGGCACCGGCGCCTCGGCCCCCATCCGGTCGAAGGCGATGGCGCCGGCGGGGATCGGCGTCGCGTGGCTGTTCTGCAGCCACAGCACCACCCGCTCGCCCGCCGCCGGTGCGGGAATGCCGGCATAGCGGTCGGCCGGCCAGGCATTGGCGTCGTGTGTGCAGGAGAGGCTCGCCTCGTTACCGGCGCCATAGGTGTCGAGCGCGTATTTCACCACGTCATGGCCGGCGGCCCCGATCGCGTGCAGGAACAACTGGCCGGTGAACGGCCCGAGGCCGAAACGCGCCCGCACGGCCGCGCTGTCGATGGCAAACCCCGATGGCGGTACCGCCTCCTCCCAGGTCGCCAGCACGCGCCCGGCCGCATCCAACAGGCGCAGCCACAGCCGCACCGATGTCGCGCCGTATCCGGCCCAGTAGTTGGCCGAGACGAGGCGGGTGGAGAGCCCCTCCGCATCGCGGAAGAAGGCGAAATTGGTCGCGAAGTTGAGCCGGTCGAGATAGCGCGGCGCGGTCAGCATCGCGGCCGGCAGCTTCACCGCGTCCAGCGTCGCGATGCGCGCGCCGGGCAGCAACTGGCGCAACTGGCCCACAAGCCTGCCGGCATCGAAGCTCGCGATCAGGATGTCCTCGGCGCCCATGGTCACGAGATCGGTCAGTGCCTGGGCGCGATGCCCGGCGACGCTCTCGCCGACGCGCCGCACATCCTGGACGAAGACGCCGGCGATCGGGAACGGAGCCGGCGCTAGGGCCAGCAACGCCGGCGCGTAGCCCTCCGGATCGACCAGGGCGAGTCGGGTGTCGGCGAGCCGGCCTGCCAGCGCCGCCAGCGCCTCGGCGGCCAGCGGATGGGCAAGCGCCTTATACAGCACGTTGCCGCCGGCGCGCGCGTCGAAGGTTGCGATGTCGAGCATCGGCCGCTTCTCCCCTACCAACCCGAACCTACCAGCCAAAACGCTGCCGCATTGCCTCGGCCGCCGCCGCCGTGTCATCGAGCGGCTCGACCGGCCAGAGGTCGAGCCGGCCGCGATAGGGCCGCACCCGCCCCGCGTCGATCAAGCCCTGGGTGAAGGCGCGGATGCGGCGCGACTTGCCGGGCAGCCCGATCGTCATCACCGGCACCGACGTCGCCACCGCCTCGGAGACCATGGAAACGCTGTCTTCGGTCACCAGGATCGCGTCGGCGCAGGCGAGCATGCCGACATAGGGGTTGTCGCCGGTCATGTCCCAGACATCGGCGCCCTCGGGCCCCAGCACGCGGCGGAACACATCGCGTACATCGGGCGCGGTACGGCGCGACGGGGTCAGCGCCAGCCCCACCCTGTCCTCGCGCATCATGGTGCGCAGTTGGGTCGCGATCGCCTCGGCCACGGGCACATCGAGGCGGAAGCGCCCGTTGGAGCCGCCGACCAGCACCGCGACCAGCGGCCGCGGCAGATGCGCCAGACGCGGCGCCCAGGCCGCGCGCGCGGCGGGCAGCAGCGGCGTCATGCCATGCAGCGCGGTGCGGGCGACGAAGACATTGCGCCCGGAAAGCCCGTCATGCGGCGCGGTGACGATGAGGTCGAAGCGTCGCGGGTCCATGCGGGGGTGCTGGATGATGACGCCGCGCGCCTGCCGGCGCAGGGACGCGAGCACGGCCGCCGCATTGCCGCCGCAGCCGATCAGCAGCTCGGGATAGGGCGGTGCGAGGCCGGCCACGCGTGCCGGCGCCGGCCACATCCGCGGCGCGATGGCCGACCACGGAAAGCGCGGCGTGAACAGTTTTTCCTCCGCCGCGATGCCGGCGACCTCGGCGAGCCCCCGCGCCTGGCTTCGCAGCCCCCCGAGATCCTCACACACCAACCAGCACGAAAGCGGATTCATGGTGGCGGCTGTTGCCGGTGGGGCGGCGGGGCGTCAAGGCACGCCCGGGCGCATCGCCGCGCCGGTTACCCCCCGAGCGCTCCGGAGCGCCGCCAGGCGCCGCGGAAGAGCGGCGGACAGAATCAGGACATTGCAACATTCCTGGCGGGCTGCTTTGCTTCAACCCTGAAGGATTCGCCGATTGGTCGACACGTCTCGAAATTGCGTCACGGGGGCCCTGGCCCGGTCTCGGACCACCGGAGTCGCCGATGCTTTATGACCTTTACCAGGCGCAGGCGCTGTGCCTCGCCCCATCGCGCCGTGTCGCCCGCTCCGCCGCGCGGTTGCTGGAGGATTTCGGCCAGGCGCCGGTGGCGGTTGGTCTGCGCCGGGCCGCGGCCTGGTGCGAGACCTATGGGCAGATCGGCACCACGCATGAGCGCCCGGGCTTCGGCATCGCCGAGGTCATGGTCGGTGGCCGGCCGCATCGCGTGGTCGAGGAAGTAACCACCGCGACCCCGTTCGCCCGCCTGCTGCATTTCCGCAAGCCGGACCTGGCCCGCCGGCCGCAGCCGCCGGTGCTGATCGTGGCGCCGATGTCCGGGCACTTCGCGACCCTGCTGCGCGGCACCGTGCGCACCATGCTGGCCGAGCATGATGTCTGGATCACCGACTGGGTCAACGCGCGCGACGTTCCGCTCGCCGCCGGACCCTTCGAGCTCGACGACTACACCGACCACGTGATCCGCTTTCTTGCCGCGATCGGCCCCGGCGTGCACGTGCTCGCCGTCTGCCAGCCGGCGCCCGCGGTGCTGGCCGCGACCGCGCTGATGGCGGAGGATGGCCACGAGGCGACGCCGCGCAGCATGACCCTGATGGCGGGCCCGATCGACACCCGGGTCAACCCCACGCGGGTCAACCAGCTCGCGCAGGAGCATGCGATCGAGTGGTTCGAGCGCAAGATGATCACCAAGGTTCCCTGGCCGCATGCCGGGGTCGGCCGGCGGGTCTATCCCGGGTTCCTGCAGATCGGTGCCTTCATGTCGATGAATCTCGATCGGCACATGTCGGCGCAGATGGGCCAGTTCCGCGCCCTGGTGCGCGGCGACCAGGAGAGTGCGGCCTCGCATCGGCGCTTCTATGACGAATATCTCGCGGTGATGGACCTGCCGGCCGAGTTCTATCTCGGCACCGTCCGATCGGTGTTCCAGCAACACGACCTGCCGCGCGGCGCCATGACGCATCGCGGGCGGCGCGTCGATCCGGCCGCGATCCGCCGCACCTGGCTGCTGACGGTCGAGGGCGAGCTCGACGATATCTGCGCCACGGGCCAGACCCTGGCGGCGCAGGATCTGTGCCGCCGGCTGCCGATGGCGATGAAGCGGCACCATCTGCAGGCCGGCGTCGGCCATTACGGCGTGTTCAACGGCCGCCGCTGGTCGCGCGACATCTACCCCCTGGTGCGCGCGATGATCGAGGCCGCGGGCAGCACCCGCCAGGGCCGCATCCCGGCGCCAGCGTAACGCGGGGTTGCGGTAAGCGGGGTTTCCGGGTGAGACAGAGGGGTGCCTGGTTTCGCGCACCATCTCTGGCGACTGCTGCCGCGCGGCCCGCGCCGGCGTGCCGCCTTCGCTGTCGCCGCAACCCTGGCGCCCCGTCCGGCGCCGGATCCGCTGCGCCCGGCGACCGGCATCATCGTCGCGGGCCATCTGCGCCAGGCGACCGGCCTCGCGGAGGCGACGCGGGTGCTGCGCGCCGCCCTGGCACGGACCGGCCTGCCGGTCTGGTCGGTCGATCTCGACGCACCGGTGCTGCCGCCGTCGCTGCCGCCGGCCGCCCCGCTGCTGATCCACGTCAACCCGCCGCTGCTGCCGCTGGCGTTGCGCGCCTTGCCGGCGGGGGTGGTCGGGCAGCGCATGGTCATCGGCTACTGGGCGTGGGAGCTGACCAAGCCCTCACCGCTGTGGCGCCGGGGCACGGGGTTCGTCCACCGTGCCTGGACGCTGTCGCAGTTTTCCGCCGACGGCCTGGCGCCGCTCGGCGTGCCGGTGCGCGCGGTGCCGTTGCCGCTGGCGATGGTGCCGCCGCGCCCCTCGCCGCTGCGCCGCGCCGATTTCGGCCTGCCCGAGGATGCCGTGGTGACGCTCGTCTCGCTCAACCTCGCCTCGTCGCATGCGCGCAAGAATCCGGAGGCGGCGATCGCCGCGCACCGCGAGGCGTTCGGCGAGCGGCCGGATCGCATCCTGCTGCTCAAGATCACCAATCCCGACCATTTCCGCCGCGACATGGCGGTCCTGGCGGCGAAGGCGGACGGGCCCAACATCCGCGTGATGACGGAAACGCTGTCCACACCGGATACGCATGCGCTGACGCTCGCCTGCGACATGGTGATGTCGCTGCACCGCAGCGAGGGGTTTGGCCTGGTGCCGGCCGAGGCGATGCTGCTCGGCCGACCGGTCATCGCGACCGGCTGGTCGGGCAATCTCGAGTTCATGGACGCCGAGAGCGCCGCCCTGGTCGGCTACAAGCTGGTGCCGGCGATCGACCCGCGCGGCGTCTACGAGGCACCGGGCGCGGTCTGGGCGGAGGCCGATGTGCGGGAGGCCGCGCAGCATCTGCGGCGGCTGGCGGATGACCCGGCGGCGCGGGCCGAGCTGGCGGCGCGCGGGCAGGCGCATGCCGTCGCCTGCCTCGGGCCCGCGAAGCTTCGCGCGGCGCTGGACGAGATTGGCCTCGCGACCCCAGCCGACCGCCCAACCGCGCCCCCTGCCGGACGGGCGTGAGGGTTCTGGTCTGGCAATGGGGGCGGCGCGGCGCCGGCCCGCTCTGTGCGGCGGCCTTCGCGCGGGAGCTTGGGCGGGCGGGTGCCGAGACCACGCTGTTCCTCTCCGCGCAGTCGGAACTGATGCGGGCCGGCCTTGCCCCGCCGGGCACCTGGAGCGCGCCGACCTATGACGGGCTGGGCTCGCTGCTGACCCGCCTTGTGGCGGCGCCGTTTGCCGTCCGCGGCCTGGCACGACGGATCGCGGCCCTGCGGCCGGATGTGGCGCTTGGCGCGATGCCCGCGGCGCTCGATCTGCTGATGGCCGCGGGCCTGCGCCGTGCCGGCGTGCCCTTCGCCGTCACCCTCCATGACGCCGACCCGCATCACGGCGAGACCTGGCTGGTGCAGATGCGGCTGCAGCGGGCGCTGGCGCGCCGAGCCGATGCCGTGGTCGCGCTCAGCAGCCACGTGGCCGCGCGCCTCGCGCAACAGGGCCTGGCCGAGGGGTCGCGCCTCATTCGCGTCGCGCATCCGCCTTTCGCGGCGAGGCCGGCGCCACCGCCCTTCGCGCATGGCGGGCCGGCGCGGCTGCTCTGCTTCGGCCGGCTGCTGCCCTACAAGGGGCTGGACCTGCTGGCGGCGGCGATGCGCCTGGTGCCGCCGGGGACGGTGGAGCTGCGCGTCATCGGCGCCGGGCCGGAGGGGGCGGAACTGGCGGCGCTGCGGGCACTGCCGGGGACGGCGGTGGAGAATCGCTGGGTGCCCGAGGCGGAAGTCGGCGCGCTGCTCGCCTGGGCGGATGCGCTGATCCTGCCCTATCGCGAGGCCAGCCAGAGCGGGGTCGCCGCCGCGGCGCTGGTGCATGGGCGCTTCGTCATCGCCACCCGTGTTGGCGGCATCGAGGAACAGCTCGCGGGGGAGGCGATGGCGCGGCTGGTGCAGCCGGACGCCGCTGCCATCGCCGAGGCCATCATCGGCTTCGCGGGGGAACGCCCGCAGGCCGCGGCGGCCACCACCGGCTACGACGTGGCACCGCTGCTCGCCGGGCTCACGCGGATCGCGCGCGGCGCAGCAGGCGCCGCCCCTCATGCGCCTGCCAGACGATGAGGCCGGGGATGCCGACCACCAGTTCGCGCAGCCGCTTGATCATCGAGACCGCGATCGCGGCATCGGCCGGGATGCCGACGAGCTGCCCGACCAGCACGAACCCCGCCTCCTGAACGCCCAGCGCGCCAGGCACCGCGAACCCTGCCGAGCGCGCCACCATGCCGAGGATTTCGAGGATGAACGCGGCCCGCAGCGGCGCCGCGCTGCCCATGGCGAACAGCGCCACCCAGGTCTCCGCCGTGCCGAGCACCCAGGCCAGCAGGTGCCAGAGCCCGTTGCCGAGCAGCCGCCGGGGGGCGCGGTGCAGTGCCAGCAGCGCGTCGTGCAGACCCGGCAGGCCGAAGCGCTCGGCGAGGCGGAACAGGCCCAGGCGCTGGGCGACAAAAAGCCCGGCCAGACCCGCGAGCAGGACGACGAAACCCCAGGTCAGCGCCGCCGGTCGGCCAGCCCCGAGCAGGGCGAGAGCCACGAGCACCGGTGGTGCCATCGCGACCGACTCCATCATCACGTCGAGCGTGGTGGCCGCCGTTGCCTCGGTCAGGCTCACGCCGGACCGCGCCATCATCCGCACCGCGGCGACGCCGCCGCCGATTTGTGCCACCGGCAGCATGGCGTTGATCGCCTCGCGCACCCAGCGCAGCACCGCCATGCGCGCCTGGCCGGGCGCCCCCGGGCCGAGCAGCCGGCGCCAGGCGCGGCCGGACATGGTGAGCTGGACCGCATGCACCGCGACGGCGATCGGGAGCGCCCAGGCCGCGCGCCAGACATCGGCGCCGATCTGCCGCGCGCCGAACCAGGCGACCAGGCCGGTCAGGGCTGCCGCGGCGAGCGCCATGAGGAGAAGCCGCCATTTCATGGGGCGCGGTTTGCGCAGCCCCGCGTGCCGGCGTCAATCGCCCAGCCCGGTTGACCAGCCGTCGCCGCTCGGCAACACACCGGCATGACCCTCTCCCTGCACAACACCCTGACGCGGCGCCGCGAGGCGTTTGTGCCGCTCGATCCCCAGCATGTCCGGGTCTATGTCTGCGGGCCCACGGTCTATGACCTCGCGCATATCGGCAACGCGCGCCCGGCGGTGGTGTTCGACGTGCTGGCGCGGCTGCTGCGCCGGCTCTATCCGCGCGTCACCTATGTCCGCAACATCACCGACGTGGACGACAAGATCAACGCCCGCGCCGCCGCGTCCGGCGAGGCGATCGGCGCCATCACCGCCCGCACCACCGCCGACTACCACGCCGACATGGCCGCGCTCGGCGTGCTGCCGCCGGATGTGGAGCCGCGCGCGACGCAGCACATCGCGGAGATCATCACGATCGCGGAACGCCTGATCGCCTCCGGCCATGCCTATGAAGCGGCTGGCCATGTGCTGTTCTCGGTACCGAGCTATGCCGCCTATGGCTCGTTTTCCGGCCGCGCGCCCGACGAGTTGCTGGCCGGCGCACGGGTGGATGTGGCGCCCTACAAGCGCGATGCCGGCGATTTCGTGCTGTGGAAGCCCTCGCCCGCCGATCTGCCGGGCTGGGATTCGCCCTGGGGCCGCGGCCGGCCCGGCTGGCATATCGAGTGCTCCGCGATGAGCTGGAAGCATCTCGGCGATAGTTTCGACATCCATGGCGGCGGCACCGACCTGATCTTCCCGCATCACGAGAACGAGATCGCGCAGTCGCTGTGCGCGTTTCCCGGCAGCCGCTTTGCCCGCGTCTGGATGCATAACGAGATGCTGAACGTCGATGGCGAGAAGATGTCGAAGTCGCTCGGCAATTTCTTCACCCTTCGCGATGTGCTGGCGAAGGCGCCGGCGGAGGCCGTGCGCATGGCGCTGCTGCGCGCGCATTACCGCTCGGTGCTCGACTATTCCGACGCGGTGGTGGCCGCGTGCCGAGCCGATCTCGACCGGTTCTACCGTGCGCTCGAACGCACGTCGCCCACGCCGGGCGAGGCGCCGGGCGACGTGCCCGCCGCGGTGATGGAGGCGCTGTGCGACGATCTCAACACGCCCGCTGCCTTCGCCGCGATGCACGCCCTGGCCGACCGCGCCATGGCCGGCGACACGAACGCCGCATCCGGGCTGCGGGCGGCGGGCACGCTGCTGGGCCTGCTCGGCATGACGCCCGCGGCATGGTTCCGCGGTGGTGAGGATGCCGGCTGGATCGAGGCCGCGATCGCCGAGCGGCTGGCGGCCCGCGGCGCCCGCGACTTCGCCCGCGCCGACGCGATCCGTGCCGACCTGGCCGCGAAGGGCGTGCTGCTGGAGGACGGGCCGGGCGGCACCACCTGGCGACGCGCATGACCCGGCCCGCGCCATGACCGGGTCTGCGCCATGACCGGCCGCGACGGCGGTGCCGCGCTGGAGCCGATCCCCGGCAGCCCCGTCGTCATCCTCGTCCGCCCGCAATTGGCCGATAATATCGGCGCCACGGCCCGCGCCATGGCCAATGGCGGATTGTTCCATCTTCGGCTCGTCGCACCGCGCGACGGCTGGCCGCAGGAGCGTGCCTGGCGCACCGCCTCCGGCGCCGACCGCATCCTGGAGGCCGCAACGGTCTTTGCCGATGTCGCGACCGCCACCGCCGATCTGCACCGCGTCTTCGCCACCTGTCCGCGCCCGCGCCATATCGTCAAGCCCGTGCTGACGGCGCGCGGTGCGGCTGTGGAGCTGCGTGCGGTGGCGGCGCGCGGGCTTGCCGCGGGCGTTCTGTTCGGGCCGGAACGCGCGGGGCTCGACAACGACGACATGGCTGCCGCCGACACGCTGGTGCGCTACCCGCTCAACCCTGGCTTCATGTCGCTCAACCTGGCGCAGGCGGTGCTGGTCGTCGCCTATGAGTGGTGGCTGGCCGAGGACGCAACCCCCCCGCGCACGCTGATGACCAACGAAACGCGCGTCGCGCGCAAGGGTGAGCTCGACAATTTCCTCGGCCACCTGGTGCGTGAGCTCGACCTCTCGGGCTTCTTGCGCAACAAGGCGAAGCGGCCGGGCATGGTGCGCAACATCCGCCATCTGTTCGAGCGCGGCGAGGTGACGGAGCAGGAGCTGCGCACCCTGCACGGCATCATTACCGAGCTCGCGCATGGCCGCGGCAAATAGTCACGCGCAGCGCAGGAACCGTTCCTTTATCGTTACGATCACGTCTTCCGCCGGTCGGCTCCACCACTCGTTCGACAAAATCTCCACCTCGATATCGCCGGCATAGCCCGCCGCCTCCACCGCCGCGCGAATGGACAGAAGGTCGATCGCGCCATCGCCCATCATGCCGCGGTCGAACACCAGGTCGCGCGTCGGCAGCCGCCAGTCGGAGACATGGTAGGCGAGGATGCGTCCCGCCGCCCGCGCGATGGAATCCGCCAGCGCCGGGTCCCACCAGACGTGATAGGCATCGACCGCCACGCCGACCCCCTCGCCCAGCGAGTCCGCCCAGTCGAGCGCCTGTGCGAGGGTGGAAAGCACGCAGCGATCGGCGCAGGTCATCGGGTGCAGCGGCTCCAGCGCCAGCGCGACACCGGCGGCGCGCGCGTGCGGCAGGATCGCGTCGAGCCGCTCCAGTGCCCGCGCCCGGGCACCCGCGAGATCGCGCGAGTCGGGCGGCAGCCCGCCGGCCAGCATCACCAGGCAGGCGGCACCGAGGGCGGCGGCCTCGTCGATGGCGCGCAGATTATCCTCGCGCCAGTTCTCGGCCGCGAACATGCCGCCGCGGCAGAGGCCCGAGACCCGCAACCCTGCATCCCGAATGCGCTGCGCCGCCGCCGTGACCCCCATCTCCGCCAGCTTGTCGCGCCAGGGCGAGATCGCCTGGATGCCGTGCCGCGCACAGGCCTCGATGCAACCGGCAAGGTCGTATTGATCCCGCAACGTTATCGTGTTGAGGGAGAGCCGCGCGAGATCGGCCATTCACGCCACCCCGTGCACGGCGAGGATACGCCGCATGCGCGCCGCCGCGTCATCCGGGTCCGCGAGCAGGCCGGCGGCGTCGGCGAGGCGAAACACCTGTGCCAGATGCGGCAGGCTGCGCGCCGAATGCTGCCCGCCCACCATGATGAAATGGTCCTGATGCCCGTTCAGATACGCCATCAGAACGACGCCAGTCTTGTAAAACCGCGTCGGCGCGCGGAAGATATGGCGCGAGAGCGGCACGGTCGGCGCCAGGATCGCGTCATAGGCAGCACGGTCGCCGCCGGCGAGGCAGGCGAGTGCTGCTGCAGCTGCCGGCGCGATGGCATCAAAAATGCCGAGCAGCGCGTGCGAGAAACCCATCGCATCACCGCCGATCAGCTCCGGATAGTCGAAATCGTCACCGGTATACATCCGCACGCCATCGGGCAGGCGCCGGCGCATCGTGATCTCGTGGCGCTTGTCGAGCAGCGAGATCTTGATGCCATCGACTTTGTCCGCGTTGTGCGCGATGGCGGCGAGGCAGGTTTGCATCGCAGCCGGAATGTCGCGGCTGCCCCAGTAGCCCGCCAGTGCCGGGTCGAACATGTCGCCCAGCCAGTGCAGGATCACCGGCTCCGCCACCTGCGAGAGAATGCGCTCGTAGACCCTCAGATAATCCTCAGGCCCGCGGGCACAGGCGGCGAGCGCGCGCGAGGCCATCAGGATGATGCGCGAGCCGGCCTTCTCCACCGCGGCGCATTGTTCCTCATAGGCGGCGATCACGTCGTCGATGGTGAGATCGGGCGAGGGGGCCAGGTGGTCGGTGCCGGCGCCGCTTGCCATCAGCGCGCCGGGCGTGGCACGCGCCGCGGCGGCCGTACGGGTGATCAGCTCCAGCGAGGCCGGCCAGTCGAGCCCCATGCCGCGCTGCGCCGTGTCCATCGCCTCGGCGACGCCGAGCCCGAGCGACCAGAGATGCGCGCGATAGGCGAGTGTGCGCTCCCAGTCGATCGCCGGGCGCAGCCATGGGTCGCCATCGGCGAGCGGGTCGGCCACCACATGCGCCGCGGAGTAAGCGATGCGCGAGAGCGGCGCTGTGGCGCGCGGCCAGGCGCGCGGGGCCGAGGTGGTGAAGGCAACCAGCCGCCCATCCGCCTCCGGCAGAGTAAGCGTCGCCATGCTCAGATCTCCAGCGCCTCGATGTCGATCCAGCGCCGCTCCCGCCAGGAGCGCAGCCCCGCCTCCGCCAGCTGCACGCCGCGCGCCCCGGCCATGAGATCCCACGGGAAACTTTCCACCTCGCCGGCGACGTGGCGCAGGAACAGCTCCCACTGCGCGCGGAATCCGTTCGGGTAGGGTTCGGTGTCCGGCACCTCCTCCCAGCCGGCGAAGAAATCGATGGTCTGCGGCACATCCGGGTTCCACACCGGCTTCGGCGTGTTGACCCGCGCCTGGGTGCGGCAGGCGGTCAGCCCCGCGACGGCGCTGCCATGCGTGCCATCGACATGGAACGTTACGAGGTCATCGCGCCGCACCCGCGTCGTCCAGGAGGAGTTGATCTGCGCCACCACGCCGCCGGCGAGCTGAAACGTGGCATAGGCGGCGTCGTCGGCATCGGCGTCGTAGCCGTCGCCCTGCTCATCGATGCGGCGGGGAATATGCGTGGCGCCGAGGCAGGAGACGGCGCGCACCTCGCCGAACAGATTGTCCAGCACATAGCGCCAGTGGCACAGCATATCGAGGATGATGCCGCCGCCCTCGGCCTGCTTGTAGTTCCAGGACGGGCGTTGCGCCGGCTGCAGGTCGCCCTCGAACACCCAGTAGCCGAACTCGCCGCGCACGCTGAGCAGGCGGCCGAGGAAACCGCTGCGGATCACCATGGCGAGTTTGCGCAGCCCGGGCAGGAACAGCTTGTCCTGCACCACGCCGTGGCGGATGCCGGCTGCCCTGGCGCGGCGCGCGAGGTCGAGCGCGTCCGCGAGGTTGTCCGCGGTCGGCTTCTCGCAATAGATATGCTTGCCCGCCGTGATCGCCTGGCGCACCAGGCCCGCCCGCGCCTGGGTCGTCGCCGCGTCGAAGAAAATCTCGTTCCGCGGATCGGCGAGGGCCGCGGCGAGGTCGGTGGTGTGGCGCGCGATGCCGTGCGCGCTTGCCAGTGCGGCGACACGCTCGGCGTTGCGCCCGACCAGGATCGGCTCCGGCATCAGCCGGTCGCCGGAGCGCAGGCGGACGCCGCCCTCGGCACGGATCGCGGCGATGCTGCGGACGAGGTGCTGATTGAGCCCCATGCGACCCGTCACCCCGTGCATCACGATGCCGATCCGTCGCTCCGCCATGAACATGCCTCCCCTTTTGTCGGCCGATGGTGACGCGCGCGCGCAGCCGGGGCAAGGTGCGCGGATGCAAGGGAGACCGACGATGGGATCACGGGATGGGGCAATGGCGCGCAGCCTCGGCGCGTTCGACCAAGGGGCGTTTCGCGCCCGGTTGGCGGAGCTGGTGGCGATCCCATCCACCTCCCAGGACCCGGGGCATGAGGCGGATGTGCGCCGCTACCTCGAAGCCGGCATCCGCCCGTGGCTGGAGCGCATGGGCTTCACCGTTGCGGTGCACGACAACCCGGAGCAGGGCTTCGGGCCCATCCTCACCGCCGAGCGCATGGAGCCGGGGGCCGAGCGCACCGTGCTCACCTACGGCCATGGCGACACGGTGCGCGGCCTCGCCGACCAGTGGGAGGCGGGGCTCGACCCATGGGTGCTGACCGACCGTGAGGGGCGCTGGTATGGCCGCGGCTCGGCCGACAACAAGGGCCAGCACGCGCTCAACCTCACCGCCCTCGAGCACGTGCTGGCGGAGCGCGACGGCAAGCTCGGCTTCAACCTCAGGCTGGTGCTGGAGACCAGCGAGGAGACCGGCTCCAGGGGGTTGCGTGCCTTCGTCGCTGGCCGCGCGAAGGAGCTGGCGGCCGATGTGCTGATCGCCTCCGACGGTCCGCGCGTGCGCCCGGACACGCCGACCATCACCTCCGGCACGCGCGGCACGTTCCATTTCGACCTCGTGCTGAAGCTGCGGCCCGGCGGTGTGCATTCCGGCAATTGGGGCGGCATGACGACGGACCCCGCGATCGTGCTCTCGCATGCGCTGGCCTCCATCGCGGACCGACGCGGGCGGATCCTGGTCGGGGGCTGGCTGCCCCGCAACGGCATGCCCAACTCGGTTCGCGCGGTTCTGGCAGGGCTTGAGCTGCAGAGCGAGGAGTCTGCCACTATCGACCCCGACTGGGGTGAACCGGGGTTCAGCGCCGCCGAAAAAGTCTTTGGCTGGACCAGCTTCATCGTGCTGGCCATGGTCTCCGGCCGGCCCGAAAACCCGGTCAACGCCGTGGCGCCGGATGCGCGGGCGCATTGCCAGATCCGCTACACCGTGGATGCCGACCCCGCGCAATTCGAGCCGGCGCTGCGCGCGCATCTCGACGCGGCCGGCTTTCCCGAAATCAGTATCGAGCGTGCCGGCATCCGCATGCCCGCGAGCCGCACTGACCCCGACCACCCCTGGGTGCGCTGGACGGCGGCGAGCATGGAACGAAGCCTCGGTCGGCATGTGCAGGTGATCCCGAACTCCGGCGGCGGCCTGCCTGGTGACGTGTTCGTGGATTTCCTCGGCGTGCCCCTGGTCTGGATTCCGCACAGCTACAATGGCTGCAAGCAGCACGGCCCCAACGAGCACGTGCTGCCGGCGCTGCTTCGCGAAGGATTGCAGGCCTACACGGGCATCTGGTGGGATCTCGGCGAGGGCAATACGCCGGAGGCGCACGCGTAGCCCATGAAAATCGCGATGATCGCTCCGCCCTGGATCAGCATTCCGCCGGCGACCTATGGCGGCACCGAATCCATCGTCGCCTTCATCGTCGAGGAACTGGTCGCTCAGGGGCACGACGTGACGCTGTTCGCGCCGGGCGACGCACGCAGCTCTGCGAAACTCGTTTCGTTCTTTCCCCAGTCGCTGATCGCCGAGGGCGTGCCGTGGCAGGCGGCACTCAAGGCCTATTTCCATCTCGCCAAGTCGCTTGAGCAGGCGGGCGCGTTCGATATCGTGCATCTGCATCTCTCCTCGACCGCGGATATGTTCCAGTTTCCGCTGCTGGCGACGATCGCAACGCCTCACGTCACCACGGTGCATTCCAACTTCCCCTATGACCGGGTGCAGGACTGGATCGGCGACGCCGACCGTTACTTCATGGAGTGGATCCGGCCGGCGCCGCTGGTGACGGTGAGTGAGCGGGCGCGGCAGAACCTGCCGCCGGGGCTCAACGTCGCGGGCGTGGTGCATCTCGGCGTGCCGATGGCGGATTATCGTTTCGCCGAGGCGGGTGAGCGCGACTATGTCACCTGGCTTGGTCGTTTCGCTCCCGACAAGGGTGCGCATACCGCGATCGACGCGGCGAAGCGGGCCGGCGTGAAGATCGTCGTCGCCGGCATCGTCGAGCAGGGCATTCCGGCGTCGGTCGATTATTTCAAACGCGAGATCGAGCCGCGGCTCGACGGCGACCGCGCGCGCTACATCGGCCCGGTGAACCTGGAGCAGAAGCTGGCACTGCTCGGCGGCGCCCGCGCATTGCTGAACCCGATCACCTGGGAGGAGCCTGGCGCCACCGTGGTTGTCGAGGCGATGGCGGTCGGCTGCCCCGTCATCGGCTTCGCCCGCGGCGTCGTGCCGGAGCTGATCCTGGACGGCCGGACCGGCTTCCTGGTGAATGACATCGACGCGATGGTCGCGCGCATTCCCCGCATCGACGAGATCGACCGGCGCGCGACGCACCTTCATGTCGAGCAGAACCTCTCCGCCCGCGCGATGACGCGCAAATACGTGGCGATCTACGAGACGTTGCGCGGCGGCGCATGAAACATCGTTGCCCGCCGAGTCGCGCGGGCGTTACGCTGCGAGACGGGGAGGGCGGAGCATGGACCTGCACCAGACGGCCACAGCGGTGGCTCGGGGCACGGAGCATGTCGACGTCCTGATCGTGGGGGCGGGCATCTCCGGCATCGGAGGCGCCTATCACCTCACCACCCAGCGGCCGCGCACGAGCTTTGTCGTGCTGGAGGCACAGGAGGCTTTCGGTGGCACCTGGCGCACGCATCGCTACCCCGGCATTCGTTCCGACAGCGACCTGCATACGTTCGGTTATCGTTTCAAGCCATGGACCAGCGCGCCCATCGCGACCGCGCCGGAGATACTTTCCTATCTGCGCGAGGTGATCGAGGAAAACGGCCTCGCCCGCCATATCCGCTACGGCCATCGCATATTGGCCGCACGCTGGTCGAGCGAGACCAGCCTCTGGACCGTCGAGGCCGAACTGGCGGCAACCGGGGAGCGGCGACGCTTCACCTGCCATTTCCTGTGGATGTGTCAGGGCTATTATCGCCATACCGGCCCCTATACGCCGGAGTGGCCTGGCATGGGGGAGTTCGGCGGCCGCATCGTGCATCCGCAGACCTGGCCGGAGGGGCTCGATCTCGCGGGCAGGCGCGTGATGGTGATCGGCTCCGGCGCCACGGCGGCGACCATCGTGCCGGCCATTGCCGGTGCCTGCGCGCACGTGACGATGCTGCAACGATCGCCGAGCTACTACTTCACCGGTCGCAACGCCAACGAGCTGGCGGACATGCTGCGCGTGCTGAAGGTCGATGAGACCTGGGTGCACGAGATCGTGCGGCGGAAGATCCTCTATGACCAGGCGCTCTTCAACCAGCGCTGCCTGGATGAACCCGAAAAGGTGCGCGAGGAGCTGATCGGTCTGGTCCGCGCGCATCTGCCACCCGGCTACGACGTGGAAAAGCATTTCGCGCCGCGCTACCGGCCCTGGCACCAGCGGCTCTGCGTCATCCCCGGCGGCGACCTGCTGCGGGCGATTGCCGCGGGCCAGGTCAGCATGGTGACCGACGAGATCGAGCGTTTCACCCCGGGCGGCATCCGCGTGATGTCGGGCGAGGAGATCGAGGCGGACATCATCGTCACCGCGACCGGCTTCAATCTCTGCGTGCTCGGTGACATCGAGGTGAGTATCGACGGCAAGCCACTGGTCTTCGGCGACACGGTCACCTATCGCGGCATGATGTTCACCGGCGTGCCCAACATGGCCTGGGTGTTCGGCTATTTCCGCGCGAGCTGGACGCTGCGGGCCGACATGGTCGCCGATTTCGTCTGCCGCCTGCTGGGCCATATGGAGCGGCGCCAGGCCCGCAAGGTGGAGGTGGCGCTGCGGCCGGAGGATGCGGGGATGAAGCTGCGGGAATGGGTTGATCCCGATGATTTCAACCCGGGCTACCTGCTGCGTGACCTGCACCTGCTGCCCCGCCGGGGCGAGAAGCGGGAATGGCAGCACACCCAGGACTACTGGCGGGAAAAGGATGAATTTCCGGCGATCGACCTCGACGGCGCGGAGTTCGTCTATTCGTGACCGCCTTGGCCGGCAAATGTGTCGTCGACAAGCGCATTGGCCGCAGGGGCTCCGGCCACCGAATTCGGCTGAGTGTGCCGCGCCGGTGGCTGGAATGGTGGGCGCGACAGGGATTGAACCTGTGACCCCTGCCGTGTGAAGGCAGTGCTCTCCCGCTGAGCTACGCGCCCCGTGCCATTCGGATCGGGCCGCCCGATTAGGTCCGGCGGGCTTGCCCTGTCAAGAACGGCGCGCCCGGCCCGTCAGACCCGCTCTTCCCGGCCGGATGCCATTGAGCGGACCATCGCCTCCAGCACCCGCATCGCCCGCACCCCGTCGGCGATCTCGGGCGCGTCGGAGGGTTCGCCGCGCACCCGGGCGAGAAAGGCGGCCAGCAGCGCGTGGTAGCCCTTGTGGTCCTCGTTCGCGGCCGCGGTCAGGTTCGGCTCCCAGACCAGCGTGTCCTGCGTGGGATCGAGCGTCGCCGCCTGGTCCGCCGCCTTGAAGGGGGGGGCGCGGAAATAATGCACCGTGTGGACATTACGGATCTCGACGCGGCGATGGTCGCCCATCACCTGCCACCACTCCATCGGCGTGCCGCGAGACTGGTGCGTGCCCATCACCACTGTCGCGAGCGCCCCACTGGCGAAGCCGAAACCCACATGCAGCAGCAGCTTGCCCGGTTCCAGCTCATGGCGGCGGGCATGCACGGTGGTGATCGGCGCGCCCATCAGCCACGGCACCAGATCCATCGCGTGCACGCAATGATGCAGCAGGAAGCCGGTGTAGTCCGGGTTGCCGACGAAATAGGTCGGCGCCGTCATGTATTCGCCGAGCAGGCTCGCCGGCGCGCCAAACCCCGGGTCGCGCAGCACGTTCCCGGCGATGCGGTTGGCGGTGGAATAGCGCTTCATGAACCCCACCACGCAGGGCTTGCCGGACTTGTCGGCCGCCGCCGCCAGTTCCTCCGCGCCGGCCAATGTCGCCGCCGGTGGCTTCTCCATGAACACCGGCAGGCCACGCTCCAGCGCGGCGAGACCGAACCGGTGATGCTGCGCCGGCCCCGCCGCCATGCCAACGGCATCGAGCCCGGCATGGGCGAGCAGTGCCGCCGCGTCGGCGTAGCGATGCGCCACGCCATAGCGCCCACCCACTGTCTCCAGGCGCTTCGCATCGAGGTCGCAGATCGCCTCAAGGCGCACATCCTGGCGCACGAGCTGGGGCAGCAGCATCTCGCTGGCATGCGTCCCGCAGCCGATCCAGCCGATGCGGATCATGCGTGCGCCGCCGCGTGCAGGAACCCGCGCAGCAGGGCGGCACTGTGCGCGAGGTCCGCGTCCTCGTCGCGCATCGGCGGCTTCCATTGGGCCAGCGGAATGGAAAGCCGGTCGTCATGGCGGCGGAACGGTTCCAGCGTGATCGGCCCGGCATAGCCGGCCTCCACCAGCGCGCGCGCGATGGCCGACCAGTCGAGATGGCCGGTGCCGAGAAAGCCGCGATGATTTTCGTTGGCCTGAAAATGCATCAGGCGGGGTGCGGTGTGGCGGATCGCCTGCGCCAGATCGTGCTCCTCCATGTTCATGTGGAACGTGTCGAGCATCACGCCGACCGCGCTGCTGTCCACCATCGCCGCCAGTTCGTTCGCCTGGCGGCCGGTGTTGCAGAAGTCGGTCTCGAAACGATTGAGCGGCTCGACGGCCAGCCGGATGCCGTGGTCGGCGGCGTAGCGTCCGGCCTCGCGCAGGCCCGCCACTACCTGCTCGACGCGGCGGCGGCGCAGATCCTCGGGGATCGGGTGTGGCGGGCGCCCGGCGAAGACCAGCGGCGTGCCGTAGAGCGGCCCACCGACGATCGTCGCCCCGCAGGCCACCGCGACATCGACGCAGTAGCGCAGATAGGCGATGCCCGCAGCCGCGGCCGCAGCGTCCTCGGAGGCAAGGTCGCGCTGCACACTGACGCGAGCGGCGAGAACCAGGTCCAGCCCCGCATCGCGCGCGGCGACCCCAGCGGCTGTTGGGTCGAGTTCATCCGGTTCCGGCACCAGCAGTTCGCAGAAATCCATGCCGGCGGCTCGCATCCGCGTGAACAGCGGAAAATGCGCCGCGGTGAACGGCCGCGCATAGGTCATCGAAATCACCCCGATCGGAGGCATCGTCTTCCTTTCATCCCTTGACAGCGCCGCCGGTCAGCCCGCCGACGAAATGTTTTTGCGCCGCGAGAAACAGCATCGTGACCGGCAGTGTCACCAGCGTGCCGCCGGCCATCAGCAGCCCCCACTGAATCTGGTTCTCGCCGATGAACATCTGCAATGCCACCGTCACTGTGCGCACCCGCTGGCCCGCGAGCATCAGCGCGAAGAGATACTCGTTCCACGAGGCGATGAAGAGATAGACGCCCACCGCGACGACCCCCGGCATCGCCAGCGGCAGAATCACCATGCGCAGCGCCTGCATGCGCGTGGCCCCGTCGATCATCGCCGCATGGTCGAGGTCGATCGGGATGCCGCTGATGTAGGAGGTAAGCAGCCAGATAGCGAAGGGCATGGTGAAGGTCGCGTGCCCCGCGATCAGGGCCCAATACGTGTCGAGCAGACCGAGCGAGCGCATCACCACGAACAGCGGCAGGATCAGCATCACCACGGGAAACATGTTGATGAGCAGAAAGCCCAACCGCAGCGTCTGCCGCCCGCGGAAGCGAAACCGCGCGAAGGCGTAGGCCGCCGGCAACGCCAGCAGCAACCCGGTCAGCACCGCGCCGGTGGCGACGACAAGACTGTCGCGCAGATTGCCGAGAAAGGAGGTGCGCGCGAGCAGCGCGATGTGGTTGGCGAGTGTCAGGTTAGTCGGCAGCAGGCGCACCGGCGTGCGCGTGAGGTCGCTCTCCGGGCGCAGCGAGGAGAGCACCATCCACAGCCACGGCAGCAGCCCGAAGCCGAGGATGGCCAGCAGCGGCAACTCGGTGCCCAGGAACAGGCGCAGGCGGCGCCTCATGCGTCGCGCTCGCGCCGTAACTGCACGATCACCACGCCCATCAGCAGGAGCGTGAGAATGACGGCCAGCGCCGAGCCCTTGCCGTAATCACCCCCGGACCAGGCGGTGAGGAAGGCATGCAGCGGCAGCGTCTGGGTCGTCGTGCCTGGGCCGCCGCCGGTCATCACCAGGATCAGGTCGAAGGAGTTGGCGACCCAGATCATCCGCAGCAGCAGCGTCGCGGTGATGACCCCGGCAAGCCCCGGCCAGGTGACGTGGCGGAACCGCGCGAGCGCGCCGGCGCCGTCGAGCGAGGCGGCTTCATAGAGTTCCGCGGGAATGGCCTGCAGCCCGGCGAGCAGGGTTACGGCAAAAAACGGAAAGCCCTGCCAGATGACGGCGAGAATGACCGCGGCCAGCGCCGTCGTCGGGTTGGTCATCCACGCCACCGGCTGGGACAGCAGCCCGAGCCGCAAGCCGATCGTGTTGACCACGCCGAGGTTGAAGTCGAGCATCCAGGTCCAGATCAGCCCAATGATGACGCTCGGCAGTGCCCAGGGAATGACGATCACCGCGCGCGCCGCCGCCCGCCAGGCGAAGCGCCGGTTGAGCAGCAGGGCGGCGGCGAGACCGAGGCCGAATTGGCCGCCGACGGCGAGGACGACCCAGATCACCGAGGTCCAGAGCGAGGCCCAGAAGGTCGGGTCCGCCAGCGCCGCCGCATAATTCGCGAGCCCGACAAACGGGCGATGCCCGGGGTCGAACAGAATAGCATGGTGCAGCGACAGCCAGACGGACTCGCCCACCGGGAACACCACCAGCACCGACGCCGCGAGCAGCGCCGGCGCCAGCAGCGCCCATGGCGTCAGCCGGTCACTCACCCGAAATAGAGCTTCTCGAACGCGCGCATCATCGCGTCGGGAGAGATCTGGCCGAGCAGCGCCTTCTGCGTGTTCTGCGGCCACACGGTGCGGGTGAAGTCCGAGGTCTGCGGCACGTTGGGCAGCGTGTGCGCGTAGGGCAGCGAGTTGACGGTGGCCTCGATGAAGCGCCTCGGCTGCGCGTCCCAGTGCGCCGCCCCCGATGTCGTCACCGTCACCTGGCCGGTGAGCTTGTTGAAGGCAACGTTGTTCTGCCCCTCCGAGAGATAGGAAATCCAGGTCCAGGCGGCTTCCTTCTCCTTGCTCGCGGCGAAGATGGCGTTCGAGCCGTCGCCATAGGTGGTCCAGCCATGCCCATCCGGCCCGTGCGGCACCGGCACGGCGGTGATCGCGTTGCCCAACGCCTTTACCATTTCGTTGGCGGAACCGATATGATGGATCGTCATGCCGGTCCGCCCGGCCAGCATGTTGTTGATGATCTGCACGAACCCGTCCGTCGGCGCGGAGGGCGGGCAGACATGCTGCGTGCGATAGAGGTCGATGAACCAGCGGTTGGCGGCCAGCGCCTTGGGCGTGACCAGCCCGCCCTTGACCATCTTCGCGCCGCCCCCGAGCACGAAAGTGTTCCAGAAATCCTGCCCGCCGGCCCCGCCGCGTAACCCGAATCCCCAGTGGCCATCGGCCGTCATCGCCTTGGCGGCGGCGAGGAAGGAGGGAAAATCCGTCGGCAGCGGCAGCTTCGCCTTGTCGAGCCAGTCCCGCCGTACATAGAGGTAGAGGATCACGTATTGCACCGGCACGTAGTAGTGGTGCCCGTCGGGCGCGGTGTGCAGGCGCCAGATATTCTGCGAGATATCGCTCTTGCCGGACCAGGCGTTGATGCGCGCGTCGAGCGGCTCCAGCGCCTTCATCTGCATCAGGCGCGGCAGGTTGTTGAACTTCACCATCGCGCAGTCCGGCCCGCCGCCGGCGAGAAGCGTGGTGTAGAGCCGCGTGTCGTAATCGGCGCCACCGCCCCACGGAATGTCCTCGGCCTTGATCCGGATGCCGGGGTGCTTCTTCTCGAAATCGGCGATCAGGGCCGCGGGCGAGGCCTTCGGATCGTCGAAATGGTACCACCAGCGCACGGTGGCTGGGCTCGCGGCATAGGGGCTCGCGAGCGGTGTGGCGGCAAGGGCCGCGCTGCCAAGCAAGGTGCGGCGCGTCAGGGACATTTTTGTCTTCATTGGTTTCCTCCCATTCCTGGTTCAGGCAGCATTTCGTCGTTCGACAATCGTATCGAGGTGCTCGGCGAGCAGGCGGGCGAGCAGCGTCGCGTCGCCATTCGCCAGTGCTTCGACCAGCGGCGCGTGGCGTGCCGCGGTCTGCGGCAGCGGGCGCTGATGCCATGGCGCCCAGAGCTTGAAGCGATGGGTGTGCAGGATGCAGCGCGCGAGAATCGGCTCCAGCGCCTCCAGCCCCGCCATTCGGAACAGGGCCAGATGGAACTCCGTGTCCTGCTCGATCAGCGCCCAGACATCGCCGGCCTCGGCGGCGCGATGCATGGCGGCGAGCAGGCCGCGCAGCCGCGCGATGTCGCCGGCTCCGGCCAGGCGCGTGGCCCGGCGCGCGCCCCGCAACTCGATGCGCCGGCGCACGTCCAGGATCTCGGCGGCGGCATCGGCGTCGAGATCGGTGACACGGGTTCCCTGCCGCCCGGCACGATGCACCAGCCCCTCGCCTTCGAGCCGCAGCAACGCCTCGCGCACGGCGGACTGGCTGCAGCCGATCTCGCTGGCGATGCCGAGTTCGGTCAGCACATGCCCGGGCGACAGCTCGTTGAGCACGATGCGCCGGCGCAGGCGAGCAAGCAGCGTGGGGCCTTCGGGGCGGGGCATTTCCTCGATATATTATCGATATTGGAGTCAGCCTAGCCCAAGGTTTCAGCGGCACGCAAGGGGCGCGGCGCCAGCCTCCCCCGTGTCAGGCCCGGGTCGGCGCCGCCTGTCGCAGCCGCTCCACCGCCGCGCGCGGCAGCCTGTCGAGCCCGGCGCCATCGCTGGCCAGGATCGCGGTGCGCATCCGCGGGTCCCAGAACTGGCGGAGATGAGCCTCGATCGCCGACACCGCCTCCGCCTCTGGCTTATGGGCAAAGAATTTGCCGATCTGGTTGGCCATATAGACCAGGCGCTCAACGTCCATCCGGCACCACTCCGCAAACCTCCGCATGGGTGAAGATTTCGAGCCCGTCAGCGCGCGCCACGCCCGCCAGCATGATCCCCGCCGCCTCCGCGGTGCGCACGGCGAGTGCCGTCGGTGCCGAAATCGCAACGATTGCCGGTGCGCCGATCATTGCCGCCTTCTGCACCATTTCCACGGAAACGCGGCTGGTCAGCAGCACCGCCCCCTCCGCCGCGCTCTCCCCCGCGCGTGCCAGCGCACCGGCGAGCTTGTCGAGCGCGTTGTGCCGTCCGACATCCTCACGCACCGCGACGATCCCGGCGCCGGGCCGCCAGAACGCCGCCGCATGCACCGCGCGCGTCGCGTCGTTGAGCGGCTGTGCGCTGGGCAGGGAGGCCATGGCCCGCGCGAGATCGGCGAGGCAGAGATGGGCGCCGGGTTCCACCATGCGCGGGGCGGGCAGCGTGGCGTCGAGACTCTCCATGCCGCACAACCCGCAGCCGGTGGCGCCGGCGAGGCGGCGATGGCGCGCGGCCAGGGTGGCGGCGGCATCCTCGGCGATCCACATCCGCAACTCGATGCCACGCACGTGCTCGACGACCGTGAGCGCCTCGATCTCCCCAGGCTGCGTCACGATGCCTTCGGTGAGCGAGAAGCCAACGGCAAAATCCTCGAGGTCACAGGGGCTCGCCAGCATGACCGCGTGCGTTGCACGCCGATAGGTGAGGGCGATCGCCGTTTCCTCGGCCAGCAGCCGCGCGCCATGGTCGAGGCGCCCGTCGCGCAGCCGTGTCCGTGCGGTAGCAACGGTGCCCTGGGCGGTCATCCCGCCGCGATCCGTCGGCTCTGGCGTGCGAAGGCTTCATATTCCTCCTGCCACACGGTGGGGCCGTTGGAGGGTGAGACCTGCACCGCCGTCACCTTGTATTCCGGGCAGTTCGTTGCCCAATCAGAATACTCCGTGGTGACCACGTTGGCCTGCGTCGAGGGATGATGGAACGTGGTGTAAACGACGCCGGGCGCGACACGATCCGTGATCAGCGCGCGCAGCGCGGTCTCGCCGGCGCGGCTTGCGATGCGCACCCAGGCACCATCGCGGATGCCGCGGTCCTCGGCATCGTGCGGGTGGATCTCCAGCCGGTCCTCCTGGTGCCAAAGCGAGTTCGCGGTGCGGCGGGTCTGCGCCCCCACGTTGTACTGGCTGAGAATGCGCCCGGTGGTGAGCAGCAGCGGAAAGCGCGGCCCCACCTTCTCGTCGGTGGGCACGTATTCGGTGACCACGAAATTGCCGAGGCCGCGCGCGAACCCGTCGATATGCATCACCGGCGTGCCCGCCGGCGCCTTGTCGTTGCAGGGCCATTGCACCGAGCCGAGCGCGTCCAACCGCGCATAGGAAACGCCGGCAAAGGTCGGCGTCATCGCGGCGATCTCGTCCATGATCTCGGAGGGATGCGCATAGTCCATCGCCATGCCCATCGCGCGGGCGAGAAGCTGCGTGATCTCCCAATCCGCATAGCCGGATTTCGGCGTCATCACCCGCCGCACACGGCTGATCCGCCGCTCGGCGTTGGTGAACGTGCCGTCCTTTTCGAGGAAGGTCGAACCGGGCAGGAACACATGCGCCCAATTCGCGGTCTCATTGAGGAACAGGTCCTGCACGACGACGCATTCCATCGCGGCGAGACCTGCGGTGACGTGGCGCGTGTCGGGATCGGACTGTACGATATCCTCCCCCTGAATATAAATCCCTCGGAACGAACCATCGATCGCAGCATCGAGCATGTTGGGGATCCGCAATCCCGGCTCGGGGTCGAGGGCGACACCCCACCGCGCCTCGAAGGAGCGGCGCGTCGGCGCGTCGGAGACGTGGCGATAGCCCGAAAACTCATGCGGGAAGGAACCCATGTCGCAGGAACCCTGGACATTGTTCTGCCCCCGCAGCGGATTGACCCCGACGCCGGGCCGGCCAAGATTGCCGGTCGCCATGGCCAGGTTGGCGATCGCCATCACCGCGGTGCTGCCCTGGCTATGTTCGGTGACGCCGAGGCCGTAGTAGATCGCGGCATTACCGCCCGTGGCGTAGAGCCGCGCCGCGGCGCGCAGGTCTGCCGCCGGCACGCCGGTCGCGGCCTCGGTCGCCTCCGGTGAATGCGAGGGGTCGGCAACGAATGCCGCCCACTCGCTGAATGTCACGAGATCGCAACGCTCCCGCACGAAGCGCTCATCCACGAGATGCTCCTTCACGACCACATGCGCGAGCGCCGTCAGCACGGCGACATTGGTCCCCGGCCGCAGCGCCAGGTGGTGCTGCGCGTGCACATGCGGCGTGCGCACCAGGTCGATCCGCCGCGGATCCACGACGATCAGCCTCGCCCCCGCGCGCAGCCGCCGCTTCAGGCGGGAGGCGAAGACCGGGTGCGCGTCGGTAGGGTTGGCACCGATGATCATCACGACATCGGCATGTTCAACGGAGTCGAAATCCTGCGTGCCGGCGGAGGTGCCATAGGTGGTCTTGAGCCCATAGCCGGTCGGCGAGTGGCAGACCCGCGCGCAGGTATCGACATTGTTGTTGCCGAAGCCGGCACGTACCAGCTTCTGGATCAGGTAGGTTTCCTCGTTGGTGCAGCGCGAGGAAGTGATGCCGCCCACCGCGCCCACGCCATGGCGCGCCTGGATGCGGCGGAACTCGCTGGCGACATGGCTGATCGCCTCTTCCCAGGAAACCTCATGCCATGGATCGCTGACACTCGCCCGCAGCATCGGCTTGAGGATGCGGTCGGGATGGTTGGCATAGCCGGTTGCGAAACGACCCTTGACGCAGGAATGCCCGCGATTGGCCTGGCCGTCCTTCCATGGCATCATCCGCACCAGCGTCTCGCCGCGCATCTCCGCCTTGAAGCCGCAGCCCACACCGCAATAGGCGCAGGTGGTGACAACGGAATGTTCCGGCTGGCCAGTTTCGACCACGCTCTTCTCGATGAGCGTCGCGGTCGGGCACGCCTGCACGCACGCGCCGCAGGAAACGCACTCGCTGGCGAGGAAACTCTCATCCATGCCTGGCGAGACATACGAGGCGAAGCCGCGCCCGCCGATGGTCAGCGCGAACGTGCCCTGCACCTCCTCGCAGGCGCGCACGCAACGCGAGCAGACGATGCATTTCGCGGGATCGAACTGGAAATACGGGTTGCTGGCGTCGATCGGCGCGTCGAGATGGTTGGCGCCGGCATAGCCATAGCGCACCTCGCGCAGCCCCACCTCACCGGCGGTGTCCTGCAACTCGCAGCGGCCGTTGGCTGAACAGGTGAGACAGTCGAGCGGATGGTCGGAAATATAGAGCTCCATCACGCCCCGTCGCAGCTTCGCGAGGTTGGGCGACTGTGTCTGCACCACCATCCCCTCGGCGGCCGGCGTGGTGCAGGACGCGGGCGTGCCCGTGCGCCCCTCGATCTCGACGAGGCACATCCGGCAGGAGCCGAAGCTGTCCAGCATGTCGGTGGCACAGAGTTTCGGCACCTTGATGCCCGCCTCCATCGCCGCGCGCATCAGCGAGGTGCCCTCCGCAACGCTGACGCGCTGTCCATCGATGGTCAGCGTCACGAGGGTGCTCGCCGCCGATGGTTTCGTTCCGTAATCAATCTCGTGGATCAGGCCCATGGTATCACTCCGCGGCAATCCGCGCGCCGGCGCGCGGCTCGAAATCCTCGGGAAAATGGGTCAGCGCGCTCATCACGGGGTAGGGCGTGAAGCCGCCCAGCGCGCAGAGGGAGCCGAACTTCATCGTGTGGCAGAGATCGGCGAGCAGCTCGCGCTGCGCCGCGGGCCGCACGCCCGCCAGCAGCCGGTCGATGACCTCAACGCCGCGTGTCGCGCCGATGCGGCACGGCGTGCATTTGCCGCAGCTTTCGATCCCGCAGAACTCCATCGCGAAGCGCGCCTGGCGTGCCATGTCCACCGTGTCGTCGAACACCACGACACCGCCGTGCCCGATCAGCCCGTCGCGCGCGGCGAAGGCCTCGTAGTCGAATTGTGTGTCGAACAGGGCAGGGGGGAAATAGGCGCCGAGCGGCCCGCCGACCTGCACCGCGCGCACGGCCCGCCCGCTCGCCGTGCCGCCACCGACACGCTCCACCAACTCGCCAAGCGTGAGGCCGAACGCGCATTCATAAAGCCCGCCATGGCGGATATTGCCAGCAAGCTGCACCGGCATCGTGCCCCGCGACCGCCCAATGCCGAAATCCCGGTAGGCGCCGGCACCCTCCGTCATGATCCACGGCACGGCGGCAAGCGAGATGACGTTGTTGATGACGGTGGGCTTGCCCCAAAGGCCGTGGATCGCCGGCAGTGGCGGCTTGGCGCGCACCATGCCGCGCCTGCCCTCCAGACTGTCGAGCAACGATGTCTCCTCGCCGCAGACATAGGCGCCGGCACCCACCCGTACCTCGAGCGCCACGCCGTTGAGCACGCCGTCGCGCTCGGCGATTCCGATCGCCTGACGCAGCGCCCTGATCGCGTGCGGGTATTCGGAACGCACATAGACATAGGCTTGCGATGCGCCGACGGCGAGAGCGGCGATCGCCATGCCCTCGATGAGCAGGAACGGATCGCCCTCGATGATCATGCGGTCGGCGAAGGTGCCGGAATCACCCTCATCGGCGTTGCAGACGAGGTATTTCGTTTCGCTTTGCGCAGCGGCTGCGGTGCGCCACTTGATCCCCGTCGGGAACCCCGCGCCGCCGCGCCCGCGCAGCCCGGAGGCGATGATCGCCTCCACCGTCGCTTCAGGCCCGAGCGAGCGTGCCCGCGCGAGGCCCTTCCAGCCGCCATGCGCCGCGTAGTCCGCGGCCGAGAGCGGGTCGGTGATGCCGCAGCGCGTGAAAACCAGCCGCGTCTGCTCGCGCAGAAACCCGATCGCCTCGACCGGCCCCAGCGCCTTGGCGTGGCCGCCGCCGTCGAGGATCGCGGCCAGTACACCCTCGGCGTCCTCGGGGCTGATCGGTCCGAAACCGATACGACCTGCTGCACTCGGCGCCTCCAGCAGCGGCTCCAGCCAGACCATGCCCCGCGTGCCGGTGCGCACCAGGTCGAGCGTGACGCCGCGTGCCGCCGCGGCCGCCCTGAGTGCGGCGGCGACACGTTCCGCGCCCACCGCGATCGCGGCGGCATCGGCGGGCAGGTAGAGCCGCAACATACTCATGCCAGCTGCTCCAGCGTCGCTTCCAGGCGCTCGGTGTCGAGCCGCCCGAGCACCTCGCCGTCCAGCATCGCCGCCGGCGCACAGGCGCAAAGCCCGAGGCAGAACACCGGCTCCAATGTCAGCGCCCCGTCCGGCGTCGTCGCGTGCCACGCAAGGCCGCGCCGACGCTGCAGGCTTTCCGCCAGACGCTCGCCGCCCGCAGCCTGGCACGCCTCCGCCCGGCACAGGCGCAGCACGTGCCGACCCGGCGGGTGGCGCCGGAAATCATGATAGAAGCTGACGATGCCATGCACCTCGGCACGGCTGAGGTTCAGCGCGGCGGCGACGAGCGGCTCGGCTGCGGCCGGGATATGGCCAAACACCCCCTGCAGCGCATGCAGAATCGGCAGCGCCGCGCCCGGTTTATCGACATGCTCGGCGACGATCTGGCCCGCTCGCGCCTCGCTCCAGCGCTCGTATTCCGGCACCGGCGCTTCCTCCGTTCTTTCTTCCTTCCATTCTTGGGTGCGAGTGGCCCGGAATTTCAAGGCCGCTCTTCCGTAGAGCGATAGAAAAATCCAATGAAGGGAGCGGCCGGTCCGCTCTCAATTCAAGCCGCGCGCCGCGACGAAGCGCCTGGCCTCGGCCAGCAGCGCCGCGGTCAGCGGCGTCAGCGGTTCGCGCTGCGGGTAGATCAGCCCCACGGTCGGCGGCGGACGCGTGTCCGCGATCGGGATCGCGGCAAGCCGGCTCGACATGTCGAGCTGGTCCACCAGCACCGCCGGCAGCACGCCGGCCCATTGCCCGGTGCGCACATGCGACAGCACGGCCAGCATGGAATCCGATTGCAGCGCCGGCGCCGGCTCCACGCCGACGTCGCGCAGCGCCGCGTCGATGATGCGCCGGTTCTGCATGTCAGGGGTCAGCAGCGCCAGCGGCAGATCCGCGAGCTGCCGCCAGGTGACCGAGGGCGCGCTCGCCAGCTCGTGCCCGGCCGCGACCACCAGCCGATAGACCTCGTGATACAGCGCCAGGGTGCGCACGCGTCCCACCGGTTCGCGATCGAGATAAGACAGCCCGACATCCGTTTCGAGGTTTTCGAGCTGGCCGAGAATCTCAATCGAGGTGCGCGACAGGATGGAGAACGAAACATTGGGGTGCGCCAGCCGGAACGGCTCCGTCAGCGCCGTCACCATGGGCAGCGCGGTCGGGATGACGGACAGGCGCAGATGCCCGGCAAGCCCGGTCTTGAGTGCGCGGATCTCGTCGCGCAGCGCCTGCGTATCGCCGACGATCCGCCGCGCCCAGTCGAGCGTGCGCTGGCCCTCCGGCGTGAAGCCGATGAAGCGGCTGCCACGCTGCACGAGCAGAACGCCGAGCTGGCCTTCGAGCTGCTTGATCCCCGCCGAGAGCGTCGGCTGCGTCACGCCGCAACTGTCGGCGGCGCGGCCGAAATGCTGCTCGCGAGCGAGCGCGATGAGATAGGCGAGCTTGTCGATCACGCCCTTCTCACCGTCGCGCCCACCCCGCGGTCAGGCGCGCCGCTTCCTTCGGGTGACGGGCCGCCGGCCGCGCGCGATGGGGCCGGCCTATCCGGCGGTCTCCGGCTCGCGCTCGGTCTCGCCGCCATCGTTCTCGCCGCCATCGGCCTCGCTGGCCGGCCGCGGCAGCGCCGGCAGCGCCTCGGCGAACTCGAAGGCGAGCTTGCCGTCGGCCACCGTCACCTTCACGGCACCGCCCTTCAGCAGCCGCCCGAACAGCAACTCGTCGGCCAGCGGCTTCTTGATGTGCTCCTGGATGACGCGGGCAAGCGGGCGGGCGCCATAGAGCCGGTCATAGCCACGCTCTGCCAGCCACTCCTTCGCGGCGGAGGACATCTCGATGGTGACGTTGCGGTCGGCGAGCTGCGCCTCAAGCTGCATGACGAATTTCTCGACCACGCGCGCCACGATCTCGGGCGTCAGCCCCGCGAACGGGATCACCGCGTCGAGCCGGTTGCGGAACTCCGGCGTGAACAGGCGGCGCACCGCGTCCTCGTCCTCGCCCTCGCGCACCTCGCGCCCGAAGCCGATCGCCTCGCGCGCCATGTCGGACGCGCCGGCATTGGTCGTCATGATCAGGATGACGTTGCGAAAGTCCACCGTCTTGGCGTTGTGGTCGGTCAGCTTCCCGTGGTCCATGACCTGCAGCAGGATGTTGAACAGGTCCGGATGCGCCTTCTCGATCTCGTCGAGCAGCAGCACCGCGTGCGGGTGCTGGTCGATCGCGTCGGTCAGCATGCCGCCCTGGTCGAACCCGACATAGCCCGGCGGCGCGCCGATCAGGCGAGAGACGGAGTGCCGCTCCATGTACTCGCTCATGTCGAAACGAATCAGCTCGATGCCGAGCGTGGAGGCAAGCTGGCGCGCCACCTCCGTCTTGCCGACGCCGGTGGGGCCGGAGAACAGATAGTTGCCGATCGGCTTTTCCGGGTCGCGCAGCCCGGCACGGGAGAGCTTGATCGCGGCGGCGAGCGCCTCGATCGCGCGATCCTGGCCGAACACCATGGAACGCAGGTCGCGCTCCAGGTTGCGCAGCGTCTCCTTGTCGTCGGCGGAGACGGATTTCGGCGGAATGCGTGCGATCTTCGCGACGATCTCCTCGACGTCGCGCAGCGTCACCGTCTTGCGCCGCTTGCCCTCGGGCAGCAGCATGCGCGAGGCGCCGACCTCGTCGATCACGTCGATCGCCTTGTCCGGCAGCTTGCGGTCGTGGATGTATTTGGCCGAAAGCTCCACCGCGGCGCGGATCGCCTCGTCGGTGTAGCGAACCTTGTGGTGTTTTTCGTAATTGACCTTGAGCCCGCGCAAGATCTTGACCGTGTCCTCGAGCGTCGGCTCGTTGACGTCGATCTTCTGGAACCGCCGTACCAGCGCGCGGTCCTTCTCGAAGTAGTTGCGGAACTCCTTATAGGTCGTGCTGCCGATGCAGCGCAGCGTGCCGGAGGCGAGCGCCGGCTTGAGCAGGTTCGAGGCATCCATCGCGCCGCCGGAGGTGGCGCCGGCGCCGATCACGGTATGGATCTCGTCGATGAACAGCACCGCGGAGGGTTGTGCTTCCAACTCGTTCACCACCGCCTTGAGCCGCTCCTCGAAATCGCCGCGATAGCGCGTGCCGGCCAGCAGCGCGCCCATGTCGAGTGCGTAGATCGTGGACTTGGACAGCACCTCCGGCACCTCGCCCTCGACGATGCGCTTGGCCAGGCCCTCGGCGATCGCGGTTTTGCCGACGCCGGGATCGCCGACATAGAGCGGGTTGTTCTTGGTGCGGCGGCAAAGGATCTGGATCGTCCGCTCGATCTCGGTATCGCGCCCGATCAGCGGGTCGATTTTGCCCGCCATCGCCTTCTTGTTGAGGTTCACGCAATAGGTCGAGAGCGCGTCCTGGCCGCGCCGCGAGGGTTTCTCCTCACGCTCGCCCTCGGCGTGTCCGTTCTCGGTCGAGCCCTGCACCGGGCGCTGCTGGCTGCGGCCCGGCGACTTGGCGATGCCGTGGCTGATGAAGTTGACGGCATCGAGCCGCGTCATGTCCTGGGTCTGGAGGAAATAGACGGCGTGGCTCTCACGCTCGCTGAACAGCGCCACCAGCACATTGGCGCCGGTCACCTCGTCGCGGCCGGATGACTGCACGTGGATCGCCGCCCGCTGCACCACGCGCTGGAAGCCGGCGGTGGGCTTCGGGTCACCGGGCCGGTCGGTCGCCAGGCCCGCGAGATCCTTGTCGAGAAACTCGGTGAGATCGGCGCGCAGCTTGTCGAGGTCGACACCGCAGGCGCGCAGCACCGTGGCCGCGTCGGAATCCTCGGTCAGCCCCAGCAGCAGATGCTCGAGCGTCGCGTATTCATGGCGGCGTTCGCTCGCGAGACCGAGCGAGCGGTGCAGTGTCTGTTCGAGGTTGCGTGACAGCATGAGTCCGCTGCTCCATGGGTAAGAATGCCCGCTTGCGCGGGAAGGGTAGCAACTGGTCGGCCACGTTTCGGGTTGCCCAGTTTGTTTGGCCGCCCGATTTTTGGCGTCCTCGGCAAGGCGCTCAGCTCAGCGGACGAATCCCGTTTGCGTAAACCCCGGCTCCGTAAGCCCGGCTGGTCCAGGCAGCGCCGCTACGGCAGATCGGGCTTCGGCAAACCAGCCTTCGCTTATCGGGATCATCCCGCCACTTCGCGCCTCACGCCAGCACATTCGTATGCCAGAGATGATTTTTCGTAGACCGGCGCGCCAGCCCCGACGGATGGCCGGCTTGCGACCCGTCGTTTGCCCCCGGCAGATGGCGGCCGTTCACCACGTTGTGCGCGCTATTCTTTCTCGATCGTGCATTGCAGCGGGTGCTGGTTCTGGCGGGCCAGATCCATTACCTGCGCCACCTTGGTCTCCGCGACCTCATAGGTGAACACGCCGCACACCCCTACGCCGCGGCGATGCACGTGCAGCATGATGCGTGTCGCTTCTTCGCGCGTCTTCTGAAAAAAGCGTTCCAGCACGTGCACGACGAACTCCATCGGCGTGTAGTCGTCGTTGAGCATCAGCACCTTGTACATCGCGGGCTTACGTGTCTTCGGCCGCGTTTTGACCACCACCCCGGTGGCGGGATTGTTGCCGCGCTCGTCGCCGCGTCCGTTGCCGGGTGGTGCGCCCGGCGGTTCTTCACGATTGGGATCGTCGCTCATGCCTGCCTCATGCCAGAGCATATCGGATGTAGGGGCCCGTAGAAAAGGACCTCCGGCACGGATACCGGCGGAGGCTGGCATGTCCGGGGCGATCAGAATCGATTAAATGCGAAGAGGCCCGGGGGGGGAATCCCGGGCCTCCGGCGTGCGTCCCTCCAGGGGAGGATAAGGAGGGACGGTCGAACCTCGCCGTGTTAGGCGGCGCGGCCGAACTTCTCCACCACGAGCGTCACGCGGGCAGCGATCGGCGCCATCGTCTGCTCCGCCAGCTTGAGCGAGGCGTCCGTCAGCTTGCCGGTCTCGGCGACGGCCTTCTCGACCGAGTCGCGCGCCAGCGTCGCCTGCAGGTCCATGGCCTCCTTGAGCGACTTCACGCCCGTCAGCGCCTTGATGGTGGCAACCGTGGCGTCGATCTGCGCCTGCGCGGTGGCGGCAACGGTCTTGCCGATATCCTGCACGCCGGTCGCCCAGATCTGGCCGGACTTCACCATCGCCTCGACATTGCCCTGGCCAAAGCTCAGGAACTCTTCCGCTGACTTCATCGCCTTCTCCATGTTCGCCTTGTACTCCGCCGGCGCCTTCGCGAAGCCGGCCATCGGGTTGGTGGGGGTAGCCGCCTCGGTCACGTCAAGAGCCGGGGTGCCGTTCTTTTTCATCGCCATCGTTTTCTCCTCGGCCCGTTCGGCTTGTACCGCTCTGGCCCTGTGTTCCCTGGTTCCGCGGATCGGTGCTGTCCTCGTCCCCCGTCGTCGTGTGGGGGGAAGCCGCTTTCCACGGTCGTATCGTCGTTCGTCCTGCTCCGCGGCGTCCTCGTTTGGACGTCATGTTGCGATGCAGCAAAGCGGATTTATGCAACGGGATACCGAAGGTCAAGGGAAATTTGTGCGTCGCAACATAAACCGCCGCCCCGGCCATCCGAGCGATCTCGATCGGACACCGGAATATTCGGTTGTTTATCCGATAACTCATTCAATTTGAGAGACTTTACCTCTGGACACAAAACAACGGACGGGCCTAGGGTCTGCGCTGCATTCAAGGGAGACCTGCTGGACATGGGCTTGGTGGGAATGGCTGCCTGGTCACGAGCGCGCGGCACGTTACTGGGCCTGGGGCTGGTGATCGCCGCCTGCCTGTTGGCGACGCCTGCCCGGGCGCAGATCGGCTCCTCCCGCTACGCCTCGATCGTCATCGTGGCCGGCACCGGGCGGGTGCTCTCCGCGACCAATCCCGATGCGCCGCGGATCCCCGCCAGCCTGACCAAGTTGATGACACTCTACATGACGTTCGAGGCGTTGCGCGACCGCCGCATCACGCTCAACGAGCTGGTGCCGGTCTCGGAGCACTGCGCGTCGATGGAGCCGGTCAAGCTAGGCCTGATCCCCGGCGTCACCAGGCTGACCGTTCGCAACGCGATCCTCGGCATGGTCACGCTCTCAGCCAACGACGCGGCCTGCGCGATCGGCGAAATGCTCGCCGGCGGCAGCGAGGCGCGTTTCGCGCAGATGATGACGTTGCGCGCGCGCGGCCTCGGCATGACCCATACGATCTATCGCAACGCTTCCGGCCTGCCGACGCCGCAAAATCTCACCACGGTGCGCGACATCGCCACCCTCGCGCGCCATCTGATCTACGATTTCCCCGGCTACTATCATTACTTTTCGGTCCGCAGCTTCGTCTTCCACGGCCGCACCATCGACGGGCACGACGATCTGCTCGGCACCTATCCCGGCGTTGACGGCCTCAAGACCGGGTTCACGGATCTCTCGGGCTTCAATCTTGCCACGTCATCGGTGCGCGGCGGTGTGCGGCTGATCGGCGTGGTGGTCGGCTTCACTCATCCGTGGACCCGCGACAACGATATGCGCCACCTGCTCAATGCCGGTTTCCGCACGGTCGGCGTGCTGCCGGGCGGCCCGACGCTGCACCTCGTCTCGCGGGCGATGGCGGCGACGATGCCGCGCCCGCCCGTGCTGGCTCGGCCCGTCATGCGCGCCCCCGTGGCGCCCCATCCCGTGATGGTGGCGAGCCTGGTGCATCGGCCGGCGCCGGCGCGCACGGTGCAACGCCCGGCCGGGCCGCCGAGCTGGCTGGTGAACGTCGGCGCCTATTCCAGCTGGCCCGCGGCACAGCATGCCGCCATCGTCGCCCACAGCGTGCTGGGCACCGGCATGATCCGCGTGGTTCCGGCCGGCTCGCCGGCGCACCGGCTCTGGGGCGCGCAGCTCACCGGGTTCAACTACGGCGCGGCTGAAGGCGCGTGCCGGCAGATCGTGCAACATCGCCTGCCCTGCGAGCCGGCGCACTCCTGAGCCGCCTCAGGCGGCGGGCGTCTCCAGCGCCAGCACCGGCGGCGGCTTCCTGATCGCGCCGATCAGCGCCCGCACCTCCGCACGCGCGGCGACATGGCTCATGCCGAGCGAGATGCCGATCCCGGCCTCGCGCACGTCCATCAGCGTCAGCCCCTGCAGATAGAGCTCGCGAAAAATCACCCGCTCGCCAAAGCCGCGCACGGTGCGAAAGCCGATACGCTTGGCCAGCACGTCGAGTGTCGCGCCGACATCGCGCTTGTTGCGCGCCTCCGCAGCACCCAGCCGATTGCGCATCACGATCCAGTCGATGCGGCCGCGATCGCGTGAGAACCGCGCCTTGCGCGCCTGCCAGACCATTTCGCTGTAGATGCTCGGCCGCACCACGTCGTGGTTGTCGGGGTCGACCGTGGCCAGCATCGCGAAGTCCACGAAACTGTCGTTGATCGGCGTGATCAGCGTATCGGCATGCGCGTGGCCGAGGCGGGAGAGATGGGTGTCGGCACCAGGACAGTCGATGACGATGATGTCGCTCTCGCGCGACAGCTCGGCCAGCGCCGCGTCGAAGCGCTGTCGCTCGTCGGCCTCGGCCGCGGCGCGGCTGTCGAGCTCGGAGCGCGGAATGCTCGCCCGGGCCGGCAGCGGCAGGGCCACGCCGCGACTCTCGGCAAAGGCCGCGCGCGCCTCAAGATAGCGCGTCAGCGTGCCCTGCCGCGCGTCGAGGTCGATGGCACCGACGCGATAACCGTCGCGCAGCAGCCCGACGATGACATGCATCGTCGCGGTCGATTTGCCCGAGCCGCCCTTCTCGTTGCCGAGCACGACGACCTGCGCGTGCTTTTCGATGCTGATTGTCGCCATCCTGACCCCGCCACTGTCGCGCGCACCCGGGCTTCCGAGTCGCGGGGCGAATGATGCCAAGCGGCGGGCGGGTGAGTCCACCGCGCCGTGGCACTCAGCGTCCGGTCAGGATTCGCTCGACGAGCTGCTTGACGGTGGGGATAAAGCCGTTGCCGTAGAACGGATCGGAGGCAAAACGAAACGCGTTATGCCCGGAGAACATCAGGTTGTTCGCCAGCACCGATTCGTCGTTGCCGTGATGGGCGATGTCCTGCAGCGTCTTCTGGATGCAGAAGCTGCGTGGGTCGGCCTTCTTGCCGTTGTCGAAGCTCGGCCCTTCCTGCGACCAGTTGGAAAATCGGCACTGGCTCAGGCAGCCCATGCAGGCGGCCTGGTCGGTCAGGATCTCGCGCGCCCTCTCCGGTGTCACGAAGATCAGCGTCGAGTCGGGCGTGCGCAGCGCCTCGGTGTAGCCCTGCGCTTCCCAGGCGTGCGCGCGCTCGAGGTCGCTGGGCACAAGAAAGGCCGGGCGCCGGCGCGGCCCCACGCCGTATTCCGCCTGGTGCTCACCCACGGGCTCGGGCGAATACGCCACCTGCCGCTCGCCGCGCTCACGCAGTTCGCGGATGAAGGCGTTATTGACCGCCGAGCTGTAGAACCCGGTGGGCGAAAAGCGGTTGAGAAACACATCGCCCTTCTTAAGGGTCAGCAGCTTGCGCTTCCACGCCTCGGCGATCGGGCTTTCCGTCGTCACCAGCGGACGGGTGCCGAACTGGAAGGCGATCGGCCCGAGCTCCGGGTTGTCGATCCAGTCCGCCCATTCCTCGATCCACCACACGCCGCCGGCCATGATGATCGGCACTTGGTCGAGGCCGAAGGTGCGCATCAGTTGCCGCAGCTCCAGCACGCGCGGCAGCGGGTCCTGCGGCTGGTTCGGGTCCTCGCTGTTGGACAGGCCGTTATGCCCGCCGGCGAGCCACGGATCCTCATAGACGACGCCGCCGAGCAACTCGCCCACCTTGGAATAGGCGCGCTTCCACAGTGCATTGAAGGCGCGCGCCGAGGAGACGATCGGGTAGTAGTGCACGCCGAACCGCGCCGCGATCTCGGACAGCCGATAGGGCATGCCGGCGCCGCAGGTGATGCCGTTGATCAGGCCCTTCGCACTTTCCAGGATGCCGGTGATGACGCGCTCGGCGCCACCCATCTCCCAGAGGATGTTGGCATGGATGCGCGCCTTGGGCCCGCCGATATCGCGCGCCCGGCGGGCCTGGGCGATACCGCCGGCAATCGCGTAGCTAACCAGTTCCTCGTGCCGGTCGCGCCGCGTGCGGCCGTGGTAGAGCTGCGGGATCGGGGTGCCGTCGGCGTCGTAGCTGTCGGCATTCACCGCGGAGAGCGTGCCGACGCCCCCGGCGGCCGCCCAGTGCCCTGCGGTCGTGCCGTTCGAGATGGCAACGCCTTTGCCTCCCTCGACGAGCGGCAGCACATCCACCCCGCCCATGCGGATCGCGTTGATCGCCTTCATCGGCTCGCCAACGTCCTTTCCCGTCTCGTTGTCATCGGAACTGTCATCGTCAGGTAACAGCCAATCCACGAAATTGCACGCGCCACAAGCGGCCACCCGCCGGCTGTTGCCGGGCAGGGCAGACGCTCATGGCGGTGCCGCGTCACGTGGTCCGTGTCAGGCGAAGGTCGGGGTCGCCGGCATCAGACCGCGGGCTGTGGCGACTGCGCGGGGTCGCCGTCATGGTCCCGCTCGCGCCGTCCGCCCTTCGGCCCCACCTTGTCGGCGATGTCTTCGCCGGTCGCCTGGTCCACGACCCGCATCGACAGCTTCACCTTGCCGCGCTCGTCGAAGCCGATGACCTTCACCTTCACCGCATCGCCGACATTGACGACGTCGCCGGTCTTGGCCACGCGCCCCTGCGCCAGCTCGCTGATATGCACGAGCCCGTCGCGTGAGCCGAGGAAGTTCACGAAGGCACCGAACTCGGCTGTCTTGACCACTTTGCCCGTATAAATCACGCCGATCTCCGGCTCCGCCACGATGCCGCGGATCCAGTCGATCGCCTTCTGCGCCTGCGACTGGTCGGTCGCCGCGACCTTGATCGTGCCGTCATCCTCGATGTCGATCTTGGTGCCGGTCTGCTCGACGATCTCGCGGATCACCTTGCCGCCGGTGCCGATCACTTCGCGGATCTTTTCCTTCGGCACGTTGATGATGGTGATGCGCGGCGCCGTTGCCGCCACGTCCGAACGCGCCCCGGTGATGGCCCTCGCCATCTCGCCCAGGATGTGCATCCGCCCGTCGCGGGCCTGCGCCAGCGCCACGTCCATGATCGCCGGCGTGATCGAGGTGATCTTGATGTCCATCTGCAACGACGTGACACCCTTCTCGGTGCCCGCCACCTTGAAGTCCATGTCGCCGAGATGGTCCTCGTCGCCGAGAATGTCCGAGAGCACCGCGAAGCCGCGATCCTCCTTGATCAGTCCCATCGCGATGCCGGCCACCGGCCGCAGCAGCGGCACGCCCGCATCCATCAGCGCCAGCGACGAGCCGCAGACCGTCGCCATCGAGGACGAGCCGTTGCTCTCGGTGATCTCGGAGACCACGCGCAGCGTGTAGGGAAAGGTCTCCTTGGCCGGCAGCAGCGGGTGGATCGCGCGCCAGGCGAGCTTGCCATGGCCGACCTCGCGCCGCCCGGGCGAGCCCATGCGCCCGGTCTCACCCACGGAATAGGGCGGGAAGTTGTAGTGCAGCATGAAATGCTCGCGGTAGTCGCCGGCGAGCGCGTCCACCATCTGCTCGTCCTGGCCGGTGCCCAGCGTGGCCACGCACAGCGCCTGGGTTTCGCCGCGGGTGAACAGCGCCGAGCCATGGGCACGCGGCAGCACGCCCACCTCGGCCAGGATCGGGCGCACCGTCTTGGTGTCGCGCCCGTCGATGCGCCGGCCGGTGTCGAGAATCGCGTTGCGCACGATGTCGGCCTCAAGCTCCTTGAACAGCCCCTTGGCCTTGTCCGCGTCCAGCCCCTCGGCGGTCAACGCCTCCGCGGCGGCCTTCTTGGCGGCGGCGACCGCGTCCTGGCGGACCTGCTTCTGCGGCTCGCGATAGGCGGCGGCGATGGAGGCGCGGGCCAGCGCATCGACGCGGGCGGCGAGCGCCTTTTCCGCCTCGCTCGTCTCCGGCAGCGGCCACGGGTCCTTCGCCGCGCGTTCCGCCAGCCCGATGATCGCCTGGATCACCGGCTGGAACGCCTGGTGGCCGAAGGTGACGGCGCCGAGCATCACGTCCTCGGAGAGTTCCTGCGCCTCGCTCTCCACCATCAGCACACCCTCGGACGTGCCGGCGACGACGAGTTCGAGGCTCGAGGTCGCGCGCTGCTCGGTGGTCGGGTTCAGCAGATACTGCCCGTCCTTGTAGCCGACGCGCGCGGCCGCCACCGGCCCGAAGAAGGGGATGCCGGAGAGCGTCAGCGCCGCCGAGCAGCCGACCAGGGCCACGATATCAGGGTCGTTCTCCAGGTCGTGGCTCAGCACCGTCGCGATGACCTGCACCTCGTTGCGAAACCCGTCCGGAAACAGCGGGCGGATCGGCCGGTCGATCAGGCGCGAGATCAGCGTCTCGGCCTCGGACGGGCGACCCTCGCGGCGGAAGAAGCCGCCCGGGATCTTGCCCGCGGCAAAGGCCTTTTCCTGGTAGTTGACGGTGAGCGGGAAGAAATCCTGCCCGGGCTTCGCGTGGCGCGCGCCGACCACGGTGCACAGCACGATGGTCTCGCCATAGGAGGCGAGCACGGCGCCGTCGGCCTGGCGGGCGATCTTGCCGGTCTCGAGCACAAGCTTGCGCCCGCCCCAGTCGATTTCCTTACGGAAATGATTGAACATTCGTAACATCCTTTCGGGCCCGGCGCGGCACGGCCTCGGCCGATCATGTTGCCCCTGCGGCAGGCGGCGGGGAGGGCGGCGACTCGGGCGGCACGGGGCGGCAACCTGCTTGGGGTCTGCCGCGTCGGTCCCTTCCCTTGCGCCAGATTCTGGCGGCACGATCGGGGCCCGACCATGTGGCCGGAGGCGCCGCCACGAATTCCCCGTCCTCGGGAACACGGACGACCTTCGGTCCGCCACTCGGGCGGTGGCCCCGGGAACCCTCCCGGGGGTCGGCGTTGCCCCGCACCCCCATGGCGCGGGGTTTGTCCGGCAACCGGCACCGCTCCTACGTGGGAGCGGCGGCGCCGGATGCCAGGGCTGCGCTTACCGGCGCAGGTTGAGCCGTGCGATCAGCGCCGCATAGCGGGCATGGTCGCGGTCGCGCAGATAGTCGAGTAGCCGGCGGCGACGGCCCACCAGCATCAGCAGGCCGCGGCGGCTGTGAAAATCCTTCGCGTGCGTCTTGAGGTGCTCGGTGAGGTTGCCGATCCGCTCGGAGAGCAGGGCAACCTGCACCTCGGGGCTGCCGGTATCGCCGGGCTTGTTGGCATGGTCGGAAATGAGCGCCTGGCGGCGCTCGGCGGTGATCGACATCGCAAAACTCCTCATCGTTCGGGGTTGCGCGCCCGGCCACCGCGTCGCCGCGGATCACCGCGACGGGCTACAGCAGCCGCTCCGGCTTCAGCCACCCGTCTTCGAGGCGGCAGAGGCCAAGGACGCGGCTCCCCGCCATGGCACGCACGACCCCGCCCTCGGGGTCGGCAGTGCCCGGAATCCGGCTCAGCAAGGAAACCAGGCCCAGGGCCCGTCCATGGCTCAGCTCGGCGGCCTCCGCTGCGGTCAGGGCCAGCGCCGGGATGTCGGCCAGCGCGGTCGCGACCGGAAGCAGCAGGTCCGGGGAAGCGGGCGCGGTATCCTCCCCTTCGAGCAGATTGTCCAGCACAAAGGCCTGCGCCTCGGTAAAGGGACCCACGCGCAGGCGGCGCAGCGCCGCGACATGTCCCACGCTGCCCACGGCGCGCGCGAGGTCGCGGGCCAGGCTGCGCATATAGACGCCCTTGCCCGAGGCGACCTCGAAGATCGCGGTGTCCGCGTCCGGGCGCTCGATCAGCTCGAACCGGTCGACGCGTGCCGGCCGCGCCGGCAGGTCCAGTGCCTGCCCGGCGCGCGCCAGGTCATAGGCTCGCTCGCCCGCGATCTTGATGGCGGAAAAAATCGGCGGCACCTGCATGATCTCGCCGCGGAAGGCCTCCAGGGCGGCACGGAGCGCCGCATCGGTCGGCCGTGTCTCGGAGCGGGCGATCACCTGCCCGTCCGCGTCATCCGTGTCGCGTGCCTCGCCGAGGCGCAGCGTGAACCGGTAGAGCTTGGTGCCGTCCATCACATAGGGGACGGTCTTGGTCGCCGCCCCGAAGGCGATCGGCAGCACCCCGGTCGCCAGCGGGTCGAGCGTGCCGCCATGGCCGGCCTTGCGCGCATCGAAGCGCCGGCGCACGCGGTTGACCATATCGGTGCTGGTGGGGCCGGCGGGTTTGTCGAGAATCAGCCACCCGTCCAGCGCCCGGCCTTTTTGCCGGCGCATCGCTCAGGCGTTCCTGTCGCCACCCGGCGGGCCGCCCCGCGAGCCACTGCCCCGGTTGACCGACGGATCAACCGGGTCGCTGCCGCGAGGGCCGAGGTCGCGCGCCACCTCCGGCGAGCGCAGCAGCGCCTCGATCCCTGCCGCGTGGTCGAGCGTGACGTCGGCGGCGAAGACGATCTCGGGCGCCAGACGCAGCTTCAGGGTCCGCGCAATCACCCCGCGCAGATACGCCGCCCCGCGGTTGAGCGCCGGCAGCAGCGCCGTCACGTCGGATCGGCCGAGATGGGAGACGAACGCGGTCGCCTGCCGCAGATCGGGGCTCACGGAGACGCGCGTCACCGTCAGGTTCGCGCCCAGCAGGGCCGGGTCGCGAAGCATGTCGCGGGTCAACAGGGTCGCGAGTTCGTGGCGCATCGCCTCGGCCACCCGCAACTGCCGCTGCGAGGGCTCGCCCTTCGGTGCTCTGGCTCGCGTCAAGCCGCGACCAGCTCCGTCTCGAAGCACTCGACGACGTCGCCTTCCCGCAAGTCGTGGAAGTTGGCGAAGGACAGGCCGCACTCATAGCCGCGCGCGACTTCGCGCACATCCTCCTTGAAGCGCTTGAGCTGCGACAACTCGCCGTTGTGGATCACCACGCCCTCGCGCAGCACGCGCACTCCGGCGCCGCGCTTGACCACACCCTCGGTGATCATGCAGCCCGCCACCTTGCCGATCTTGGTGATGTCGAACACCTTGCGGACCTCGGCGTAGCCCAGGAATTTCTCGCGCGCCTTCGGTGCCGTCTTGCCGCGCACCAGCTCCGCCACGTCGTCGGCAACATCGTAGATGATCGAGTAGTAACGGATATCCACGCCCTCGCGGCTCGCCAGGTCGCGCGCCTGCGACGTTGCGCGCACGTTGAAGGCGAGCACAATCGCCGAGGACGCCTTGGCGAGCTGGATGTCGCTTTCGGTGATCTGACCGACCCCCGATAGCAGCACGCGAACGCGCACCTCCTCGGTCGCTGGCTTCTGCACCACGGCGGCCAGTGCCTCGGCGCTGCCCTGCACGTCCGCCTTGATGACGACCGCGACTTCCTTCTGCTCGCCGGCCTGAATGCGGGCCAGCATCTGGTCGAGCGTGCCACGCGCCGCGCCCATGGCGCCCGCCGCCTTGTCGCGCACCTTGCGCTGGCGGAACTCGGAGATTTCCCGCGCCCGGCTCTCGTTCTCCACCGCGACGAACGGCTCGCCCGCGACCGGCACGCCCGACAGGCCGAGAATCTCCACCGGGCTCGAAGGCCCGGCGTCCGCCATGGCCCGTCCCTTGTCGTCCAGCATGGCCCGCACGCGGCCCCATTCGGCGCCCGCGACGACGATATCGCCCTGATGCAGCGTGCCCTTCTGCACCAGCAAGGTCGCCACCGGGCCGCGGCCACGATCGAGCCGGCTTTCAATCACCGCGCCCTCGGCCGCGCGGCTCGGGTTGGCGCGCAGGTCCAGCACCTCCGCCTGCAGCAGGATCGCCTCCTCCAGCTTGTCGAGCCCGGTGCGTTTCAGCGCCGAGACCGCCACGTCCTGCGTCTCGCCGCCCATCTCTTCCACCACCACCTCGTGGCTGAGCAGGGCCTGGCGCACGCGGTCGGGGTTTGCGTCCGGCTTGTCGATTTTGTTGATGGCGATAATCATCGGCGCGCCCGCCGCCTTGGCGTGGCGGATCGCCTCGATCGTCTGCGGCATCACGCTGTCATCGGCGGCAACCACCAGCACGACGATATCGGTCACCCCCGCGCCGCGCGCGCGCATCGCGGTGAACGCCTCATGGCCCGGCGTGTCGAGGAAGGTGATGCGGGCACCGGACGCCAGCTGCACCTGATAGGCGCCGATATGCTGGGTGATGCCGCCGGCCTCGCCGCCCGCGACATCGGTTGCGCGCAGCGCGTCGAGCAGGCTGGTCTTGCCGTGATCGACATGGCCCATGATGGTGACGACCGGCGGGCGCAACAGCAGATCGCCGTCGGTGTCGGTCGCCCCTTCGAGCCCGCTCTCCACGTCATCCTCGGAGACGCGGCGCGCGCGGTGGCCGAATTCCTGAACCACCAGCTCCGCCGTGTCGGCGTCGAGCGACTGGGTGACGGTCGCCATCACGCCCATCTTCATCAGCGCCTTGACCACGTCGCCGGTGCGCGCGGCCATGCGCGCCGCGAGATCCTGCACGGTGATCGCGTCGGGGATCACCACATCGCGCACCACCTTCACCTGGTCGGCGCGCAGGGCTTCCAGCTCCGCCTGGCGCCGTTCGCGCTCGCGCTGGCGGCGCACCGAGGCGAGCGAACGGACACGATCATCCTCGCCTTCCATCGCGGCCTGCACGTCGATGCGGCCGGGGCGGCGGCGGTCGTCGAGCCCCTTCTTGGGGGCGGCGACCTGCGGTTTGCGGGGCGGCAGCGCGGTGCCGGTCCGTCGTACCGGGCGCTCGTCGTCCTCTTCGGCGGCGGGCCGCGCCGGGCGCAGCCGCAATGTCTCCCCGGCCGGCGGCGTTGCCGGGCGGGGCGCGGCCCCCGGGCGCGCCGTCTCCGTGCGGGCAACCTCGGCACGCGGCGCCACAGGCGCCGTCGCAGTCTCGGCCTTCGCCAACAACTCCTGGCGCGCGCGCTCCTCCGCCTCGGCGCGGGCATCCGCCGCGGCCTCGGCGGCCTTCTTCGCCTCTTCCTCGCGGCGGCGGGCTTCCTCGGCGGCGGAGCGAATCTGGATCGTCTCCTGCTCGCGCCGCTCGGCCTCGCGTCGCTCCGCTTCCTTCTGCTGCTCGGCGAGCGCCCGCTGGCGCGCCGCAAGCTCGGTCGCCGTCAGCGCGCGCGGCATTCCGCCGCCCTGGCGGGCCTGGGGCCCGCGGGCCGGGGAAGGTGGCGCGGCAGCCGGCACACCGGCCGGCGTGCCCGGTGTGCCGGTGGCCGGCGGCGGCGCCGATGGCGCGGGGGCGCCGAGCGCGCGCTTCTTGCGCACCTCCACCTGCACGACTTTCGACCTGCCGTGGCTGAAGCTTTGCCGCACCGAGCCGGCATCCACCGTGCGCCCGACCTCCGTCCGGTTCACCGGACGCAGCGACAGCCGCCCTTTGCCCCCGTCCTGATCGTTGCTTTCGCTCATCGGTCGTCCCGTCCTGCTTTCGTCTCGCCAGCCGGCGAGGTCAGTCCCGCCAGCCGTTCCGCATCCACCGCCAGCCGCTCGGCCAGCCGTCCCGGCGCCACCGCGACGTGCACCACATGGTCACGCCCCATCGCCGCTCCCAGCCTTGCTGCATCGAGTGGCTGCAACACCGGCAACGGACGACCGGCGAGAAGCCGTGCCCGTTCGTCCGCGCTGCCGTCGCTCGCCGACACGATCAACCCCGCCCGGTCGGTCCGGACCCATTCCTGCGCGCGCGCGAACCCGAACACAATCTGGCCCGCCCGCCGCGCCAGCCCCAGCGTCTCACCGATGCGCTGCTCCAGACCTTGGCATAACCGCGCCAGAAGATCCGGCGCCACCGCCACCGGCCGGCGCGCCGCCCGCGCGAAACCTCCGCGCCGCATCGCCATCTCTACCATATCGGCCCGTGCGCTCAACCAGTATCCTCGTCCCGGCAGCCGCTCCGCGAGATCGGGCAGCATCGCGCCGTCGGGCGAGACGACAAAACGCAGCATCCGCTCACGCGGCAGCCGTTCGCGCGAGGCCAGGCAGCGACGCATGCCGCCCGCCTCGAGGTCGAGCGCGTCGTCACCGCCATCATCCTCGGCACCGACGACCGCGATAGTCGCGGCCGCGGCATCGGCGTCCGGGAAATCGGCGTGGGGGAAATCGGGCTCGCTGCTGGCCATGCGCCTCAGGATTTGGCCTCTTTTGTCTCGTCATCGAACCAATGGGCGCGGGCAGCCATGACGATCTCGCTGGCCTGTGCCTCGTCCATCGCCGTCTCGCCCACGATCTCCACCAGTTCGTCGGCGGCGAGGTCCGCGAGGTCGTCGAGCGTCTTCACGCCCTTCTCACCAAGTGCCACCAGCATCGCCGGGGTGAACGCCTCGAACGCCGCCACGTCCTCGGTGACGCCCAGCGCCACGCGCTTTTCCGAAAGTTCGGCATCGCGCTTGACCAGGAAGGTCTCGGCGCGGCGGATCAGCTCCTCCGCCACCGATTCATCGAAACCCTCGATGTCAGCCAGTTCCTCGATGGGCACGTACGCCAGCTCCTCGATCGTGTTGAAACCCTCCTGCACCAGCAGGCCCGCGATCACGTCGTCCACATCGAGTGCCTCGACGAACAGCCCGGTGCGGCGGCGGAACTCCTCCTGCCGGCGCTCGCTTTCCTCGGCCTCGGTCAGGATGTCGATATCCCAGCGGGTGAGCTGGCTGGCCAGCCGCACGTTCTGGCCCCGCCGGCCGATGGCGAGCGAGAGCTGGTCATCCGGCACCACCACCTCGACCCGTCCAGCCTCCTCGTCCATCACCACCTTGGTCACCTCGGCGGGCGCCAGCGCGTTGACGACGAAGGTCGCGGCCTGCGGGCTCCAGGGGATGATGTCGATCTTTTCGCCCTGCAGCTCCTGCACCACCGCCTGCACGCGACTGCCGCGCATACCGACGCAGGCACCCACCGGGTCGATTGAGGAATCGCGCGAGATGACCGCCATTTTCGCCCGGCTGCCGGGGTCGCGCGCCACCGCCTTGATCTCGATGATGCCGTCATAGATCTCGGGCACTTCCTGAGCGAACAGCTTGGCCAGAAAGCCCGTATGGGTGCGGCTGAGGAAGATCTGCGGCCCGCGCGTCTCCTCGCGCACGTCGTAGATGTAGGCGCGCACCCGGTCACCGTTGCGGAAATTCTCCCGCCCGATCAGCTCGTCGCGGCGCAGCAGCGCCTCGGCACGGCCGATCTCGACCATCAGGTTGCCGTACTCGGTGCGCTTGACCACACCGTTGACGATCTCGCCCACGCGGTCCTTGAACTCCTCGAACTGGCGGCGGCGCTCCAGTTCGCGCACCCCCTGCACCAGCACCTGCTTGGAGACCTGGGCGGCGATCCGGCCGAAATCGATCGGCGGCAGCGGATCGACGATGAAATCCCCAACCGCCTTCTCCGGCGCGAATTTCCGCGCGATGGCGATCGGGATCTGCGTCTCCTCGTTCTCCACCGTCTCGACGATCTCGGTCCAGCGCGAGAGCCGGACATCGCCGGTCCGGCGGTCGATGGTAGCGCGGATATCCTTCTCGTGCCCGTATTTGGCGCGGCCGGCCTTCTGGATCGCGCTTTCGATGACGGCGAGCACGTCATCGCGCTCGATCGCCTTCTCTCGCGCGACCGCGTCGGCGACGTTCAGCAGTTCGGGGCGGGAGACGGCGTTGTCGGTGAGGCTGCCGGACATGGGATCCTCGGAGGTTTGTCGTTGGCGGCTTATCGTGTGCCGGGGGCGGTGCGGTCGGTCGTGCTCGTCAGTGCGTCGGCGTGTCGGGGGCGGTGGCGGCAATCAGGGCCTCGGTCAGCACCAGGCGAGCGCGCCGCATCAGGGTGAACGGCAGGGTGAGCGTGGCGCCGGTCTCCGTCCGCAGGAGCACGGCATCGGAATCGGGGCCGATGATGGTGGCGGTGACGCGCTTGCGCCCGTCCACGGGCTCCGCGAGGTCCACGCGCGCGAGATGTCCGGCGAAGCGCTCCCAGTCGCGCCTTCGCGTCAGCGGCCGGTCGATCCCGGCGGAACTCACCTCCAGCGTCCAGTGGCCCGGGATCGGGTCGGCGACATCGAGCACGGCACCGAGCGCGCCGCTGATCGCCTCGCAATCACTGATGCCGAGGGTCTCCCCGCCGGTCTTTTCCGCCATGATCTGCACGGTGGGCCGCTCGCGCCCCAGCACGGCCACGCGCACCAGGGCGTAACCCATGTCATCGAGCGCCGGTGCCACCAGTTCGGTGATCCGCGCTTCAAGTCCGGATTGCTGACCGAGCAGTTCGTCCAAAACAAAAAAGGCGGCCCGCGAAGGCCACCCCCCAACAGTCGATGGAAGATTTGTTCCTCCTTATACGTCCCCGGCCCCGCCGCGACAAGACCGAGATGGACATGATCGGGATGGACGTTTGGGTGTCAGCGGCTTGTCGCCGATTGATCGCCTTTGATACAGAACGTCGACGTGTCCTGGCATGGGTTACAGGAGGGTTCGGATGCGGACAGACATCGGCCGTCGCGCCGTTTCCCGTGATCTTGGCATGGTTGCCGGGAGCCTGCTGCTGGCGGGCATGACCGGCGGCTGGACACTCGCCCCGCCCGACCTCGCCGTGCGTCCCGGCTTCGGCTTCGGCACGCTGAAGTTCCGGCTGACGGACGCCATGACCGGCAGGACGGTCACAGCGGTCGATTTCCGCGGCCGCATCGTGATGCTGACCTTCGGCTACTCCAACTGCACCGATGTCTGCCCGCTCACCCTCAGCCACGCGGCGCAGCTTTTCCATCGGCTGGGCCAGCAGGCGACCGGCATCCGCTTCCTCTTCGTCACCGTTGATCCGATGCGCGACACCGTGCCTGCGCTGCGGCGCTACATCGGCGCCTTCGGGGCCAAGGGCCTCATCGGGCTGCGCGGCAGCCCCGCCGAACTCCAGGCGGTGGCCGCGCGCATGGGCGCGCGCTACAGCGTGCATCCGTCAAGCAACCCGGAGAAATACCAGGTCACGCACACGACGCTGACCTATGTGTTCAACCGCCAGGGCGCGCCGCAATTCTCGATCGCCGATCTCGGCCAGCCCAAGGTGGAACTCGCGGCAATCGCCCGGGACCTCGCCCATCTGGTGGCGGCCGATCGCGTCTGAGGTCCATCACATCTGAGGCACGCGCCAGATAGCAAAGCGGGCGCCACAAAGCGGCGCCCGCCTGATGGCCGACCGTGCCGAACCGTCAGACGACGGTCATGACGCCCTGCATCCAGCCATCCGTCATCATCGGCCCGGCCCAGCCGCCGGCGCCGGTGCCGCAGGCGGCCATGCACTGCCACGGATATTTCCCGGCCGCCGGCGACTTGAACCGAAACACCACGGTGGAGCTCACCGGCATCGGCACGTTCATGAAGAAGTCCTGGCCGTTCACCGTGAACGTATGCGCGACATCCTTCACCGGCACCGCGTGCACCACCGTGCCGGCATTGGCGGCGAAGGTCTTGGGCGTGCCCTTGATCAGCCGCATCGTCTTGCCGGCCGCGCCCCCAACCTTGTTGTAGCCGCCGGGGATCTGCGCGTTGCCGTCATCATAGCAGCGCACCGTCACCTCGATGAGGCGGTTTGCCGGCACCGAGAAGTTGCCGGGCTTGAACTGCGGCCAGCCAGGCCGCCCGATCATCTTGCCGGTGACGATCTCCATATCGACCTTGACCAGCCCCGCGGCCTGCGCCGGGCGATCCATCGCGAGTGCCAGCCCGGCGATCGCGAGACCGCCTCCCGACAACTGCAGAAACCGGCGGCGGCTGGCGCTGAGCGGCCCGAAAGCGGTGCCGGCTTCGTATGCTGTCTCAACCATGTGTTCTCTCCCATGTCTTCTGGAACACAACCCACGTAACCGCTCGCGGCGGCCGGCGAATTGAGCTGGATCAAACCTCCGGCGGAAAAATCGGCGCCCAGCTATGCGCGGCCGATACCGCTCACCACCAAGCCGGCCGCGCGCAGCGCGTCGGCGTCGAGCAGGTTGCGCAGATCGACCACCACGCGCCCCGCCATCGCCCCGGCCAGCGCTGCCGGCGCCACGGCACGGAACTGCGGCCACTCCGTCACCACCACCACCGCCTCCGCCCCCGCGGCCGCATCGAGCGGATTGTCGCACCACGCGACGCGGCCGGGCAGAAGCGGCCGCGCCTGCTCCATCCCCTCGGGGTCGAACACCCGCACGCGCGCGCCGTCCGCCTCCAGCCGCGCGACCAGCGGAATCGCCGGGCTGTCGCGCATGTCGTCGGTCTCCGCCTTGAAGGTCAGGCCCCAGACCGCGATGGTCCGCCCCCGCACGTCCCCGCCCATGGCCGCAATGACGCGCGCGGCGTTGGCGGCCTTCCTCGCGTCGTTGACCGCGACCACGGTCTCGATCAGCCGCGTCGGCGCCCCCGCCTCCTGCGCGATGCGCACCAGCGCCAGCGTGTCCTTGGGGAAGCAACTGCCGCCGAAGCCCGGCCCGGCCCGCAGGAAGCGCGAGCCGATCCGCGCGTCGAGCCCGATGCCGTGCGCGATCTCGTCCACATCCGCGCCGACGCGCTCGGCCAGGTCCGCCATCTCGTTGATGAACGTCACCTTCATCGCCAGAAACGCGTTGGCGGCGTATTTGATTAACTCGGCCGTCTCCAGTCGCGTGAACAGCACCGGCGCCGCCACCGGCGGGGCCGCGACCGCGGCATAGACCCGCCCCAGCACATCCCTCGCCCGTGCGCTCTCGCAGCCCACCACCACGCGGTCCGGCCGCATGAAGTCGGCAATCGCATTGCCCTCGCGCAGAAACTCGGGGTTGGAGGCGACGTCGAGGTCCAGGTCCGGCCGCGCCTCGGCCACGATCCGCGCAATGCGCCGCCCGGTGCCGACCGGCACCGTGGATTTGGTGACGATCACCGCGGGTCCGGTCAGCGCGCGGGCCACCTGCTCGGCCGCGGCGAACACGTAGGAGAGGTCGGCATGCCCGTCGCCGCGCCGCGTCGGCGTGCCCACGGCGATGAACACCGCCTCGGCCCCGACCACCGCCTCGGCGAGCTGGTCGGTGAAGCGCAGCCGGTTATCGTGTTCGGCGACCAGCTCCGCGAGCCCCGGCTCATAGATCGGCATCCGCCGTGCCTTGAGGGCCGTGAGCTTGGTGGCGTCCGCCTCCACGATCGCCACGTCGTGGCCGAACGCCGCGAAGCATGCGCCCGACACGAGCCCCACATAACCGCCGCCGATCATCGCGATGCGCATCGCCCGTCCCCTTGTGGCGCCGACGTTTCCAGCACGAAACCGGCGCGCGCTCCACTGGTGCCCGCGGCTTTACGCTTTACGGCAGCCATTCTTGACAAATGCCCCGGCGCGGCCGGATGCCGGCTTACAAATCCCCCATCCGGCGGCCGCGCGCAGCGCCAGCTCTTTTTTCCGCCGCGGTTAGGGTCCACATCCGCGCCATGAACCGCCGCCAGTTCCTCGCCTTGCCCCTGCTTGGCGCACCCCTGCTTGCCGCCCCCCTCATCGCGGCAGCACCCGCCGCCCCGGCGCTTTCCGCGGCCGATCGGCAGGCCGTGGCGCAGGTCGCCGCCTACCTCAACGCGATCCACACGCTGAAGGCGCGTTTCCTGCAGATCGCGCCCAACGGCAGCACCGTCAACGGCACCGCCTGGTTGCAACGCCCGGGCGAAATGCGCTTCCAATACGATCCGCCGAGCCCGCTGCTGCTCCAGGCGGCGCGTGGCTGGCTGATCTATGTGGACAAATCGCTGCCGCAGACCTCGGCCTTCCGGCTGTCAGAGACGCCGCTCGGCATCCTGCTGGCACCGCACATCACCCTCACCGGCGACGTCACCGTGACGCGGGTGGACCGCCAGCCCGGCGAACTCGCCGTGACCATGGTGCGCACGCCGAACCCGACCCAGGGCTCGCTGACGCTGATCTTCGCGACCGATCCGCTGACGCTGCGCGAATGGTCGCTGGTGGACCAGCAGGGCAACGACACCAGGGTCTCGCTCTACAATGTCGAGCTCGGCGGCCATTTCGACCCGGCCCTGTTCGCCTTCAAGGATCCGCAGTTGCAGAAGCCGGTCATTCCCCAAGGCGGCTGAACTCGGCGTGGCTGAACCCCCCGCCGCCCGACGCGCCATCAGACCCGCCGGTACTCCAGGCCCCGCGCCAGCCAGCAGCCCAGGCGGATCGCCACCGCCCGGCCCGCGTCGTCGCGCCGCACCGCGAGCGTCCAGTCGCCCGGTGGCGCATGGTCGAGCGAGCGCGGGCAGGGCAGCGCCCAGAGGTCCTCGCCGATCGGCTCCAGCAGCTCCATCCGCCCCTGGCCGAGAAAGCCGGAAAACGCGGCATAGGGCACGCCGGCATCGCTGACCGTCAGCACCGCGTCCAGCTCCGCGCAATGGTAGCGCCCGGCGAAATCCGTCCGCATCCCGGGCTTCACTTGGACCAGCGTCGAGAACAGGTTATCCGCCGGCCGCTCCAGACGCAGCCCGTCCGGTGTCGGCACCAGGTGGCTGCCGCGCCCGCCGCCGCCGGCGCTGCCGTCGTCATGCAGGTCGAGCGTCTCCGGCCGCCAGGACGCGAAGCGCAGCCTTACCTGGCCGGGCTCGCCGGCCTCCACCCGTGCGCTGATGCCAGTCTCCGGCTCGACATAGGCGCCGAGCCAGGACGGCTTCGCCAGCGCCGCGTTGGGCACCGGCTTCGCCTCGCCCAGCACCGCAGCCAGCACGTCGATCGCCGCGGCGCGCGCATCGAAGATGTGGTTGAGCATCGCCACCACGCTGATTCGCTCGCGCGGCAGGTAGAGCCGGTGGCTGCTCCAGCCGCGCAGGCCACCGCCATGCCCGGTGGCCGGCCGCCCCAGCGCCTCCTCCCGCGCCAGGCCGAATCCGTAGGGTGCCACCCGGCCATCGGCGAACGTCACCGGTGCCGCGAGGCGCTGGTAGAGCGAGCCCGGGTCGTCGCGCGTGGCGTCGATATGCCGCTCCCAGGCGATCATGTCGTCGAGCGAGGCGCCGAGCCCCGCGTCGCCGGTCCAGATCAGCCGGTTGACCGCAACGCGATGCCCGCCCTGGCTCATCTGCTCATAGCCCTCGGTGCCGTCGGGCAGCGCGCGCGTATCGGCGGCGAGAAGCGCGCTCGCCATGCCGGCGCGGTCGAAAATGCCGCGCAGATGCTCGGCCAGGCTGCGCCCCGTCCGCTCGGCCAGCGCATCGCCGAGCAGGCGGAAATTCTGGTTCACATAGGAGGAGCGTGTGCCCGAGGCGAAATGCAGGCTCCGCGCGCCGGCGATCACCATCGCCGCCTCCGCATCCCCGAACGGCGCCTCCGCCGGCGAGCCGTGCAGCATCGCGACCGCCCAGTAGTCGCGCAGGCCCGACTGGTTGTGCGCCAGCCGCAGCGCGTCGGGCTTCGGTCCTTCGAGATTGGCCAGGCGCGCCGCGATGGCGCTGTCCAGGTCTCTCGGGTCCGCCATCGCCGCCAGCACCGCCGCACAGGTGAACTGCTTGGTGATGGAGCACATGCGGAACAGCGAGGCCGGGGTGAACGGTATCCGCCGTTCCGCGTTGGCCCAGCCCCAGGCGTGGCGGGCCAGCACCTCGCCGTCGCGCAGCACGGCGAGCGCGCCGCCGGGGCCGGGATAGGTGCGGGGAAGGGCGGCGAGGGCGCGGTCCAGCCGCGCATCGAGCGTGTCGTTCATGTCGCCAGTCTTGCCCCGTCCGGCCGCTGCCGCAATCGCCTCGCGCGCCGCTTTCCGGCATGTGCCTCGCCTTCCGCTATGCAATCGTCGCATCGCAGCATTTTTGTCTTCATTTTGCCGCGGAGTTCGCCGATATTCGAAGCGTCAAATATTTCTCCAGGGCGCCATGAAGCCGCTGATCGGAATTTCCTGCTGCACCAAGCTGTTCGGTGCCTTCGGCATGCCGAATCATGCGGCCTCGGACACCTATATCCGCGCCACCGATTTCGTGGTCGGCGGCATCCCCGTGCTGATTCCCGCCAACGGCGAGCGCTCCGATACCGCGGGGATCGTCGCCCGGCTGGACGGGCTGATGCTCACCGGCAGCCGCAGCAATGTCGAGCCCGCCCGCTACGGCGGCGCACCGCACCCCGAGGGCGTGCTGGAGGACCATGAGCGCGATGCCGCCACCCTGCCGCTGATCCGGGCCGCCATCGCCGCCGGCGTGCCGGTGCTCGCCATCTGCCGCGGCCTGCAGGAACTCAACGTGGCGCTCGGCGGCTCGCTGCACCAGCGCCTGCAGGATCTGCCGGACCACATGGACCACGCGACGCCGATGGCCGGCAACGGGCGGCTGCGCACCGGCAAGGCGCATGAGGTCGCGGTAACACCCGGCGGCTGGCTGCACCGCCTGGCGCAGGCGCCGAGCATCCTCGTCAACTCGCTGCACAACCAGGGCATCGACCGGCTGGCCGACGGGCTGATCGCCGAGGCCACCGCGCCGGATGGCACGATCGAGGGGGTGCGCGGCACGTTCCCCGGCTTCGTGGTCGGCGTGCAATGGCACCCGGAATACGACTGGGAGCGCGACCAGCTGTCGCGCCGCATCTTCGAATCCTTCGGGGCCGCGGTCGCCGCCCGTGCCCAGGGCATCGCCGCCGCGGCCGACTGAGCCTTGCGCATCGACTATCCGCTTCTCGACGCGCATCACCATCTGTGGGACTTGGCACTCGGGCGCCATCCCTGGCTGACCGAGCCCTCGGGGGCGCTGCAATCGCTCGGCGACCTCTCGTTCCTGCGGTGCAACTACCTTGTTGAGGACTATCTCGCCGATATCGGCGCCGAGGACGTCGCCGGTTCCGTCTATGTCGAGGCGCACTGGGACCGCACCGCCCCCGCCGGCGAGGAGATGCGCTGGGTCGCCTCCCTGCCGCGCCCGCCTGGGATTGCCGCGCGTCTCGTCGGCTGGGCGCCGCTCGCGTCAGCCGATATCGCCGATCGGCTCGACCGCCTTGCCGAGACCGAGGGTGTTGTCGGCGTGCGCGAGACGATACGCTGGCACCCCGACCCCGCGCGCGCCTGGGCGCCGGCGGGAATCCTCGCCGATCCCGCCTGGCGTCGCGGTGCGGCCGAACTCGCCCGTCGCTCGCTGCTGCTCGAACTGCTGATGAACCCGTATCAGGCGCCGGAGGTTGCGGAACTGGCCGCCGCGATGCCGGCGCTGGGCATCGTCGTGAACCACTGCGCGAGCCCGATGGACCGCGACGACGCCGGCATCGCGCGCTGGCGCCACGGTCTCGCGGCGATGGGCCGGCTGCCCAACGTGCATCTGAAACTCTCGAATTACGGCGCCTACGGGCCGGACCGCACGCCCGCCTCCTACCGCGCCACGCTCGCCACCTGCATCGAGGCCTTCACGCCCGCCCGCGCGCTGTTCGCGACCGACTATCCGGTCGGCCGCCGCGCCATGAGCTACCGTGCGATCTGCGAGGGCTTTCGCGACGCCATTGCCGGTTATGCCGAGGCCGAGCAGCAGGCACTGCTGCACGACAACGCCGCGCGGCTTTATCGTTTTCCCGAAACCGCGGTGGCGCGCGGCACCAGCGCCGATGGCAGCCGCAAGCCGCGGATACAGCGTTCATAGACGGGTTCGAGGAACCCGAGCAGCATCGGCGCGGGCCAGCGCATCGCGAGAAGCGCCAGCTCCCAGCCCACCGCCGCGACGCACGCGCTGCCCACCATGTCGAGCGGGAAATGCACGCCGAGAAACACCCGCGCCCAGGCGACACCGAGCCCGTAGAGCGCCGTCGCCACCCCCCAGCGCCGCGCCGCGCCGGTGGCGATCAGCCCGGCGGCGAGTGTCCAGACCAGGGTCGCGTGGTCGCTGGGGAAGGAGTTGTCCGGTGCGTGCCGGATCAGCGTGCGGCCAAGCCCGATCATGAACGGGCGCGGCTCAACATAGGCCACGCCCAGGATCTGGTTGATCCCGATCGCGAGAAGCGTTGCCACCGTCGTCGCCAGCAGCCCGCGCCGCGCCGACCGCGAACCCCAGATCCACAGCGCGGTCAGCAGCGCCGGCGCCACCACGATCGGCGTCAGGGCCAACAGCTTCGCCACGGCAATCTCGCCCGGCGGAGCGTTGGCGGTCGCGTTGATCAGCAGAAAAAGCGAACGATTCCAGGCCGGCATGGCACCTCCGTGCCATCGGATAGCCGACCGTCACAAAAATATCATCGTCCGCCGTCTTGCAGCCTCGCCAGCCCCTCCGCAAGCGTCACCGTCGCCGCCACGCCGAGCGTCTCGGTCGCCTGTCGTGGGTCACCAAGGGAATGGCGGATATCGCCCGCCCGCGCGGGGCCGTGGTCGATCTGCGTCACCCCGAGCACGGAAGCGAGGTCCAGGATCGAGGTCGCGCGGCCGGTGCAGACGTTGAACACCGCGGCACCGCCCCGCGCCTCGGCGTGGCGCATCGCCGCCGCGAGATGCGCCACCACGTCGGCGACGAACACGAAGTCGCGGGTCTGCCGCCCGTCGCCGAACACGCTCACGCCCAGCCGCTCGGCGGCACGGCGCGCGAAGATCGAGATCACGCCGGAATAGGGCGAGCTCGGGTCCTGCCGCGGGCCATAGACGTTGAAGAAGCGCAGCCCCACCGAGGGCACGCCATGCACCAGCGCACCGACCGCCGCGTGCTGCTCGCTGCCGAGCTTGTCGGCGCCATAGGCGGTGCGGGGCGCCGGCCGCAGACCCTCATGCGCCACCGCCTCGCCGGTATCGCCATAGATCGCGGCGGAGGAGGCATAGACCACCGGCAACCGGCCCTCGGCGCGCGCCGCGTCGAGCACCGCCACGGTGCCGCCGACATTGACGCGATGCGTGCCGTGCCAGTCCTCGTTGCCACGCGCGACGGAGGCGATGGCCGCGAGGTGAAAGCACCCCTCCACCCCCGCCATCGCCGCGCGCACGCGGGCCGGGTCCGCGACATCGCCGCGCCGGACCTCCGCGCGCGGAGCGAGGTTCGCTGCCTTGCCGGTGGAAAAATCATCGAGCACCCGAACCTGGTGTCCGTTCGCGAGCAGGGCGTCGACGAGATGCGAGCCGATGAACCCGGCGCCGCCGGTGACGAGATAGCGTGCCATGGAGGAGGCGATATCTAGCCGCCGGCGCCCCGCCGCGCCAGAGCCGCCAGCACGTCCCGGCGCAGCTTGCCGGCCGCGTTGCGCGGCAGGGCCGGTATCTGCATCACCGCCTTGGGGAAGCTCCAGCGCAGCCGTTCGCGGCAGAAGCGTTGGAGTGCGTCTCGCGGAAGTTTTTCCGGGCCGACCACCGCCGCCCACAGCGTCGGCACCCCGAGCGCATCGGCCACCGCGAACGCGGCGGCGTCGGTCACCCCCGGCATCTCCAGCAGCGCCGCCTCGACCGCCTGCGCCGATACCTTGACGCCGCCGAGGTTGATCACATCGCCCTCCCGGCCGGCGAGACGCAGCTTCCCGTCGGCGTCGAGCGCACCGAGATCGCCGGGATAAAACCAGCCATCCCGGAACGCGCCGCTGCCATCGGCCTCGCCGTCATAGCCGCCCACCATCAGGTCGCTACGAATTCGCAACATTCCCGGCGTGCCGGACGGCTGTGGCGTTCCGGCATCATCGACCACCTGCACCTCGACGCCGGGATGCACGAAGCCCACCGCATCCGCGGCACCGCCGAGCGCCGCGAGCGGGGCGGAGGCGACGCCGCCCAGCTCGCTGGCCCCGAGATAGGCGACCAGCACTGGGCCGAGCCGGGCGCTCGCCGCGCGGCGCAGCGTTGGCGGGATGGTGTCGCCGCCCACCTCGATGGTGACCAGGTCCTCGAACGGTCCCGCCGTCTCCGGCAGCGCGTCGAGCAGCGCGCGCAGCCCCACCGGTGCGAGCACCAGCGACTGCACGTGGTGCCGCGCGAGCCGGGTGGCCGCCGCCGCGGGGTTGGTCAGCACCAGCGTGCCGCCCTGCCAGAGCGTGCGCAGCGCCGCGGTGAAACCCCAGGTGATACCGAGATCGACGCCGACGATGCGCACGCACGGGCTCGGCCCGCCGGGGGCGAGCATGTTCGCCAGCGTCCGCGCCGCCTGCAGCGTATGGCTCACCGCGATCGGCTTTGGCCGCCCGGTGGTGCCGGATGAGGCGAAGCGGCGCAGCAGCGCGGCACCGCCGGGATGCGGATCGATCGGCGGCGCGTCGCCATTGGCGGCGAACGCCGCATCGTCCAGCGCCAGGTCGCCGGGGCCGGCGGGATCGTCAAAGACGATGCGCCGCGCCGCCGGCAGGGCGGGGTGGCTGCTGCCAATGCCGATTCGCGCCAGCGCCAGCGCCGCGATCAGGCCGCGCGACTCGTCGGGGCCGGTGATGTCGAGGCCGATCGCCTCATCCGCCCGCAGCCCCGCCGCCAGCAGCCGCCGCGCCACCGCGTCGATCGTCCGGTCCAGCGCGGCGTAGGAGATGACCCTGTCATCGGCGCGGATGATGGCCGGCACATCGCCGATCACCCGCGCCAGCCGCCGCAGCGGCGCGGTGACATTCATCGGCGGCCGATAGCCTCAGGCGCGCGTGCGGCTGCGCCGGCGCAGGCCGATGGCGGCGAGCATCGCGGCCCCGGTGGCGAGCACGGGTGCGCTGGCCGGCTCCGGAACCGGCGTGCCGACCAGGATCGGCGCGCTGATACCGATCACTGAAAACTGATCGGACTTGGGATAGGTAAATCCATTTGACGGGGTTCCGTCGCGATAGGGATCCCAGGTTTGCGGATCCTTCGAGCCCATGGCATGTCTTTTTGCCGTCGAACCGTCGGCGTTGGACCCCGTCCAGATATAGCCGCCATTCGGGTTGCCGTACTGATCCTCGGCGAGCGGGTTGATCACCAGCGAAGAGCTGAAGTCGCTGTTGAAGAGATAGGCATTGGCGGCAAAGTAATTCTCCAGCGAGGCCACCACCTCGGTGCCGTCCACCATGTAGATCGGGTCGCTGGTATAGGCGGCGGAGCTGGTCGAGCCGCCATCGGTGTTGGCGATCGCGTTGTTGTTCTTCGTGCTGACGATCGCGCTCCAGGTGGTGACGGGCAGCAGCGGATTGAGCTGCGCCTCGGAGGTCACGAAACTGTTGTACGTGCCGATCGACGACGATGCCGCGGTGGTCGCGTCCGCGGAGATGAACATCAGGCGGTAGGAACTGCCCGCCGCGAGCCCGGTCGGCGCATTGAATACCGAGGCCCAGGCCATGGCCGGCGCCGCCGCAACGCCGGCCGCGATCGCCAGCATGCGCCACGTATCGCGCCCCGCGCTGGCACCAGGCATCGGTATCGGGGCCGGCGTGGAACGACCCGACGTGGAGCGGTGCTGTTGCTTGGGCATCAGAGTTGCGTCCATCTCAAAAATCTTAAGATAGTTTGATAAATCATCGAACGCGTAACCGTCAACGCTTTCCGCGCCCGGCCCCCCGTCACACCCAGCATCCTGCCGCGCCAGAACCACCAGCGCGTCGCGATACCTACCAGCGTCCGATGGCGGCGCGCCGGGCGGCGCGTAGCACCACCACCGTCCAGCACCCCTGCGGGATCAGCAGCAGCGCCGGCAGCAGCGGCCGCAGGGCAGGGGGCGCGGCGATGAAGCCGATGGCGACCGCACCCCCGAGTGCGGCAAACAACCAGTGCAGCATGGCGACGAAGCGCGGGTCCATGCCCGCCCGCGCCGCCACCTGATAGAGGTGCCCGCGATGCGCCCGTGCCGGGTTCTCGCCGGCCAGCACCCGGCGCACCAGCGTGAACGCCACGTCGTAGAGCACGCCGCTCAGCAGCATCGGCACAATCAGGAACGACAAATCCACCTGGTCGAACCGCGCCGCGACGACGCCAAGCACCGCCAGCATGAAGCCGCAGAACTGGCTGCCGACATCGCCCATAAAGATGCGCGCGCGCGGAAAATTGAACGGCAGGAAACCGGCGATGCCCGCCGCCAGCAGCAGGCCGGCGAAATAGACGAAATCCGCCTGCTGGCTCCAGCCGATGCCGGCGAGGAACAGCGCCGCGACCAGCGAGGTGCCGGCCGCGAGCCCGTTCATCCCATCGATGAAGTTCATCGCGTTGGTGGCGAACAGCAGCCAGACGAGCGTCGCCGGCACCGCCAGCGGGCCGAGCGGGACGGCGCCGATCAGCGGCAGGTTGAGGCTGCGCACCACCAGGCCACTACCCACCGCCGCCAGCGCCGCCAGCACCTGCGCCGCGAGCTTCACGACGAAGGGAAAGTCGCGCACGTCGTCGGCGAAGGAGACGATGGCGATCGCCGCCGCCGCCAGGATCACGCCGCGGAAATAGGGGGCGGCGATGCGCGAGAAATCCGCGAACCCGTAAAGCACGGAAATCCCCAGCAGAAACGCGGTGACGATGCCCACCCCGCCGCCCTTGGGGATCGGCGTGTTGTGCGCCTTGCGCGCGTCCGGCACGTCCATCACCCGCGCATCGATCATGGCTCGCACCACCAGGGCGGAGACCATGGCGAGGCCGAGGCAGAACAGCAGATGCTTGGCGAAGGCTAGCAGCGTCATCGCACCTGTCTAGCCGCGCCCCGCCCGCGCCGCATCCCCCGCCGATCGCGGTGGAGGCGCCGGCGATCAGCGCCGTCTCGCGAGCGTGGGCGAGGGGCGTGGCGGCAATCTCCCGCGCGGTCCGTGGCTGCGATGGGTTGAGCAGACCGCGATGCCCGAGATGGGAGTATGACTTGCATAAGACAAGGAACTGGCGCGGGCAGGCGCAACAAGGCTGGCCAGCGATCCGCATCCGGTTCTAGCATCGGGCTCTGGCCATCATCGGCCGGTCCAGGAAGCGGAGAAGCAACAATGAATCCAGAGGGTAACGGCGAAGGCGCCGGACTGCGCCGCGACGCCGGCATCATCGGTCTGTTGTTCGCAAGCATCGGCGGCATCATCGGCTCGGGCTGGCTGTTCGGTCCGCTCAACGCGGCCAAGGTGGCGGGGCCCGCCTCGATCATCGCCTGGATCATCGGCGGCGTCGCGGTGCTGCTGCTCGCCTTCGTCTATGCCGAACTCACCACCGCCTTTCCCCGCTCCGGCGCCGTCGTCGCCTTCCCCAAGCTCAGCCACGGCAACCTGATGGCCGTGGTGATGAGCTGGGTGGTCTTCCTCGCCTATGTCACCGTGCCGCCGGCGGAAGTGATCGGCGTGCTCACCTACGCCAACAACTACGTCGCGGGGCTCGTCGATCCCCACACCGGCGTGCTCACCAGCCTCGGCTTCATCGTGGCACTGGTGCTGCTGATCATCTTTCTCTCGCTCAACCTGCTCGGCATCCGCTGGGTGCTGGCGGTGAACTCCACACTGGTGTGGTGGAAAATCGTGATCCCCGTGCTGACGGTGATCGCCCTGCTGCTGTCCTCGTTCCATGCCAGCAACATCACCGCGCACGGCTTCGCACCGACCGGCCTGCCCGGCATTCTCTCCGCCGTTTCCACCACCGGCATCGTGTTTTCCTATCTCGGCTTCCGTCAGGCCATCGAGCTGGCCGGCGAGACCCGCAACCCGCGGCGCACCCTGCCGATCGCCATCCTCGGCTCGGTGATCATCTGCATCGTCATCTATATCGGGCTGCAGGCGGCCTTCATCTACGCGGTGGATCCCGCCAGCATCGCCGGCGGCTGGGCGAAGCTGTCGTTCAAGGGCGTCGCCGGGCCGTTCGCCGGGCTTGCCACGCTGGCCGGCCTCTCGTGGCTATCCGTGCTGCTCTACATCGACGCGTTTGTCTCGCCCGCCGGCACCGGCATCATCTACTGCTCGACCACGGCGCGCGTGGTCTACGCCACCGGCAAGGAAGGGCTGATGACGCAGGCCTTCGCCAAGGTCTCCGGCCCCGGCGTGCCGTGGGTGGCGCTGCTGGTCACCCTCGCCTTCTCGGTCTTCTTCTTTTTCCCCTTCCCGTCCTGGCAGACGATCGTGGGCTACATCTCCTCGGTCTCGGTGCTGTCCTACGGCATCGGCCCGGTGGTGTTGTTCACGCTGCGCCGCACCTTGCCGGTGGACATGCATCCGCGGCCCTTCCTGCTGCGTGGCGCCGCCGCGATCGCACCTTTGTCCTTCATCGTCTCGAACCTCATCGTTTACTGGAGCGGGGCGACCAACGACAATTTCATGTTCGGCATGCTGGCCGTGTTCTTCGTTCTGTTCATCATCTGGGAACTGGCGACCAAGCGCAGTCTCGACCATCTGCAATGGCGCGGCGCGTGGTGGCTGGCACCGTATTTCTTCGGCATGTGGCTCCTCACCTATATCGGCCCCAAGGCGCTGACCGGCGGCACCGGCCTGATGGGCGAGGCCTCGGGGATGCTGGCGGTGGCGATTTTCAGCGTCGTCATCCTCTTCGTCGCCCGCGCATCCGGGATTCCGGACCCGGAGGAGGCACGTGCGACCATCCTCGCCGGCGAGCCGCCGATGATCGGCCAGGCCGCGGAGTAGCGGTACCCCCGGCGCGGGCTCCCGCCGGCGGCGCATATCCGCCGGCCGCCGGTGGGGCTTCGCCCGGCGCGGGCCGATGGGCTAGAAGCGCGCATGGCCGAGGCTCGCGCGTCCAAAGGAACGGCATCCTCCAAGGGAACAGCGCCCCCTAAGGGAACAGCGTTGGGACGGATCGCGCTCAACGTCGCGGTGGACGCGCTGCTGGCGGCGGCCGCGGTGCCGCTGGCGCGCTGGCTCGCCAACCCGCTCGGCGATGTGGTCGGCCCGCTCTGGACCCTCGGGCTGAGCGCCGTGGTGCTGCTCGCCGCCGGGCTGCCGTTCCGCCTCTCGCTGCAATACTGGCGCTTCGCCGGCGCCTCGGACCTGCTGGGCGTCGCCGCCGCCTCGATCGCCGCGGCGGCGCTGTTTCCCGTGGGCCTGCACGCCGCGGGCCTCCCGCTGCCCAGCCCGTCCTTCCCGGCGATCTACGCGCTGGTGCTGGCCGCCCTGCTCTCCGCGCCGCGCCTGCTCTACCGCCTGACGCGCGAGGCCGCTGCCCCCGTCGGCGCAGCCCAGCCGGTGCTGGTGGTCGGCGCGGGGGAGGGGGCGGATCTGTTCATCCGCGCCCTTGCCGCGGACCGCGGCGCGCGGCTGCATGTCGTGGGCCTGCTGTCGCTCGGCCGCGCCCAGACCGGGCGGCGCATCGGCGGGCGGCCGATCCTGGGCGGCCTCGACGAGGCGCGCGAGGTGCTGGCGCGGCTGCGCGCCGAGGGCCAGGCGCCGGCGATGCTCGTGGTGACCGAGCCCGACCTCGCCGGCGACCGCCTCGCAGCCCTGATGGAGGCGGCCGACGAGGCCGGCGCGCGGGTGGCGCGCGCGCCGCGACCCACCGCCCTCGACGCCGCCGAGCAGGATCGGCTCGGCCATGGCGGCGCGCTGGAACTGCGGCCCGTGGTGCTCGAGGACCTGCTCAACCGGGCCCAGGTGCCGCTCGACCGCGAGGGCATGGCCCGCCTGGTGCAGGGAAGGCGCGTGCTCGTCACCGGCGCCGGCGGCTCGATCGGCTCGGAACTCGCCCGCCAGGTCGCGGGGCTCGGCCCGTCGCTGCTGGTGCTGCTCGATGCCTCGGAGTTCGCGCTCTGGCAGATCGATCTTGAGCTTGGTGAACAGGCGGGCCTCGTGGCGCGCGAGGCGCTCGTCGCCGATGTCCGCGACGAGGCGCGTCTGCGCGCCATCATGGAGCGGGTGCGCCCGGACCTCGTCTTCCATGCCGCGGCGCTGAAGCACGTGCCGATCGTCGAGGCGAATATCGGCGAGGGGCTGCTCACCAACGCGCTGGGCACCCGCAACGTGGCGGATGCCGCACGCGCCGCCGGCGCGCGGGCGATGGTGCTCATCTCCACCGACAAGGCGGTGAACCCGACCAGCGTCATGGGCGCCTCCAAGCGACTGGCGGAGATGTACTGCCAGGCGCTCGACATCCGCGCGCGCGCCGGGACGGGCGGCGGGGCGGGTGGCGGCACGCGCTTCGTGACGGTGCGCTTCGGCAACGTTCTCGGCAGCACCGGCTCGGTGGTGCCGCTGTTCCAGCGCCAGCTCGCCCATGGCGGGCCGCTCACCGTGACGCATCCGGACATGCAGCGCTATTTCATGACCGTGCGCGAGGCGGTGGGGCTGGTGCTGCAGGCCTCCGTCGCCGGCAGCATCGGCGATGCCGGCGCCGAGGAGCTGGGGGCCAATGGCGGTATCTTCGTGCTCGACATGGGCGCCCCGGTCAAAATCCTCGACCTCGCGCGGCAAATGATCCGCCTCGCCGGGCTGCGGCCGGACGTGGACGTGCCGATCCGCTTCACCGGCCTGCGCCCCGGCGAGAAACTGTTCGAGGAAATCTTCCACGGCCAGGAACCGCCGGCAGCGACCGGCATTCCCGGCCTGCTGATGGCAACGCCGCGCACCGCCGATGCCGCACTCGTCGGCCGCTCCATCGAGGAGATCGCCGCTGCCTGCCGCGGCGGGCAGGAAAAACTCGCGCGCGCGCTGCTCTCGCGCATGGTGCCGGAATATTCAGCCAACCCCGCCAGCCTGGCGCCGGAGACCCCCGGCGCCGCAACCCGGAATCTCGGATGAACGATCACGCTCCCATTCTCTTCCTCGACCTCGCCGGACAGCAGGCGCGCATGGCGGCGCCGTTACGAAAACGCATTGAGGCGGTGCTGCGCCACTGCCAGTTCATCCTCGGCCCGGAAGTCTTGGAGCTGGAAACCCGCCTCGCGCAGTTCTGCGGCGCCGCGCATTGCGTCAGCGTCTCCTCCGGCACCGACGCGTTGCAGATCGCGCTGATGGCCGAGGGCATCGGGCGTGGCGACGCGGTGTTCCTGCCCGCCTTCACCTATACCGCGACGGCGGAGGTGCCGCTGCTGCTCGGCGCCACCCCGGTCTTCGTCGATGTCGATCCGCGCACCTTCCAGATCGACCCCGCGCATCTCGCCGCGCGTGTCGCCGAGGTGCGACGGGCGGGCGTGCTGCGGCCGCGCGCGCTGATCGGCGTCGACCTGTTCGGCCAGCCCGCCGACTGGCCGGCACTCGCCGCCGTCGCCGCGAGCGAGCGGCTTTTCTCCCTCGACGATTGCGCGCAGAGCTTCGGCGCGAGCCTGGCCGGCACGCGGCTCGGCGCGGCGGCCGACGCGACGGCGACCAGCTTCTTCCCCTCCAAGCCGCTCGGCGCCTATGGCGATGGCGGCGCGCTGTTCACCGAGAGTGCCGAGCGCGCGGCGCTCTATCGCAGCCTGCGCACGCATGGCGAGGGCGGCACGCGCTACGAGGTGCTGCGCACCGGCATGAACGGTCGGCTCGACACGCTGCAGGCCGCCGTTCTGCTCGCCAAGCTCGACCTGTTCGAGGCCGATCTCGCGGCGCGCGAGCGCATTGCCACGGTCTACGATGCCCGGCTCGGCAACCGGGTCGCCATCCCCGCGCGCGTGCCGGACAGCACCAGCGCCTGGGCGATCTACGCCATCCTGCTGCCCGATGGTGCGGCGCGTGACCGTCTCCAGGCCGGGCTCAAGGCGGCCGGCGTGCCGAGTGCCATCTACTATCCGCGGCCGCTGCACCGGCAGCCTGCCTACGAAGCGGCCCATGACGGCGCGGCGCTGCCGGTCGCGGAGGACCTCGCGGCACGCATCATGGCGCTGCCGATCCACCCCGATCTCACCGAGGCACAGGCGCATCGCGTGTGCGACGCGGTGCTGGCGCACGTCTGAGCGGTCCACCCCGATGCGCATGGCGATCATCGCCCAGGCGCTCGTGGTGCTTTGCATCGACTACGTGGCGTTTCGCCTGCTGGCCTGGCTGCTGCCCGCCTGGCTTGTTGCGATCCCCGCACTACTGGCGGCGTTGGTCGTGCTGGGGATGGCCGGCCTCGCCTGGCAGGCGGCGGCTCGCCGATAGCGCCAGCAGCAGCCAGCCCGCCATCAGCATGGTGCCGCCGATCGGCGCCACCACGCCGAGCGCGATGCCGGTCGCGGCATGAAAATAGAGCTCGCCGCAGAACAGCACGGTGCCGAGCGCGAAGCTGGCACCCGCCGCGTCCGCCAGCCGGCCGCCGCGCGACGCCCACAGCCCCACGGCCAGCAGCGCCAGCGCATGCGGGAACTGCATCGCCAACCCCTCCTGCACCAGCGTGCGCGCCGCCGGCGCCAGCGCATGCGCCGCCAGCGCCGAGAGGGCGACGGATATCAGCCCTGAAACCGCGCCCAGGACCAGCCAGACCCGTTGCATCGTGCCCTCGCTCCCATCAGGATCGCGCCATGCCGCGCGGAGACCTCTTTCCGGATATCGGACCGTTCGAGACCGGCTTCCTGCCGCTCGGCGACGAGCATGTGATGTATTGGGAGCAGGTCGGCAACCCGCGCGGCGTGCCGGTGCTGTTCCTGCACGGCGGGCCGGGTGCCGGGGCCGGGGCCGTGCATCGGCGGTTCTTCGACCCCGGCTTCTGGCGCGTCGTCATCTTCGACCAGCGCGGCGCCGGCCGCTCGCGCCCGCTGGGCTCGCTCGCGGCCAACACCACGCCGCACCTGGTCGCGGATATCGAGCTGCTGCTGCGCCATCTCGCCATCCCCCGCGTGCTGCTGTTCGGCGGCTCCTGGGGCTCGACGCTGGCGCTGGCCTACGCCCAGGCGCATCCGGATCGCGTGCTGGGCTGCGTGCTGCGCGGCGTGTTCCTCGGCCGCAAGCTGGAGGTGGACTGGTTCCTGCACGGCCTCGCCGCCGTGTTCCCCGACGCGCACGCCACCTTCGTCGAGTTCCTGCCGCCGGCGGAGCGTGACGATGTGCTCGCAAGCTATCTCCGCCGCCTCGCCAGCCCCGACCCCGCGATCCACATGCCCGCCGCGCGTGCCTGGTCGGTCTACGAGGGATCCTGCTCGACGCTGCTGCCCTCGCCCGATACCGTCGCCTCCTTCGCGCAGGACCGCACCGCGCTCGGCCTTGCGCGTATCGAGGCGCATTATTTCGCCAACGAGCTGTTCCTGCCGCCCGGCGGGCTGCTCGGCGGTATGACGCGCATCGCCCATGTGCCGGCGGAGATCGTGCAGGGTCGCTATGACATGATCTGCCCGCCGCGCACCGCCTTCGAACTCGCGGATGCCTGGCCAACCGCCCGCCTCACCGTGGTGCCGGATGCCGGGCATTCGGCGCTGGAACCGGGCGTCCGCCGCGCCCTCGTCGCGGCCGTCGAGCGGTTCCGGTCGCCGCGATGAAGCTCGCGGTCATCGGCCTGGGCTCCATGGGCATGGGTGCCGCGCAATCGCTGCTGCGTGCCGGCCACGACGTCACCGGCTGCGACACCCGCGCCGAGGCGCGCGCGGCCTTCGCCGCCGCCGGCGGCCAGGCCGCCGCGAGCCCCGACGCACTGCCTGCGGGGCTGGAGGCGGTGATCGTCTTCGTCGTCAACGCGGCGCAGGCGGAGGACGTGCTGTTCGGCCCGCATGGCTGCGTGACGTCGCTCGCGCCCGGCACGGTGGTGCTGAACTGCGTCACCGTCGCCGCCGACCGCGCCGTCGCGTTCGAGCAGCGCCTCGCCGCCGCCGGCCTGCTGATGCTCGACGCGCCGGTCTCCGGCGGCTCCAAGGCGGCGCAGGCGGGGCAGATGTCGGTGATGGCGTCGGGCCCGCCCGAGGCCTTCGCCAGGGCGGAGCCGGTGCTTGCGGCCATCGCGGCGCGGGTCTGGCGCCTCGGCGACCGCGCGGGGCCCGGCAGCACGGTCAAGATGGTCAATCAGCTTCTCGCCGGCGTGCATATCGCGGCGGCGGCGGAGGCGCTGGCGCTTGGCATCCGCGCCGGCGCCGATCCGCGCACCCTGTTCGACGTCATCTCCGCCTCGGCCGGCAGCTCCTGGATGTGGCAGAACCGCATGCCACACGTGCTGGCCGGCGACGACACGCCGCATTCCGCGGTCAACATCTTCGTCAAGGATCTCGGCATCGTGCTCGACGCGGCGCGCGGCATGACCTTCCCGCTGCCGCTGGCCTCGGCCGCGCACCAGCTTTTCCTGGCCGCCGCCGCGGGTGGCGACGGCGCGCGCGACGACGCTTTCGTCATCCGCGTCTGGGAGCGGCTGGCGAAGATTGAGCTTCCGGGAAAACCGGATTAGGCGGCCAGCGCCGCCTCCACCCCGGCGGCGATGGCGAACAGCTTCGCGTCCGCCATCGTCTGGCCCATCAGCATCAGCCCCACCGGCGCCTCGCCGGGGCGGTGGCAGGGGAGGCTGATCGCGCAGCGATCGAGAAAATTGCCCAGCGTCGTGTTGCGCAGCGACAGCAGATTGACGCGCGTGTATTCCGCCACGTCGTCGAGCTGCGCGATCGGCGGCGGCACGATCGGGCAGGTGGGCAGCATCATCGCGTCATAGGCGGCGCTGGCCGCGTTCGCCTCCGCGATCAGCCGCCGGCGCGCGTCGAGCAGCGCGATGTAGTCGGCCGAGAGCAACTGCCCGCCCTGCTCCAGCCGTGCCCGGACGCGCGGATCGTAACGATCGCCGAGCCGCTCCAGCAGGCCGCGATGCCAGGCCGCCGCCTCCATCCGCGCGAGGCCGACCTTGTTGGCCTCCACGGCGGCGGTGAAGGCGGGGAAGGCGATGCGCGTGATCCGCGCGCCCATCGCCGCGAGGCGCGAACAGGCACGCTCGAAATCCGCCGCCACCGTCGCGTCCATCTCGTCCAGCACCAGCGTCGTCGGCACCGCGAGGTGCAGGCGCGAGACATCGGCGGCGCGCGGCGCCGGCAGTGGTTCGCCGGCCATGATCGCATCGACTGCGGCACAGCACGCGACACTGCGCGCCAGTGGCCCCACCGAATCGAGGCTCGGCGCCAGCGGCAGGATGCCCTCGATCGATACCCGCCGCGCCGTCGGCTTGTAGCCCACCACGCCGCAATAGGCCGCCGGCACGCGGCAGGAGCCGCCGGTGTCCGTGCCCAGCCCCGCGAAGGCCATGCCGTCGGCGACGGCAACCGCGGTGCCCGAGGAACTGCCGCCGGGGATGCGCCGGCTGGCGCGGTCCCACGGGCTGGCCGGCGTGCCGTAATGCGGGTTGATGCCGAGGCCGGAGAAGGCGAACTCCGTCATGTTCGTCCGCCCCATCGGCACCAGCCCGGCGGCCAGCATGCGCCGCAGCACCGGCGCGTGGTCGGTGGCCGGCGGTGCGTCCGCCAGCACCGTGGAGCCGGCCGGCGTCGGCTCGCCCTGGATGTCGCAGAGATCCTTGATCGCGACCGGAATGCCGGCATAGGGGCCCGGCGCGCGGCCGGCCCGGCGCAGCAGGTCCATGGCGTCGGCCATCAGCCGCGCGGAGTCCGCGTGCACGCGGATAAAGGCGCGCGCACCCTCGCCGCCAGGCTCCGCGATGCGTGCCAGCGCCTCCTCGACGAGTTGCCGCGCGCTGGTTCGTCCGGCGGCGAGATCGGCCGCCGCTGCCGTCATGGTCTGCATGGCGCCACGCTGCCCGCCCGCGCCGCGCCACGCAAGAACCCCCGGCCCGCAGGAACCCCCGCCCGCAAGACCCCCAGGCCAGCGGAGCCGACGGGTTGACGCTTGCGCCCGCGGATGCGTCTTAGCGTCCCGCATGCCAGCAGGAATGGAGACCGCGATGTCCGAACAGCCCGCCCGCCCCGTCCTCATCACCGGCGCCTCGGGCGCGCTCGGCCGCCAGGTCGCGGCGGCCCTCGGTGCGCGCGGCTGGAAGCTGGTGCTGACCGACATCGCGCCGTTCCCCGACAGGCTGGCGGAAGGTGCCCGCTTCGAACGCGCCGACCTCGAGGACGGTGTCGCGGTGCTGCGCCTCGCCGAGGGCTGCGGCACCATCCTGCATTTCGGCGGCATCTCCACCGACCAGCCGTTCGAGACCGTGATCGGCCCCAATATCCGCGGCCTCTACCACATCTACGAGGCGGCGCGGCGGGAGCGGGCGCGCGTGCTGTTCGCCTCTTCCAACCACGCGATCGGCTTTCACGAGCGCAGCACGAAGCTCGACGCCGACTGCCAGTTCCTGCCCGATTCCTTCTACGGGTTGTCGAAAGCCTATGGCGAGCTGATGGGCCGCCTCTACTGGTTCAAGCACGGGGTGGAGAACGTCAACGTCCGCATCGGCTCCTCCTTCCCCGAGCCGAAGAACGCCCGCATGCTGGCGACCTGGCTCGCCTACAACGACCTGGTGGAGCTGTGCGTGCGCGCAACCCTGGCGGAAAAGACCGGCACCTGCGTCATCTGGGGTGCCTCGGCCAACAACAGCAGCTTCTGGCGCAGCGATGCCCGCGCCGCCCTCGGCTGGCTGCCGCGCGACAGTGCGGACCCCTATGCCGGGCAGGTTGGGAGCATCGTCAGCGACGATCCGGTGGAGGAGCGCTACCAGGGCGGTGGCTATTGCGCCACCGACTTCACCCGCACCGAGGCGGCGCCCAAGGATATCTTCTGATGCCGCGCCAAACCACGGGCGAGGCGGTGGTCGAGGCGCTGCTCGCGCACGGCATCGCAACCCTCTACGCGCTGCCCGGCGTGCACAACGACCATCTGTTCGACGCGGTGGCGCGCAGCGACGGGCGCATGCGCGTCGTCCACACGCGCCACGAGCAGACCGCCGCCTATATGGCGCTCGGCGCGGCGCTTGCCACCGGCCGGCCGCAGGCCTTCAGCGTCGTTCCCGGCCCGGGGCTGCTCAACGCCTCGGCGGCCCTGCTGAGTGCTCACGGCGCCGGCGCGCCGGTGCTGGCGCTGGTCGGGCAGATCCCCTCCTTCGCCATCGACCGCGGCCTCGGCCACCTGCATGAGCTGCGCGACCAGTTGGGCCTGCTCGGGCACATGACCAAACTCGCCGCCCGGATCGACGGGCCGGCCGCCGCTCCCGGCCTCGTTGCCCAGGCGCTGCATGCCGCGCGCTCCGGTCGCCAACGCCCGGCGGCGCTCGAATGCGCGATCGATGTCTGGGGCCGCGCCGGAGAGGTGGCGCCGGCGGCGCCGATCCCGCCATCGCGCCCGCCGCTCGATGCCGAGGCGATCGCGCGCGCCGCCGATCTCATTGCTAAAGCAAAACGGCCGATCATCATCGCCGGCGGTGGCACCCAGGATGCCTCAGCCGAGCTGCTGGCCTTCGCCGAAAAGCTTGGCGCACCGGTCGTGACCTACCGGCGCGGGCGCGGCGTCATCCCCACCACGCATCCGCTGGCCGCGTCCCTGCCCGTGGGCAACCGGCTCTGGGCGGAGGCGGATCTCGCCATCGGCGTCGGCACGCGCATGCTCGCACCGCTCGCCAACTGGGGCACCGACGCCAGGCTGCGTCTCATTCGTATCGATATCGATGCGGAGGAGACGACGCGCTTCCGCCACCCGGATGTCGCCATCGTTGCTGACGCCGCTGAGGCGCTGGTGGCGCTGACCGCGGCGATCCCCGCCGCGCGCGAGCCCGATCCCGCGATCGCGCGCGAACGCGCCTGGCTTGCCGAGCGCCTGGCTCGCCAGGAGCCGCAAATGGGCTTTCTGCGTGCCATCCGCGCTGCCCTGCCGGCCGACGGAATTCTGGTCGAGGACGTGACCCAGCTCGCCTTCGTCGCCCGCGTCGCGTTCGACGTCGATGCACCGCGCCGCTACATCGCCCCCGGCTATCAGGACAATCTCGGCTGGGGCTATGGCATCGCGCTCGGCGCGCAGGAGGCTTGCCGCGACCGCGCCGTGGTGTGCATCGCGGGCGATGGCGGCTTCATGTACCAGGCCGGCGAGCTCGCCACCGCGGTCGCGCACAACCTGCCGCTCGTGGTCGTGGTGTTCGACGACGGCGCGTTCGGCAATGTCCGCCGCATCCAGCAGGAACAATTCGGCAACCGGCTGATCGCGAGCGACCTCACCAACCCCGATTTCCGCCAATTCGCCGAAAGCTTCGGCGTGCGCGCCTGGAAGGTTACGGATGCGGAAGGTCTGGAGCGGGCCCTGCGCGAGGCACTCGCCGCGCGTCGGCCGGGCCTGATCCAGGTGCGGGTTGGGGAAATGCCCAGTCCGTGGGACATGCTGGGCGGCAGGCGCGTGCGCGGGCCGGACGAGGCCTGGCGCCCCAACATGCCGTAGCGCCCCAATCTGCTGTCGCGAGTGGCGCGCTTCAGGTCAGATCGGTGAACGGGTTGACGGCCACTTCCCAGAGATAGCCGTCGGGATCGGCGAAGTAGCCGGAATACCCGCCCCAATCCGCTGGCGCCGGCCGTTTCACCTCCCGCGCGCCCGCGGCGATGGCGCGGGTGAACACCGCGTCCGCCTGCTCGCGCGTCGCGACGTTGTGCGCCAGCGTGATACCGGGAAAACCCTGCCCGTCATCCGCGACCGTTGCATCGGCGGCCAGCATCGCGCGGGGGAACAGCGCGAGCCAGCTTCCCTCCATCGCGAACATCACGTGCTCGCCGGTCTCGCTGTGCACCGGAAAGCCAAGGCCGTCGTGGTAGAAGGCCCGCGACACCGCGACATCACGCACACCGAGCGTGACCAGCGAGATTTTCGGCTTCATGGCAGCGGCACCGCCTCGCCCAACCGCAGCGGACGGGCCGCGCTCATGTCGCGTCATAGTCCACGATGAGCCGGGCGCTGGTCGGCACCGCCTGGCAGGTGAGCACGAAGCCTGCCGCCATTTCCCAGGGTTCGAGCGAGAAATTCTGCCGCATCTCGGCCGCGCCCTCGACCAGCCTTGCGCGGCAGGTGCAGCACATGCCGGCCCGGCAGGACCACGGCAGGTCGAGCCCGGCGCGGATCGCTGCGTCCAGCACGGCCTCGCCTTCCGCGATCGGCACCTCCGTCGTCTTGCCGTCATGGATCACGCGCGCGCGCGCAAAGGCCGGTGCGTCGCTGGCGACGATGGGGGCGGCGACGCGCACCGGCTCGCCGGCGAGGACGAAGCGCTCGACATGCACCCGCTCAGGCGGCACGCCAAGTTCGCCGAGCCTTTTCTCCGCCGCCGCGATCAGGCCCTCAGGCCCGCAGATATAGGCCGCGTCGATCGCCGATGGGGCCGCCCAGCCGCGCACCAGGCGCGCGATTTTGCCCTCGTCCAGCCGGCCTGCGAACACGCCGAGATCCTGCTCCTCGCGCGACAGGACATGCACGATCGCGAGCCGGTCGAGATACCGGTCCTTCAGGTCTTCGAGCGCATCGCGAAACAGGATCTCGGGCGTCGTGCGGCTGCCATAGAGCAGCAGCGCCTCGCTCGCGGGCTCGCGCTCCAGCATCGCGGCCAGGATCGAGACGATCGGCGTGATGCCGGAGCCGGCGGCGATCGCCAGGTGCCGGCGCGCCCGCGTGGCCGCGTCATCGCCGAGGGCATCGGCCGCGAACCGCCCCTCCGGCGGCAGCACGTCGAGCAAATCGCCGGCGGCGAGCGTGCGGTTGGCGTGGGTCGAAAACACGCCGCCGGTGACATGCTTGATCGCGACGCGCAGCTCGCCGGCAGCCGGCGGCACGCAGATCGAGTAGCAGCGCCGCACCTCCGCGCCATCGATGCGAGCCCGCAACGTCAGGTATTGCCCGGGCCGGAACACGAAGACATCGCGCAACGCCGCCGGCACCTCGAACGCGACCGAGACGGCGGACGGCGTCTCGCGCCGCACCTCGGCGACACGCAGCTTGTGAAAGCGCTGTGCCGCGCGCGGCGCGGATTCGGCGGTCAGTGACATTTGAAATGCTCGAACGGTTCGCGGCAGGCACGGCAGCGCCAGAGGGATTTGCAGGCAGTGGCGCCGAATGGCGCGATCTCCTCGGTCTCGGTGCTGGCGCAGCGCGGGCAGGCCAGCACCGGTGCGGTGAACCGCCTCCCTTCGTGCAGCGCCACGCGCGGCGAGGGCGGGGCGATGCCCGCTTCACGCAGCTTCTCGCGCGCCGCCGCATCGATCCAGTCGGTGGTCCAGGCCGGTTCGCGCACGATACGAACCGCGACGTGCCGATATCCCGCCTCCAGCAGCGCCGCCTCGATCGCGAGCCCGATCACGCCCATCGCCGGGCAGCCGCTATAGGTGGGCGTGATCGCCACCTCGATGCCGTCGCCCGTCTCGCTCACCTCGCGCACCATGCCCAGCTCGCCGATGGTCAGCGCCGGCAGCTCGGGGTCGGGCACCGAAGCGGCGATCTCGCGGGCGCGCGCGAGGGTCGTCACCATGTCGCACCGGGATGGCTGCGATGCAGGCTCTGGAACGTCGCGAGCAGGTGGCCGAGCACCTCGCCATGCCGCCCGGCGCGACCACCCCGTTGCGCAAAGGCAACGTCGGGCAGCGTCAGCCGCGCCTCGTCGAGCAGCGGTCGCACCGCCCGCTCCCACCCTGTCCGCAGCGCCGGCACGTCGGGCGCGATGCCGGCCAGCGCCGGGTCCTCGGCGTCGAACATCTCGTCGAGATAGGGCGCGATCCGCTCCAGCGCCGCCTGAGCCCTGGCATGGCTCTCTGGCGTGCCGTCGCCGAGCCGTACCACCCAGGCGCCGGCATGGCGCGCGTGATAGGCCGTCTCCTTCGCGGCCTTGGCGGCAAACCCCGCCAGCTCGCGATGCGAACCATGGCTCGTCGCCTGCCAGAACATCTCGGCGTACACCGCATAAAGCGCCTGGCGCACCATCGTGTCTGCGAAATCGCCGCGCGGACGCTCGGTGATCAGCAGGTTGCGGAACTGATCCTCGTCGCGCCGATAGGCGTAGTCGTCCTCGCCATGTCCGGCTGCCTCGGCCTCTGCCGCCATTGCGTAGAGTGCGCGAGCCTGGCCGATGAGGTCGAGCCCCATATTCGCCAGTGCCAGCTCCTCCTCCAGCATCGGCGCATGCCCGGTCCACTCCGACAGCCGATGGCCGAGGATCAGCGCGTCATCCGCCCGCCCGAGCAGGAAGCGGAGCAGCGGCGTTTCCGCAACCGCGATCGCGACGCTCACATATGCCCCACATCGTCGGGGATGTCGTAGAAGGTCGGGTGGCGATAGATCTTGCTTGCCGTGGGCTCGAACATCTCGTCCCGATCCGCCGGGTCGGAGGCGGTGATGGAGGCGGATGGCACCACCCAGATGGAAAGCCCCTCGCCGCGGCGGGTATAGACGTCGCGCGCGGCCTGCAGCGCCAGCGTGGCATCGGCGGCATGGACCGAGCCGACATGCCGGTGCGCTAGGCCCTGGCGCGCGCGGATGAACACCTCCCACAGCTTCATCCTCGCCTCGCTCATGCGGCAGCCCTCCGCTGCCGAGAGGCATGCGCCTGTGCTGCCTCGCGTACCCAAGCACCCTCCTCGTGCGCGCGGCGCCGCGCCGCCAGCCGCTCGCGGTTGCACACCCCGCCGCCCCCCAGCACACGGCGGAACTCCCCCCAGTCGATCGGTCCGGTCGCCCAGTGCCCCGATGCCGTATCTAAACGAAGCTCGGGGTCGGGAATCGTGAGCCCGAGGTATTGCGCCTGCGGCACCGTGGCGTCGATGAATTTCTGCCGCAGCGCGTCGTTGGAGAAGCGCTTGATCTTCCATCGCGTCGAGGCGTCGCTGTGCTGGCTCTCAGTATCGGGCGGGCCGAACATCATCAGGCACGGCCACCACCAGCGGTCGAGCGCCGCCTGCGCCATCGCCCGCTGCGCCGTGGTGCCGCGGGCCAGCGTCAGCATGATCTCGTAGCCCTGGCGCTGATGAAAACTCTCCTCGCGGCAGATGCGGATCATCGCCCGCGCGTAAGGCCCGTAGGAGCAGCGGCAGAGCGGGATCTGGTTCATGATCGCCGCCCCGTCGACCAGCCAGCCGATGGCGCCGATATCGGCCCAGCTCGGGGTCGGATAGTTGAAGATCGAGGAATATTTGGCCCGCCCCGCCAGCAGCGCCTCGACCAGCTCCTCGCGCGAGGCGCCGAGCGTCTCGGCCGCGGCGTAGAGATAGAGCCCGTGCCCGCCCTCGTCCTGCACCTTGGCGAGCAGGGCGGCCTTGCGCTTCAGCGAGGGTGCACGGGTGATCCAGTTGCCTTCCGGCAGCATGCCGACGATCTCGGAATGCGCGTGCTGGGAGATCTGGCGCAGCAGCGTGCGCCGATAGGCGTCGGGCATCCAGTCATTCGGCTCGATGCGCTCCTCGGCGTCGATGCGCGCGTGAAAGCGCTCCTGCTCCGGCCCGGCGGCGTCCTGCCCCTGGCTGGCGTCGATCGAGGTCAGACCCTGTGTGTACATCGCGTCCTCCTATCCCGCCGCCCTCATTCCAGGCGATCGCGATTCATATCATGGGTTGGCGCGCGCCGCCTTGAAGCCGGCGACAAACCGCGCGAGCGTCTGCGACGTCTCGCCGCGCGGCAGCATCGCCTCGATGAGCTGGAACCGCCCGCGCGTGGCATGCGCGCGCGCCAGTGCCGCGGCGAACTCCCGCCTGGTGGAAACCCGCACCCCGTCGCCGCCGAGCGGCCCCGCCAGCTCCGCGAAGCGCCAGTCGCTGAGGTCGTTGAACCCGCTTTCCGGCTGGAACACGCGCAGCATCTCCCAGCTCGCATTGTTGAACACGATCACGATCGGGTCCCAGCCATAGCGCCGGCAATTCCCAAGCTCCCAGCCGGTCATCTGGAACGCGCCGTCGCCGACCAGTATCAGCGGCCGCCCACCGGCCGCGACACAGGCGCCGAGCCCCGCCGGCACGCCGAAGCCCATGCCGGCATAATAGCCCGGTGCCACCAGCCCGGTGTTGGCGATCTCCATTGCCGTGAACAGGCAGTCGCCCATATCGGCCGCGATCGGCATCTTGCCGTGGGCCGCGAACAGATCGTTGATCCCGGCGGCGATGTCGGAGGGGCGCAGTGCCGCGTCATCGGCCGCGAGCGAGGCCGCGGCTTCCCGGAACGGGGTGCCCTCCGCCGCCGGGCGCGCCGCGGTGCGCGCCAGCAACGCATCGAGCAGCTCATCGAGCGGGATGTCGGGATAGGTGTGATGCCCCACCCTGACCGCCCGATCGAGCGCCAGCATCGCGCGGCGCATGTCGATCTTGCGCGCGGAGACGGCGAAGTTGGTGTCCGAGAGAATGACGCCAAGCAACAGCAGCGCGTCCGACTCCTCGACCAGCGCGGTGATCGCTGGCTCGCCCGCGGCGCCGAGATAGGTGCCGCGCACCAGTTCCGGATGCGCCGCGAGCAGGCCGCGCCCCATGAAGGTGGTCACCACGGGAACGCCAAGCCGGCCGGCCAGGGTCGCGACCTGCTCCTCCACACCGTAGCGCCGCAGCTCGATATCGACCAGCAGCACCGGCCGCTCCGCCTGAACCAGCCTCGCCAGTACTTCCTCGGCGCATTCCGCGAGCGCCTCAGGGTCGGCCGGCGCGCGCGCCAGCATCGGCACCGGTCCGCTCGCCGCGGCCACCAGGTCGCGCGGCAGCTCCAGATAGACCGGGCGGGAATAGTCGAGCGCGCTGCGCAGCACGCGGGCGATGTCCGCCGGCGCGCGGGCCGGGTCGTCGAGCACCGCGGCGTCGCAGGTGATCTCGCGGAACAGGCGCGCCTGGGTGTCGATGGCGCGCGACATGTGGTGCAGTTGCCAGCCGCTCGCCCGCTCCCGCACGCCCGGCGCGCCCGAGATCACCACCACCGGCGAGCGCTCGGCATAGGCGCCGGCGATCGGGTTCACCAGGTTGAACGCACCGGCGCCCCAGGTTGCGACCGCGACCGAAAGCCGCCCGCCGAACCGCGCCGCGGCATCCGCCGCGAACCCCACCGCCGGCTCGTGGCTCAGCGTGTAGAAGGGCAGCACGCCGCTCTCCTCCACCTGCTTGAAGAAGGGCAGCACGAAATCCCCGGGGATGCCGAAAATCTCCCGCGCGCCGTGCGCGGCAAGGGCGTCGAGCAGCACGCGGCCTAGGGTCGGCATGGGTTCTCCGGTCGGGTTGCCGATAGTGGCGCGGCGCGGCTTACCAGGATATAGTTCCATTTGAAACCATTTCCGGGGGAAGCAACATGCCGCATGTGATCGTCGAGTATTCGGCGAATCTGGACCCGCGCGTGGATATCCCCGGCTTGTTGCGCAGCGTCCACCAGGCGATGCTGGCGAGCGGTGTCGCCGAGCTCGGCGCCCTGCGCACCCGCGCGGCGAGGCGCGAGCATTTCGTCGTCGCCGATGGTGATCCGGCCAACGCCTTCGTCGCCATCACCCTGCGCCTCGCCCATGGCCGTGACGAGGCGACGCGCGCGCGCGTCTCACAGAGCGTGTTCGACGCCGCCTGTGCCTTTCTCGAACCGGATTATGGCCGCAATCCGCTGGCGATTTCGCTGGAGCTCGTGGAGATTCCGCCGCCCGGCTCACTCAAGCGCAACAACCTGCACGCGCGGATGCGCGCCCGGCAGGCGGCATGACGCTGCGTCCGGCGGCCAGCCCGCCACCGTTTGCGATCGTTCGGGCCAGCCACATCGAGTATGGCGTGACCGACCTCGCCCGTGCCCGCGCCTACTGGGTGGACGCGCTCGGCTTCATCGTCACGGCGCAGGAGAATGCCACGCTCTATCTGCGCGGGCTGGAGGAGCGCAACCACCATTGCGTCGTGCTGCGCGAGGCGCCGCGGGCTTCGGTGCATCGGCTCGGCCTCAAGCTCGCGGCGGAGGAGGATCTCGACCGCGCGGCCGCGTGGTTCGCGGCGCAGGGCCTGGCGCATCGTTTCGTGGCCGTGCCGCACCAAGGCCGCACCCTGCACGCGACCGATCCGCTTGGCATGCCACTCGAACTCTATGCCACGATGGACCAGGCGCCGCGCCTGCTGCAGCACTACGGCGAATACCGCGGCACCGCGCCGCAGCGCATCGACCACATCAACTGCTTCACCCCCGACGTGCAGGCAAGCCATGATTTCTACGCCTCGCTCGGCTTCCGCACCTCGGAATACACCGCCACGGAGGACACCGACGCGCTGTGGGCGATCTGGATGCAGCGGAAGGGCAACACCCACGACCTCGCCTTCACCAACGGGCGCGGCCCGCGCCTGCACCATATCGGCATCTGGGTCTGCGCCATCACCGACATCATCCGCATCTGCGACGTGCTGGCCACCACCGGCTGGCTCGCCAGCATGGAGCGCGGCCCCGGCCGGCACGGCATTTCCAACGCATTCTTTCTCTACCTGCGCGATCCCGACGGCCACCGCATCGAGCTGTTCACCTCGGACTACCTCACCGTGGATCCGGATTTCGTGCCGATCCGCTGGGATCTGCGCGACCCGCGCCGCCAGACCCTGTGGGGCGCGCCGGCGCCGGCGTCCTGGTTCGAGGAGGGCAGCGCCTTCGACGCGCTGGCACCACGCGAGCCGGTGCTCGCCGCCCAGCCGATCGTCGCCCCATAGCATCGTCGCCTCATGGGATCGGCGCCGCCCAAGATCGTCACCCCCGGGGATCGGCGGGAGGCTGCCGCTAGCGCAGCAGGGCGAGCACTTTCGGGCGCAGCGCCATCCAGTCGGCTCCGCCCTCGACCAGGCCGCGCAGCCTGCCGTCGGCGCCGATCAGGAACGTCGTCGGCAGGCCCGGAATAGCCAGCTTCTCGCCCGCTGCGCCGTTTGGGTCGAGCCATATCGGCAACGCGGTGATGCCGTGCGCAGCATAGAATTTCCGCACCACCGGCGCGCCGCCGACATCGGCCGAGACCGGCACCACGACCAGCTCCGGCGTGGCCTTCGCCAGGGCCTGGAGGGACGGCATCTCGCGCACGCAGGGGATGCACCAGGTGGCCCAGAAGTTGAGCACCAGCCGGCGCCCCCGCCAGGCATCGAGCCCTGACTTTCCGCCCGCCGCGTCCACCAGGCTCACCGCCGGCGGCGATCGCGGCGGCGAGATCCGGCGAATCCGGCCGAGATCCGTCGGCGTGCCCGCCGTGCTGTCGGCCGCCGGCGTGCCCGGCAGCGAATTGCGCAGCCACCACAGCCCCGCTACGGTCCCCACGGTCGCAACCCCGCCCGCCAGCAACGCGCGCCGAACTATCACCTGCACGGATCCATCTCCTTGAGCCAGGACTCGCCCACCCATCCCAACGACAACGCCCCTCGCAACGTGCAAGCCAACCGCCAGTGGGGCGGCCGGTTTGCCGCCGGGCCCTCGATCATCATGCAGGAGATAAACGCCTCCATCGGCTTCGACCGCAAGCTGTGGCGCCAGGATATCAACGGTTCGCTCGCCCATGCCGCCATGCTCGCGCATTGCGGCATCATCAGCACCGCCGATGAGCAGGCAATCCGCGATGGCCTCGCCGCCATCGCCGCTGAGATCGAGGCGGGAAGCTTTCCCTTCGAGACTGCGCTCGAAGACATCCATATGAACATCGAGGCGCGGCTGACGGAGCGCATCGGCGAGGCCGGCAAGCGCCTGCACACCGCGCGCAGCCGCAACGACCAGGTGGCGACGGATTTCCGGCTCTGGGTGCGCGATGCGATCGACGGGCTCGACGCGCAGCTCGCCGAGACGATGCGCGCCTTCGCCGAGCGCGCCGCCGCCCATGCCGCGGACCCGATGCCCGGCTTCACCCATCTGCAAACGGCGCAGCCGGTCACGTTCGGGCACCATTTGCTGGCCTATGTCGAGATGCTCGCCCGCGACCGTGGCCGGCTCGCGGATGCGCGCCGCCGCCTCAACGAATGCCCGCTGGGAGCCGCGGCCCTGGCCGGCACCTCGTTCCCCATCGACCGTGCGGCGACGGCCGCTTCACTCGGCTTCGACCGCCCGGCCGCCAACTCGCTCGATGCCGTCTCGGACCGCGATTTCGCCCTGGAGTTTCTCGCCGCCGCCGCGATCTCGGCGATGCACCTGTCGCGGTTCGCCGAGGAGATTGTCGTGTGGTGCAGCGCGCCGTGGCGCTTCATCCGCCTGTCGGATGCCTTCACCACCGGCAGCTCGATCATGCCGCAGAAGCGCAACCCGGACGCGGCGGAGCTGGTGCGCGCCAAGACCGGGCGGATCAACGGCGCCCTGATCGCGCTGCTGACCGTGATGAAGGGCCTGCCGCTGGCCTATGCCAAGGACATGCAGGAGGACAAGGAACCGGTGTTCGACGCCGCCGAGGCCTGGGCCCTGGCGCTGGCCGCCATCGCCGGCCAGGTGCGCGACATGCGGCCGGACACGGCGCGGATGCGCGAGCTTGCCGGCAGCGGGTTTTCCACCGCGACCGATCTCGCCGACTGGCTGGTGCGCCATTTGGCGCTGCCGTTCCGCGAGGCGCACCACGTCACCGGCCGGCTGGTCGCGGCGGCGGAGCAGGCGGGCTGTGCCCTCGCCGAACTGCCGCTCGCCACCATGCAATCCGTGGCGCCGCGCATCACCCAGGATGTGTTCTCCGTCCTCACCGTCGAGGCCTCCGTCGCCTCGCGCACGAGCTATGGCGGCACCGCGCCGGCGCGCGTCGCGGAACAGGCGGCGCACTGGCTCGCCCGGCTGTGAGGCGCCATCCGATCGCCTCGCCCGCCATCGGCCGGGCGTTGCTGGCGCTGCTCGCCGTGCTCGGGCTCGCCGCGTGCGGCCGCAAGGGGGCGCCGACGCCGCCGGGCCCGCCGAGCGCCATCATCTACCCGCGCGTCTATCCGTCGCGCTGAGCAGGGCGTGCCGAGCATGGACACCGAGATCACTGGTCCCGACCCCACGGTGCGCGAACTCATCGCAGGGCACCCGGCGCTGTCGATGCACGCGCGGGACGGGTTGCTGCTGGAGGAGGTGCCGCTCGCCGCGATCGCCGACGCCCTGGGCACGCCGTGCTGGGTCTATGGCGCCGGCACCATCCGCGCCCGGCTCGCGCATCTGCGGCGCGTCTTCGCGCCGTCGCTTGTTCATTACGCGGTCAAGGCGAACGACCATCTCGCGGTCCTGCGGCTGATGGCGCTGGGCGGCGCCGGCGCCGATGTCGTGAGCGAGGGGGAGATGCACCGCGCCATCGCCGCTGGCATCGCGCCGGCGCGCATCGTCTTTTCCGGCACCGGCAAGACCCGGACGGAGCTGGCGGCGGCGCTGGCCGCGGGCATCGGCCAGATCAACGCCGAAAGCCCTGCCGAGATCGACATGATCGCCGCCGCCGCCGCCGCCACGGGCCGTACGGCGCGCATCGCGCTGCGCATCAACCCCGATGTTGCCGCCGGCACGCTCGACAAGATCAGCACCGGCCGCGCCGGCGACAAATTCGGCATTCCCTGGAACGAGGTGACGGACCTCTATGCCCGCGCCGCCACATTGCCTTGGGTCGAGCCCATGGGGCTGGCGCTGCATATCGGCAGCCAGGTGACCTCGACCGCGCCCTACCGCGCCGCCTGGGGTCGCATGCGCGAGATCGTGCTGGCGCTGCGCCAGGCCGGCCAGCGCGTGACGCGGCTCGACGCCGGCGGCGGGCTCGGCATCGCCTATCGCGACGAGACGACGGTCCTGCCCGAGGCGCTGGCCGCCGCCCTGCGCGAGACGCTCGGCGACCTCGACGCCGAGACGATGATCGAGCCCGGACGCTGGCTGGTCGCCCCCGCCGGCGTGCTGCTCGCGAGCGTCATCCTCACCAAGGAGGAGGGGCGCCTCGTCGTCATCGACGCGGCGATGAACGACCTCGCGCGGCCGGCGATGTATGGCGCCTGGCACGGCATCGTCCCGCTCGATCCGGTGATCGCGACTGCCCCGGCGAAGCCGCGCATGGTCGCCGGCCCGATCTGCGAGAGCAGCGACATTTTCGCCCGCGCCAGACCCCTGCCGCCGCTGCCCGCCGACTCTCGCGTGGCGATTCTCGACGCCGGCGCGTATGGTGCGGTGATGAGCTCGACCTACAATGCCAGAAGGCTGGCGCCGATCGCGATGGTGGACGGCGCGCGCTGGACCACGATCCGCGGGCGTCAGGAGCCGGCGGCACTCTGGGCGGGCGAGACCATTCCGGATTTCGTCTCCGGCTGAAGGGGCAGGGCCGTGATCGGACCGCCGGACCGGCCAAGCGAAGCGATCGAGGCCCTGGCGCGCAGCCTGCCGCGCCATCGCGCGCGCGCGGCCCTGGTGTTGATGGTCGAGCAGGCTTGGCCGCTGCTGTGGCCGCCGCTGGGGCTCGCCGGCGCGTTTCTGGTGGCCGCTCTGCTGGGCCTGCCGCCGCTGCTGCCGCCGCTCTGGCATGCGGGTCTGCTCGGCGCGCTGGCGGTGGCCGAGAGCGTGCTGCTGCTGCGCGTCCGGCGCGGCGTCCGCTGGCCGGGGCCGGAGGCGCTGGATCGCCGGCTGGAGCGTGCCAGCGGCCTCGCCCACCGCCCGCTCGCGGCCCTCGCCGACCGGCCGGTGGCGACCGGGGCCACCGCCGGGGCGGATGCGCTCTGGGTCGCGCACCTGCTGCGTGCGTCGCGGGCGGTGAAGGGCCTGCGCAGCGGCT
>JAJXXT010000119.1 GCA_021780935.1 Pseudomonadota bacterium
GCAGCGCGTGAAGCCCTTCCCAGGCTGAGGCGCGGCGCCTACTCTTGCGTTTGGCGCAGGGCAGATGCGCTTGGCAACGAATGGCACTCGAGGAGAACGCGGATGAGGCGAGGGGGCATTGCGGCGTTGGCGCTGCTGGCTGGGCTGGCATGGGTGGGGCCGGCCGGGGCACAAATTCGCATCGGCGTGGCCGGCCCGATCACCGGCTCGAACGCAACCTTCGGCGTCCAGCTCAAGGAGGGCGCGGAGCAGGCGGTGGCCGACATCAACGCCCGCGGCGGCGTGCTCGGCCAGAAGCTGGTGCTGGAGGTCGGCGACGACGCGTGTGACCCGAAGCAGGCGGTCTCGGTGGCCAACGCGCTCGTCGAGCGTGGGGTGAAAGCGGTCATCGGCCATTTCTGTTCGTCGAGTTCGATCCCGGCGAGCAAGGTCTACACCGAGGAGGGCGTGCTGCAGATCTCTCCGGCCTCGACCAACCCGGCCTACACCGACCACGGCAGCTGGAACACTTTCCGTGTCTGCGGCCGCGATGACCAGCAAGGCGCCGTGGCTGGGAAATATATTGCCGAGCACTTCAAGGGTGCGAAGGTGGCGGTGCTGCACGATAACTCCGCCTACGGCAAGGGTCTCGCCGACGAGACGCTGAAGGCGATGAACGCCGCAGGGATGAAGGAGGCGGTCTACTCGGCCTATGTGCCCGGCGAGCGGGACTACTCGGCTCTGGTCAGTCGGCTCAAGGAGGCCGGGATCACCGTCATCTATCTTGGCGGCTACCAGAACGAGGCCGGGCTGATCATCCGCCAGGCGAAGGAGCAGGGGATGAAGGTGACCCTGATCGGCGGTGACGCGCTGGTGACCAAGGAATTCTGGGACATCACCGGTCCGACCGGCGAGGCGACGCTGATGACCTTCCCGCCCGACCCGCGCACGCGCCCGACCGCGGCGCCGGTGGTGGCGGAGTTCAAGGCGAAGAAGATCGATCCCGAGGGCTACGTGCTCTACACGTATGCCGCGATCGAGATCTGGGCGGCGGCGGCAGAGAAGGTCCACAGCACCGATCCGCGCAAGGTTGCCGAGGCGATGAAGGCGGACGGTCCGTGGCCGACCGTGCTCGGGGACATCGGTTTCGACAAGAAGGGCGACGTCACTCGCGCCGACTATGTGTTCTATGTCTGGCATAATGGCAGCTACAGCCAGATGTGAGTCTCTCCGGGGCCGCCCGAGTTCGTTAAGCCTTGCGCCCTATCCTGCGAGCACGGGCGGCCTGGAGGAGGGTTCGGTAGTGAGCATGGTGGCGCCACCTGCACGGGTGACACCGATAGGCGAGCGGGTGATCCCAGACCCGCTGCTGTTCCCGCGCCGTGCGGTTGCCATCGCACGGGATGCGCAGCCCTGGTGCGCGGTCGCAATTGATGCCGAGGAGGACTTCGACTGGGGCTCGCCGATCCGCGGCACCAGCTTCTCCACCGCGTGCATGAAGAACATCCCGACCCTGCACGAGATTTTCGGCGCTTATGGCATCGTGCCGACCTATCTGCTGACCTATCCTGTACTCGACGATGATGATGCCGTGCGCCTGCTCGACCGTCAGATGGCGAAGGGTCAGTGCCGCGTCGGCCTCCAGCTCCATCCCTGGGTCACGCCGCCCATTGGCGGCAGTGACACGCTGGAAAGTTCGTTCTCGGGCAATCTCGACCCCAACCTGGAGGAGCAGAAGCTGCTGGCCCTGCGCCGGCGCTTCATCGAGCGCTTCGGCGACGAGCCCAAGGCCTATCGCGCCGGCCGCTATGGGCTCAGTGCCTACACGGCCGGATTGCTCGAAAAGCACGGCTTCACCGTTGATACCAGCCTCGCCCCGCGCACCTCCTTCGAGCTCGAGGGGGGCCCCGACTTCTTCGCCTATGACTACGGCCTGTTCTGGTTCGGACGGCACCGCGACCTTCTGGAAGTGCCACTCTGCCGCAGCGTCGTCGGCTGGGGCGGGGCGGAGGCGGGGGCTGCGTATCGCTGGCTTTCGTCGCCTGACGTCGCGCGGTGGCGGATTGGCTCGGCGCTGCCTCGGTTGCGTTTTGCCGAGCGCGTGACGCTCTCGCCCGAGGGCAACGACGCGGCGGCCATGGAGCGGCTGGTACGCGGCCTGTCCGCGCGCGGTCAGTCGATTCTGGTGTTGAGCTTTCATAGCTCCTCGCTCCTTGCCGGGCGCAATCCGTATGTCCGCAGCAAGCGCGACTTGCACGGGTTCTATGACACGCTCTCGGCCATTCTCGACCGCATGGCGAGCCGCTACCGCTTCCGTTTCACGAGCCTGCTGGATCTGCCGTCGCTCGTTATGCCGCGCGCCTCGTTGGCAGCGTGACGTCAGCCGACCGATGCGCAGGTCACGCAAGATACTCCTCATTGCCAACAATTTTCCGCCGGTGCGCGGCGGCTCGGCCGTCGTCTACGACAATCTTGCGCGCTTCTCCGAGGGCAAGGTCATGGTCGTCGCGGCGCGGATCAACTATACGGATGGTCTGCCGCTGATCGGCTGGCGCGAGCACGATCGTCTGGCACCCTACCGCGTGTTGCGCCTCAAGCTGTTGCGGACGGTGATTGCGGATATGGCTGGCGGAGGCGGCTCGCGGCGACTTGTTTTCCTTGCCGCGGACGTCTGGATCCGTGTCCGCCTCGCCCTCGTTCTGGTCTGGCTCGTCATGCGCGACAACGTGCGCACCGTCTGCGTCGGCGAGTTGCTAGCCAGCGGCTGGGTCTTCGACGTGCTACGGTTGTTTCCGTTTGTACGGCGACTGGTCTACGTGCATGGCGAGGAGATCACCACCGAGGACCCCTACGATGAAGATTTTCGCCGCCGCCGGCGGGCACTGCACGCCGCCGATCGAATCATCGTTGTCAGTCATTTCACCCAGAGCGTCGTGCGCGATCTGCTCGGACCATCAGCGGCGCAGAAGATCGATCTGATCGAGAACGGCGTCGATACTGCGCGGTTCAGGCCCGGCCCACGCAATGCGAAACTGGTGGCGCAGTACCGGCTCGAATCATGCTTCGTCTTTGTCTCCGTTTGCCGCCTCCTGGAGAAGAAGGGTATCGACCACGCGATTCGCGCCTTCGCTACGCTCGCTGCGCAGGACCCGCAGTTGCGCTATCTCATTGTTGGTACCGGCCCCTATGCAGAGACGCTGCAGCGGATCGCCGGCGACGTCGGGGTGGAGGGACAGGTGATCTTCACCGGCCAGGTGCCGGATGACGAATTGGTCGACCATTATCGGCTCGGCGACGTTTTCGTGATGCCCAATCGTGCGCTCGCGAATGGCGATACCGAGGGGTTCGGCTTGGTATTCCTGGAGGCGAACGGGTGCGGCCTGCCGGTGATCGCCGGGCGCGACGGCGGCAGCACCGACGCGGTGCGCGATGGGGTGAATGGGCTGGTGGTGGACGGGGCCTCGGTGCCGGCGATCGCGGCGGCGATGCAAGCCCTGCGGGACGACGGCGCACTGCGGGCACGATTGACTGCGGGTGGTGCGGCCGCGGCAGAGGCGGCCGACTGGCGCGGCAAGGCGAGGACCTTCCGTGGACTTTGCGATGCGGACACGGGCCTCGTTCCCGCGCGGGCATAGCCGCCTCCGCGGCACCCCATTCAGCGCTTCAGGATCGCGTTGAACAACTGGAACTGCCCAGCACTGGTTGCGTCCCAGCTGAAGCGCTCGGCGTAGGCGCGGGTAGCGGCGCGGTCGGGCAGATCGGCGAACAGAGCCTGCACGGCGGCGGCGATGCAGTCGGGGGTATTCTCGTCGTAGATCAGGCCCGCCACATGCTCCTGCACCACCTCAGGATTGCCCCAGATGCGCGCGGCGATCACGGGCGTGCCGCATGCCATCGCCTCCAGCAGCACGTTGGCCCAGCCCTCGCGGCTGGAGGCCAGCACCAGTGCATCGGCCGCCGCGTAGCAGTTCGCGAGGTCCGCATGCGGCCGGGCACCCAGCAGTCGCACGCGATCGGTCAGGCCGAGCCGAGCGATCAGCGCCTCCAGTCGAGGACGCTCCGGCCCCTCGCCAACCACCAGGAGTTCGAACCCCGGCAGGCTCGCCATCGCCTCGATGACGCGGTGATGGCCCTTGCGCTCGATCAGCAGCCCAACGGAAATCAAGGTTGGGCGCGTGAGGCCGAGCGCGGCCCGTGCGGCGCTGCGGCCGAGCGGGCGGAACAGGCGCGTATCGACGCCATTGCGGAGCACCGTAACGCGCTCCGGCGCCGCCCCGAGTGCGATCATCGCCGTTCGCAGCGCGGCGCTGACCGCGATCAGCCCATCGACGCGCCGCATCATGGCCTGGATCATGCGCCGCGGCAGAGCGTGGCTCGGCAGGAGGCTCACGTCGGAGCCACGCGCCGTCACGACCACAGGCAGGCCCAGAGCGCGGCCCAGCCACTCAGCGGCGACGCCATCGGGATAGAGATAGTGCGCGTCGATCAGGTCGAAGCGCTCGCCCTCTGCCAGCAGCCGCCGCGCCGCGACGAGCGCGGCACGATAGAGCAGGAGCGGGGCCACGCTCATGCCGAAGCGCGGGATCGTGCCATAGCGCGGGTGATGAACGACGAGGCCGTGCCGGGTCTCGCGCCGGGGCGCGCGGGCGTGCTCGCTCCACGCGCCGAAGCGGGCCGAGCGGAAAGGGAAGAACGGCACCGGCGCCATCACCGTCGCCGCCACGGGATGGGAGGCCACGAGGTGACGCAGCCGGTTCTCGACGAAGACGCCGTGGTTCGGCCGCGCCGCGTTCGGAAACAGCGTGCTGAAGGTGAGCAGGCGTAGCGCCGTCGGGTCCCGATCGGCTGGACCGAGGCGGGTTGCGCCGTTGATCATGCCCGGCCTGCCGGCCTCAACGCTCGCCCTGGCCGCGGCCTTACTTCTTCCTCGCCGCGAGCTGGTCGAGCAGCGACTTGGCCGCGGCCTTTTCCGGGAAAGCGACGGTAGCGGCGACGATCGGCTCGAGCAGCTTTTGTGCCGCCTCGTCCTGGCCCGCGCCGCTCAGGGCCGTTGCCAGGTGATAAGCGATCGCGGGGTCGTTCGGCGCCTGGCCATTCGCGATCCGGAGCAGGGAGATCGCACTGTCGGTCTTGCCGGACTTGAGCAGGATCCATCCGAGCGTGTCCGCCGTCTGGGGGCCAGGCGCGGTGAAATAGGCACGTTCGGCGAAACTCTGTGCGCGGGGATCACCGCGCTGACCGTAGAGCCAGGCGAGATTGTTCAGGGCGATGGGGTCAGAGGGGCGTTTCGCCAGCACCGAGGTGAGCAGCGTCTCGGCTTCATCGAGGCGGCCGGCCCCGATGTCGGATGCCGCCACGATCTGGCTGATGTCGGCATCATCGGGATGCTGCTTGAGCCAGTCACGCAACCGCGCGGTCGACTCGTTCGGATGTCCGCCCGCGGCAAGCGCGCCGGCAAGATCGAGCAGCAGGGGGGTCGAGGGTGCGGCGGTGAAGGCGGCCTCGAAGGCTGTCGCCGCTTCGGGATAATTCTTCTGTGCCATGTAGATCTCGCCCTTCAGCGCGCTTGCGGCGGGCAGATGGGCGGGATTCTGGGCCAGGTTTGCGGCGGTTTGGAGGGCGGCCGGCAATCCACCCACCTTGAGATCGATACCGACCAGCGCCTGCATGAGCTGCGCGTTCGCCGGCAGCAGCTTGAGGCCATCCAGGACGGTATTGCGGGCATCGTCCATGTTCTTTTCGCCCGCCAGCAGGCTGGCAAGCGTCATGCGCGCCGCGACATCGAGCGGCTGCTTGGCAACCAGCCGTTGGTACGTCTCGCGCGCCTCTTTGGCTTGGCCAGTCGCCATCTGCGCGCGCGCCTGAAGGACGAGGAGGCCCGGGGTGAGTGGAGTCTGCTGAGCCCACCGCGCCAGCAGCTCGAGCGCCTTGTTCGGTGTCCCCGTCTGCATGTACAGCGCCGCGAGGATGCCGGTCAGCCGCTCGTTGGTCGGGGCCGCGGCGTGGGCGCGCTCGGCGGTGGCGAGAGCATCGGCCTTGTGCTGATCGGCAAGCTGGGCGTTGAGCAGAGCGCTGAGCGCAGTTTCGTTGGTCGGGTTCTTGGCGACGACCTCGGTGAGCAGCTTCTCGGCACCGGCGCGGTCGCCCAGCAGCGATAGCACCCGCACCAGGTTGAGCTTGATCGGGACCGAGTCCGGGCTCTTCTGCAGCGCCGCCTCGAAGGCCGCGCGGGCGCCGGTCAGATCGCTCTGACCGAGCTTCAGCAGCCCGGCGAGGTTGCCGACCGTGGCATTGTCGCCCTGTTCCTTGCGCATCGCGTCGAGCGCGGCATTCGCGCGGTCGTATTCGCCAGCGGCGATGGCGGCGAGCACCAGCGCCTCGCCGGCCTGGACCTGGTTCGGCGCCAGCTTGAGCGAGGCCTCGAGATCTTTCACCGCGGCCGCGGGGTCGCCGCTCTGCAGATGCGCGGCGCCGAGGCGCTGGCGCAGTCCGGCGTCATCCGGCGCCAGCTTGGCCGCCTTCTCGAAGGCCTTCTCCGCGTCGGCGGGCCGGCCGGCGAGCATGTAAGCGCGTCCGAGCAGGTCATAGCTGCCCGGATCGGGCACATCGGCCTTGGCGACCGGTTCGAGCGTCTCGATCGCCTTCTCCGGCCGGCGCAATTCGAGCTGGATCTTGGCGTATACCTTGCGGCCGACCAGGTCAGCCGGGTAGCGGCTGAGATAGCGACTGGCGACGTCGTCGGCCTGCTCGTATTGCCCAAGCCCGTCCTTGATGATCGCCTGGTAGAGATAGGCTTGAGGAATCGCTGGCATCATCGCGCCGACGCGGGTCATGGCCTCGTCGGCGGCCTTGAAGTCGTGGGCGCGGGTCAGGAGCACGGCGCGCAGGAACAGGCCCTGGGGGTTGGTCGGGGCGGCGGTCAGTACGGCATCGACATCGGCCTTCGCCCGGGCGTCCTCACCCTTCAGGATCCGGAGGCGGGCACGCTCGAGCCGTGGGCCGAGCCCGGCGGGCGCCGCCTCGATGGCCGCGTCGTAGCTCTTGAGCGCGCCATCGATATCGTTGCGCGCAGCCTGCAGCTCGCCCTTGCGGAACAACGCCTCCGCCGAGCGTGGCTTGACCTTGAGCGCGTGATCGATCTCCTTTTCCGCGGTCACCCGGTCGCCCTGCAATTCGGCGATCCGGGACGCGGCGAGCAGCACTTCCATCGAATCCGGGGCCAGCTTCTCAGCCTCGGCCAGCGAAGCGCGCGCGGCATCGGACTGTTTGAGGTTGAATTGGGCCAGGCCTCGGGCAACCAGGATTCGCGCCGCGGCATCGGGCGCTCCCTTGCCGGCCGGGAACTCGGCGAGGAGTTCGCGGAACTTACTCTGCGCGAGGTAGCTCTCGGCGAGCAGTGGGGTGGCCTTGTCGCTGTCATAGCCGAGTTCGAGGGCGCGGCGCGCCTCGCGCTCGGTTGCACCGGCATCACCGAGACGGAAATCGACGATGCCGAGGAAATAATGCGCCTCGGCGTTCTTGTCGTCCGCCTTGACGGCGTTGCGGAGCTCGATCTGGGCTGCTTTGACGTTGCCCTGATCGAGGAGCTTGCGCCCCTCGGCGACGTAGTCCGCCGCCCATGTCGGGCCGATCGCCCCGCCGGTGATCGCAAGGCCGGCGAGCAGGCCGATCGATGCCAGGCGAAGGGGTCTATTTGCCATCATCATATCCTGATCAGGTGTGCAGCGCCGCGCCGCGCCAGGAGCAAGGCCAGGCCAAGTTTTCCACGAACCAGCGTCGACCGGTAGTGCGGGCCAGGATCGAGCTATGCCAAGGCGGCGGCGCCATGCCAAGACGGCTGCGCGCCGCCAAACCTATCGCCCTGGCGTTGACCAAACGTTGATGGCGCTCCGATCGCTCAGCGTCAGCGCGCGCCTTCCTGGAACAGGATGACGCGAACGGTGGCGAGCAGGATGGAGAGATCGAGCATCAGGCTGCGATGCTTGATGTAATAGAGATCGTAGCCGAGCTTGATCCGCGCGTCCTCGACCGAAGCGGCGTAGGGGAAGTTGACCTGCGCCCAGCCCGTGATGCCAGGCTTGACCACGCTGCGGTCTCGGTAGCCGGGCAGCACCGCTTCGAGCTGGCGAACGAAATGCGGCCGCTCCGGCCGTGGCCCGACGAAGCTCATCGTGCCCTGGAGCACATTGAAAATCTGCGGTACTTCGTCGATGCGCAAGCGGCGGATGAAGCGGCCGGCACGGGTGACGCGCGGGTCGTCGTTCGCGGCCCAGGTGGGGCCGCTGCCAGCCTCGGCGTCGACCCGCATCGAGCGGAATTTCAGCAACATGAACGGGCGCCCGCTCAGACCGACCCGCTCCTGACGGTAGAAAATCGGGCCGGAGTCATCGAGTTTGATTGCCAGCGCCGTCAGGAGCAGCAGCGGTGCGGTCAGCGCGAGCACCGCAAGGCTGATGACGACGTCGAACAGCCGCCGCAGGAATGCATCGACGGGACGGTCGGGCGGGCGCACGGCTGCACGGAACTCCCCGGGCCGAAGTGCCTCCAGGTCGATCCGGCCGAGATGCTGTTCCTCAAACTCGGCATCCGACAGCACGCGCACACCGGCCGCGCGCCAGCGCTGCACCTCTGCGTCCGGCAGCGCGGCGTCGACCGGGCCGGCGACGACGATCCCCCAGATGCGCCGGCGGCCGCCCATCCGGACTTGTGGCGCGCTTGGCGCATCCGCCGGCGGAACGGAGGCGGCCAGACGAAAAAAGCCGCGCGCTTCGCCCGTGAGTGCCGCCCGCGCGCGCGCCGCGCGCGCGCCGCTGCCGATCAGCAGAACCGGCCGGTCCAGCAAGCCATGATGGCACACGATACTGAATGCGGCGCGCGTGGCGAGCAGACAGGCCAGCCAAGCCATCAGAACCCGCCCGAGGCCGAGCCGGTCGCTGCCCATGAGATGCGCCACGTCGAACCCAAACGCCAGGCAGGCCGCCAGGATAGCAGGAAAGGCCGCGACACCGGCCGCCAGCGTGTTGACCAGGAGACGGCGGGCCCGCAGGCAGATCTCGGGGCGATAGAGGCCGATCGCCAATGCCGTCAGGCCAATGGTGACCGCAAGCACGGCGGCGAGGTTGGCGGTGGCGGGATGGAGCCCGGCCGCTCCCATCACGCTGGCGCCGCTAGGGAGCAGCAGCAGATAGATGACGATGAAGGAGAGCAACGAGTCCGCCAGCCAAAGCGCCAGCATCTCCACCGGCAGAAGACTGCCGAAAAGCCTGGTCATGGTCTCCTCGCTCCACCCTAGGCTGCCCGCCGGCGACGATCGAGCCGAGTTCACCGTAGCAGCAGCCCGACGCCTAGAATGCTCACTGACCCAGTGACCATTGGCCGCCGACCGATCCGACGCCCGCCACACGCGGCTATCCCGCCTGGCACGCGCCAACACATTCGCCCTGCCGCAGACGCAGAGCATACCTCCGTTCCTTGGCCACCCCTGGCCTTGGCAACAGATAACCCGACGCCGACGCGCGCCAACGGCACACGCTACTCAGCGAATGAAGGGCGCCTGAAAAAATTCATGATGACCTCAAAAGGCCTCACACCATTTGCCACGCCGCAGGAAACCAGTCTGCGGTGTGCCGGTCCTGAAACAATTCCAGGACGGCGACCTGAACGCTCCGCCGCCACTCCGAGCGGCGGGTTCCAGGAAAAAGAGTCATTGCCGTGACTAAAAAAGCATCTTTCGTTGACAGTTCTTTAGCATCGCGGCGATCGGGCCGTCAACCCGAAACGGCTGGGATCACGCACTCGTGTCCGAAGCGGGAGGCCTCCCGATGGCGATCAGACTCGCGCGCCCGGCGCACGCACTGGTCTTTACTCCGTGTCAATAAAAGGCTATTTAGATTGGGTTTGTGGACGAGCCGATCCCGGCGGACGCGAGGTCGCAGGGGTTCGCCGCCCGGGTCCGGATGCCTCGTGACTGCCGACAGTGCGGCGGCTCGAGGCGGCGTGCCGCGGGGTCTGCCAGCTTGGGCGTAGGCGGGTCTGCAGGCGTGTAGCTCAACGGCAGAGCGCTGCCATTACATGGCAGAGGAGGGGGTTCAATTCCTTCCGCGCCTACCAAAGCCCGGTTGAGGTTGGGCCTTCGGTCGCGTCGTCCCTTTGGGATATGCTACCATCGCGTGCCGGTGGCGGCTGCCGTGAAGGGCGGCAGTTGGGTCATGGCTTGATCGACCGGACACGAAAGCCGTGTCCAAGTGAGCGGGGCGGAGAGAGATCGTGAATGTGATGCGGGCTGCCGTTGGGGCGGGGCTGTTCTTGTTGGTGGCGCCGTTGCTCGCGGGGTGCGGCGGCGTGCCGCCGACCTCGACCGTCACCACGGATAGCGCGAAACCGAGCGCGCAATACCAGATCGGACCGGGAGATTCACTCGATATCTTCGTTTATCATGCTCCGGATCTGACCGTGAACGGTCTGCCGGTGCGCCCGGATGGCCGCATCTCGATGCCGTTGATCCCCGACATCGTCGCCGCCGGCAAGACGCCGACCCAGCTCAGCAAGGAGCTGGAGGCCAAGCTGGCTCAATATGTGCGTGATCCCGTGGTCACGGTGATGGTGCGTTCCTTCGTCGGACCGTTCGATCGGCAGATCCGCGTCATCGGCGAGGCCACGGATCCCGCCGCGATTCCCTATCGCGACCACATGACCGTGCTCGACGTGATCATCGCGACGAAGGGGCTGACCAAGTTCGCCGCCGGTAACCGTGCCGTGATCATCCGCCGGCTGCCCGACGGCAAGGAGGAGACGATCCATGTTCGTCTCGACTCGCTCGTGAAGAGCGGCGACATCTCGCAGAATGTCGAGATGCAGCCGGGTGATACGCTGATCATTCCGCAGACCTGGTTCTGAGGCGCGCCGTGGATCAGCTCCGCGTTCTGCTGCATCGCTACCTGATCGGCGGCTGGCGCTATCGGTGGGTGGCCCTGGCATTGGCCTGGGTCGTGTCGCTGGGGGGCTGGTTCGCGGTATACCTGATCCCGAACCAGTTCGAGGCCAAGGCGCGGATTTTCGTCGACGCCGATGCGGTGCTGACGCCCCTGTTGCGCGGCCTCGCGATCGACAGCGGCACGCTCAACGAAGTGGAGATGCTGCAGCGAACTTTGCTCAGTGCGCCAAATATCGACAAGTTGATTTCGCGCACCAGCCTCGATCTGCAGGTGTTAAGCCCAGTCGAACGCGAGCGCTTGGTACAGGCGTTGCAGAGCCAGATCTTAATCAGCCCGCAGACCCGCAATCTGTTCACGATCAGCTACCGAAATCCGCAACCGAAGCTGGCGCTCGAGGTGGTGCAGACGCTGATCACCCTTTTCATCGAGAAGGCGACGGGCTCCAACCGCACATCGATGGACAATGCCGAGCAGTTTCTCGGTCAGCAGATCAGCGCCTACGAGGACAAGCTGCGCGCGGCGGAAAAGCGGCGCGCCGACTTTCGTACGAAATTCATGGATCTGCTGCCGAACGACCTCAATGGCGGGCTGACGCGGCTGGAGATGGCGCGGAGCCAGATCGAGCAGCTCAGCGGCGTGCTGCAGGACGCCCAGGCGAAGCGGGACATGCTGGCCAAGGAGCTGGCGGCGACCCCGCCCACGGTCTCGCCGGCCGAGGCCGCCAATTTCGGCGCTGGCGGCGGCGGTGGCAATCCGGAGTTGGTGCAGGCGCGGCGCCATCTCGAGGAGCTTCGCCTGCGCTTCACCGATCAATACCCGGATGTGATCGCGCAGAAAAAATACATCGAGATGCTGGAGAAGGCGCCACCGCCGACCCTGGCCGCGCCCCGCGCCGCCGCGCCCAAGGCTGCGGACGGTACGCCGGCGGCGCCGGCGAAGGCGCGAGGCGGCGTGCCCAACCCGGTCTACGAGCACCTGAAAGTGCTTCTCGTCGATGCAGAGACGGCGCTGGCGTCGACCAAGCGGCAGCTCGCGGAGACCGAGCGCGACCGCAGCCGGCTCGAGGCGGTGTTGCAGCAGGAGCCGCTGGTTCAGGCGGAGTTCCAGAATCTCGACCGTGACTACACGGTGCTGCAGCAGAACTACCAGCAACTCCTTGAGCGGCGCGAGCAGATGCGGTTATCAGCGGCGGCCGACCGGGAAGCCGACAAGATCAAGCTGCAGATCGTTGATCCGCCGGAGATGCCGCGCGTGCCCGTGGCGCCTAAGCGCAGCCTGCTGTTTTCCGGCGTGCTCCTCGTCGGCCTCGGGGCCGGAGCCGGTCTGGCATTGCTGCTCGCCCAACTCGACCGTTCCTTCCCCACGGTCGAAGATCTGCGCGATCTGGGTCTGCCCGTGGTCGGCGGCATTTCGCTGCTCGGACCGGTGCAGCACAGCCGCAATTACGCCGGCAGCGCGGCTTTCGCCTTGGGCCTGGTGCTGCTGGGCGCGCTCTATGGTGGCCTGATGTCGGGATTGCTGCACATTCCGAAAGTGATTTGAGCATGGACATGAAGTCGGGCGAGACCAGGCCGGGCCACCTGGCGGAGCGGCTCGCCGAGCGCCTTCGCGCGCGCGGCGGACTAGCGGGTTCGGAGTTGCTGTTCGAGCCGGGGTCGGCCGAGATCGGGGGCAGGTTGACCGAATCGGCGCCGTCGGCGAAGGTCGACGGGCTGATCGCGCCCCCTGCCGGGGCGGCGCTCCGTCCGGCGGAGGAGGCTTCGGGTCGCCCTGCTTCGGATCCGCGGACGGTCAGCATGGACGTGCTGGAGAAGGCGGGCATGCTGTCACTCGCGAAGGGTCGGACCCGCGTTTCCGAGGAGTTCCGCATCGCGCAGGGGCAGATCCTCCGCCTTTTGGCGGCGCCGCAGGGGGCAAAGCGCGGGCTGGCGAATCTGGTCATGGTCACAAGCGCCAAACCCGGCGAGGGAAAGAGCTTTGCCTCGCTCAACCTAGCCATGAGCATCGCGCGCTGGGGCGGCCGGGGAGTCGTGCTGACGGATTGCGACAGCAAGGTGCATTCGCTGAGCGAGCGCCTTGGACTTCTGGAGCGCCCGGGGGTGCTCGATATTGCGTCCGGCGCGTCGCAGCCGATTGCCGATATGGTCGTGCCGACGGATATTCCCGGGCTCGCCGTGTTGCCAATCGGCACGCGCGATGATCATCGCGACCAGATCGCCGTCGGGCGACCGATCAGCCTGGTGGTTGAACGCATCGCCCGCGCCTACCCTGACCGGATCATCGTTCTCGACGCACCGCCCTGCCTGGCGAGCAGCGACCCCAGCATGCTGGCGCCGCTGGTCGGGCAGACCGTCCTGATCGTCGAGGCCGAGAAGACGCAGCGCAGCGAGGTTGAATCGGCACTCGACTTCCTGCAATCCTGTGACAACGTCACCCTGCTTCTCAACAAGGTGCAGTTGACGGCGAGCCACACGTTCGGCGCGTACGGGGCCTATGGGGTCTATCCCTGAGAAGCGGCGCCGTCGGGCGCGGCGCATCGTCGGCTATCGACTCGTTCAGGCACGAGCCGGGCTGCTTGGCGCCGCCACTCTGATGGCGCTCGCGGCGCCGGCCGCGTTCGCTCAGACCGTGGGAGGCGGGGACAGCGGCGGTGGCGGCGGCGGGTCGCTGTCGGATACCATCGCCGCGCCCTCCCCGCAGTCCGTCCCGGCGCCATTTCTCAGCACCGCACCGGGGAGCCTGCTGGGGGGCAACCCGACCCTGCCCGGCACCGCGACCGGCGTTCGCGTCGGTCCGCTCGGGCAGCAGATCGACCAACTGACCGCCGGACCGCTGATCGCCGCTGGCGGCTGGACGTTCACGCCTTCGATCGGCGCACAGGAGATCTGGTTCTCGAACAGCGGCACGCCGTCACAAAGCCCGGCTGCCTATGTCATGACCAACATCGCACCGGCTGTGGTCATCACCGGCAATACGCCGAGTGTGCAGGCGAACATCAGCTACAATCCCGACTTCATGTTTTTCTCCGGCGGGCTCGGTAGCGACATCGCCCAGAACCTCAACGCCAGCGCGACGGCGACGCTGATTCCGGAGACTCTGTTTCTTGATCTGCGCGGCTTCGCGACCCAGCTCACCGCCACGGGCGGCTACACGCCGGGAACGGTGAATACCACCAATCCGGCCTACATGACGCAGATCACGAGCTTCATCATCACGCCGTTCGTTCGCCATCAGTTCGGCTCGTTCGGCACCGGCGAAGTCGGCTACTCGCTTGGGCGGACCGCCTTTGCCACCCCGGGCGGAGGCCCCGCGACGGCAACCCCGGGCCTGAATGCGTTCTACAACTCCACTGCCCTCAGCCAGCAGGAATACGTCGCGTTCAAGAACGGCGACGATTTCGGCCAGGTCATCGCCTCCACCCTGATTCTCGCCGAGCAGGACACGGCGAGCGGGGCGGCGCCCTCGGGGCACAACAATCTGGCTCTGCAGACCCTGGGATATCAGCTCACCCCGCGGTTCGCGCTGCTCGGCCAGATCGGCTACGAGGACATCGTCTATAGCGGGCTGCCGCCGGTGCGTATTCAGGATGCGGTCTGGAGCGTCGGGTTCCAGTATACGCCGACGCCGGGCAGCCAGATCACCGCCGGCTACGGCCATCGCGACGGCGTCGACGCTCCGTTCCTGAGCGCCGCCTATGCGCTGACCGCGCGCAGCACGCTCTATGCGACCTACTCGGAAACGATCAGCACGGGCGCCACCGCCATTCAGGGCGGTGTGGCTGGATCGACCGTCGATCCGGTGGGCAATTCACTCGATCCGACGACGAACGCGCCGCTGCTTGTCGCCAATGGGTTCTATGCCCTGATGCCGGGCATCTTCCGCATGCAGAACCTGTCAATCACGGAGACGACGACCTTCGACTGGGCGACCCTGTCATTCTCGCTGCAGCAGACGTTGATGAAGGAGATATCGCAATTTGCCAACGTTCCGGGCTTCTCCCAGAACGGTACGTACGGCATTCTCAGTCTGACGCGGCAGGTCAGCCAGGACATCAGCGCCAATGCGGCGCTTTCTTATGGCGTGCTCTATAATGGTGTCATCCCGGGCCAGGGGACGGCGATCGTTCCAAATGGAAATTCCAACATATATTCGGCAACACTCGGCCTTACCGACCAGCTCACGCGCACCATTTCCGGTTCGATTATGTATCAGGTCAGCAATTTCTCACAGCGCTCCGCCAATACGAATCTCCTTCAGAGCATGGTCATGCTCAGCGTGAACAAGACCTTCTGACGGATGCGCCCCATGTTCGCGGAATATTACGGCTTCAACGCGATGCCGTTCCAGCTCACGCCGGACAGCCGGTTCTTCTATTCGAGCAGCGTCCATGCCCGCGCCATCGCCCACCTGATCTATGGTCTGTCCCAGCAGGAGGGCTTCATCATCGTCACCGGCGAGGTTGGCGCGGGCAAGACGACCTTGGTGGAGCGGCTATGGTCGCAGCTGGATCGCTCCACCTACACGATCGCCCGCATCGTCACCTCGCAGGTCTCCGGGGACGATCTGCTGCGTCTGACGGCGGCGGCGTTCGGCGCCGGCGAGGGCAGCGACAAGGCGACCCTGTTGCGCGGCATCGAGGCCATCCTGCGCGAGCACCGCGCCGCCGGGCGCCGGGCGCTGCTGGTGGTCGACGAAGTGCAGAGCCTCTCGATCGCCGGGCTGGAAGAGCTGCGCATGCTCTCCAACATCACCGATGACGGGCATGCCCTGCTGCAGACCATTCTGCTCGGGCAGCCGCAGTTCCGCCGCATTCTCGCCAGCCCTGAGCTCGAGCAGCTTCGCCAGCGGGTGCTGGCCTCGTTTCATCTCGGACCGCTGAACGAGGACGAAACCCACGCCTACATCGAGTTCCGGCTGCGCGCCGCGGGCTGGGCGGGCAACCCCTCGTTCGAGCCTGAGGTGTTCCCTCTCGTCTTTCGCCACACCGGCGGCATTCCCCGTCGGATCAACCGGCTCTGCTCGCGCCTGCTGCTCTATGGCGCGCTCGAGGAGCGGGCCGAGATCAGTGCCGCGATGGTGGAGACTACGGCCCGTGAGTTGCTGGAGGATCTCGGCAGCGGTCACCCCGGGCCGGCGATGACGGGTCCCGCGCCACTGCCGGGAACGGCCCAGGCAGCGGGCGCGCTGGAGCTGGCGCATCTCGCCCATCGCATGGACGCGCTCGAACACGCGCTGGCGCGGCGCGAGCGCGTCTTCCAGCGCTTCATCGACCTGCTCGGCACCCTCTCAGAGGTGCGCCGGCCATGAGCCGCCCGATCAACGCCATGACCGTGGACGTCGAGGATTATTTCCAGGTCCAGGCGCTGTCCCCGGCGATCCCGCGGGCTGACTGGGACAGCATTCCCTGTCGCGTCGAGGCCAATGTCGAGCGCATCCTGGCGCAGTTCCAGTCGGCTGGCATCCATGCCACCTTTTTCACCCTGGGCTGGATCGCCGAGCGCCATGGCGCGATGGTCCGTCGCATCGTCGCCGCCGGGCATGAACTCGCCAGCCATGGCTACGACCATGTCCGCGCCGACCGCTTCACGGAGGCACAATTCCGCGCCGATGTCGGCCGCACCCGCCGGCTGCTCGAGGATGTCGGCGGCGCCGCGGTCGCCGGCTACCGCGCCCCCACCTTCTCGATCGGCCGCACCAACCAATGGGCGTTCGACGCGCTCGAGGCGGAGGGCTACCGGTATTCCTCCTCTGTCTACCCGGTGCGCCACGATCTCTATGGCACGCCGGACGCGCCGCGCTCCCCGTATCGGCCGGGCAGCGGCGCGTTGTGGGAGATTCCGATGACGACGGTGCGGCTATTCGGCCGCAACCTGCCCGCTGCCGGTGGTGGCTATTTCCGTCTGCTGCCCTACTGGCTCTTCCGCCTCGGCCTGGCCCGGCGCAATCAGGCCGAAGCGGCCGCTGGCATCTTCTATTTCCATCCCTGGGAGGTAGACCCGGACCAGCCGCGCATCCGCGGGGTCGGCGCGCTCTCGCGCTTCCGCCACTACGTCAACCTGGCCCGCACGGCCCCGCGGCTCGACCGGTTGTTGCGGGACTTTGCCTGGGACCGGATGGACCGCGCCTTCGCCGACGTGCTCGCCCGAGCGCCAGCGGAGTAGGGCGGCATGGGCGTCGTCTGCAAGCCGCTGGACGAGGCGGCCGAGCCGGCCTGGGATGCGTTCGTCACCGCGATGCCGGAGGGCACGTTCTTCCACCTCTCCGGCTGGCGCCGGGTCATCGCCCGCGCCTTCGGCCACAGTACCCATTACGTGCTGACGGAGCGCGACGGCGCCATTACCGGGGTGTTGCCATTGGCGCTGGTGTCCTCGCCCCTGTTCGGCCGCACGCTGATCTCCTCGCCGTTCTGCGTCTATGGTGGGCCGGTCGCGGCCGATGCCGAGAGCGCCGCTGCGCTCACCGCGCACGCCGAGACGTTGCTCGGCCGGACCGGCGCCGCGGCGGTGGAGTTCCGCCATCTCCACCCGCTACCGACCGACTGGCCGGCGCAGACCGGTTGGCAAGCCCGGCCGGATCTCTACGTCACCTTCCGCAAGCCGCTGCTGGCCGGCGAGGAGGCGAATATGGCGGCGATCCCGCGCAAGCAGCGGGCGATGGTGCGCAAGGGCATCCAGAACGGCCTCACCTCCGTGCTCGATCCGTCGCCGGCGCGGCTGTGGCGGATCTACGCCGAATCCGTGCGCAATCTCGGCACCCCGGTCTTCGCCCGGCGCTACTTCGAGCTGCTGATGGAGACGTTCCGGGAGCATGCCGACATCGTCACCGTGCTCGAGGGCGAGATGCCGATCGCGTCGGTGATGAATTTCTACTTCCGTGGCGAGGTGCTGCCCTATTATGGCGGCGGCATCGCAGCGGCGCGGGGGCGGGCGGGGAACGATTTCATGTATTGGGAGGTCATGCGCCGCGCCGCGGCGCGCGGTCTGGCGCTGTTCGATTTCGGCCGCAGCAAGCTCGGCACCGGCGCCTTCTCCTTCAAGAAGAACTGGGGCTTCACCCCGGCGCCGCTGCACTATCGCTACAAGCTGCGCCCGGGCGCGGCGCTGCCGGACCACAACCCGCTCAACCCGAAATACCGGCTCTTCATCGCCGCCTGGAAGCGGCTGCCCTTGCCGGTGGCGAACCTGATCGGGCCGCACATCGTGCGCGGGATCGGCTAGCGTGAACCTGATCGCCCCGATCCCGCCGCCGCC
>JAJXXT010000038.1 GCA_021780935.1 Pseudomonadota bacterium
GACGATGATCTTGTCGCCCGGCGCGTCGGCAAGGCGGCGCAGCCGGGCCGCGAGGTCGTCGGGATCGTTGTGGCGGAAGCGTGTCACCTCGGCATAGCCGAGGCGCGCGCCGTCGTAGATGCTGGCGTGGCAGTCGGCGTCGAGCAGCAGGTGGTCGTGCTTGCCGGCCAGTGCCGAGAGGATGCCGAGATTGGCCTGGTAGCCGGTGGAGAACACCATCGCGTGGCGGCGGCCGTAGAAACCGGCCAGCGCGCGTTCCAGATGCCGGTGGCCCGCGTAGCTGCCATTGGCGATACGCGAGCCGGTGGTGCCGCTGCCCGACGCCTGCAGCGCCTCGACCGCGCTCGCGACCACCGCCGGATCGTAGGTGAGGCCGAGGTAATTATTGGTGCCGAGCAGCAGGATCTCGCGGTTGCCGATCAGCCCCTCGGTGGGCGAGAGCACGCGGTCGAAGACCACGTTGAAGGGGTTGCTGCCGGCCTTTTCGAGCTTGTCGTAGGCGGCCCGCAGTGGCGCAAACTTGTCGAAAAGCGCCATGCTCAGGCGGCGACCTTGAGGCCGCTCAGGATCCCGATCAGGTCGCCGAGCGACTCGATCTCGGCGATCTTGTCGAGCGGCACGGTGATATCCAGCCGGCTCTCGATCTCCATCACGAAATCCATCACCGCGACCGAATCGAGCCCGAGATCGGTGACGATGTTGGTGGCGTCAGACAGCGCCGACGGCGGGTTGGGCGAGGCGCGCAGGACCTCGAAGACGACCTCGCGGATATGTTCGACCGATGAGTCCATGTGCCCTGCCGCCGGTCCGAAAGACGCAACCAGGCTCGCGCGGAGCCCTTTCGCCCATGTCCGCCGTATTCTCCGCCGTCTCCGGGCTGGCGGCGATTCCTGCGGAATCGCAGGCGGGCATGTCGATCTTTGATGACGTGGCGATGACACGGCGTCAAGACAGCCGGCGCCGGCGGGCCGGGGCGGTGGAGGGACGGCGGAGGGATGGCTTGCCTTGCTCGGCACGCCCCCGCATACAGCCGGGTCATCAATTGGGACATCGGGGCGTGCGACCAGCGGCCCGAGGCAGGTGAACGGCATGGCCAGAAGCGGCGGTATCCGTATCGCGATCGCGGGGATCGGCAATTGCGCCAGCGCGCTGATCCAGGGAATTCATTACTACACTCCGGAGCGCTGCCGCGACGGCGTCGTCGGGCTGATGCACCGCGAGATCGGCGGCTACCTGCCCAGCGACATCAGCGTGGTCGCCGCCTTTGACATCGACGCGCGCAAGGTCGGCCAGGATGTCGCCCGGGCGATCTTCGCCAAGCCCAACTGCACCAAGGTGTTCCAGCCGGACATCCCCGAGAGCGGCGTGATCGTGCGGATGGGTCAGGTTCTCGATGGCATCTCCGAGCACATGGAGGAATATGCCGCGGACCGCACCTTCGTGCGCGCCGACGTGCCGGAGCTGTCGCGCGCCGAGATCGTCGCCCTGCTGCGGCGCAGCGGCGCGGAGATCCTGCTCAACTACATGCCCGTGGGCTCCGAGCAGGCGGCGCGCTTCTATGCCGAGTGCGCGCTCGAGGCGGGCTGCGCCTTCGTCAACAACATGCCGGTGTTCATCGCCAGCGACCCGGCCTTCGCCGCGCGCTTCAAGGCGCGCGGACTGCCGATCGTGGGCGATGACATCAAGTCGCAGGTCGGCGCCACCATCACCCACCGGGTGCTGACCGACCTGTTCGCCAAGCGCGGGGTCAAGCTGCTGCGCACCTACCAGCTCAACACCGGTGGCAACACCGACTTCCTCAACATGAAGAACCAGCGCCGCCTGGCCTCGAAGAAGACCTCGAAGACCGAGGCGGTGCAGGCGGTTGCGAAGAAGCGCCTCGAGGACGACAACATTCATGTCGGCCCGAGCGACTACGTGCCGTGGCAGAACGACAACAAGGTCTGCTTCATCCGCATGGAAGGGCTGCTGTTCGGCGATGTACCGATGGACCTCGAGCTGCGCCTCTCGGTCGAGGATTCGCCCAACTCCGCGGGCGTCGTCATCGACATGATCCGCTGCTGCAAGCTCGCGCTCGAGAACGGCATCGGCGGCGTGCTCGAAGGGCCGGCCGCGTATTTCTGCAAGCATCCGCCGGTGCAGCATACCGACGACGTCGCCTATCAGATGACCGAAGGCTTCATCCGCGCCAGCAGCATCAAGCTCGCGGTGCGATGAAGTGCCTGATCGTCGCCGCCGGCCAGGGCACGCGGCTGCGTGAGAAGGGCGAGCTCAAGCCGCTGATTCCGATCAAGGGGGCGCCGCTCATCGAGCATGTGATGACGCGCGTGCTCGCATGCGGGATCGAGGAGTTCGTCGTCGTCAGCGGCTGGCGCGGCCCTGAACTGCGCGCCGCCCTCGACGCGCTGGCCGCGCGCGAGAAGATCCGCCTCACGCACGTCGTCAACGACGAATGGACGCGCGCCAACGGTGTTTCCGTCCACAAGGCCCGGGCGGCGCTGGACGGGCCGTTCCTGCTGACCATGTGCGACCACCTCGTCGATCCCGCCATCTTCGCCGCCCTGCTTGCCGCGCCGCATGCGCCGGACACGGTGACCCTCGCGGTGGACTTCAAGACCGGCAGCGACCTGCACGACCCCGAGGATGTCACGCGCGTCAGATGCGCCGATGGGCGGATCCTGCACATCGGCAAGGTGATCCGCGACTTCAACGCCTTCGATACCGGCGTCTTTCACTGCACGCCGGCGATGTTCGAGGCCCTCGAACGCAGCCAGGCGGAGGGCGACGACAGCATCTCCGGGGCAATGAACGTGCTGGCGCGCGAGGGCCGGGCGCGCGCCTTGGACATCGGCGAGCGACTGTGGATCGACGTCGACGACCCGGCGGCCTACGCCCGCGCCGAGCGGCTGCTGCACGCGGGGCGGCTCTGACGCCGGGCGCAGCGATGGCGCAGGGTGAGCCGGTGCGCCGCGCCCTCGAGATCGAGGAAGTCTCGAACCGCTGGATCATCCACCCGGCCGCGGCCTGGCTCACGCCGCGCCTCGCCCGCGCCGGCATCCATCCGAACGCGGTGTCGCTCGCGGGAATGGGCTGTGGCGTGCTCGCGGGCCTGGCCTATCACGGCTATGCCAGTCGCTGGCGCGTGCTGCTGGGCTTCGTGCTGATGCTCGCCTGGCATGTGCTCGATGGCGCCGACGGGCAGCTGGCGCGGCTCACCGGCAAGCAATCGCCCTCGGGCAAGGTGCTCGATGGCATCTGCGATTATGTCACCTTCATCGCCGTCTACGCGGGCCTGGCCTCGGCGCTGCAGCGCACGCTCGGCCTGTGGGCCTGGCCGCTCGCCGTCGTCGCCGGGATCTGCCACGCCGTGCAGTCGGCCGCCTACGAGGTGCAGCGGCAGGAATACGGCTTCTGGGGGCTCGGCCGCGCCTCCGCCGCGTTCGGCCGGCCGGGTGCGACCGGGCGCGGCGTCCTGGCGGGCCTCTATGGCGCCTATCTGCGGCTGCAATACGCGGCCTCCGGCACGGGCCCGGCCTTCCATGCGCGCCTCTCGGAGGTGCTCGCCGGCGGCGCCGACGGCGGCGCGGCGCGGCGCCAGTGCTACCGGGCGCTCTTCGCCCCCGCGGTGCGGCGCTGGGCGGTGCTGTCGGCGAACTACCGCACGCTCGGCATCTTCCTGTTCGCCTGGGCCGGCGTGCCGCAATACTACTTCTGGTTCGACATCGTCGGGTTCAGCGCCATCCTGCTGGTGCTGCTGCGCGGCCGGCGCCGGCGCTATGCCCGTTTCTTCGCCGCGCCGGACCGGCCCTGAGCCCGAGCCCGGCAGGGACAGCCAGAGCGCCCTCCGGTCTGCCTGAGCCTGTCCGGTGCGGGTAGACCGGAGATAAGCTGCTCTGGATTCCAAGTTTCCTGGAGCAAGAAATCCGACCAGATGATTCTATCTGGTCGGCTATTGCTCTAGGCTCGCGGGGCCCACTTTCCCGGGAGCCGCCCATGCCGCTTCACCTCCCGCCGCTGCGCACCGGCAAGCCGCGCCGCGAGCACGGCCTGATCAGCCCGGTCGAGGGCGCGCGCATCCCCTTCGCGGTGATCGAGGGCGAGGCGCCGGGTCCCTGCCTGGTCGTCACCGCCGGCGTCCATGGCTCGGAATATACCTCGATCGAGGCGGCGCTGCGGCTGGCGCGGCGGCCGGCGCGCGGGCTGCGCGGCTGCATCCTGATCCTGCCCGTCCTCAACATGAGCGCGTTGCGCAAGCGGGCGATCTACGTGGCGCCGGAGGACGGGCGCAATCTCAACCGCATGTTTCCCGGCCGGCCCGACGGCAGCTTCACCGAGCGCCTGGCGCATTGGCTGGTGAGCGAGATCTACCCCCAGGCCGACGCCTGTCTTGACCTGCACGGCGGCGATCTCAGCGAGGCGCTGGCGCCGTTCTCGCTGTTTCCGCGCGACAGCGAGGCATCGCGCGAGCTTGCCACCGTCTTCGGCCTGCCGATCGCCGTCGCTGCCGGCGGCGAAGGCTACACGATCGACGCCGCCGGCCGCCTCGGCAAGCCGAGCCTGCTGGCCGAGGTCGGCGGCAACGGCGTCTGGACCGAAGATGGGGTCGGGCAGCTCCTTGCCGGCATCGAGCGCGTGCTCGCCCATCTCGGCATGGTCCATGCGCGGCCGGCGCCGGCCGGCCCGGTGCGGGTGGTGACCATGTGGGCCCCGGCGGCCGACGAGGATGGGCTCTGGTATCCCGCCAAGCGCCTCGGCGAGGCGGTGCAGGCGGGCGAGACGATCGGCGAGATCCGCACGCTCTTTGGTGACGTGATCGCAACGATCGCCGCACGCGACGCGGGCAGCGTGCTCTACACGCTGAGCAGCCTCTGGGTGAACAAGGGCGAGGCGCTGCTCGGCATCGGCACGCCGGTCGCGTAACGGCGCCTCAGTTCGCGCCGCGCAGCGCCTCGACCACCGCGCGCGTCACGTCCGTGGTCGTTGCCTTGCCGCCGAGATCGGGCGTCAGCACGCCGTCGGCGCAGACCCGCTCCACCGCCACCATCAGCCGTGCCGCCGCCCGCTCCTCGCCCAGATGCTCGAGCATCAGCGCGGCGGTCCAGAAGCTCGCGACGGGATTGGCGATGCCCTTGCCGGTGATGTCAAAGGCAGAGCCATGAATCGGCTCGAACATCGAGGGCCGGCGGCGCGAGGGATCGACGTTGGCAGTCGGCGCGATGCCGAGGCTGCCGGCCAGCGCGGCCGCAAGATCGGAGAGGATGTCGGCGTGCAGGTTGGTCGCCACCACCGTGTCGATGCTCGCCGGCCGCTTGACCATGCGCATCGTCATCGCATCCACCAGTTCCTTGTCCCAGGTGACCTGCGGGAACTGGGCGGCGGTCGCGGCGGCGATCTCGTCCCACATCACCATGCCGTGGCGCTGGGCGTTGGACTTGGTCACCACGGTCAGGTGCCGCCGCCGGCGCCGCGCCGCCTGCTCGAAGGCGAAGCGCATGATCCGCTCGACCCCGGCGCGGGTGAACACCGCGACCTCCATGCCCACTTCTTCCGGGAGGCCGCGATGCGCCCGCCCGCCGACACCGGCGTACTCGCCTTCGCTGTTCTCGCGGACGATCAGCCAGTCGAGGTCGCCCGGCCGCGCATGGCGCAGCGGACTCTCGATCCCCGGCAGGATGCGTGTCGGACGGACATTGGCGAACTGGTCGAAGCCCTGGCAGATCGCGAGCCGCAGCCCCCACAGCGTAATGTCATCCGGCAGATCGGGCGCGCCCACGGCACCGAAATAGATCGCGTCCATCGCCTCGATCCGGGCCAGCCCGTCCGCGGGCATCATCCGGCCGTGCTTCCTGTAATAGGCACTGCCCCAGTCGAACGGCGTCACCTCGAGGCGAAAGCCGCCGTCGCGCGCCGCGACCGCGTCCAGCACCTCGAGCCCCGCCGCGATGACCTCGGGGCCGATCCCGTCCGCCGGGATCGCCGCGATCCGATGCACCCGAACCATCGTCGCCTCCATCTCGCTGTCTGAAACCCGGCATACTTGCGCCATCCCCGCTCGGGGCCGACACTGCTGCCCGGAGGATACCGTGCCAGATACCAATCCCAGCGCCGCCACCGCAACCACCCTGCCGCTTGCGAATGTCACCGTGCTCGACCTCACGCTCGCCCGCGCCGGGCCGACCTGCGTGCGCCATCTCGCGGATTGGGGCGCGAACGTGATCCGCATCGAGCCCCCGGGCAGCGGCGGCGAGGAGATCTCCGGCGACCGTCACGGCTTCGACTTCCAGAACCTGCATCGCAACAAGCGCGCGATCATGCTCGACCTGAAGTCGCCGGAGGGGCATGCGCTGTTCATGCGGCTGACGGCGACGGCCGATGTCGTCGTCGAGAACATGCGCGCCAACGTGAAGCACCGCCTCAAGATCGCGTGGGAGGACGTGCACGCGGTCAATCCCCGCCTGGTCTACGGCAGCATCAGCGGCTTCGGCCAGGACGGGCCCTATGCCGCGCGCGCCGGCGTCGATCAGATTGCCCAGGGCATGGGCGGGCTGATGTCGATCACCGGCGAGCCCGGCCGCGGGCCGATGCGTGTCGGCATCCCGATCGACGATCTCGTCGCCGGCAGCCTGCTCGCCTTCGGCATCGTGACCGCGCTCTACGAGCGCGAGCGCACCGGAGTCGGCCGCTGGGTCCATACCTCGCTGCTCGAGACGCAGGTCTTCATGCTGGATTTCCAGGCCACGCGCTGGCTGATGGCCGGCGAAGTCGCGGGCCAGGCCGGCAACGACCATCCGACCGGCATCCCGACCGGCGTGTTCCCGACGGCCGACGGCCACATCAACATCGCCGCCAGCGGGCCGCGCCTGTTCGCCCGTTTCGCCGAGACCATCGGCAAGCCGGAATGGTTGCAAATTCCCGAGTGGCAGAGCGGCAAGGGCCGCAGCGAACATCGCCGCGAGATCAACGCCGCGATCGCCGAGATCACCCGGACACAGCCCTCGGCCCACTGGATCGAGCTGTTCGAGGCGGCCGGCATTCCCTGCGGCCCGATCAACACCATCGACAAGGTCTTCGCCGATCCGCAGGTGCAACATCTGGGCCTGGCGACGCCCATGCAGCACCCCACGCTCGGCACCGAGATGGTCGTCGCCTCGGCCCTCAACATGAGCGGGGTGGCGAAGTCGGTCCGCTCGCATACGCCGGACCCGGGCGAGCACACCGACGCGATCCTGCGATCCCTGGGGCTTGATGCCACCGAGATAGCGGCACTGCGCGCCAAGGGGGCGGTGAAGTGAACGACACCAGCCACGGCGGCATTTCGGGCAGGAGCTTCGCCGACGGCAAGATGCTCGCCGCGGTCGAGGGCGGCGTCGGCCTGGTCACCTTCAACCAGCCGGAAAAGCGCAATGCGATGTCGGTGGGGATGTGGCAGGGCCTGGGCGAGATCCTCGAGGCGTTTGCGGCCGATGACGGCGTGCGCGTCGTCATCCTCACCGGCGCCGGACACAAGGCGTTCGTTTCGGGTGCGGATATCAGCCAGTTCGAGCAGGTGCGCAGCAACGCCGACGCGCAGCGCGAATACGACCGGCTCACCAGCGTCGGGCGCGACAAGCTGGCCAATTTCCCCAAGCCCATGATCGCGCGGATCCGCGGCTTCTGCCTCGGTGGCGGGCTCGGCATCGCGATGATGGCGGATCTGCGCATCGCGGCGCATGACAGCGCCTTCGGCATTCCGGCCGCGCGCCTGGGCATCGCGTACGGTCCGGAGCCGACGCGCCGCCTGGTCGAACTCGTCGGCCCCGCCCATGCCCGGATGCTGCTCTATAGCGGGGCGCGCATCGACGCGGAGGAGGCGCAGCGCATCGGCCTCGTCAACCGCACCGTGCGCGACGACGAGCTGTCGGACGTGGTGCTGGAGCTCGCAGGCACGCTGGCCGAGAACGCGCCGCTGTCGCTGCGCGCGGCCAAGGTGATGGTCGAGCAGGTGACACGCGACGAGAGCCGGCGCGACCGCATCGCCATGGATGGCGTCATGCAGGCGTGCTTCGACAGCGAGGACTACCGCGAGGGCCGCACCGCCTTCATGGAAAAGCGCCGGCCGATCTTCAGGGGACGCTGAGCGGCCGGCGGGGCGCGCATGCTCGTCTGGTGTGCGGGCGCCTATGCCAGCGGCTCGACCTGGGCTTTCAATGTCGCCCGCCGCCTCGCCGAATGTTCCGGCCCCGTCGCCACCCGCTTCATCAACGGGTGCGAGGATGCGCAAGGGTTGGGTTCCGGTCGCCACGTGGTCAAGACGCACGACGTGGCACCCGAGGTCGCGGATTTTCTTGCCACGCGCGCGACCGCCATCCTGGTGACCCTGCGCGATCCCCGCGACGGCGTGACCTCGCTGATGCGCTACCAGAACTTCCGGTTCGAGATCGCATTGGACTGGGTCCGTCGCTCCGCCCGTTTCGTCGCCGGGCTGGCGCATCGGCCCGGCGTGCTGTCGTTGCGTTATGAGGATGGGTTCGTCGACCTGCCAGTGACCGTCGGGCGCCTTGCCGCCCACCTCGGCGTGGATGCCGACGCCGCGGCGCGGGCGGCGATTTTTGCCGCGCTGCGCCGCCCGGCGGTGGAGGCGCAGATCGCCCGGTTCCCCGTGCGCCCCGAGCTGCAGAGCGACCCGCGTTCCGGCGACATCACGGACCCGGTGACGCAATGGCACCGCCACCATGCCGGCCGCGACGGCGCCATCGGCCGCTGGCGCCGCACGCTGACCCGGGCGCAGGCGGAACAGGTGCGCCAGGCGCTGGCCGATCTGCCGGCGCTGTTTCACCCGCGCCCCCTTTCGCCCGGCCGCCTGGGGCGCTAGGGTCCCGCCCAGACTCCGGTGGCCCGCGAGGGCTGAAACGGGAACGCGGAACGCCAGCCTTCGGGTTGGCGCAGGCCGCGGCTGCCCCCGCAACTGTGAGCGGCGCGTCCGGCGCCACACGCCATTGCCCGACCAGGGCGAGAAGGCGGTGCCGGACGGGGGAAATCCCGGCGCCGCGAGCCAGGAGACCGGCCGGAGTCGAGAGCGCACGCGCGCACCGGGCGGGGAGCCCCGGCGCAACGGGCAAACCCCGCATGCTTGCATCGCCCTGACAACCGCGGGGGCATCCCCGTTGCTGGAGTGCGAGACATGACGCCTTGCCGTTTCGCTATCGTTACATCCCTGTGCGCCGCCGCAGCGACGCTGCCGGCCGCGGCGCAGACCGCGCCCGAGCTGCAACTGCCCGAGACGGTCGTCACCGCGACGCGCGTGCCGACGCTGATCGAGCAGATCCCCGCCGGCGTGACCGTCATCACCCGCCGGCAACTCGAACAGGCGGGGGCGACGACGCTCGCCGACGCGCTGGCTCTGGTCCCCGGGCTGGTGCCGGTCGCCTCGGGCGGGCCTGGCGGCAACACCAGCGTCTTCATCCGCGGCACCAATTCGGATCACGTGCTGGTGCTGCGCGACGGGGTTCCGCTCAACGACCCGTCCGATCCCGGAGCGGCCTTCAATTTCGGCGTCGACACCCTGGCCAGCGTGGACCGCATCGAGATCGTCCGTGGCCCGATGTCCTCGCTCTATGGCTCGGGCGCGATCGGCGGCGTCATCAACATCATCACCAGGCGCGGCAGCGGTCCGGCGCACGGCACGGTCACGCTGGGTGCCGGGCTGCCGGCCACCGGCGAGGCCGCGGCGACGCTGGCCGGTGGCAGCGGCCTCTGGGACTACCGCCTCGGCGCCCAGGCGCTGGACACCACCTACGGCGATACGATTCCGAAACGGGAGACGGTCTATGCCGGCCATCGCGAGTTCTATCGCGGCGATGCCGGCTCGCTCGAACTCGGCTACACGCCACGCCCCGGCACGCGCCTGTTCCTCGGCCTCGACGGCCGCACCTCGGCCTTCTCGCTGAAGGAGCACGGTTTCCCGACTTACGACTCCCAGGCCTATCGCGGCTACGACAATGCCTGGAACGGCCGTCTCGGAGCGACGACGACACTGTTCGGCTACTGGGACAGCGCGCTCACGCTCGCGCATCTGCAGACCGACCGCCACTATGTGCAGCCGCTCGAAGCGCTCGATCCGAACGCCGCGTCCGGCGACAGCCGCTATCACGGCGCGCGCGACATGCTGTCCTGGAACAACACGCTGCACGTCGCCGCCAGCAGTGCGCTCAGCGATGCGGCGGTGCTGTTCGGCTACGAGCATCGGCTCGATAGCTCCAACTCCCGCCTCGACCTCGTCACCGGCGGGTTCCCCTATGTCAGCGCCGTGCGCGCCTCGGCGACCTCGGACGCGGGGCATGCGGGACTGCAGGGGACGCTCTGGCACCGTCTTTCGCTGACCGCCGACATCCGTGGCGAGCACGCGCGTTATGGTGGCGGGGCGGTGACGTGGCGGCTCGGCGCGGTGCTGGCGGTGCCGGAAATCCGCTCGCACCTTCACGCCGCCTACGGCACCGCCTTTCGCGCTCCCTCGCTCTACGACCTCTTCGGCCAGGACAATTACGGCTATGTCGGCAATCCGGCACTGAAACCGGAACGAAGCCAGGGCTACGAGATCGGCTGGACCACCGACCTGCCGCTCGCCGGCCGGCCCAAGGGGCTCTCGCTCGATGTCACTTATTTCGAAAACGACATCAACGACCTGATCCAGACGGAGTTCAACGCGAGCTTTACCGCCTCGACGCAGCAGAACGTCGCCAGGGCCCGCTCGCGCGGCGTGGAAGTGACACTCACGGCGCGTCCCGCCGTCTGGCTCACGGCCGATCTCACCTACACCTACACGGATGCGCGCGACCTCAGCGCGCATACGCCGCTGCTGCGCCGGCCCAAGAACCGTGGCACGGTCGATGCGCGCATCGAACCCATTCCGGGCCTGGTGGTCGAACCCCAGCTCGTGCTCACCAGCGCCTTCGACGATTACATCGAAAACAATTTCGGCTACCCGGTCGGTCCCGGCCTGTCGCCGGGTGGCGCCTATGCCAACCTCGCCGTGAGCTATCGTCTGCGGCCGCGGCTGACGCTGTTCGCGGACGCGCGCAACCTCTTCAACTCCCGCTTCGAGGCGGCCAGCGGCTTCGCGATGCCGGGCGCCTCGCTGCTGCTGGGTCTGCGCGGCGGATTCTGAGATAGCCGTGCGGCGGCTGCGGCGCTAGCCTGCGGGTCGTAGCCGAAGCCGTCGCACGTTCCGGGGTGAATGCGTCATGATGCGGAGGATAGCGGAATGATCCGGCACCGTAGCGTCCCCGTCCGCGGCGCTGCTTTCCACGTGGCCGAGGCAGGGGAGGGGGAACCGATCCTGCTGCTGCATGGCTGGCCGGAATTCTGGCGTACGTGGGAGCCGGTGATGCACCGCCTCGCTGGCCGGTTCCGTCTTATCGCGCCCGATCTGCGCGGCTTCGGCGCATCGGACAAACCGGCGGGCGATCCGCCGGTCTGGGGGGCGACGGATCACGGGCAGGACCTCCTGGCGCTGCTCGATGCGTTCGGCCTCGCGCGTTGCGGCCTCGTTGGGCACGATGTCGGCGGAGCGGTGATCCTCGACCTCGCCCGCCGCGATCCCGCGCGGTGGTCCGGTCTTTTCCTGTTCGATTTCGTCTATCCCGGCATCGGCGCGCGCATGGGTGCCCCTGACCGGCTGCAGGAAATCTGGTACCAGTCGTTCCACCAGATGGCGATCGCGCCGGCCCTGGTCGGCGCCAGCCGGGATGCCTGCCGCGCCTATATCGGCCATTTCCTCAGGCACTGGTCGCACGTGAGGCATGCTTTCGACGACGTGCTCGAGGATTGGGTCGACAATTTCCTCCTGCCCGGCAACCTCGAGGGCGGCTTCGCCTGGTACCGCGCCGCCCATGCGGGCCGCATCGCGATGATGCAGGGCATGGCGCCGACGCTGCCGCCGATCGCAGTCCCGACCTGCATCCGCTGGGCGGCGCACGACCCGATCTTTCCCGCCGCCTGGACCGACCGTCTCGGTGAGACGTTCGGCGACCTCGACCTCGCCATCATGGAAGGCGTCGGTCATTTTCCGCATCGCGAGGCACCGGATCGCGCAGCCGAGGCGATTGCCGGGTTCTTCGCCACCCGTACCTGAATCTGGAGCAATAAATCCGACCAGATAATTCGATCTGGTTCGATATCGCTCTAGCGGTTCGCTCCCGGCACCCACAGCACGTCGCCGGCCGCCCGCTCGTTGAGCAGACGGGACAGCACGAAGAGATGGTCCGAGGCGCGATTCAGCAGCCGCAGGACCGCCGGGTTCACGCCATCGGCCCGCAGCGCGGCGATGCGCCGTTCGGCCCGGCGCAACAGCGTGCGCGCGACATGCGCCTGCGCCGCCGCCGGTGTTCCGCCTGGCAGCACGAAGCTCGCAAGCGGCGCAAGCCCGCTCGCCATTGCCGCGATCTCCGCCTCGAGCCGCACGACGGGCGCGTCCGTCACCCGCAGCCGTTTGCCCGCGTCGCCCGGGACCGCGAGATCGGCGCCGACATCGAAAAGATCGTTCTGAAGCCGTGACAGTGCCGCGTCGGTCGCCGGGTCGCCGGCAACCAGGCAGCGCAACACGCCGAGCGCGGCGTTCGCCTCGTCGACGGCGCCGATCGCCTCGATCCGCGCCGTTTCCTTGCCAACTCGCGCGCCATCGCCGAGCGAAGTCTCGCCCGCATCGCCGCCACGCGTCACCACCCGGTCGATCCTGACCATTGCCTCTCCTAAGGGCCGAACGTCACGGCGATCTTGTAGATGCTGGAAACCGGCGCGCCGCCCTGCGTCGCCGGGGTGAAATGCCAGGTGCGCAGCCGCGCCACCGCTGCCTGATCCAGCAGCGGATAGCCGGAGCTTTTAATCACTTTCACGCGATCGACAAACCCATCCGCCGCGACATAGAGCCACAGCCCCACGGTTCCCATCTGGTGCCGCCGCGCGGCCGCGGGCGGATAGGCCGGCGCCAGGTTGCCCTTGTCGGGCTGCGTCGTGACGTTCACGCTCTTGTTGCGGTCATTGCGGACGGCGACCGAGGGCCCGCCGAGGCTGCCGAACTCCATCGGCAGGCTTTGTCGCGGCGGTGCCGCCGCCGCCTTCGGCCGCGGTGCCGGTGGCGCGTCGGTCTTCGGCTGTGGCGGTGTGGACCGCGGGACCGGGGGCCTCGCCGCCGCTTGCTGGCGCTTGGGCGGCGCCGGGGGGGCCGTCGGCCCGCCGCGCGCCCTTTGATCGCCCTGTCCCTTGGTGAGCAGGATCTGAACCGTCGCCTGGTTCAACGGCACGGGCGCCGCCGGCGCCGGTCGCGCCGGCTGCCACAGGATCGCGACCAGCGCCGCCATGTGCAGCAGCAGCGACAGTCCCGCAGCCCACGCCATCCGCCGTGTCCGCGCGTGCCGCCCGGTTGGTCGTTGCATCATGGCAATAGTCGCGGCGCGGTATCGCAGCCCACGCGCATTCCGAAGGCTGCCGCCGCGGCGGCCAGCACCTCCGCCGGCGCTCCGTCCGCGACGATCGCACCATCGCGCATCACGGCTACGCGGCTGGCATGGCGCATCGCCAGCTCCACCGCATGCAGCACGACGACGACGGCTACGCCCGCAGCCGCCTGGCGCCGCAGCAGGGCCATCAGCGCCTCGCTTGCCGCGGGGTCGAGATCGGCGGTCGGCTCGTCGAGCAGCAGCACCTTCGCCTCGGTTGCCAGTACCCGCGCGAGCATCGCCCGCCTTGCCTCGCCGCCAGAAAGCCGGTCGACCCGGGCCGATGCCAGCGACGCTATTCCCGCCGCCTGCAGAGCCCGCGCCACCGCGTCGGCGTTGCGCCCGCCATGCGGCAGGCGCCCCAGCGCCGCCACCTCGGCGACCGTCATTCCCCAGGCCGCCCGCGCACCCTGCTCCAGCCAGGCGACCTGTCGCGGATCGCGCCTTGGCGTGCCGGCGAGCAGGCCTGCCAGCGCCAGCAGCAGCGTCGACTTACCCGCTCCGTTCGGCCCGACCACCGCGCAGAGTTCGCCAGGGCGCACCGCGAAGCTCACCTGGTCCAGGACAGTCTTCCCGGCGCGCGAGATCGTCACGTTATCGAGACAAATCATCGCCGGGCCAGCACCGCCAGGAACGGCGCGCCGAGCAGCGCCGTGAGCACCCCGAGGCGCGGTTGGGCGTGCAGCGGCAGCAGCATCGGCGCGAGCCGGGCCAGCAGGTCCGCGGCCACCAGCAGGCAGGCGCCGCCGAGCAGCGAGGGCCAGAGCAGCGCTCCCGGTCGCTCCCCCACGGCGGGTCGTAGCAGATTCGGAACGACGAGGCCGACGAAGCCGATTCCCCCCACGACCGCCGCGCCGGCGCCGACCGCGAGCGCCACGCCAGCCGCCGCCCGGCGCCAGGTCGCAGCGGCATCGAAGCCGAGGCTTGCCGCCGTCGTCTCGCCCAACGCCAGCGCGTCGAGCCGCGAGCCGAGCCGCAGCAGCATCGCACAGCCCGCCGCGACCGGGACCGAGGCGAGCATCACCGCGGCTGGCGTCTTATCCGCGACGCTGCCCATCAGCCAGTCGCCGAGTTCGGCCAACGCGAACGGGTTCGGCGCCAACGCCATCACCAGCGCGAGCAGGGCGGAGGCGATCGAGGCCAACGCGATGCCGGCCAGGATGAAGGCAAGCCCGGTGCCGGCCCGCGCCGCGAAGCCGAACAGCGCCACGCCGCCGAACGTCGCGCCCAGCAACCCCGCGAGCGGCAGGGCGAGCGGCGAGGCGGCGGCCAATCCCCAGTAGAACGCAACCGCACCGCCCAGGCTCGCGCAGCCGCTGATGCCCAACAGGCCAGGGTCCGCAAGCCGGTTGCCCATCGCGCCCTGCAGCACCGCGCCGGAAACCCCGAGACCGGCGCCGACCACCACCGCCAGCACGGTGCGCGGCAGGCGCAGCAGCAACAGGATCGTGGCCGGCGGAACGCCCAGCCCGGCGCCCCCCACCAGCAGGCTCGCCAGGCAAAGCAGCATCAGCAAAAGGGCCAGACGTATCGTCATTGCAACAGATGCACCGCTCCGGCGGTCCACGGCCCGGGGCAGGCGACCAGCCGCATCGGCACCGTCGCGCGCGGAATTCCTGCGAGCGCCGGATGCGTCAGAACCGCGTCCGCAAGCGAGGGAAAGCGCGGCATCGCCGGCAGGACCAGCAGGCGCGGCGGATCGGCCACGAGTGCCTCGAGCCCGCCCGACCGCGCCACCGGCACGTAGCCCGCATGGCGCAACACCGCTCCCTCGATGGTGTCCGCTCCCGCCGTCACCAGCCGTGGCTGCAACCATACGGCGGTGCCGCGCGGGGCGGATCGTGGCGCCAGCGCTGCGTCCATCGTCGCGATCGCCGCCGCGCCGCGCGCCGCGACGCCAAGCACACGCGCCAGTGCCTGCCATTGCGCCCTGATGCCGGCGAAGCTCCTTGGTTCGCCGAATACGACGACGCGCACGCCCGTATCGCGCAGCGCCGCCAGCACCGCCTGCGCGCCGTACCGTCCCGCCAGCACGAGCTTCGGGTGTAGTGCCAGCACGGCCTCCGCGTCGGCGCCGACGGCGGGCACATGGGCCGCCGCCGCCGCCACCACGGAGAGCGAGGGATCGCGCGCCAGGAAACTCACCGCCGCGGCCCGCTGCGGCGCCAGCGTGAGCAACGCCTCGTCGGTGCAAAGGTTCAACGAGACCACGTTGCGTGCCGCCGACGCGGCCACGGGCAGGCCGATCGCCACCAGCGCGAGCAGCAATGCCCTCACGAGACCGCCACGCCGGGGTGCTTGGCCTTTTCCTCCGGCTCGACGTGGATGGTCACGCGCAGCCCCGTCATCTCCTCCTTCAGCGCCGTTTCCATGCGGTCGCAGATCCGGTGGGCCTGCGCGACGCTCATCGCCCCCGGCACCACCAGGTGGAACTCCATGAAGGCGGAGCGTCCGGCCTGGCGCACGCGCAGATCGTGCACTTCGAACACGTCGGTACGCGCATAACCCGCTTCGTCGGCGAGGATCGCCGCCAGCACCGAGCTGATGCGCGTGCGGACCGCCTCGGCCGGCGCGGCATCCAGCAAGCCGCCGACACTATCGCCGATCAGGTGAAAGCCCGAGACCAGCACCATCACCGCCGCCAGCGCGCCGACCAGCGGGTCGAGCCAGCCCAGTCCGGTCGTCACCACCAGCGCCACGCCCGCGAACACGCCGACCGAGGTCACGACATCGGAGAGAATGTGCCGCCCGTCGGCGACCAGTGCGGGCGAGCTCAACCGGGTGCCGTTGCGGATCAGCAACCGTGCCCAGAGCGCGTTTGCGGCCGTCGCGCCGCCGGTCAGGAAGAGTCCGAGCCCCGGCCGTTCGAGCGGCGCCGGATGCCGCCAGACGGTCCAGGCATGGTCCAGGATGAGCAAGGCCGCGATCACGATCAGCACGCCTTCGATCACGGCGGCAAAGAATTCCGCCTTGCCGTGACCGTAATTGTGGCTGGCATCCGCCGGGCGCGCCGCCCACAGCAGCGTCGCCACCGTCATCACCGCGGTCGCTACGTTGAGCGTGCTTTCCGCGGCGTCGGAAAACAACGCCGCCCCGCCGGTGACCCGCCATGCGCCGAGCTTCAGCGCCAGGACGGCGACTCCCACCGCGATGCTCCACCAGGCGAAGCTCTCCGCGCGTGCCGACATCGCTTCAGCGCGAACCCGGGGCCACGAACAGCGCGCGCCGCTGCGCCGAGAACCAGACCCGGTGGCGGGCGAGGAAGGGCTGGCCGAGGACGATGTCCGGTGCGCCGGGGCGGCGTTCGGTCACCACGAACGGGACATCCTGCAGCGTCTCATGGCCGACCTCCAGCCGCGCGAACCTGGCCTCGAACGCATGCGTGGAGTTCGGTCCCACGCCATGCAGCAGCCCCCCCGGCAGACGGTGGCGCAGCGCGAACGCAATACCACGCGCATCGGTGAACAGCACATTCGATTGCGAACCACTGTCGACCATGGCCTGGTAGGGATGCGAGTCGAGCTTCACCGGGATCACGAACACGCCGTTGAGCGAGTGGGCCTCGATTCGCTGCATCCCCGGCCATCGCGGTGGGCCGTTGGCACAAACGGGGCCAGCATAGAGAGTGGCGTGGCGTGCCGCCATATTGAGGTCGATATCGTAATGATTCAGGGCCGACATGCCGAGCAGGCCATCCACCCTGACGGCGCCGGCTTGCGGCAGTTCCTGGTTGACCACGGCCGCGCGGATGTCGCGCAGCTCGCCCGCGCCGAGCGACAGCGTACCGAGCGTCGTCCCAAGGGCCGTGACCGTGCCGCCGATGCCGGCGGCCTGCCCGCGCAAACCGGGGTCCTCGCGCAATCCCAGACGCCGCGCGCCGCTCGGCGTCAGGAAGACTTCCTGCGCGCCGGTGTCGAGCACCATCATCGCCGCCCGGCCGTCGATCCGCACCTGTGCCACGGCCACGGGTGAATCGGCGGCCAGTGGCAGCTGGGCTACTTTCCGCAGCGTGCAGGACCCGCCAGTGGCACAGGCGCCCAACGTCAGCAACCCCAGCGCCACCAGGGTCCGCGCGGCGCCCCGTCGCGTAGCCCGTATCGTCATCCCTTGCTCCTTCGGCGAGGCCGGGCGAATCTAGCCACTCCGCGGCCGCCGGCCAATCGCCCGGGGCGTTGTCGGCGCTCAAGCGACGCGGCGTCGCCTCCGCGGCCAGCTTATATCGCGCCGACCGCCGGCGCGCGCGGCCCCGCCGCCGGCGACGCGGCTC
>JAJXXT010000036.1 GCA_021780935.1 Pseudomonadota bacterium
GCCCCATGCCTCCGGCCAGGGCGCGGGCGGCTCCGGCGGCTCCCGATAGCCGCGCCAGCGCGCGCACGGCAGCACGGCGTAGGCGTTGGTCTCCTGCTCGCGCACGAAGCGGCCGTCGCGCCAGCTCTCGGCGCAGCGCCGCACCCAGTCGAGGATGCCGAGGCTCCGGAGGTGCGCCAGCGCGGTGCGCACCGTGCGCTCGCACACATTGGCCTTGCGCGCGATGGCCGCGTGCGACGGGTCGAGCCGGCCGCTGCGGTAATTCAGGAAGTCGAAAATCAGCGCGTGAAATACCTGCAGGGCGGCGTGCCCGACGGCGCCGCCGTGCCGCCCTGGCCGGCGCGTGCGCCGGTCGAAGTCGCGGGCGCGGTGCCAGAGCCGCACCACCGCCTTCTTCGGCACGGGGCGAAAGCGGATTTCCTGGGTCGTGCTCCCCGACCAGACCGGCCAGGCGGCATGGGTCTTCGGCCCGTCTGGCAGGCCGGGCAGAGCGGGGGAGGCAAAGGAAAAAGCAGGCATGGCGGCTCCGTTCGGGTTGCCAGCAACCCGCCGGGAGGGCTGAACCCGGCACAAAGCCTCCCGTTAGCGAAAACAGGGTTTTCGCTTGACTGGGGACCTGAATTCGGGGAACCTCGCGACTGCAACATCGTGTGAGTTTCCCCGGCTTCGGCCGGTATGCAGCCCCGCCCTCCGGCGGGGTTTGCTGTTTCTGGGGCTGTGGTCTCCGCAGAAGGGTTGACAGGACACCGGGCCATCGACTCGGCCCGATAACTGGTTAGCCTGCCGTATCAGGCATTTTGTGTCACGCGGGATTCAGCCGCAGACCGTGCAAGGACACATCCATGCGGATACACACCGACGAACTGGCTGACAGCGCTCATCCCCGCTCGCGTTTGGAACACTTCCGTAACGACCGGCAACGCGTTGCCGGTCCCGGCTCATTCCCGCTCGCGCGGGGAACACGTGGCGGCGAACTGGTGCGCGGCGGCGTATTTCGGCTCATTGTTGATTTTCAGTGAGATCTGACCTGGGGTTTTCACCGAGAACTGACCCGCCTTGCGCGGCTCATCCTACTCCCTCCGGCTCCGTCCAGGGCGAAGCCCCGCTGTCCGCTGGCCATGATGGTGTCCCGCTGCCCAGGGGATGTTCCCCGCCAGCCTATGGCCTATCCCGTTGTCCTGTACGCTGGGTCCGCCAGCCATGAACGTGCTCCGCTGGCTTCGGCAGGCGCCAGCGCTCGCTGTCGGGTTCCTGTCGTAGCCTCGGAACCCCAAACGCCCCACTTTGGATCGTGCCAGCAAGGATTCGGGTTGGAGGATGTGGATGCAGGCTGAGAGCACGGAAGGGATCCTGCGCGACGGGGATGGTCAACCACGCCCGCTAACGCCAACCGAGATCGCCACGTTCGTCCGGGCGCGGCGCGAGGCCAACGGGTGGTCCCAGGACACGCTGGCCAGCCTGGCCGGTGTGAACATCCGGACCATCCAGAGGGTGGAGGACGGGCAACCCAGCAGCCTGGATACGCGCCGCGCCCTGGCTCGGGCGTTCCAGTTCCCCGACATCGACTTCTTCAGCAAGGCGATGCCGGTGCCCGATGAGGTCCAGATCCGCCAGCTCGCCGAGGTGTGCCAGACCCTTCAGGCCCAGAAGGAGGCGCTGGAGGCGCAGATGAACCAACTGAACCAGACGACGGAGGCCACCCAGATGTTGCTCAACATGGCCGCAGCGCGCGACGCCCGGTGGCTCCACATGGTCAGGACGACGCTTATGCCGAAGCAGGACTCCCGCGTGCCCTTCCACAACGCAGCCGAAATCGCAATGCGGGGCTACCATTGCAGCATGCGGGGGAAGCCGACCCTCCTGCGGGTGACCTACTCGGCGCTGCCGTATAACGAGGGTGGCCTGCACCGGGGCTATTACGCTGGTCTCATCTTCACCGGCGCCGAGTTCGCCCCGGGCGTCACCTTCGCCAGCCGGTTCAAGGGCGCCCCGGAGAACGGGGCGCCGGATCTCAGCAATCACTGGCGCCAGCCGAACATTTATTTCGGCGACCGGCTCGAGGTCTCTGCCGCGGTCGAGGACGAGGACGGCCCTGTCTCCTGGCGCGGCATGGAGTTCGCGATCCGGAGCCCCGAGGGGCAGGTGTCAGAGTGGGTGGAGTTCTCCTGCGTTTTTGACGACGAGAAGCTGCTCGCCAGCCTTGACCGGCACGACCGGGAGGGCAGGCGCCTGCTGGAAGCCGACCGGGCCGGGGACGCCGTGGAGCCGCTCAGGAAGGCATGGGTCCTGTCCAGGGCGCTGTTCGGCTGGGGAGCCGAGAGGTATCGCGCGCAGGAGGCAATTTGGAACCGGGCGATCGACCAGGCGGCCCTGGACAAGCTCCGGTTCCGGGAAGGCGCCCGGCTGCGGATCGTCGCCGGTCCGCATGAAGGCAAGGCCGGTGTGGTCGAGAAGATCCTGCCCCGGCACTTCCACGCCTACCTGATCGGCACGGAGGGGGAGAGCGTGCAGGCGGCGGACGACCAGGTCGAGGCGGCATAGCCTGCGGCGGCCCGAGCGAAATCGTCTCGAAAACCGTTGATCGCGGGCATGTCGGCGGAATAAGCAGGAGCGGAACCCATAAAGAACGAGAGCCGGGTGATTGAGCGGAAGGCAAGTCGGGGGCTGATACGACGCGGCGCGTAGCCGTCGTCCGCCGTCCACTTTCTCCGATTCGGATGCTCCCCGATGCGTGCAGCCTCCTTCCTCTCGACGCCTTCTCCCTCGCCAGCCTGCCCCGCTCGCGCCGAGCTTCAGCCATGAGCGGCTACTCGGAGGCCGCGCTGGAAAGCGGCCAGCGGCTCGGCCGCTACGTCGTGCTGCGTGGCGCCGACGGGCAGATCAACGCGGTCTGCGCGACGGCCGTGGCCGCCCTCTGCTCGACCGACGCTGGCACGCTGCTGATGTTGCCCGGAGGGTCGGCTGATCCTGATGGCCGAACCGCTGCCGGTGGTGCTCGGGTGGCTGGACGGCCCTCCGGAACGCCCGATGCTGACCGGAAAACAATGCCCCCGTTCCTCGCCGCCCGTGGAGGGCTTGGGTCTTCCTGTCTCCAGTCCTACCCGGACTGTTCTGCCTGGGACTGCGTTGAGGTAGAGGCGTCCGGGTTAGGCCTGTTGCGCAGCCGTTCGTCCACCCACGCCTGGAAACCCAGGGTCCCATGAAGCGCGATCTTCAGCAGGAGCCACCAGAGATAGAACACGTTGGCCGTCGCGAACTCGTCGGGGGCCATGAGGCCGTGGCACAACATGTTCCGGATGTTCGAGCTCCCCTTGTAGACGAGAAGGCTGCGCAGCTCGAAGATGAGCGTCTCGGGCAACACCGTGCGGATCTCCGGGGCCGATAGAAGGCGTCCGAGAGGCCAGTCTGACTGGATGCCGTCCTGGTCGATGCTGGCCGTGATGACGCCTGCATCCCGCAGGAGGACACGCAATGCATGTTCCAACTGGGGCACCAAGAGGTGCGTGGCTGTCACCCAGTCGTGGCGGAATCCGGCAGCAAACCCGAGTGCGAACAGGTCGGCCCGGCCCTCCGGGACCAAGACGCTCCCTTGCAGCAGATCCAGGACATCGGAGTCCTCGACCATGTGCTCGCCGAGCAGCGCCATGAGCGCGGGCCTGATCTGCGCCTGGACGGTGAAGTTCCTGTGCAGGTCGGCATGCCGCGCGACCTGCGCGTCCAGAGCCTGCTCACGCTCGTCAGGGTCGCCCGTGAAGAGACCCGGGCTCTTGTGGACGACCCTGCCCGCCCGGTCGTAGACCGCGCGGCTCAACATGGACAACAACGGAGCTTTCTTGGCCATTTCCTCGGCCTGCATGCGCAGCTTTGCCGGATCCAGAGACGGGGCGGCGCAGGCGAGGGCGTAGATGGCGTCGGACATGGGCAGGCCAAGCACGCTCTCCCGCGCGGCCCGGACCACCGGCCCGATGTCGATAGGCGCCGAGCTGATCTGCTTCATCAGCTGCAGTGTTTTCTCCCCGGCCACATCGAGCCTGCGGTGGAGGGACGGCAGCAGGTCCTTGCAGCGTGGTATCGCCCGGCACGCCTGGATCGCGCTGTTGAGGTGCGCCTGGGCCGCTCCGTGATTGCCCACGGCCTCGGCCTGGTCCGCCTCGGCCATCCAGGTCTGCGCTGCTTCCACGCGCGCCTGTTCCGCCTCCGCGGCGAGACCGGCCCTGGCCAGGAGCCGCGCCGCGATCTCGTAGTAGACCCGGGCAGAATACGGGTCACCGGCGTCCCGGCGCCTGTCCGCGCCCTTGAGGCCGAGCTTGCCGAGCATGGCCGCGTCGCCGAACCGGAATTTATGCAGGAGCGCCAGCCCGCGCGAGGTGAAGAAGGATGAGTCGTCGGCGTTGTAGTGCAGCATGCGGTCGAGCAGGTGCTGGAGGGCGTCGGTCAGCAGCGGGCTGGTCCGACCGAGGGACCGTGCCAAGCGGATCGCCCGCTCGTAGCACTCCATGCAGTCGACCCACTTGTCGGGGTCTTCGAGAGCCGTGCCGAGGGCGAGATACGCAGGAACCGCCGCATGGCCCGCTCTGCCGTCCTTCCGTGCCACCCACAGCACGTCCCCGATGCGGGCGCGGACCACCGGCGCCCTGGACCCCGACAACACGTTCCAGAGCAGGTCAACCTCGGGGTCGGTCAGGTCGCCAGGCACCATCGAGCGCCTGCCACCCATGACGATCATGGGACCGAATGGCTCCGCGGGATCGTCATGGCGGAGATGGATGGAGAAGACTTGATAAAGCAGCTGCCACGGATCGCCGGGGCTATCCGGCGCCGCCTTGGCTTGGAACGCCGACGCCAGCGCACGCTGCTCGGGAGGCGACACCCCCGCAGCCACCCTGTCGACGTCCGCTGGGGAAAATCTGGTCATTGCACGCACTGCTCGAGCGAGTCCTTGCTGGCGGGAGGCCAGCCAGGCGGGTAGACCAGAATTCATGGGTATCGAGCAAGGATTCGACGTCGCCTTCGTGGCGGCTCTCGCGCTGCGGGAAAAGCAGATCCAGCAGAACTACCGGCCCGTCATCGCGGTCCACAAATGGTTCGCCCGCCGTCCTGGAGCTCTGTTCCGCGGCCTGGTGCTCAGCGAGTTCGTCGGCGCCCCCCTGTCCGAGGCCTACTTCGAGTCTCACGACCTGCCTGGGAAGGTCATCGCGGACCCGTTCATGGGCGGCGGGACGCCTATCCTGGAGGCGAACCGGGTGGGCGCCGACGTCAAGGGCTACGACGTGAACCCCATGGCGGCCTGGGTGTGCCGGGAGGAGGTCGAGCATCTCGACCTCAAGGATTACGGCCGGGCGGCTACGGCGCTCCAGAAGGATCTCGCCGAGGCCGTTGGGGACCTCTACCGGACCCGCTGCCCGGCCTATGGCGACGACGATGTGCCGGTGAAGTATTTCCTTTGGGTCAAGGTCATCGGCTGCGAGGCATGCGGCCGCGACGTCGACCTGTTCCCCGGATACCTGCTCGCCGAGGACATTCGGCATCCAAGGAACGTCCTCGTCTGCCCCGAATGCGGGGAGCTCAACGAGGTCGCCGATCGCAAACAGCCCGGCGCCTGCTGGGCCTGCCGGGCCGCGCTGACGGTCGCTGGACCGGCCAAGCGGGGCGCCTGCGCCTGCGGCAACTGTGGCCATGTGAACCGCTTCCCCCGTCCCAAGGACGGGCCGCCGCGCCACCGGCTGTTCGCCATGGAGTACCACAACCCGCGCCGGAAGGCGGAGCACCGCGGCCGCTTCTTCAAGAAGCCCGACGAAGACGACCTGGCCCGCGCCGAGGCCGCGGCGGCGCGCTGGCGGGAGCTGGCGCCGCAGTTCGTGCCCGACGACCCTATCCTGCCCGGCGACGAGACTGACCGGCTGCACCGCTGGGGTTACCGGCGATACAGGGAGATGTTCTCCGACCGCCAGCTCCTCGGGCTCGAGCTGTCATGCCGCCTGATCGCCGCCGTCGGAGACGAGCGCGTCCGGCACGCCCTCGCGACCAACCTGAGCGACCTGCTCCGATACCAGAACACGCTCTGCCGCTATGACACGATGGCGCTCAAGAGCCTCGACATCTTCAGCGTCCACGGCTTCCCGGTCGGCCTGGTGCATGTCGAATCCAGCATCCTCGGCCTGGCGAGCCCGGGCGGCGCCAGCGCCAGCATCGGATCGGGCGGCTGGGCCAACATCGTCGACAAGTACGCGAAGGCGAAGCGCTACTGCGACGAGCCGTTCGAGATTCGCGTCACCGGCGGCCGCAAGGAGATGGTGCCCATCCGCGGCGAGTGGATCGGCGAGCGCCGGAAAGGATCTCGGCCGCGCAGCATCGAGATCCGCTGCGCCACCAGTCTCGACGTCGAGCTGCCGGAGGCCTCGCTGGATGCCGTGCTGACCGACCCGCCCTACTATGGCATGGTGCAGTACGGCGAGCTCATGGATTTCTGCTACGTCTGGCTGCGCAGGCTCGCCGCGACCGACGCCGAAGGCTTCGGCTCGCCCAGCGCCCGATCGCCCGACGAGCTCACCGGCAATGTCACGAGCGAGCGCGACATCGAGCACTTCACCGAAGGACTCGCGCGCGTCTACGGCCGGATGGCGGTCGCCCTGAAGCCGGGCGCCCCGCTGGCCTTCACCTTCCACCACAACAAGGTCGAGGCCTACGCCTCGGTGGCGGTCGCCATCCTCGATGCCGGGCTGATCTGCACCGCGTCGCCGCCGTGCCCGGCCGAAATGGGCGGCTCCATCCACATCAACGGCACCGGCTCCTCCATCGTCGACACCGTCTTCGTCTGCCGCCACGAGGGCGCCGCCGCGGTGGACCCCTGCGAGAACCGGGAGGACCTGGCCCAGATCGTGGCCCGCGACCTGGCCGCGCTGGAGCAGGCCGGGATGAGGCCGCCATCCGCCGGAGACAAGCGCTGCGTCACCTACGGCCACCTGGCGCGCCTGGCGATCCGGCGCCTGCGACCGGCCTGGAAGGATTATCTGCTCACCTCGGAGAAGCTCGCGCTCGTCGGCGAGGAGCTGCTCCGCTTCGGCGCCCTCGAGGAAATCCTTGAGGCCGCCGCCAAGGCGCCGACGCCCGGCCGGGCCGGTTCGGGGCTGCCCCTTTTCGAACGCCAACGCACGAAAGCCTCTGATGCCATCTCCGTTTGAGGTTCCCTTCGACAGGGTCCAGGCCGACACCGATTCCTTCATCGACGAGGTGTTCTCCTCGCTCCGTTCCGAGTTCATGGAGATGCCCAAGGGGCAGGGCTTCGTCGAGTATCCCGTGTTCGAGCAGGGCTACGAGGCGCTCAAGCGGACGACCGGCGACTTCCGGGACATGGACCCGGCCGCGGTCTCGCGCTGCGTCTACGAGACGCCGATCAGCATGATCGTCCTCAGAACGATGCTCGGCTTCTCGCCGCCCGAGCTGGCCTACATCACCTCGATCCGGTCCGAGGTGAAGGTCGACCAGGGCGCGGCGCGGACCATCGACCGGCGCGCCCGCATGGCGCCGCTGGAGCCGATCAAGCGCAAGAGCGGCGTCACCGAGCAGCGCATCGAGGCGTTGGTCGCGACGGCCTGCGCGCTCCTCACCGAAGGCGTCCCCGCCGACACGCCCGCGGAAATCCTGCACCGCCTGGACAAGGCTGACACCCGTTACGGGCTCGACAGCCTACGCACCTCGGCCGACGTCGGCATCCCATACGCCATTCTGCTCTACGAGCGTTTCCTGGGACGCCCGTTCGCCGCGCACCGGGACTCGGTGTCGGAGCTGGTGGGCGACGCCTTGGAGAGCGCAATCGAGAGCGTGCTCGCCCGGGCCGGGGTGAGCTTCCACAAGACCAGGCGGGCCGAGAAGGTGCCCGGGTTCGAGCAGGCACCCGACTTCATCATCCCCTCCTGGACGAACCCGAGGATCATCATCGAGGCGAAGGTCACCGAGGACGACGGCACGGCGCGGGACAAGACCACGCGCATCGTGAACCTGGTCAATCTCGCGAAGGAGGGCGTCGAGCGGCCGCGCTACCAAGTGGTGGCTTGCCTCGCTGGCCGCGGCTTCGCCGTGCGGCGCGAGGACATGCGGCGGCTCCTGATCGCCACCCAGGGCAAGGTGTTCACTCTCCAGACTGTCGGCGAGCTTATCGCGCACACGGACATTTCGAACTTCGTGACCAGGCGCCAGTAACGGCGCCAGGGTCGCTCAGGCCTGCCCAGCACGCCTCGAAGAATGTTGCCAACCCGAACTTTTATTCGTGGGTAGCCACTCTTGGAGCCTGAGGCTGTGCCCGCTCATGCTCCTCGCGGATGAGCAGCGAGATCATCTCCTGCTGTGTCTCAAGACAGCGAGGCAATGGCCTACCGAAGCACGTCCGACATCATCGGCGCGCTTCAAAGTCTTATCCTCTCCACCTCGTCCTGCGTCAGCCTCTCGTGGGTGCGGTCGTAGAGCTTCGTCGTGCGCGGGCTCTCATGCGCCGCCATTTCCTGCGCATGTTCCAGGGCACCGCCATTGGCGAGGTAGGCGGTGATGCCAGTCGCGCGGAAACTATGGCAGCCGATCGGCGCCATGATGCCGGCTGCCGTCGCACGGCGGCGGATCATGCGCCAGGCATCCACCTGCGACATCGACTGCTCGGTGAGCACGTGGGCAGCGCGCCTGGGGCTGGTACGGAACAGAAAGCCCTTGCGGTCATCGGCAACGCCGGCTGCAGCGATATACGCATGCAGCGCCTCGGCCAAGCTGTGGTGGCAGGGCATTTCGTGATGCTTCCCGCCTTTCTCATGCAGCCTGAGCCGCCAGCCAGAACCTTGGCAGCGTAAGTCTTCCACCTTCATCTTCAAGGCCGCTCCGATGCGCGCGAAGGAATAGGTGAGGGTGGCGATCAGCGCGCGGTCGCGTAGACCCCGCACGGTCTCCGTCGAGATGCTGTCGATCAGCCTACGCCACTCCGAGCCTTCCAGCACCGGGGTCTTGCCGGTCTTCACCACATGCTTCGGACCGCGCACGGCCGAGGCCGGATTCGTCGGCACCACCTGACCTGTGATGAGCCAGTCGAACAGCATCCGCACGGCGGCGAGCTGCTGCTTCACCCCCGGCGCCGAATGCTCCTGCTGCAACCGCTCAACCCAGGTCGCCACGTCGAACGGCCGGATGGCCTCGAGCGACAGGCCACGCTCCTCGCACCAGGTGAAGAACCGACTGCACGCACGGATATAGGCCCGGCGCGTGTTCGGGTTGCGGATGTTCGCGGTGAAGAACTCGATGTAGCGCCAGCCAGCCTGCTCGCCGAGGTCTGCAATCAGCCCCGGCACCAGGCGGATGTCGGCCTTCAGCGCGAGCGTGCCAGGTAGAACGGTGGCGGGAAGTTGATCCGTCATGGCAACCTCCGTTGCAGGGTCAGGAAATCGCGCACCGTGATAATCTTGGTGCCCTCGAACAGCTTGAGGCCCAGCAAATCGCGCTTGTCGCCGGTCAGCAGGAAATCGGCAGCGGCCGCCGATGCCATCGCCAGCAGGTAGTTGTCGTAAGGGTCGGAAGACGCGTTCACGGCGGGCGGGTTCGTCACCATAATCGAGAGGTCTCGGACTTCATTGATGAGGCGCCCAGCCAGAGCCGGCGACAACCGCTCGCGAATTTTCGGATACCGTGTGACACGCACCAATTCGTCGAGTTGGTCCGCCGAGGTCAGCAGGTCGAACCGCCCTTCGCGCCACAGCATGACGAGGTGCGCCGGCAGCGATGAGGCGGACAGCAGGGCGCTGATGAAGATGTTCGTGTCGATGACCAGCCGCACGCTTCACCCGGCTTTCGGTGCGAACGCCTGGCGCGTTTCCGCGACCGCCTCATCAAGCAGCGCCTGAAGCTCATCGGCCGGCATGTCGGCAAATTTGCTGCGCGCTTCGGCAACGGTCTGGTCGAGGACGCGCCAGCGCACGGCATCCTCGATGAATTTCGAGAGATCCCCTTTTTTCAGGCCGCGCTGGGCGAGAAAGCTGCGAACCGCGATGTCGGTCTCTTTGGAGACCGAGACGGTCCACCGCGTGGTGTCGTCTGGCATATCCACCTCCAAGGTCGGCGCGTATCAGCGTAAGCGACTAAACAGATAAGCGCTTATGTCGATTTGCACAACCCTTCTTCGGCTGGCATCCAGCAAATTCCGCATGATAAAGGACGTTATCATGCACAACTGGCGGGGGGGAAACCCCTGAAGCCGAGCGGCTGACCATCACCCTGCCGCGCGCTCCGCATCGAGTTCCGTCAACTTGAAGAACCGCCGAAGCGCTCCGACCGTCTGCCGCCGGCCGCTACGGGGCGATGCCGACGGCGAGGGCTATCTGGCGGCGGATGGTGGCAGGTTGCTCGGGGCTGATGTGCGACCAGGTCGCCCGCAGTCGCGCCTTCGAGGTCGTCACCACCAGATGTGACACCGCCCAGCACGGCTTGCGGCAGCCATTCTCCGCACTCGGGGCGATGGCAACCGACAGGTCGCGGATGGCGAGCCCGGCATCCTCGGTCAGCGGCACCAGGATGGCGTTCGGGTAGGACGGCGCAAACAGGCCGTCATCCTCGACCGCGACCGCCGGGCGGAGCTTGTTCGGCTCCTTCGGCATGGCGGCGCCGCGGCGCTTGCCTCATAAGTGTGATAATGTATGCGTTCGCCCAGGGAGAGCCGCCGTGGCCGAAATCGAGCGTATGACCATCACCCTGCCGTCCGATATGGCCGCCGTCGTCAAGGGCGCCGTCCAAGGCGGCGAGTACGCCTCGAGCAGTGAGGTCGTGCGCGAGGCGCTGCGCGACTGGAAGACCAAGCGCGCGCTGCAGCTCCAGGAGCTCGCCGCCCTGAAGGCGGACATCGAGCGCGGCCTCGCTGACCTGGCCGAAGGCCGGGTAAAGGACTTCGATGCCGCGCGGATTGTCGAACGCGGGAGGACGCTATTGGCCGGCCGCTCCCCCTCCGTCTGACCGAAGCGGCCGAGGCCGACCTCGCCGAAATCTGGACCACGCTCGCAAGCGAAGCGTCGGAACCGGTCGCGACACAGTTCATCGCGGCGGTCGAGAAAACGTTCGAGCCGCTGCGGCATTTCCCGTTGTCCGGACCCGCGCGTGGGCAGCTCGCGCCGGGGCTTCGCGTCACCTTCTACGCTTCATACGCCATCTACTATCAGTCGCTTCCGGAGGCCGTGGTGATTGTCCGGGGCATTCATGGAGCGCGCGACATCGCCGCCCTGGCAGAGCGCGGAGGGTTCGTATGACCGAACGCCGTGGCGTATCGACGACTAGGATGACGCCCGCATCAAAAATTGCTCTCCGCTTTTTGCTGCCGGCCGTCATCCTGCTGTTGGCCGGCAACGGTTGGGCGGCTGCGCCTCTTGTGCTTGAGCGCACGATCCCGCTGGCCGGCGTCTCGGGGCGCATCGACCACCTGGCGGTCGATCTCGGACGCAAGCGCCTGCTCGTGGCCGAACTGGGCAACGGCACTGTCGATGTGGTCGACCTCGGGAGCGGAAAGGTTGTTCATCGCTTGAGCGGCCTGCGTGAACCGCAAGGCATCGGCTACGCGCCGCAGGCGGACATGATCGCGGTCGCCAATGGGGGAGACGGATCGGTCCGTCTGTTCCGCGGCGAGGATTTCGCGCCGGTCGCAGTGCTTGACCTGATGGACGACGCCGACAATGTGCGGCTCGATGCTGGGTCGGGCCAGTTCGTTGTCGGGTACGGCAATGGCGCGCTCGCGCTCATTGACCCAGTGAGCCGCGCCGTCGTCCGCCGTGCTAATCTTCCCGCCCATCCCGAAGGCATCCAGATAGACCCGACGACGCGGCGGGCCTTCGTCAACGTGCCGGACGCACGGCAAATCGCCGTCGTCGATCTCGCGGCCGGCAAGCAGGTCGCGACGTGGCAGGTGCCGCGGCTGGACGGGAACTTTCCGATGGCCTGGGACCCGGCGGCGGCGATGATCGCCACGGTCTTCCGCGACCCGGCGCGGCTGGTCTTGCTGGACGGGCACACCGGCGCTGTGCACCTCGACATTGCTACCTGCGGCGATGCCGATGACTTGTTTTTCGATGCGGCGCGCCAGCGCATTTACGTCAGTTGCGGCGCGGGCAGCGTCGATGTGTTTCAGCACGACGCCGACAGCTACCGGCTTCTCGGCGCAATCGACACCTCTCCGGGCGCACGAACCTCGCTGTTCGTGCCCGAACTCGACCGGCTCTTCGTTGCCGCGCGTGCCGGCTTTTTCGGCTTCGGCTCGAAGGCGGCGATTCTGGTGTTCCGCCCGCAGCATTAGCGGGTCGGAACGACCTGCGCTGCTGCGCGTTGACCGGCAGAATCGCCTCATATCAAGAACGTGCCTGTTTGTATCTGAGGCTCTTCCGGTTGCATAATTCTTGCTTTGTGCATGCCAGCTATCCCAGGCTCCTCCGCAGGAGCCCGGCTCGTCCTATTCTGCCTTCACAAGCTCAAACTCGACAACGCTTGTTGTGCCGGTCATCGGAACGACGACACCTGGTGACTTCACCACCAATTTCTTGCCATCCACACGCATGAAGTAAACGCGGTCGTTCCCCACAATCGCCTGACTTGATGCTGTATCGACGTGAGCGGTCAACTTGATGCCATCCGATGTTTGCTCCACGGTGGTGTATTTGCCTGTCCAGGCCACCTGCGACTTCATCATGGCGATAGCTTCCGCATCCGTAAGCCTCGCTGACGCGGGCGCTTTGCGTGTCGAGTCAACAAACAATAGCCACATCCGTTCTGGGGTCATGGTCACGTAGCCGACCGGCCGCTCCCCGAGAGGATAGATGACCTTGTCGCCAGCTGTGGCTTTAAGCGTCTCGACCTTCCAAGTCCCGATAAGCTGGTCCTTGGTCGTTGCCGGCTGGGCGTAGGACGGCGCCGATGCGGCGAACACTGCGACCGCCGCGATAGCAAGGAGCATGCCATTCATTGCAATCCTCCCTTAATGCCGAATCTATGAAGCGGAAGCATATTTTTCATCATACGACTTAGCCAGATTATCGTTCCCGATACCCTCGCCAGCGTCAAGATGCGCCGGAAGGCGTCGGCTGATGCCGGTGCGAAATTCTTGAAATTCAGGTGCTCAAACCGCTCGCAGAACGATTTGCCCGGCGCCCAACAGACCTTGGGCCGCGTTCTCAGTCGGCATCGGCGCGCGGCGTTCCCCACTCCGCGTAGAAGGTCCGCCCCTCCGCCGACGCCGCGACATGGGCGCCAACCGCCGCGCTCTCCTGGTGGATGTGGCCCCGCCGCGCCTCAGCGCCCGGAATTCATCATCCATGAAATATCGGGGGACCGCTCGCATCCTGGCCGTCCGTTTCGGGCTGAACGGCGGGCGCATTCTCGACCTCGATACCGGCTTCGAGCAGCGCGCGGGCCGCGGCGGCACGGAACCCGGGCGGGCCAAAGACCTCCACCAGCTCCCACCCCCGCCGCCGGACGCAGGCCACCAGTTCGGCGATGGCGACATCGTCGGCGTCCCCGACGACATCGATGCGGTCATGGCGGTCGATGAGCCGCGTGCCGGTGTCGAGGGTCAGGATGAGCGCCTGAGATTCCGTGTGCCAGTCGACGGCGCGGATGCGCGCGGCGATAGTCTCGGGCACCCAGTCCAGGTCGTAGTGCCGCCGCAGGCAGCGGGCGAGCCAGCGGCGGCGGCGCGCCGCGCGGTCGGCTGACGGGGCCACCAGGCGGATGGTGCGGACCCGGAGCCGCGGCGCCGGCGACCGCCAGTCGGCCTCCGCCCTCCTTCCCTCCGATGCCCTCCTCCCCTCCGATGCGCCGGCCTCGCCACTGCGACCAGGTGGCGTCGGCGGCGCGCGCCGGGCCGGCATCGGAGCCACCTCCTCCGCCACCGGGATGGGCCGTGGCACCGGCACCGCGGCGACCGCCCGCATCCGCGCCGCGACGGTGCGCCTGGGCTGACGCAGCAGCCGGTGCAGCGCCCCGACCAGGACCGGGTCATTCCCCTCCCCCGCCGCCTCGACCAGCCAGGTCCCCGCCTTGTCGCCAGGCCGCAGGGTCAGGCCGGAGGGTGCCAGCGCCGCGGCGAAGGCAACGGCGTCGTCCGACCGCTCCCAGGCCGCCTTCACCAGAAGGCGGGCCTCCGGCAGGGAGACACCGCGCCGGGCGGCGACCTGATGGCGCCGGGCACCGTAGGCGGCGCGCGGACGAGGGCCATCGGCCAGCCGGGCGACCTTCGCGGCCTCCACCGGCCGCCCCTCCTGTTCCAGCGCCCGCGCGACCGCCGCGTTCCAGCGTCCGGTCACCGGCGCGTGACCGAGGCGCAGCTCGGCCAGCCGGGCGATTTTCTCCTGCCGCGGCCGCATCCAGCGGCTGTCGAGCACCCGCCGGCGAACCGGGTCCCATTCCGGCACCAGCAGATGCCAGTGCTTTTCATGGCCGGCCCCGCCCGCCCGCTTCTTGCGGTGCTCGACCACGACGCAGCGCTCGGGGGCGAAGCCGAATTCCCCGGCCAGGTCGCGCATCACCCGCGCCGCCTCGGCCGGACTGGTGGCCGCCTCGGGGCTGATTTTGAAATGGCGGAGGGCGTATTTCCTGCCCGCCGCGGCGGCATCCCGGCGCATCACGCCGAGGTCCTCGGCGGCGCCGTGCAGCACCGTGATGGCCTCGTTGGCCGGGCCGGCGAAGACATGGCGGACCAGGGCGGCGAGGTCCACTGCGACGCCGAGGCGGGCGGACTGGATAATCATCGCCGCCTGGCTCTCTGCCCGGCCCGCTCGACCCAGCGCATGAGCGATTCGGTTCGCCGCCGCATCACCGCGAGGTCGGCCGCGGCGGCGGCCAGCGCGGCCTCGTGGGCGGCGCCGCTGGGCCGGCGGCCGGCCTTCAGCTCGGTGTTGAGGGCGCGGGCGAGCTGATTGAGGTTGTTGCCGACGCCACGGCCGAGCTCGACCCGCAGGGCGGCAATTTCGGCCCGCAGCTCGGCGGCGGTGGCACCGGCCAGCGCCGCCGCGTCGGCTGCCTCGCGCAGCCAGGCGGCGAGAGAGAGGTGCGCGGCAGCGGCGGCGTCCCGCCAGGCCTCGCGCTGCGCCGCCGAGGTGCCGCTGAGCTTGACCACGTCCTCGCGGCGCGGCCGATGGGTGGGGATGTCACGATGGTCTTCCATGGTTCCCTCCTGTGGCGTTGGCGCCCGGGAGGGGGGTCCACGGGGGGCTTCGCCCCCCTGGCCAGGTTTGCCGCTGGGGCCACACTTGTGGCCACACGCGGCACGCCTGGCACTGTCCTTCCCTCCCAGGCTCTCACCCCCAGTCTGCGGGGAGGCTTGGCAAGAGAGAGTCGGTTTAGTGCGGCGCCAGGAGCCCGGCTGCCGACGGATGACCATGCGGCCATGAGACCAAGGGTCCAGGTACCCATAGGCGCGAGTGGCCAAGTGGGCCGACCGCCAAGGCCCCACAAGTCAGAGGCGCCATAAGAGCCAAGGACCACAAGCCCAAGAGGCTACGTGACCAGGTCACCACAAGCCCGACCGGGAAAGAGCCCAAGTGGGCCTGGTCCCGGAGTGCCGGATAGCCTCGTGGGACGAGCGCCTGATGGCACATTGGCATCAGTACCGGACCTCGGGCGGAACCGATTCCAGGGTTTGCGGCGAGGAGCACGAACGCCGCCTCGATGCGGTCGGGAAGCCTGTCCGCCGCCTTCGGGTCGTCGCTGGCGATGTAGAGCCAGATCTCAATCAGGTCGTCCTCGGCGCGGGCCGTGCGTAGGCAGGTCGGCAAGCGCCCTCTCACTCCGTCTCGGGCGAGACTGCCTTGAACCGGCGGCGGGCTTCACGCCTGAGGGCCGCCATGTCGCCGTGGCGGCCGGGGCCGCTTTCCAGCCCCTCGGCCCAGAGCTGCTGCAACTCGGCGCGGTCGTGCTGGCGCAGCGTCCGGCGCAGTTTCCACTCGCGCAGGGCTCGCGCACCTCACCAAGCCGCATCCCAGTCGGATTTCAACCCTCCGTACCCCCGCAGCCGTGTTCCCGGAGGCACCCATGGTCAAAGAAAAACAGAAAATCGTTTATCTGTTTTTCTGTGTGTAGCTTTCGATGAAGCGTATGACCTCGGCGACCATCTTCGTGCCCTGCAACGCGCAGGCTGCCTTGAACCGCGCGTGCAGTTCGGGCGGCAGGTCAATCGTGAGCCGCGCAGGTTTTCCGGCCTTCGCTTCCCGACGCTGGACTGTCGGCTTTCCGGCCGCCGTTCCTTCTCCGACCCAAGCATCAGCCGCTGCGTTTGGGTTGGTGGGACGGTTGGCGGGAAGTTTGAAGGGTGTCTTGCTCATGTTGTCGCCTCTAGCTCGCGAAGGATGGCTCGGATTTCCTCGGCGGCGGCTCCCTTCGGTTCGCTCTCGATGACCGTCGAGCCAGCGGTCAGGGTCTGGGCATAGACGATGCGCTGCGTGGTCCCTGCCGTCATGATTGGAAGCTCAAAGCCGGCGAGCGCATCCGTAATCTCCCGACCCAGCACCGACCGGCCGATTTTCCGTGAAACCACAAATACGGATTTCTGTGTTTCTTTGAATGTTCGTGCTTCCTGCACCAACTTGACCGTCTCCCGGCTGGCCCAGAAATCTGCTCCGCTCGGTTGCACCGGGATGAGCACGATGTCGGCGGCAAGGATGGCTGACCGGGCGACCTCGTAATTTCGGGGCGCGCCATCGATGATGACGTGGTCGTAGTCGGCGGCTATCGGCGGCAGGTCGCGGTGCAGGACCGGCTTTGCCAGCCCCATCACCTGAAAGGGTGGCGGGCTTTCGCGAACCGCGGCCCAGTCCTGCGCCGTTTGCTGCGGATCCGCGTCGACCACCAGCACACGTTTTCCTCGTTCCGACATTGCGGCGGCCAGGTTCAGCGCGAGCGTGGTTTTGCCCGCGCCGCCCTTCTGGCTCATCACGGCGATAATCACGGAAACCCTCTTTCACAGAAAAACAGAATTACGGAATCCGTGTTTCATTTTACACAGAAACACAGAAACGGCAATGTCATTGCCGGACCCTCTGGGGCCTGGTCGGGCTCTTGGGAGGGCGTCCTTGTCCCAATGCCCTTGCGACGACCTGGAGCGACCGGTGTGAGGGCGTCCGTGAGGACCTTGGCGAGTTTGATGTCCTGGGTGGAATACCGCCTGGGGGGTTTGGGGGCGGGGCGCCCCCAAGGCAAAGCAAGACCGTGCGCGCCGGTTGGCGCGCTCCGCCTTTCTGTGTGTTTTCCTGTTGGTTTGGGTCGGTCAGGTCATTGGGTCAGGGGAGATAAGGTTGGGGGAGTGTTTCCCGGCATGAGGTGCCGTCCGGTCAATCACCGAGGATTCCCGGCCTGCATCGCCTGGCCGAGCCGGGCCAGCGCCGCCGCCAGCGCGTCGCCCGGGGCGCCGGCGAGGATGCCGACGACGCTACGGAGCGTGCCGCCGGCGCGCGCCTCGGCCGCCGCCTGGGCCAGCGGGGAGGGCAGGGGAGGGGTTGCGCCCCATGCGTCGGGCCAGGGCGCGGGCGGCTCCGGCGGCTCCCGATAGCCGCGCCAGCGCGCGCACGGCAGCACGGCGTAGGCGTTGGTCTCCTGCTCGCGCACGAAGCGGCCGTCGCGCCAGCTCTCGGCGCAGCGC
>JAJXXT010000092.1 GCA_021780935.1 Pseudomonadota bacterium
CAGCGCCGCGAGCGCGCCGGCGCGGCCGGCGTGGCGGCAGGCGGCGGCGGCGCGACGGGCAGCCGCTTTCGCCCACCCAGACCGAGGAGGCCGAGGAGGGCGACGCCGAGACCGAGGCGGACCGGTCCGCGCCAGCGGCGCCCGCCTACATCGCCCCGGCTTATAGCGGTCCGACACCAGCCGACCCGTTCGCCGGCCAGGGCCTCGATATCTTCGATCTCATGGAGCAGGCCGAGGAAGCGCAGCACGCCGCCCCGCCGCCGCCACCTGCCCGGCCGCGCGCCGGCGAGGTGACCGTCGGGCCGGCGGCGGAGCCGGCGGCACCGGTCATGCCCGAAGGCGAAGTCGAGGCGGCGGCGCCAGCCGAGCCGTCGGGCATCGAGGTGCCGGCGCCCGAAGCTGCGCCGGCGCCGGATGTCCCGGCGAACCCGGCGACGCAGGAGGTGCTGCCGTCGCCGGTGCCGCCGCCGATCGACGTCGATGCGATCCCGGTAGCACCCGAGGCGCGCAAGCGCGGCTGGTGGAAGAAGTAACCGGGACTTCGCCGCACCACCGGCGGCACGGGCCGAGGGCGCAGGCCCGGCGACACCACCGGGGACGCAAGCCAGGAGTGGTGGAGGAACGCGCGCACGCGTTCCTCCACCCGGCCTAGAGCAACCTCCGATCTGTCTAGAGCAACCTCCGATCTGTCGGAGCCGGTCCGGCTCAGGCAGACCGGAGAAAAGTTGCCCCTGATCCTGAATTTCCCAGAGCACGATATCCGGCCAGATGATTCCACCTGGCCGGATATCGCCCTAGTTCGCGGCGAGTGGCACGCCGGTCGCCGGATCGAGCATGAGCGGCGCGAGCTTGCCGCCGGACCGGAAGTCGAACATGTCCATGATCGAACCGGTGGTGGCGTCGAAGGAGCCGCCGCCGAGCCGTTTGCCGCCCAGCCAGTTATCCTCGATGAAGCGCACCACCGAGGCCTGGCTGATCGGCTTGTGGGCGACGAAGTTCGGCTTCGCCCAGGGCGAGATCACCAGGAACGGGATGCGCGTGCCGGGGCCGCAGCGACCGTTCACCGGCTTGCCGGCGAGGCCCGCCATCGGCGTGCCGGTGCCGCAATTGCCGGCGCCGTCGAGCTGATCCGCCTGTGCATCGAACGAGGCGTTGGTCGGCTTCTGGAAGACGTGATCGTACCAGCCGTCGGAATCGTCCCAGGTGATGATCACCGCGGTGTGTTTCCAGCCGGGCTGGCGCTCGAGGAAATCGATCAGCGCCACCGTGCCCTGCTGCTCGTCGAGCGGGTCGGAATAGCCGGCGTGCCCGTCCTGGTAGGCGGGCAGCTTGATGTAGGAGACGGCGGGGAAGTTGCCCGCCTGCACCGCGGCGTAGAAATCCTTGAGTCCGTATTCATGGTTGGCGGGATCGGGCTTGCCGTCGGCGGCGAAGCTGTAGCCGATCGCGGCGAGCGAGCTCGGGCGCGCGTGGGTCGGATTGGCGGTGGAGGCGAAGTACTGGAACCAGTTGTGGTGGGGGATGTAGTCGCTGATCCGGGCGTGCACGACCGGCGAGAGCGTGCTGCGATGGCAGCCGGTGCTGGCGTTGGCGTTTTTCGTTGCGAGATCGAACCCGCCCATGAAGCCGCCCCAGGTGACGTGCGCGGCGTTGAGCAGGTCGCCGATGTTACGCCCACGCATCATCACCTGGTCCGCGGGCGAGGAGCAGACGTCGTAGGCGGGATCGACGTCGTTGATCATCGCCAGGTCGCCGGCGCCGTCCTTGATGTAGTAGGAATAGCCGCCGTGGAGCCGGAACGGCCGCTTCGTGGTGTGGACGATCCGCATGCCGTCGGTCTGGCCGGAAACGACCTCGAGCGCGCCGGGCGTCGAGGGGCCGTAGGTGTCGGTCCAGGCATTGTCGCTCATCGCGAAATGCTGGGCGTAGTTCCACATCGCGGCGACCGTGTTGGCGTCGTAGTAGCCCATCACCTGGCCGCGGGTCGCAAACGCACCCGGGCCGCCGGCCGAGCCTTTGCCGGTAAAGCGGGGGAACAGGTCCATCCGGCCGTGGTCGTAGGCAAGCTGCTCGGCGGTATAGGCGTGATCCTGGTCGGCGGTCGCAGCCTGGCTGCGGTCGAGGCGGTATGGGTTGGCGGCGTCCCGGCCATTCGCCTGGTTGGTGAAATTCGGGTTGCGTGTGAGCAGCTCGTCCTGCGCCAACCCGTTGACCGCGGGCGTGCCGGGGCGCGCCGTGAAGGCGGGCTCGCCGTTGGGGTTGGCCGCCTTCGGGTAGGTGCCGAAATAATGATCGAAGGAAACGTTCTCGTTGTAGATAATCACCAGGTGCTGGATCGGCGTCGCGGTGGGCGCGGACGCGGCGGACGCAGCCGCGGCGGGCGCGGTGGCGCCGGTGGGCGGGGCGGCCAGCGCGGGCGTGGCGAGCAGGCAGGCGGCGAGGCTGGTCGAAGCGGTCGCCAACAGGACCTCGTGCAACGTCATGCGGGGTTCTCCTCGGACGTGGGTGGATTGTGAATGGCCGCGGCGCATTTACGATGTCACGGTCGGCGGCGGGATGACGATATCGTGACGCGCGCGGCCGGAGTCCCGGTTTGCCGCCGCTCGTCGGCCCGCGTATTGGTTTAGGGTTCAAGCATCGGCACGATCGGGGGAGGCAGCGCATGGACCGGAGGTTCGACGATTTCGCGGTGCGCAGCCTGCCGCCGCGCGAGCAGTGGCCGGACCTGATCTTCACGCTGCCGGAACTCGCCCTGCCGGCGCGGCTCAACTGGGTCGGGCGGCTGTTCGAGGCGCAGCTCGCCGCCGGGCGCGGCGCGGCGGCGTGCGTGATCGGGCCGCACGAAGCCCATACCTACCAGCAATTCCTCGAACGCGTGGACCGCATCGCCTGGGTGCTGGTGGAGCGGCTCGGGATGGCGCGCGGCGGGCGGGTGCTGATCCGCGGCTTCAACTCGCCGACGATGCTCGCCGCGACGCTCGCGGTGATGAAGGCAGGCGGCATCGCGGTGCCGACCATGGCGATGCTGCGCGCGCGCGAACTCGCCTACCCGATCGCCAAGGCGCAGATCGATCTGGCGCTGTGCGAGGCGGGGCTCGCCGACGAGCTGCGCGCGGTGCAGGCGCCGGCACCGGGGCTGCGCCGCATCGTGACCTGGAGCGGGCCCGGCGGCGGCGCGGGCGAGCTCGAGGCGATGATGGCCGAGGCGCCGGCGAGCTACCCGGCCGCGGACACCGCCGCCGACGAGGTCTGTTTCATCGGCTTCACCTCCGGCACCACGGGCGTCCCCAAGGGGGCGATGCATTTCCACCGTGACCTGATCGCGACCTGCGAAAGCTATGCGCGCCATGTGCTGCGTCCGCGCGCCAGCGACCGTTTCATCGGCTCCGCGCCCGTCGCCTTTACCTTCGGCTTCGGCGGCCATGCGCTGTTCCCGCTCTGGGCGGGCGCCTCCACGGTGATGCTCGAGCGCACCGGGCCCGACGAGCTGCTGGCCGCCATCGCGACCTACGGCGCGACGGTGCTGTTCACCGCGCCCACCGCCTATCGGGCGATGCTCGCGAAGCTGCCCGCGGGCGGGCTCCCGGGGCTGCGCGTCTGCGTCTCGGCCGGCGAGACCCTGCCCGCCGCGACCTTCGCGGCGTGGCGGGAGGCGACCGGGCTCAGCATCCTCGACGGGCTGGGTTCGACGGAAATGTTTCACATCTTTATCGGCAGCGGGGCCGAGGCGGTGCGCGCCGGGGCGACCGGGCGCGCGGTGCCCGGCTACGAGGCGAAGATCGTGGACGCGGACGGCGATGCGGTGGCGGACGGCACGCCGGGGCGACTTGCGGTGCGCGGGCCCACCGGCTGCAAATACCTCGGCGACGCGCGGCAGGGCGTCTATGTGCAGCGCGGCTGGAACATCACCGGCGACACCTATGTCCGCGACGCGGACGGCTATTTCCACTACCAGGCGCGCTCCGACGACATGATCGTCTCGGCGGGCTACAATATCGGCGGGCCGGAGGTGGAAGCGGCGCTGCTGCTGCACGAGGCGGTGGCGGAGTGCGCGGTGATCGGCTGGCCCGATCCCGACCGCGGCATGATCGTCAAGGCATTCGTGGTGCTGCGGGAGGGATTCTCCGGCAACGCGGCGATGGTGGCGGCGCTGCAGGAGCACGTGAAGGCGACGATCGCGCCCTACAAATATCCGCGCGCGATCGAGTTTCGCGACGCGCTGCCGAAGACGCCGACGGGCAAGCTGCAGCGCTTCAGGCTGCGCCAGGGGGCCTAGAGCAACCTCCGATCTGTCTGAGCTCGTCCCTCAGGCGGAGCGGCGATACGTTGCTCTGGATTCGATGTTCTCTCTGGATTCGATGTTCTCCAGAGCAGGAAATCCGGCCAGATGAAGCCATCCGGTCGGATCTAGCGCCAGCGCGGGCGGCGCTCAGCCGCCGCGCATCTCGCGGTATTCGCGCCGGACGATCTCGAGCAGCTCGGCGGGCGAGGTTTCCGCGGCGTGGCTCTCGTAGGTCACGCTGCCGTGCTGCATCAGCATCACCCGGTCGCAGACTTCCAGCGTCTGCGCGTAGTTGTGCGCGATCATGACGATGGCGATATCGCCGCGCGCCTTGAGCCGCTCGATCAGCGCGATGATCTGGCCGGCCTCGCGCGCGCCCATCGCCGCGAGGGGCTCGTCGAGCAGCAGGATCTTGGCGTCCGAGTGGACGGCGCGGGCGACGGCGATGGCCTGGCGCTGGCCGCCCGAGAGCCGGCCGACCTCGAGGTTCACGTTGGGGATGTTGACGCCGATATCGGCGAGCGCGTCCATCGCCCGCTCGCGCATCGCCCGGTGGTCGAGGAGGCGGAACGGGCCCGGCTTCAGCAGTTCCCGGTTGAGGAACATGTTGTGGTAGATCGAAAGCCCGTTCACCAGGGCGAGGTCCTGGTAGACGCACTCGATGCCCAGCGCGCGGGCGCGGTCCACCGTGTTCAGCGTCTGGTGCTGGCCGTGCACGTAGATCGTTCCGGCATCGGGCTGATGAAAGCCGGTGAGGATCTTGAGCAGCGTCGACTTGCCGGCGCCGTTGTCGCCGAGGATGCCGAGCATCTCGCCGGCGGCAACCTGCATGCCGACACCGCCGAGCGCCTCGACCGAGCCGAAGCGCTTGACGATGCCCTCGGCGCGCAGCGCCTCCGGGCCCCGGGGTTGGGGCTGGGGCTGGGCTTGGGGCGCGGTCATTGCGGGCGCATGCCGCGGTGGCGCGCGAGCTGGATGTTGGCGATCATCGCCAGCAGGATGGCGCCGCCGATGATGATGTCGAACATGAAGGCGTTGATGCCCTGCAGGGTGAAGCCGTCCTGCAGGATGCCGAGCACGATGCCGCCGATCAGCCCGCCGATGATGGTGCCGGCGCCGCCAGCGATCGCGGTGCCGCCGATGACACCGGAGGCGACGCCGAGGAACATGATGTTGCTGCCGCCGGCGAGCGGGTCCGTCGAACCGATGCGGAACGCCTCGAGGATGCCGCAGAAGCCGCCGAGCGTGCTGGTGATGATGAAGTTGCCGATCTTGATACGGTCGATGTTGATGCCGGCCTCGGCGGCCGCGATGGCATTGCCGCCGGTGGCGATGGTGTGCAGGCCCCAGCGCGTGTGCCGCAGCACGACGTGCATCAGCGCCACCAGCGCCAGCGCCCAGAGGAACTCCGCATAGCCCCAGCCGCCGAGGATCGCGTTGAGCAGCCCGTTGCCGGGCGTGTCGGCCGGGAAACCGCGCGAGATCGTGAGCGTGATGCCGGTGATGAGGAAGAACATGCCGAGCGTGGTGATGAAGCTCGGCACGTTGAGATGGACGGTGATGAGCCCGATCACCAGGCCGACCATGGCGCAGACGATGAGCGCCGCGACGATCGCGCCGACCACCGGCAGGCCGGCATTGTAGGCCTTCTCCATGATGAACGGCGCCAGCGCGAAGACCTGGCCCACCGAGAGGTCGATCTCGCGGCAGATCAGCAGCATGATCTCGCCGCAGGCAAGGATCACCGGGGCCGCGACGAACTGCGACAGCGTCTGCAGATTGGCGTCGGTGAGGAAGTTGTTCGCCGTCAGCTCGAAATAGATGACGAGGACGACGGCGACGAAAAAGACGCTCGCCTCCGGCCGCAGCGCCAGCTCGGTGAGGCGCGCCGCGACGCTCCGGCGCGGGGGAAGAGCCCCCGCCCGCGCCGGGTCGTTGCGTTGCTGCACCGGTATCAGCCGCCGATCGGGCCGCTGCGCGGCACGATCATGCGGGTCGCGGAACTGCCCTCGTAGCGGGTCTTGGTGCTGAGATAGGGGCCGACCGTGGACTTGGTGACGAATTTGAGGCCGGTGTTGACGTCGGCCGCGCCGACCAGGCCGCCCGAGACCTTGTAGGCGAACATCTCCATCACCGTGTAGAAGCCCTGCAGGTAGGGCTGCTGGTCGATCGCGAAGTCGAGGAAGCCGTCGTGCACCGCCTGCAGCGTGCGCGGCTGCAGGTCGAAGCCGCCGCCGTGAACGCCCTTCTTCGGCAGGTCGTACTGGCGCATCACGAGGCCGACATTCATGGTGTCGCCGCCGCCGGTGCCGAACATGCCCTTCACCTCCTGGTTGCCCAGGTAGTAGGCGCGGATCTTGGAGAGGGCGACGTTCACCGTCGGGTCGGTCGCGATCATCGTCGCTTCGATCTTGGCGCCCGACTTCTTGATCGCGTCGAGCGCGCCGTCGACGCGCGGCTGCAGGTTGAGCTGCCCGGGCGTGGCGATGAACAGCGCGACCTTGCCCGAGCCCACCAGTTCGACGATCTTCTGGCCCATCATCTGGCCCGAGAGGAACAGGTCCTGGCCGACATAGGCGAGGCGCTTGTTGGGGCTGCCGCGCGGCGCGTCGGCGTTGTAGCTCCAGACCGGGATGCCAGCGGCGAGCGCGCGCGCGGTGGGCTTGTCGAAGCCCTTGGGATCGACGATCGGCACCGCGATCGCGTCCGCCTGCGCGGCGATGGCGGCGTTCATGGAGTTGACCATCTGGCCGACATCGGAGGTCTCCGAGCCGGTCCACTGGTAGGTGCAGTCGAGCAGCGCGCAGGCGTCGTGGATGCCATACTGGCAGGGCACGAAGAACGGGTTGGTCGTCACGTGGTTGACGAAGACGAATTTCCACTTCGGATGGGCGGGGAACGGCCCGGTCCCGGCGGCCTCAGCGCGCCCGGCCATGGCGGCGAGCATCCCGGCGGCGGCGGTCGCGGTGACGCCGTGCATCATGGCGCGCCGCGGCAGGCGCTCGGCGACGGCGGCTATGGCGCGCGCGCCCGCCGCCCTGGAATCGGCCTCACTCATCTTTTTGTTCCTCCCTGTTGTGGCCGATCCCCAACGCGGGCCCGCCACGGGCGGCGAGTGTAGCGCTGCCATCGCCGGCCGCAAGGCGGTTGCCGGCGCGGCGCGGCGCGATAGGGTGCGGCGCCGCCATCGAGGGAGAGACAGGATGCGCCGCCGCGACGCCTTGCTGCTTGCCGGGTCTTCCCTGGCCACGCTGGCCATGCCCGCCGTCGCCCGCGCGGCGCTGCCGCGCGTGGTGTTCGGCACCGACTGGCTGGCGGAGGCGGAACAGGGCGGGTTCTACCAGGCGCAGGCCCGGGGTTTCTATCGCCGCCACGGGATCGAGGTGGCGATCCGCATGGGCGGCCCGTCGATGAACGTGCTGCAGAACGTCGCCGCGGGTTTGGTCGATTTCCAGCTCTATCCGAGCAGCTTCGGCGCGCTCGACCTCGGCGCGCGCGGCGTGCCGGTCGCCGCCATCGCCGCCTATTTCCAGAAGGACCCGCAATGCCTGATCGCCCATCCCGGCGAGGGGCGCGACACGCTGGCGCAGATGAAGGGCAAGCCGATCATGGTCTCGGCGGCGGGTCGCGCGGGGTTCTGGCGCTTCCTCAAGGCGCGCTTCGGCTTCACCGACACCCAGCTGCGTCCGTATAATTTCTCGCTCGCGCCGTTCCTCGCCGACCCCAAGGCGGTGGTGCAGGGCTTCGTCACCTCCGAGGCCTACGAGGTCGAGCGCATCACCCACCAGAAGCCGGTGGTGATCCTGCTCGCCGATCTCGGCTACGCCTCCTACGGCAACCTGGTGCTGGCGCGCCGGGAGACGATCGCGCACAAGCGGGCGCTGGCGCAGGCCTTCGTCGAAGCCAGCACCGAGGGCTGGTACGATTACCTCTACGGGGACCCGGGACCGGGCAACCGGCTGATCCGCGAGGCCAACCCGGACATGCAGCCGGCGGCGATGGCGGGGGCGCACCGGCTGATGCAGCAATACGGGCTGGTCGATTCCGGCGACAGCATCAAGCTCGGCATCGGCGCGATGACCGATGCGCGCTGGCGCGATTTCTTCCGCGCCAATGTCACGGCCGGGGTCTATGCGAAGACGCTCGACTACCGGCGCGCCTATACGCTCGACTTCGTCGACCGCGGCTACGGGCTCGACATGCGGGCGAAATGACCGCGGCGGGCGCCGCGGCGCTGGTGCGTCTCGAAGGCGTCGGGAAACGTTTTGATAACGGCACGGTTGCGCTGGCCGGGCTCGACCTCGCCCTGCACCGGGGCGAGTTCCTGTCCATCCTCGGCCCCTCGGGCTGCGGCAAGACCACGGCGCTGCGGCTGATCGCGGGGCTGGCGCAGCCGAGCGCGGGGCGGGTCGCGTGGGCGGCGTCGCCGGCGCAAGGCGGCGCGCGCGAGGCGCTGGGCTTCGTGTTCCAGGAGCCGACGCTGCTGCCGTGGCGGACCGCGCGCGGCAACGTGGCGCTGCCGCTGATCCTCGCGGGAGCCGGACGCGCCGAGGCGCGGGCCCGCGCGCAAGCAGCCCTCGCCTCGGTCGGGCTCGAGAGCGCATGCGGGATGTTTTCGCGCCAGCTTTCGGGGGGCATGCGGATGCGCGTCTCCATCGCGCGCGCGCTGGTCACCCGCCCGGCGCTGCTGCTGATGGACGAGCCGTTCGCGGCACTCGACGAAATCACGCGCGAGCGGCTCAACGCGGATCTGTTGCGACTGTGGCACGAGCGGGCGCTCAGCGTCGCCTTCGTCACCCACTCCGTCTATGAAAGCGTGTTCCTGTCCAGCCGCGTCGTGGTGATGGCGCGCGGCCCGGGGCGGGTGGCGGCGGAGATCGCGGTTCCAGCACCCTACCCACGCACGGAATCGTTCCGGACCAGCAGCGTCTATGCCCAGACGTGCCAGCGCGTCTCCGCCGCGCTGCGCCGCGCCATGGGAGAAGGCGCGTGAAGGCGGCGCTGCGCCTGGCCGGCGCACCGGCGATCCTCGGCCTCGCCGTGCTGCTGCTGTGGCAGGCGGCGGTGCGGGTCCTGCGCGTGCCGGACTACATCCTGCCGGGCCCGGCGGCGATCCTGGCGGCGCTGTGGCGCGACGGGGGCACGCTGTTCGCCTCGCTGCTGGTGACCCTCGCCATCGCGCTCGCCGCCCTGGCCGCGGCCATCATCGGCGGCGCCGGGCTGGCGATCCTGTTCGCGCAGTCGAAATGGCTCGAGCGCGCGCTGTTTCCCTATGCGGTGATCCTGCAGGTGACGCCGATCATCGCCATCGCGCCGCTGATCCTGATCTATGTGCCGAGCACCGAGGCGGCCCTGCTGATCTGCGCCACCATCGTCGCGTTCTTCCCGGTGCTGGTCGGAACCACGACCGGGCTCAACGCGGCCGACCACAACATGCTGGACCTGATGGCGCTGTACCGGGCGCGGCGCTGGCAGGTGCTGTGGTATCTGCGCCTGCCCGCCGCCCTGCCCCATTTCCTTGCCGGCGTGCGCATCGCCGGCGGCCTGGCGCTGATCGGCGCGGTGGTGGCGGAGTTCGCGGCCGGCACCGCGGCGGGCGGCTCGGGGCTTGCCTGGCGCATCCTGGAGAGCAGCTACCGGCTGGATCTGCCGCGCATGTACGCGGCGCTGTTCCTGCTCTCGTTCGCCGGCGTGCTGATCTTCGCGCTGCTCAGCCTGGCCTCGTGGCTGCTGCTGCACCGCTGGCACGACAGCGCGGCACGGCGCGAGCCCTGAGCAGGCGCCGCCGGCGTCAGTCCGCGGCGGAGACGCGTGGCGCCGGCGGGCGGACGCGCCCCTCGTCCTCGGCGATGGCGAGGAACCGCTCCTCGTCGACGACACGGATGAGATGCGGGTTCGGGCTGGCGATGATCTGGGCGCGCCGCAGTCGCGCGAAGACCCGGCTCACCGTCTCCGGGGTGAGGCCGAGATACTCGGCGATGTCGGCGCGCGACATCGGCAGCTCGATGAGCGAACCCAGGCCCGCCTCGGGCGCCTGCATCTGGCGCATCAGCCCGAGAAAGCGGAGGACGCGGATCTCGGCGCGCACGATGCCGAGGGTGAGCACGTGAAGCTGGGCGCCGCGCAGCTCATGGCAGGCCTTGAGGAGGAACTGGTGATCGAGCTCGCGGTCGTGCTTGAGCAGGCGCTCGAGCGCGCGCAGCGGCATCCGGTAGAGCACGGCGCCGGAAACCGCCTGGACCGTGCTGACGTAGCGCCCGTCCTCGGCGAGGCCGACGATGTCCTGGGGAAAGAAGAAGCCGAGGATGGCGCGCGTCCCGTCCGGCCGCTGCAGCACGCTTTTCAGCACGCCGCCGGCGATGTCGTAGATGGCGTTGGCTTCGGCGCCCTGGCGGAACAGGATGTCGCCGCGCTCGATGCGCACCAGCGAGGCGATCGATGCGAGGCGATCGCGCTCCTGCGGCGTCAGCAGATCCCGCCGCGCGCCATCACCATCGGGCCGGGCCAGAAACGGCCGGGCGGCGATGGCGAGGCGGGACGAGGCGGCACGAGAGCCCGGCATCAACGTGCCTTTCCGCTGGCGCCGCGCCGGGCCGGCGGCCTACGCCTCAGTGCGTCGATGGCGGTTTGCGCGCCGCGCCATTGGGTGGCGCCGCGGCCGCCGGCGGCACCGGCATGCCCGCCAGCATCGTGTCCGCCGCCTCCAGCAGATCGTGGCGGAGGTCGTCGGTGATCGAGCGCCAGGTGCGGAACCACGTCTCCGCCGCCAGGTTGGCGCGGCGCATCTGTTCCTGCCCGTCCTCAGGGCCCGCGGGCAGGTGCATCCCTGCCGCCGCCGTCATGCAGTCCGACATCGCCTCGCGCGCCAGCTCCGCCTGCCGCGTCGCCGCGCGCACCAGCGCCTTCACCGTCAGCTCCTGCGCGGCGCCAAAGGCTGCGAAACCACGCTGGGCCGCTTCCAGGGTGTCCGTTCCGGCACCCGCCACCGAGGTCTTGGTCGCCATGGTCCTGCTCCCCGAAATGGATTTTGAGGCTGGATCACGGGCGCGACCGGCGCGCCTTGATTCCGATCAAGAGGCTAGCAGGATTTGCCCACGGCATGCTAAAGAAGTGTCCATGTCAGTGGTGACTCCGGTTGTCCCGCGGATCGTAGCGGGGCGGATCGCTCATTGTGAGCGCTGTGGCGTCCGTGCACGCAGCGTCTGCGCGAGCCTTCCGGAAAACGACCTCGAGCGTCTCGCCTCCATCGCCGTGATCCGCCAGTGCGGGCCGGGCGAGGTGATCATGATGGAAGGCGAGCCGGCGGGCGCCTACCACAACATCACCTCGGGCTTCGTGCGCCTGCACAAATCGCTGCCGGACGGGCGCGAGCAGGTGACTGGATTCGCGCGGCCGGGCGATTTTCTCGGCCTCGCCGCGGAGGACAATTACGGCGTCACCGCGACCGCGATCGGCGCGGTGCAGCTCTGCCGCTTTCCCCGCGACCGGTTCCGCAAGCTGATGCATGCCCTGCCCTCGCTGGAGGACCGCCTGCTCGAGGTGGCCAGCCACGAGCTCGTGATCGCGCAGGAACGCATGCTGCTGCTCGGCCGCAAGACCGCGCGCGAGCGGGTGGCGAGCTTCCTCCTCGACCTTGCCCCGCCATGCGGGGAAACCGGCATGATCCTGCTGCCGATGACACGCTCGGACATCGCCGACTATCTCGGGCTGACGATCGAGACGGTCAGCCGCACACTTTCCGCCTTCCGCCGCGAGCAGCGCATCGACATCAAGGTGGCGAACCAGGTGCAGCTGCTCGACCGCAACGGCCTGCGGCGCATCGCTCAGGCGAGAGCCTGACGCCAAAGCCGGCCGGCGCGGCCCGGCCGACAGCAGCAGAAAACCGGCGGCGTCCCCGAGCGCGGGCGCAAGCGGCGCGGACGTCAAAAGATGTGGGCGTCAAAACCGGAGCGCCGATATCGGGCGGCATGGCCGAGCGGGCGGCCCTGGAGCCCTGTGCGCCTGTTTCAGGCTGTGGTTCCCGGCACAGCCGCGGCTGCCGGCCAGGTCAGGGCGGGGGTCAGGCCAGGGCGGGGGTCAGGTCAGGGCAGGACGCGGCCGTCCGCGCCGACGCTCATGCCCGATGAGGGATCGACCCAGACGAGCTGATCCTGCACCCGCTTGACGCCGGCCACGTTCTCGACCGCGACCAGGATGGCGCGCCGCTCCTCGTCGCTGAACACCACGCCGTCGATCGTCGCCACCCCATCCTTGACGTCGACGCGGATGCCGCCGCGCGGCGCCCAGGCCTGGGAGCCAAGCTCGGCCAGGATGGCGGTGCGGATCGCGGCGTCGCCCTCGAGCGTGGCGGGCGGCGCCTTCAGCACCTCGCCGAGAACCCGGATGAGGTCGGCGCGGCTGACCATGCCGACGAGCATGCCGTCGGTCACCACCGGGACGCGGCGGATGCGCCGGCGGCGCATCAGCGCCACCACCTCGCTCAGGTCCTCGTCCGGCCCCACCGTCACCACGTCCGGGGTCATGATCTCCTCGACCTTGCGGGCGTGGGTGCGGACATAGTCGGAGGCGACGGAACCGGCGAGAAACAGGGTCTTGAGGAAGCCCGGGGTCTCGCCCTGGGTGCCGGTCTCGACGCGACGCAGCAGATCGCCCTCGGTGATCATGCCGATGAGGCGGCCGGCACGATCGACCACCGGCAGGCCGCTGATGCGCCGCTCCGCCATGACGCCGGTCACGGCGGCCAGGTCCGTCTGCGGACCCACCGTGACCACCGGCGCGGTCATCACATCGCGTACCTTCATCAACCCCTCCTCAACGGCTACGCCCGAACGCCCGCTCAACATGGGGCAGGCGGGCGCCCGGCGCTTTGACCAAGATCAAGTCGCGCCGGGCACCATGGAGTCAGTTCCTGGCCTTGTCCACCAGCTTGTTCTTGGCGATCCAGGGCATCATCGCGCGCAGCTTCTCGCCGATCTGCTCCACCGGATGCGCGGCCGAGGCGCGGCGCATCGCCTTGAAGCTCGACTGGTTGACCTTGTTCTCGAGCATCCAGTCGCGGGCGAAGCGGCCGGACTGGATGTCTGCCAGCACGCGCTTCATCTCCGCCTTGGTGGCGGCGTTGATGATGCGCGGCCCGGAGACGTACTCGCCGTACTCGGCGGTGTTGCTGATCGAGTAGTTCATGTTGGCGATGCCGCCCTCGTAGATCAGGTCGACGATCAGCTTCACCTCGTGCAGGCACTCGAAATAGGCCATTTCGGGCGCGTAACCGGCCTCGACGAGGGTCTCAAAGCCGCCCTTGATCAGTTCCACGAGGCCGCCGCAGAGCACCACCTGCTCGCCGAACAGGTCGGTCTCGCATTCCTCCTTGAATGTGGTCTCGATGATGCCGGCACGCCCGCCGCCGATCGCCGAGGCATAGGAGAGCGCGATCTCGAGCGCGTTGCCGGACGGGTTCTGCGCCACCGCGACCAGGCAGGGCACGCCGCCGCCCCGCTGGTACTCGCTGCGCACGGTGTGGCCGGGACCCTTGGGCGCGATCATGAACACGTCGATGTCGGGCCGCGGGTCGAGCAGGTTGAAGTGGACGTTGAGCCCGTGCGCGAAGGCCAGCGCCGTGCCCGGACGCATGTTGGGGCCGAGCTTCTCGCGGTAGAGGTCGCCCTGGCCCTCGTCGGGCGTCAGCACCATCACGACGTCGGCCCAGATCGCGGCCTCGGCCGGGTCCATCACCATCAGCCCCGCCGCCTGCGCCTTGGCGACGCCCGCCGAACCGGGCCGCAGGCCGACGACGACGTGCTCGACGCCGGAATCCTTGAGGTTGTTGGCGTGGGCATGACCCTGGCTGCCGTAGCCGATGACGGCGACCTTCTTCGCCTTGATCAGGTTCACGTCGGCATCGCGATCGTAATAGACGCGCATCAGTTCATCTCCTGGGGAAACCGGTTGCAGGCTGTTGTCAGATCGTGCGGGTGCCGCGCGCGAGGGCGGCGACGCCGGTGCGCGAGATCTCGGCGAGGCCCAAGGGGCGCATCAGCTCGACGAAGGCATCGAGCTTGTCGGAGCTGCCGGTCATTTCGAAGACAAAACTCTCGACCGTCGCATCGACGACCCGCGCGCGGAACGCGTCGGCGAGGCGCAACGCCTCGGCGCGGTCGTTGCCGCGGCCCACCACCTTGATCAGCGCCATCTCGCGCGCCAGGTGCGGCCCCTGCTGGGTGAGATCGGCAACGCGGTGCACGGGCACCAGGCGGTCGAGCTGCGCCTTGATCTGCTCAATCACCATCGCGGTGCCGGAGGTGACGATGTTGATGCGGCTGCGGTTGCGCCCGTCCTCGACGGCGGCGACGGTGAGGCTCTCGATGTTGTAGCCGCGGCCGGAGAACAGGCCGACGACGCGCGCGAGCACGCCGGCCTCGTTCTCGACGAGCACGGAGATGGTGGCGCTGCGCTGGGCGCTGTCCGGAGTGGCGGGCATGGGGCGGGGCCTCGGGGGGTCGTGCGTCAGAAACTGGGCGTCAAGAACTGGGCGTCAAACCAGGGCGAGGCCCTCGTCGGAGACGCCGGGGGCGGCCTCCTGCCTGCCGGGGCCGAGGATCATCTGGTTGTGGGCGGCGCCAGAGGGGATCATCGGGAAGCAATTCTCCGCCGGATCGACGGCGACGTCGAGGATGAAGGGCTTGTCGGAGGCGATCATGGCGCCGATCGCCTCGTCGAGCCGCTCGACGTCGGTGACGCGCATCCCGGTGCCATGGAAGCTCTCGGCAAGCTTCGTGAAGTCCGGCAGCGCCGCGGAATAGCTCTCGGCGTAGCGCCCGCCATGCAGCAGCTCCTGCCACTGCCGGACCATGCCCATGTACTCGTTGTTGAGGATGAAGACCTTCACCGGCAGGTGGTACTGCGCGAGCGTGCCGAGCTCCTGGATGTTCATCAGGATCGAGGCCTCACCGGCAACGTCGATCACCAGCGCATCCGGGTGCGCGATCTGCACGCCCATCGCGGCGGGCAGGCCATAGCCCATGGTGCCAAGCCCGCCCGAGGTCATCCAGTGGTTCGGGCGGTCGAAGTGCAGGAACTGCGCCGCCCACATCTGGTGCTGGCCGACCTCGGTGGTGAAGAAGCATTCGCGGCCGCTGGCGGCGCTGAGGTCGCGCAGGCGCTCGATCGCGTATTGCGGCTTGATCAGCGCGCCGGCGCCGCGCGCCTGGCTGTAGGCAAGGCACTTGGTGGCTCGCCAGGCCTCGATGCGTTCCCACCAGGCGGCGAGTGCCGCGCGATCCTGCTTCGTCGCGTCGGCCCGCCAGGCGGCGTTCAGCGCCGCCAGCGCCTGGCCGGCATCGGCGACGATGGCCAGCTCGACGGGGACGTTCTTGTTGATGCTCGACGGATCGATGTCGATATGAATCTTGTGCGAGCCGGGGCTGAACGCATCGAGCCGGCCGGTGACGCGATCGTCAAAGCGCGCGCCGACGGCGAGCATCACGTCGCAGCCGTGCATCGCCAGATTGGCCTCGACGGTGCCGTGCATACCGAGCATGCCGAGGAACAGCGGATCGGAAGCGGGGAAGCTGCCGAGGCCCATCAGCGTGTTGGTGATCGGGATGCCGGCACGGCGGACGAACTCGGCGAGCGCCGCACCGGCCTCGGGGCCGGCGTTGATGACGCCGCCGCCGGCATAGACGATCGGGCGGCGGGCGGATTTCAGCAGCGCCACGGCGCGCGCGATCGCCGCCGGGTCGGGCTCGCGCTGCGGGCGGTAGGAGCGGTGCGGCGTCTCGGCGGGCGGCGCGTAGGGGGCGGGGCCGATCAGGATGTCCTTGGGCAGGTCGATCAGCACCGGGCCGGGACGGCCGCTGCGCGCGACGTAGAACGCCTCGTGCACCGTGCGGGCCACGTCCTGCGGGCGCTTGACGAGATAATTGTGCTTGGTGGCGGGACGGGTGATGCCGGTAGTGTCCGCCTCCTGGAAGGCATCGTTGCCGATCAGGTGCGTCGGCACCTGGCCGGTGAGGCAGACGATCGGGATGCTGTCCATCAGCGCGTCGACCAGGCCGGTCACCGCGTTGGTCGCGCCGGGACCGCTGGTCACCAGCACCACGCCGACCCGCCCGGTGGAGCGGGCATAGCCCTCGGCGGCGTGCACCGCCGCCTGCTCGTGGCGCACCAGGATGTGGCGGATCGCGTTCTGCCTGAAGATCGCGTCATAGATCGGCAGGACCGCGCCGCCGGGGTAGCCGAAGATGACGTCCACGCCCTGGTCCTTCAGCGCGCGCAGCAGGACCTCGGCGCCCGGCTGGAGTGCTTCGGTGACGGAAGGGGCGGCGGGGGCGGGTTCGGACATGGTCGTGGCTTAGTCTCCCGTGTTGCAGCGCGTCAACCCGGGGGTTGAATAAACGCCAAGATTCTCTCCGATTCTTCGGACGAAAATTGCGCAAGCGATGCGATGCGCGCATGGATCGTATGCATACGCGCGTCCCCGACCAGGCGCTGGTGGCGAAACCAGGTGGCCTGGCGGCGGGTATAGCGCTGCGTGTTGGCCTCGGCGCGGGCGCGCGCCTCGGCCAGGGGCAGGCGCCCGGCGAGATGGGCGAGCAGCTCCGGCACACCATGCGCGCGCAGCGCCGGCAGCGCCGGGTCGAGGCCCAGCAGCGGGCGCACCTCGTCGAGCGCGCCGGCCGCGAGCATGGCGCCGAAGCGTTGCCCGATCGCGGCGCGCAGCTCCGCGCGCGGCGGGTCGAGCAGGATCAGGCGGAACGACCAGGGCGCGGGCGTCGCCGGCCGTGCCTGCCAGGTGGCGAGACCGGTGCCGGTGCCGCGCCAGACCTCCCAGGCGCGGGCGAGGCGCTGGCTGTCGGTCGGACGCAGGCGCGCCGCGGTGTCGGGATCGACCTCGGCGAGGGCCGCGTGCAGGGCCGCGGGGCCGCGCTCG
>JAJXXT010000125.1 GCA_021780935.1 Pseudomonadota bacterium
CCTTGCCGCCGCGATGGTGCTGTTCGCCGCCCGAGGCGTGGCGCTGGCGCAGACCAGTTTCACCGTCCACGAGACCCGGATCACCGACGAGAAGGCGGTGTTCGCCACCGTGGAGAGCCCGAACCTCGTACCCGCGCGCACCCGGATCGGCGGCACCATCGCGAGCCTCACCGTCCGCCAGGGCGACACGGTGAAGGCCGGCCAGGTCATCGCCGTGGTCGCCGACGAGAAGCTGATCCTGCAGGTCCGCGCGCTCGACGCGCAGATCGCCGGCCTGCAATCGACCCTCGCCCAGGCCAGGATCGACCTCGGCCGCGCCGAGACGCTCTTTCGCCAGGGTGCCGGGCCGCGCGCCGCCGCCGACCAGGCGCGTACCGCCGTCAACGTCGCCGAGGCGGCGCTGCGTTCGGCGATCGAGCAGCGCGCCTCGGCCCAGCAGAACCTGAACGAGGGCCAGGTCCTCGCCCCGGTCGACGGGCGCGTCATCACCGTGCCGCTGACCGCCGGCTCGGTGGTGCTGAACGGCGACACCGTGGCCACCATCGGCGAGGAACCATTTCTGCTGCGCCTGCAGATCCCCGAGGAGCACGCGCTGTTCCTGCACGCCGGCGACACCGTGCGCATCGCCGCCCGCCAGCTCGGCGCCAGGGTCGGCACCACCGGCACCATCACCCTGGTCTATCCGCAGATCGTCGCCGGGCGTGTCGTTGCCGATGCGAAAGTGGCCGATCTCGGCAATTATTTTGTCGGCGACCGCGTGCTGGTCTGGATCAGCGCCGGCACCCGCCCGGGCTTCGTCATTCCCGCGGGCTTCGTCGAAACCCGTTACGGCCTCGACTATGTCCGCCGGCGTGATGCCGCGGGCCAGGTCGTCACCACCCCCGTCCAGCGCGGCCTGCCGCACCCCAGCGCCGCGCTGCCGGACGGGCTCGAGATCCTCTCCGGCGTGCATGACGGCGACGTCCTCCTGCATCCCTGAAAACGGCCCCGCATGAAACGCGAACGCGCATGAAACTGGGAATCTCGGGGCGGCTGACGCGCGCCTCGATCCGCTCGCCGCTCACGCCGCTGTTCCTGCTCGCGGCGCTGGCCGCCGGCATGGTCGCGCTGCTGACCATCCCGCGCGAGGAGGATCCGCAGATCAGCGTGCCCATGGTCGACATCATGGTCGCCGCCAACGGCCTGCGCGCGCCGGACGCGGCGGAGCTGGTCACCAAGCCGCTCGAGGCGATCGTCAAGGCGATCCCCGGCGTCGAGCATGTCTACAGCCAGACCCAGGACGACCAGGTCGAGGTCACCGCGCGCTTCGTCGTCGGCACCAACGAGGACGATGCGGTGCTGCGTGTCGACGACAAGATCAACGCCAATCTCGACAAGATCCCGCTCGGCATCCCGCGGCCGCTGATCGTCGGCCACGGCATCAACGACGTCGCCATCGTCACCCTCACCCTCTCGCCCCAGCCCGCCGCCGCCGCGCACTGGAACGCGCAGAGCCTCTACGACCTCGCCGGCAAGGTCCGCTCCGAGCTGATCAAGGTCGACAATGTCGGCACCACCTACCTCGTCGGCACCGGCCCCGAGGAGATCCGCGTCGAGCCCGATCCCGAAAAACTGATGCTCTACGGCGTCACCCTGCAGCAGTTGATCGCCAAGGTGCAGGGCGCGAACAACGAATTCGTTGCCGGCTCGGTGCGCGACGCCGGCCGCCAGCGTGTCCTCGCCGCCGGCCAGACGCTGTTCGGCGTGCCCGATATCGGCCTGCTGCTCCTGACCACGCGCGACGGCCGCCCGGTCTATGTGCGCGACGTCGCCAAGGTGGTCATCGCCGCCGGCACCACCGAAAGCAGTGTCTGGAACATCACCCCGCCGGCAAAGGCCGCCGGCGCGCATGCCGCCAGCACCGCCCCGGGGGCCGCACCGGCGCCCTGGAACCGGGTGCCCGCCGTCACCATCGCGCTGGCCAAGCGCGCCAGCACCAACGCGGTGGTCGTCGCCGACAGCATCCTGCGCCGCGTCGCGCTGCTGCAGCGCCCGGGCGGGCTGATCCCGCACGACGTGCGGGTCCAGGTGACGCGCGACTACGGCCGCTCCGCCAACGACAAGGCGAACGAGCTGCTGTTTCATCTCGGGCTGGCAACGGTCAGCATCGTCGTGCTGATCGCGTTCGCGGTCGGCTGGCGCGAGGCGGTGGTCACGCTGGTGGTGATCCCCACCACCATCCTGCTCACCATCTTCGCCTCCAAGCTGATGGGCTACACCATCAACCGCGTCAGCCTGTTCGCGCTGATCTTCTCCATCGGCATCCTGGTGGACGATGCCATCGTCGTCGTCGAGAACATCGCCCGCCACTGGCGCATGGCCGATGGCCGCCCGCGCATGGCCGCCGCCATCGAGGCGGTGGCGGAGGTCGGCAACCCGACCGTGGTCGCCACCCTGACGGTGATCGCGGCCCTGCTGCCGATGCTCTTCGTCTCCGGCCTGATGGGCCCCTACATGGCGCCGATCCCGGCCAACGCCTCGGCGGCGATGCTGTTCTCCTTCTTCGTCGCCATGGTCGTCGCCCCCTGGCTGCTGTGCAAGCTGCACCCCGAGCGCGCCGCGCCGTCGGCCGCCGCCCGCGCCGCCGAGGCCGAATTCCTCGAAATCACGACGCCCGGCATCGAGGCCGACCTCAGCCATCACGGCGAGGGCCGGCTCGGGCAGATCTACCGCGCCGTTGCCGGGCCGGTGCTGCGTACCCGTGCCCGCGCCTGGACCTTCCTGATCCTGGTGGCGGTCGCCATGCTCGCCGCCTGCTTCATGTTCTACACCGAGGCGGTGACGGTGAAGCTGTTGCCGTTCGACAACAAATCCACCCTCGCCGTGGAAGTGAACCTGCCCGAGGGCAGCACGCTCGAGGATACCGAGCGCACCCTGTTTGCCGCCGCGCGCATCGCCCGCCAGATCCCGGAGGTGCGCTCGATACAGGCCTATGCCGGCACCGCCGCCCCCTACGACTTCAACGGCCTGGTGCGTCACTACTACATGCGCCAGACTCCGGAGGACGGCGACCTGCAGGTCGATCTCGCCGACAAGGCACAGCGCAGCCGCGAGAGCCACGCCATCGCCATCGACCTGCGTCATCGCCTCGCCGGGCTCGCGCTGCCGAAGGGCGCGACGATCCAGGTCGTCGAGGTGCCGCCCGGGCCGCCGGTGCTCGCGACCCTGCTCGCCGAGATCTACGGCCCGACCGAAGCGAGCCGGCTGGCCGTGGCGCGCGAGGTCAAGAAGCTGTTCAAGTCCGTCCCCTACATCGTCGACGTGACGGATTCCTGGGGCCATCCGCGCCCGCGCCTGCGCATCTCGATCGACCAGGACCGGCTGGAATATTTCGGTGTCGAGCAGGCCGACGTCTACAGCACGATCCAGGCCCTGTTCGGCGGCGTGCCGGTCGGCTACTCGCACCGCGGCGCCGGGCGCGACCCGATCGAGATCCGCGTCGGCCTGCCCAAGCGCGACCTCACCTGGAACCAGCGCCTCGCCTCGACCCCGGTACCCGCCAACACGCTGCCCGGCAGCAGCGCGGTGGTCGAACTCGGCCAGGTCGTCCATGCCCACACCGAGCTCGGCTCGCGCGTGCTGTTCCGCCGCGACGGCCACTACGCCGACATGGTGATGGGCGAGCTCGCCGGTGAGTTCGAGGCGCCGATCTACGGCATGCTCGCCGTCGACAAGGCCATCGCCCATCACGACTGGGGCAAGCTGCCTCGCCCGGTGGTGAGCTTTCGCGGCCAGCCGAGGGACGAGACTCACCCGACCCTGCTCTGGGACGGCGAATGGGAGATCACCTACGTCACCTTCCGCGACATGGGGGCCGCGTTCGGCATCGCCCTGCTCGGCATCTACATCCTCGTCGTCGCCCAGTTCGGCAGCTTCCGGCTGCCGCTGGTGATCCTGACGCCGATTCCGCTGACGCTGATCGGCATCGTGCCCGGCCACTGGCTGTTCGGCGCGCCCTTCACCGCTACCTCGATGATCGGCTTCATCGCGCTCGCCGGCATCATCGTGCGCAACTCGATCCTGCTGGTGGATTTCGTCCGCCACGGCGGCGGTGCGGGCAAGACGCTGCGCGAGGTCCTGCTCGACGCCGGCGCCATCCGCTTCCGCCCGATCCTGCTGACCGCCCTCTCGGCGATGATCGGCGCGGCGACGATCCTGACCGACCCGATCTTTCAGGGCCTGGCGATCTCGCTGCTATTCGGCCTCGCCTCCTCGACGCTGCTCACCGTGCTCGTCATCCCCGCGATCTACGTCGTCCTGCGCGATCCCGACCAGCGCATGGGCTGAGGCCCCGCCTCAGGGTTCGAGAAACGCCGCGTAGATGTCTTCTTCCTGCGCGGTATGGATGCGCACGATCTGCAGCAGCGATTCGATCAGCCGCTGTGCGTCGCGTACCAGGTAGCGGTCCGCCGACGGCCCTTCCGGCGCCGCCCGGTCCGCCGTGGTGTCCGTCGCCGGTAAGTCCGTCGTCCGGAAGTTTTGGGCCAGCCGGTCGAGCTGGCGGGCGAGGTGCAGGATCTCGCGGTGCGCGCGGCTCACCGCGGCGAGGCTCACGGCCTCGGCGCGCCGCGCCGCGGCCAGGGAATGGATCGCGCCCTCGTCGGCGCGCTCATGCGCCACCACGGTCTCGTGCACCAGCGCGTTGGCCTCGCCGATCAGCGCCGCCGCCCGCGCCTCGGGCGCGTCGTCCAGCGCGTCGGCGATGGCGCGCAACTTGTCCAGACTGAGCGCCAGCGCCGCGTGGTCGCGCCACAGCTCGCGCCCGGAGCTCTCGCCGATCGTCGCTTGCCGCCGCCGCCGCACCGGCTGCAGCGCCCGCAGCGCGTTGAGGATCACCAGGACGTCGATCACCTCCTGCACGATCGCCGCCGGCACCGGCGCGAGGCGGCCCGCGGCCGCCGCCAGCATCGCCAGCCCCGACAGCCCCATGCCGGCGACGATGCTCTGCATCGCGATGCGCCGGGCCCGCTGCGCGATCAGGATCGCCTCGCCGACACGGTCGAGCGAGTCGGCGAGGATCACCGCGTCCGCCGCCTCGGAGGAGGCACTGGCGCCGCGCGCGCCGAGCGCGATCCCGACATCCGCCGCCGCCAGCGCAGGCGCGTCGTTGATGCCGTCGCCCACCATCGCCGTCTGCTGGCGCTGCTGTTCGTAGCGCACCGCATCGACCTTGTCGGCGGGCAGCCGGTCCGCCAGCACCTGGTCGAGGTCGAGCGCCGCGCCGATCGTCTCCGCCGTCTCCGCCCGGTCGCCGGTCACCATCAGCACCCGCCCGACGCCCGCCTCGCGCAGGGTGCGGATCGCCCGCGGCGCCTCCGGGCGCAGCTCGTCGGCGAGCAGCAGCGCGCCGGCCGGCCGTTCGTCCACCGCAACGAACACGATCAGCGCCGAGCGCCATGAGGCGCGGCGCAGCGCGCGCAGCGCCCAACCCGCCTGCCGCGCGTCGGGTGCGATCATCGCCGCCGCCCCCGCCGTGACCCGGCGCCCGCCGATGCTGCCGCTGAGCCCGGTGCCCAGCGTCTCGCGCACCTCCTGCGGCAGCTCCAGCGCCAGCCCGCGCTCGCGCGCGCTCTGCACGATGACGTCGGCGACGACGTGGTGCGAGGCCTGCTCCAGCGAGGCCGCGAGCCGCAGCACCTCGGCGGCGTCCTCGCCCGGCGCGGTTTCGATCGACAGCAGCCGCGCCCCACCCATCGTCAGCGTGCCGGTCTTGTCGAACAGCACCGTGCGCACCCGCGCCAGCGCCTCCAGCACGCCGCCGCCCTTGACCAGGATGCCGCGCCACGCCGCCTGCGCCACCCCGGCGATGAAGGCGACGGGGGCGGCGAGAATGAGCGGGCAGGGGGTCGCCGCGACGAACACCGCGAGGGCCCGCTGCGGGTCGCCCGACACCAGCCACGCCACGAACGCCACCAGCGCGGTCGCCGGCAGGAACACGAGCGCGAAACGATCCGCGAGCCGCACCAGCGGCGCCTTCGTCGCCTGCGCCGCCGCCACCATCTTCACGATCCCGGCATAGGTGCTGTCGGCGGCAAGCGCGGTCGCCCGCAGGTCGAAGGCCTGGCCCGCGTTCACCGCCCCGCTCGCGACCGGGCTGCCGCGCCCGCGCACCACCGCGATCGCCTCGCCGGTCAGCGTCGATTCATCGACCACCGCCTGCTCGCTCGCGACCACGCCATCGACCGGAACGACCTCACCCGCGCGCACCAGCAGCCGCTCGCCCACCGCCACCGCCTCGACCGGCACATCGGCGATGGCGCCGTCGCCATAGCGGTGCGCCAGCCGCGGCGCCCGGTCGGCGAGCGCGCGCAGGTTCTGCTCCGCGCGCCCCACCGCCACGTCCTCGAGCGTGCTGCCGCCGGCATACATCAGCGCCACCACCGCGCCCGCCAGCGGCTCGCCGAGCAGCACCGCGCCGGTCATCGACAGCAGCGCGATGATATCGACGCCGAGCCGCCCCGCGAGCAGGTCGCGCACGATGGCGAACAGCAGCCCCGCCGCCACCGGCAGCGTCGTCAGCGTCCACAGCAGCCCGGCGAGCCCGGCCCGCCCGGTGGCGTGCGCGACCAGTCCCGCCGCCAGCCCGACGACGGCAAGCGCGATCAGCGCGCGATGCAGGATCCGATCGGAAACCAAGCCCCCTCCACGACCGCCGCGACGATAGCCGTGCCGGGGCCGGTGCCATCCATGAACCACAGCGAGCAACAGCGTCGCGCCGGCGCGGCCGCCACCGGTGCGCGATTGTCTCCCGCCGGAGGCTGCGCTACGCCCGCACGCGACACAAGGTCCGCCGGCAGCGTCGCGCCCCAACCGAGTTCGTCCCAACCGAGTTCGTCCCGACCGGAGTTCGTCTTGGCAGAACAAAGCGTCGCGGTGATCGGCGCCGGCATCGTCGGCCTCGCCACCGCCTGGCACCTGCACCGCGACGGCCATCGCGTCGTGGTCCTCGACCCCGCGCCGGAGGGCGACAAGGCCTCCTTCGGCAACGCCGGCGGCATCGCCACGACCGAAATCGTGCCCGCCTCGGTTCCCGGCCTGGTCTGGAAGGTGCCGCGCTGGCTGCTCGATCCGCTCGGCCCGCTGGCGATCCGCCCGGCCTACGCGCCGCGGCTGCTGCCGTGGCTGCGCGCCTTCCTCGCCGCCGGCCGCGCCGGCGAGGTGCCCCGCATCGCCGCCGCCCTCGCCGCGCTCAACGCCGGCGTCGAGGCCGACCTGCTGGCGCTGCTGGCGGCGACCGGCCTCACGGGCGAGCTGCACCGCCTCGGCGCGCTCACCGTCTACGCGAGCGAGGCGTCGCGCCGGCGCGACGCGGCCGAATGGTCGCTCAAGCGCGCCCACGGCGTCGTCGCCGAGGAGCTCGGCGGCGCCGAGGCGCGCGCGCTCGAGCCGGCGCTCGGCCCGGCGGTCGCCTGCGCCGTCTTCACCCCGCAATGGTGCCACGTCAACGATCCGAAACGATTGACCGACGCCCTGCGCGAATGGCTCCTGCGCGCCGGCGTCGTGATCCGCGCCGGGCGTGTCGTCGCGATCGCGCCGCAGGGCGAAGCCGATATCCGCCTCGCGCTGGAAGGCGGCGAGACGCTGCGCTTCGGCAACGTCGTCGTCGCCGCCGGCGCCTGGTCGGGCCGCCTCGCCCGCGGTCTCGGCGAGCGCGTGCTGCTCGAGAGCGAGCGCGGCTACAACACCACCGTCGCCGACCCCGGCGTCGTGCTGCGCCGCGAGGTCATCTTCGCCGAGCGCAAATTCGTCGCCACCCCGCTCAGCATCGGCCTGCGCATCGGCGGCGCGGCGGAGTTCGGCGGCCTCGACGCCCCGGCCAACCCCAGGCGCGCGCAGGCCCTGGCGCGGCTCGCCCGGATCTACCTCCCCGGCCTCCGGACCGAGGGCGGCGTCGCCTGGGCGGGCCATCGCCCGGCGACGCCCGACAGCCTCCCCGTGATCGGCCCCTCGGTGCGCCACCGCAACGTCTTCTACGCCTTCGGCCACGGCCATCTCGGCCTCACCCAGGCGGCGACGACCGGCCGCCTGATCGCCGACCTCTTGGCCCGCCGCGAGCCGCCCATCGACCTCGCGCCCTATGCCATCGCCCGTTTCCAGCGCCGTGCCGGGAGCCGCCCATGAGCCGCCACACCTTCTTCTGCATCGATGCGCATACCTGCGGCAATCCGGTCCGCGTCGTCGTCGGCGGCGCGCCGGCGCTGCCCAACGTGGCGATGAGCGAGAAGCGCGCGATCTTCCTGCGCGACCACGACTGGGTGCGCCGCGCCCTGATGTTCGAGCCGCGCGGCCACGACGTCATGTCGGGATCGATCCTGTATCCGCCGAGCCGCGAAGATTGCGACATCGGTGTCCTCTACATCGAGGTGAGCGGCTGCCTGCCGATGTGCGGCCACGGCACCATCGGCACCGTCACCGCGGCGATCGAGGCCGGGCTCGTGGTGCCGCGCGAGCCGGGCCGCCTCGCCATCGAGGCCCCGGCCGGGCGCGTCGTCGTCGAGTATGTCGAGCAGGGGCCGCATGTCGAGCAGGTGCGCCTGTTCAACGTCGCCAGCTACCTGCACGCGGCGGACGTCGCGCTCGAGGTTCCCGGCCTCGGCGAGCTCACCATCGACCTCGCCTATGGCGGCAATTATTACGCCATCGTCGAGCCGCAGCCGGCTTGGCCCGGGCTCGATGCCATGTCGGCCGCCGACATCGTGCGCCTGAGCCCGCTGGTCCGCCGCGCCGCCCAGGCGCGGCTGGCGCCGGTTCATCCCGCCGACGCGCGCATCGCCGGCGTCAGCCACGTCATGTGGTGCGACCGCCCGCGCGATGCGCGCGCCAGCGCCCGCAACGCCGTCTTCTATGGCGAGAAGGCGATCGACCGCTCCCCCTGCGGCACCGGTTCCTCGGCGCGGATGGCGCAGCTCGTCGCTCGCGGCCGGCTCGCCGTCGGCGAGGAGTTCGTGCACGAGAGCATCATCGGCACCTTGTTCCACTGCCGTGTCGAATCCCTGGCCATGGTCGGCGACCGCCAGGCCATCCTGCCCAGCGTCGCCGGCTGGGCGCGCGTCATCGGCCACAACACCATCTTCGTCGACAGCCGCGATCCGCTCGCCCACGGCTTCCAGCTCGCCTGAGCGCGGCCGCCGCGGCGATCAGCCGTCCCGGCGCGCCTGCGTAACGTTCCCCGCGCGCCCTGGCGCGACCCTCTCCGCGCGCCCTGGCGCGACCCTCTCCGCGCGCCCTGGCGCGACCCTCTCCGCGCACCGTCCCCGCGACATCGGCGCGGTGATCAACGACGCGATCGACCGCGTCCGACGAGTTGCCGATCGCCAGCGAGAAGGGGATGCCCGCGTGCCGCGCCTTCAGGTCCGCGAGGACCGGCATCACGTGCGACGCGCTGTCGGCGGCGATGCGCAGATGTCCGCCGAGCAGGGCCGCGGCGCCCGCGCCTCGGCCTCGGCGGCGAACAGCCGTGCCGTCACCGCGTGCAGGTCCGGCCCGAGCGGCGCCGGCTGTCCGACGCCGCTCGCGATCCATGGACGCAGACGACAGGAAGTATGAAGTGATACGATTAGAAACGGCAGCGCGGCACTGCTAGCCTCCTCATGTATTGTCTGCAGGGCCACGCATGTCCAACCCCACTGCCCCCGCACACGCCATCGCAGCCACCGGCGATCCGCTCCTCCTGACCCCCGGCCCGCTGACCAACTCGCGCACGGTGAAGGAGGCCATGCTGCACGACTGGGGCTCGCGCGACGGCGCCTTCGTCGCCATCAACCGCGAGGTGCTGGCGTGGCTGCCGGGCGTGGTGCATGCGGCGGCGAGCCACGTCGCGGTGCCGATGCAGGGCTCGGGCAGGTGCGCGGTCGAGGCGATGCTGACCGATTTCGCCCCGACCTGTGGCGAGGTGCTGCTGCTGATCGACCGCGCCTGTGGCCACCGCGCCAGAAAGATCCCCGCCATCGCCGCCTCGTCCAACACGTGCATCGAGCGCGTCCCGGGCCTCGGCTTCGCGCTCTGCCGCCACGAGGCGCTCGCCGCCGCCCGCGGCAACGCCACCACCCTCGTGCCCGACCCGCACGACCAGTGGGCGGGCCCGCAGCAGACCGGCCACTACCGCTGCGCGCCGCTGCGCTGCAGGCGCCGATCATCGTCACCTTCCGCCTGCCGCGCGCGCCCGGCATCGCCTTCCACCGCCTCCGCGACGGCCTCGGAGATCGCGGATTCGTCATCTATCCCGGCAAGCTCACGGTCGCCGGCTCGTTTCGCATCGGCTGCATCGGCCACCTCTTTCCGAGCGACCTGCAGGCCGCCCCCGGTGCGGTGCGCGAGGTGCTGGCCGCGATGAACGTCGCCACCCCCCTCGCTGCCTGAACGGAGCGCCGATGAACATCCCCGCAAGCAAACCGCGCGAGCTCGTCGTCAACGCCCGCGCCTACCGCTTCCCTGGCGTGCCGACCGTCGTGGTCTGCATCGACGGCTCGGCGCCCGGCTACATCGAGTCCGCCATTGCCCGCGGCCTGGCGCCGAATTTCGCGCGCCTGCTGCGCGGCGGCGCCAACCTGCGCGCGCTCTCGGTGATCCCGAGCTTCACCAATCCCAACAACATCTCGATCGTCACCGGCGCGCCGCCTGCCGTCCACGGCATCGCCGGCAATTATTTCTACGACGCCGGGACCGGCCAGGAAGTGATGATGAACGATGCCCGCTTCCTGCGCGCGCCGACCATTCTGTCCGCGTTCCATCGTGCCGGCGCCACGGTTGGCGTCGTCACCGCCAAGGACAAGCTGCTCACCCTGCTCGCCGACGGGCTCGACATGAGCCAGGGCCGCGCCATTGCCTTCTCCGCCGAGAAGGCGGACCGCGCGACGCGCGGGGCGAACGGCATCGACGCCGTGCCGGATTTCGTTGCGATGCCGGTTCCCGACGTCTATTCCGCCGGCCTCTCCGAGTTCGTCCTCGCCGCCGGCGTGGCGATCCTGAAACGTTACCGCCCCGATCTGATGTATCTCTCCACCACCGACTACGTGCAGCACGCTGCCGCCCCCGGCTCGGAGATGGCCAACGCGTTCTACGCGATGATGGACCGCTATGTCGGCCTGCTCGACCAGGCCGGCGCGGTGCTCGCGCTGACCGCGGACCACGGCATGAACGCCAAGTCGCGCGCCGATGGCACCCCCGACGTTCTTTACCTGCAGGACTGGTTCGACGCGCGCCTGGGTGCCGCGCGCGCCCGCGTCATCCTGCCGATCACCGATCCCTACGTCGCTCATCACGGCGCGCTCGGCGGCTTCGCCACCGTCTACCTGCCCGAGGGCACGGACCCGGCTCCGCTGCTCGCCGCCCTCGACGCCACCGCCGGCGTCGAACTCGCCATCGACCGCGCGGAGGCGTGCCTGCGCTTCGACCTCCCGCCCGACCGCATCGGCGATGTCGTCGTCGTCGCGGCGCGCAGCGGGGTGCTCGGCAGCACCGCCAGCCGCCACGACCTCTCGGCGCTCTCCGGCCCGCTGCGCTCGCATGGCGGGCTCAGCGAGCAGACCGTGCCGATGATCGTCAACCGCCGGTTCGCGCCGCCGCCCGGGCGCAGCCTGCGCAACTTCGACATCTTCGACGTCGCCCTCAACCTGGCGCAGTGAGGCATCGCGATGGCCACTGGCATGCCGCCGCGCGCGCCTTCCGGCCCCGGTTCAGCCGCCACGAGCGCCAGCAGATCCCGCGGCGCACCGCGATGACGTTGCGTGATCGCAAGGAGGAATTCGTCCGCCGCGTCACCGCCGCAGGCGGCCCCTGCTGGAAGGACTCGCTCTACGAGGCAGGCCGGGCCCGCAAGGTCAATATCCTTTGCTGCCCGGCTCACCACCCTCGATGACGGCGAAGCCTACGCCTGCGACATCAGCGCGATGGGCCGGCAGCGGCGCATCGGCACCACGCGCGCACCGCTGCTCGGCGTGACCCGCGCCATCACCCCGTTCAATCAGCCGCGCAACATCGTGAGCGACAAGCTCGCCCCCGCCATCGCCACTACCGCCGGCTACAGGCGGGTGATCCTCGAGCCGGGCGGCAACGATCCGCTGATCGTCATGGAGGACGCCGATCTCGCGCGCGCCGCGGACCTCGCCGTCGCCGGCGCCACGCGCAACTCGGGCCAGCGCCGCACCGCGGTCAAGCGCATCCTCGTCGTCGCCAGCGTCGCTGACGAGGTCGCCCCCCCGCTCCTTCACCCGCGGCGCCGCGCCCGGGCGCTGCCGCCCGCCACCCCGGGGGGGATTGGCCAACGATGCCGCCTGCGCGATGGTGTGCCGGCCGATCCTCGGCTGATCCGGAGGCCATGATGCCCGACCCCACGACGCCACCGCAGGACAGCGCCCGCGCCGAGTTGCTGCGCGCCGCGACCCAGACGCTGCGCCAGCTCGCCCCCGCGGTGCCGCCGGACGCGGGGCGGCTGCTCGCCTCCCTCTACGCCGGGCTCTCCACGGCGGAGCTGGCCGGTGAGACACCGGACATCATCGCCACCGCCACCGCCAGCCTCTGGTCGCTCGCCCAGGATCGCCAGCCAGGCGCGGCGCGGCTGCGCGTCATCCCCCCCGGCAGCGGCAGCGGCCCGCATGCCGTGGTCGAGATCGTCACCGACGACATGCCGTTCCTCGTCGACAGCGCGCTTGCCGTCCTCACCAAGTCCGGGCGCGTGGTGCGCAAGCTGCTGCACCCGATCATGCCGATGTGCCGCGACGCCGCCGGCCATCTGCACGGCATCGGCCAGGAGGCGTCGATGCCTGCCGGCTGCGCCGTGGTGCGCGAGAGCCTGATGCGCATCGAGTGCACCGGCGTCGGCTACACCGCGCGCGAGGAGGGCGACGAATGGGCCGCCCTCGAGGCGGCGTTGCGCGCGGCGCTGGCCGATGTCCGCGCCGCCACCGAGGACCACGCCGCCATGCTCGCCCTGCTGCGCCGGGCGGAGGCCGAGGTCGCCGCCGCGCCGCTCGGCGCCGAGGTCGCGCCGGCGCGGGAGTTCCTGCGCTGGCTCACCGACGATAATTTCGTTCTGCTCGGGCATCGACGCCTCGGCATCGGCGGCGACGGCATCCTCGCCGCGGTGGTCGAGGAAAACCTCGGCCTGCTGCGCAACCCCGCGATCGTCGTGTTCGACACGCTGCACGACCGCGAGGCGATTCCGCCGGGCATCCGCGCGATCCTCCTCGCGCCCTCGCCGCTCAGTATGGCCAAGGCCAATCTGCGTTCCACTGTGCACCGCCCGCAGCACGGCGACGTGGTGATCACGCGCATCTTTGACGCCGCCGGCAACGTCGCCGCCTTCCGCCTGTTCTACGGGCTGTTCGCCGCCACCGCCTACACCCGCAACCCGCGCTCGATCCCGCTGCTGGCGCAGAAGGTGAACACCATCCTCGCCAATGCCGGCGTCGATCCCGAGAGCCATGACGGGCGCGCCCTGCGGCACGTGCTCGACACCTGGCCGCGCGACGAGCTGCTGCAGGCGCCGGAGGAGGCGATCCTCGCCGGCGCGCGCTGCGCCCTCGACCTGCGCCTGCGCCCGCGCTCGGCACTGGTGGTGCGCCAGGATCCGTTCGGCCGCTTCGTCTCGGCGATCGCCTGGCTGCCGCGCGACACCTTCGACACCGCGCTGCGCGAGCGCGTCGGCGGCATGCTCGCGCGCGCCTATGCCGGCCATCTCGCCGCCTCCTACATCGCGCTCGGCGACGAGCCGCTGGCGCGCGTGAACTACGTCGTCAGCACCACGCCGGGCAGCGTGCCGGTGGTCGATGTCGAGCTGCTCGAGGTCGCCATTGCCCAGGCCGCGCGCGACTTCCGCGACCGGCTCGGCGAGGCCCTGACCCAGGCGCTGGGCGAAGCGCAGGCGACCCGTCTGCTCGCGCGCTGGGCCGATGCCTTCCCCGCCGCCTATCGCGACACCGCGAGTGCCGGGCAGGCGGTCGCCGACCTGCTGCTGGCCGAGCGCGCCGTCGCCAATGGCCGCGCCGCGACCCGGCTCGACCGCCCGTTCGGTTCGGCTGCGGATCGTCTGGTGCTGCGCCTGGTGCAGCCCGGCGGGCCGCTGCCGCTGGTCGATGCCCTGCCGCTGCTGCAGAGCATCGGCCTGCGCGCGATCGAGGAAGTGCCGCACCATCTCGAGCCCGCCGCCGGCGCGCCGCGCGTCGTGCTGCACGGCTTCATCGTGCAGACGCAGCAGCCGGTCGACGAGACCGCTTTCCCCGGCCTGCTCGCGGCTCTCGATGCGCTGCTCGACGGTCGGGCCGAGGCCGACGGCTTCAACCGCCTGGTTCTGCTCGCCGGGCTCGACTGGCGCGAATGCTGGCTGCTGCGCGGCCTCTACCGCTGGCTCAAGCAGGTCGGCTTCGGCTTCAGCCAGGAGAGCGTCGAGGCGGCGCTGGCGGCGCACGCGCCGGCCGCGCGCGTGCTCATCGACGTCTTCCACGCGGCCTTCGCGCCCACCTCCCAAGGGCGCGCGCCGGGGGCCGCGCCGGGCGCCGACGCGGCGAGCCTCGATGCGCGCTGGGCCGCCTGCCTCGACGCCGTCGCCAACCCCGACGAGGACCGCATCCTCAACCGGCTGATGAGCGTGCTGCGCGCGGTCGTGCGCACCAACTACTACGAGGGCAAGCCGTATCTCGCCCTGAAGATCGCGAGTGCTGAAGCCGGCGACATGCCGCTGCCGCGCCCCTGGCGCGAGATCTTCGTCCATTCCCCGCGCATGGAGGGCTGCCATCTGCGCGCCGGCCCGGTGGCGCGCGGCGGTATCCGCTGGTCCGACCGGCGCGAGGATTTCCGGACCGAGATCCTCAGCCTGATGAAGGCGCAACGTTTCAAGAACGTGGTGATCGTTCCGACCGGCGCCAAGGGCGGCTTCGTGCTGAAGCAGCCGCCCGCGGCGTCCGACCGCGAGGCGTTCATGGCCGAGGGCATCGCCTGCTACCGCATCCTCGTCAACGCCATCCTCGACCTCGCCGACAACGTCGTGTCCGGCCGCATCGTGACGCCGGCGGACATCGTGCGCCGCGACGGCGACGATCCCTACGTCGTCGTCGCCGCCGACAAGGGCACCGCGACCTTCAGCGACATCGCCAACGCCATCGCCGAGGAGCGCGATTTCTGGATCGGCGACGCCTTCGCCTCCGGCGGCAGCCACGGCTACGACCACAAGGAGATGGCCATCACCGCGCGCGGCGCCTGGGTGATGATCGCGCGGCATTTCGCCGCTCTCGGCCTCGACATCCAGGCCGACCCCTTCACCTGTGTCGGCGTCGGCGACATGAGCGGCGACGTGTTCGGCAACGGCCTGCTGATCAGCCGCCAGACCCGCCTGGTCGCTGCCTTCGACCACCGCCATATCTTCATCGACCCCGATCCCGATCCTGAGGTTTCGTATGCGGAACGGGCGCGGCTGTTCGCGCTGCCGCGGTCCTCCTGGGACGACTACGACCGCAGCCGCATCAGCGCCGGCGGCGGCGTCTATTCGCGCAACGAGAAGCGCATCGCCGTCTCGCCGCGCGCCGGCGAGCTGCTCGGCATCGCCGCCGGCCAGGCCGAGCCCGCCGCGGTCATGCAGGCGATCCTGCGCGCCCCGGTCGACCTGCTCTATTTCGGCGGCATCGGCACCTATGTGAAGGGGGCGTCGGAAAGCCAGGCCGATGCCGGCGACCGCGCCAACGACGCACTGCGGATCAACGGCGCGCAGGTCCGCGCGCGGGTGATCGGCGAGGGGGCCAACCTCGCCCTGACCCAGGCCGGGCGCATCGACTACGCACGCCAGGGTGCCGGCGGCGGCGGCGGGCGCATCGACACCGACGCGCTCGACAATTCGGCCGGCGTCTCGACCTCCGACCACGAGGTCAACATCAAGATCACGCTCGCCGACGCCGAGCGGGCCGGCGTGCTCACCCGCCATCAGCGCGACGAGCTGCTGGTGGCGATGACCGACGACGTCGCCGAGCACGTGCTGCGCGATAACCATCTGCAATTTCTCGCCGTTTCGCTCGAGGAACAGGAAAAGCTCAGCCCCTCGCACCTCGCCCTGATCGCGGCGCTGGAGGCCGACGGCGTGCTCGACCGCGCCGTCGCCGGCCTCGCCGACACGGCGAGCCTGCGCGCGCGCATGAACACCGGCGAGACCCTGCTGCGCCCGGAGATCGCGACCGTGCTGCCGGTTGCCAAATTGTGGTTGGAAGAGGCGGTCCTCGCCAGCGACCTTCCCGACGATCCGGCCTTCGAGCCGACGCTGCTCGCCTACTTCCCCGCCGAGCTGCGCCGCCGCTTCGCCCCCCTGCTCGAGCGCCATCGTCTGCGCCGGGAGCTGATCGCCACCGCGCTCGCCAATGCCGTCGTCAACCGTCTCGGCCTCGTCGCCCTCGCCCGGCTCGCCGCCGAGGCCGGGCCGGTGCGCGTCGCGCGCGCCGCCTGGGCCGCGGGAGAGCTGTTCGATCTCGAAACGACATGCGAGGCGATCGACGCCGCGGCCGCGCCGGTCGGGGTACGGCTCGGCGCGCTGTCGGCGATGCGCCGGCTGCAGGAAGCGACCGCGGGCTACCTGATGGCGACGGCGGAATTCGACCGCCAGCCGCTCGGCGCCGAGCTCGCCGCGCTGCGCGCGCGCATCGCCGAGCTGATGCGCGCCGCGACGGCCGAGGCAGGATCGGGCGCCGCCGCCCAGGAGCTGCGCTTGAACGCTTCCCTCGCCGCTCGTCGGCCTTCGGGCGTGGTGTCCTTGATCCGTATGGGGAACAGGTCGGCCATCTCCATTCCCAGCGCCTGCAGGATGGCT
>JAJXXT010000002.1 GCA_021780935.1 Pseudomonadota bacterium
GGCCGGCGGTGGCGACAGCAACCCGCCACCCGAGCTGCTGTGGCCGATCATGGCGAGAAGCAGCGACAGCGCGAAGAAGATGGCGGCCAGCACCGCGGTGGTGCGGGTGAGCAGGTTGGCGGTGCCGCGCCCGCCCATGAAGGCGCCCATGCCCTGGGACGAGCCGATGCCGAGCCCGCCGCCCTCGCTGCGCTGGATCAGCACCACGCCGATCAGCGCGATGGTCACGAAGAGATGGATGATCAGGATAACGAGGGCCATGGATCCCGGCGCGAGGAGAAAGGTTGCGGGCTTGTAGCGGTTGGGCGGCCAAGATCAACCCATGCCGCGGCGTGGCGCCATGGGGGATCTCGGGCTGGCGGCGGGGCTCAGCCGGGGCAGGCGGCGGCGATGGCCAGGAAATCATCCGCGTTCAGGCTCGCACCGCCGACCAGCGCGCCGCCGACCTCGGGCAGGGCTAGCACCGCGGCCGCGTTGCCGGGCTTCACCGAGCCGCCATAGAGGATGCGGATGCCGGGGCCGACATGCCGGCGGATGGCGGCATGCATGGCTGCAATGTCGGCCTCGCCCGGCGTGCGGCCGGTGCCGATCGCCCAGACCGGCTCGTAGGCCACGAGGCCGGCCCGCTCGCCCGCCTCGCCGAAGCCTTCGGGCAGGCTGCCGGCGAGCTGGGCGGCAACCACCGTCTCCGCCCGGCCGGCCTCGCGCTCGGCCAGCGTCTCGCCGACGCAGAGGATGGGGATCAGCCCGGCACGCCGCGCCGCCTGCACCTTGGCCCGCACCACGGCGTCGGTCTCGCCGTGATCCGCCCGCCGCTCCGAGTGGCCGAGGATGACATGGCTCGCCCCCGCGTCGCGCAGCATCGCGGCGGCGATGTCGCCGGTGTGGGCACCGGCGGCCTCGGCGTGGCAATCCTGGCCGCCGACCTGGCAGGCGGAACCGGCCAGGATAACCGCCACCGCGGCGATGACGGTCGCCGGCGGGCAGACCAGCAGGTCGCAGGCGCGCGGGTCGGCGCGGCGGCGCACGACGGCGGCAAGGGCTGCCGCCTCCGCGGCCAGCAGGTTCATCTTCCAGTTTCCGGCGATCATCCGGCGCATCCGCGACCCTCCCGCTGCGACCGGATTTCCGATCATCGTCGCGGTATGGCATTGCCGGCGCCGCCTGCCTATGGTGCGCTGCCCTAGCCTGCCCCCGAAGCCAGCCCCCGAAGCCAGCCCCCGAAGCCATAAAGCCTGAAAGCCAAGCATGCTCGCTGCCCTGCGCCGCTCGCTCGATACCTGGCCCGTGCGCCTGTTCTTCCTGGCGCTGGTCGCCGCCTTCGTGTTCTGGGGGGTGGCCGCGCGCATCAATCTCACTGGCGGCATCCCGCCCGTGGCGCGCGTCGCCGGCCAGCACATCACGCTGGCGCAGGCAGTCCAGGTCTATCAGCAGCAATTGCAGCGCATCGAGAGCACGATGCCCTCGGGCCAGTTGCCGACGCCGGCGCTGCGCCGTGCCCTCGCCGCCCAGGTGGTCAGCCAGCTGATCACCTCGACCGCCGTCGATACCGCGATCAGCCATCTCGGCGTGCTGGTGCCACGCGTGGCGTTGCAGCAGACGATCTGGGCGATGCCGGCGTTTCACGGCCCATCCGGCCAGTTCGACCCCGCGACGTTCCAGTCGGTGCTGAGCCGGAACAATATGAGCCAGCCGCAGTTTCTCGACCTGATGCGCGGGCAGCTTGCGCGCACGCAGTATTTCGGCGCGCTGCGCGCCGGCATCGTGAGCCCCAACACGCTCACCGACGTCATCTATCGCTATCGCGGCGAGGCGCGCGTGGCCGACGCGGTGACGGTGCTGGCCGCGGCACAGCCAGCACCGCCGCGGCCGACCGCGCGCAACCTCGCGCGGTGGTATGCCAACCATCCCGCCGATTATCGCGCGCCGGAATATCGCCGCATCCGCGCCGTGGTGCTCTCGCCGCAGACCCTTGCCGCGCAGTTCAAGATCACCGAGGCCGAGATCGCGGCGGAGTTCAAGCGCGAGGCACCTTCGCTCACGCAATCTGCCAAGCGCAGTGTCGAGATCGTGACCGCGCCGGACGCCGCCAAGGCCAAAGCGATCGCGCAGGCGTGGCAGGCGGGCGCGAACTGGGCCGCGGCGCAGGCGCTGGCCAAGACCGACGGCGCGACGGCGCTCAGCCTCACCAACGCCGCGGTCGGCGCCTTCCCGGACCCGGCGCTGGCCAAGGCCGCCTTCGCGGCCGGGCTCGGCACGGTGACCGGCCCCGTCACGGGTGCGGCCGGCAGCGTCGTGTTCAAGGTCACGAAGATCACCCATGCGGTGAAGCCGACGCTGGCGCAGATGCATGACACGATCAAACAGCAACTGATCGCGAGTAAGGCGGCGAACGTCATGGACACGCGCGCCGGCAAGATCGACGACCTGCTGGCGGGCGGTGCGGCACTGGCCTCGCTGCCCGGCAATCTTGGCCTCGCGGCGGTCGAGGGCACGCTGGATGCACAGGGCATGACGCCGGCCGGCACCATGGCGCCGATCCCCGGCGACGCGGCCCTGCGCCAGGCGCTGATCGCCGAGGCGTTCCATGCCAAGCAGGGGGACCTGCCGCGCCTGATCGAGGCGCCACAGGCGGCCGATGGCTCCTCCAACGGGTACTATGCGCTGGAGGTGCGCAGCATCATCCCCGCGCATGAGAAGCCGTTTCCCATGGTGGCGAAGCAGGTCGCCGCCGACTGGCGGGCCAACCAGCGCCGCCACGCCGCCGAAACGATCGCCGCCGGCATCCTGACCGCGGTCAATGCCGGGGCGACGATCTCGGACGCCGCCGCCAAGGCCGGCCTTGCCGTCACGCGGTTGCCGGCGGTGACGCGCCTGGCCAGCGCCGCGGGATTTCCGCCGACGCTGCTGAACCCGCTCTTCGCGACCCGGCAGGGTCATGCGACGATGGCCGCGACGCCGGACGGGTTCGTCGTGGCGCAGCTCGTTTCGATCCACGATCCGGACCCGAAGAAGCACCCGGCCACCATCGCGAAGCTGCGCCAGGCGATCGCGGCGACGATGGATACCGACCTCGAGGATCTGGTGACCAAGGCGCTGCGCGACCGCGGCCGGCCGGTGATCAACCAGACGCAGCTCGCGGCGGTCTCCGGGAGCGGACCATGAACGCCACCCCTGCCCCCGGCTTCGCTTCGTTCCGCGAAGGGTATGAGTCGGGTAAGGGCGCGGTGCTGACGCGCCGGCTGGTGGCCGACCTCGACACGCCGGTGGGCGCGTTTCTCAAGCTCGCGCACGGCAAGCCCAACACCATCCTGCTCGAAAGCGTCGAGGGCGGTGCGGCGCGCGGCCGCTATTCCATCATCGGGCTCGACCCCGACCTGATCTGGCGGTGCCGCGGCGGCGTGGCCGAGATCAACCGCAACGCCCAGGCCGCCCCCTTCGCGTTCGTGCCCGAGGCCACGAAGCCGCTCGACAGTCTGCGCGCGCTGATCAGCGAAAGCCGGCTCGATGTGCCCGCCGGCGTGCCACCGATGTGCGGCGGCCTGGTTGGCTATCTCGGCTATGACATGGTCCGCCAGATGGAGCCGATCGGCGCGCGCAACGCGGACCCGCTGGGCCTGCCGGAAGCGCAGCTCGCGCGCCCGACGCTCTATGCGATCTTCGACAATGTGTCCGACCTGCTGACGCTCGCCGCGCCGAGCTATCCGCGTGACGGTGTCTCGGCCGCCGCGGCCTGGGAGGCGGCACAGGCACGCCTCAGCGAGGCCGAGGCGGCGCTGGCGCGGCCGTTGCCGATGGCAGCGCCCCCGGTCGCGCTGCCGGCGCTCGCCGAACCCGGCTCGAACTTCACCCGCGAAAGCTTCAAGGCGGCGGTGCTGCGGGCCAAGGAATACATCGCCGCCGGCGACGCGTTCCAGGTGGTGCCGAGCCAGCGGTTTTCCGTGCCGTTCGCACTGCCGCCCTTCGCGCTCTATCGCTCGCTGCGGCGGATCAACCCGGCGCCGTTCCTGTTCTTTCTCGATTTCGGCGGCTTCAGCGTCGCGGGGTCGAGCCCGGAGATCCTGGTGCGGCTGCGCAACGGCACGGTCACCATCCGCCCGCTCGCCGGGACCCGCAAGCGCGGTGCGACGCACGAGGAGGACGAAGCGCTGGCCCGCGAGCTGCTCGACGACCCCAAGGAGCGCGCCGAGCACCTGATGCTGCTCGACCTCGGGCGCAACGATGTCGGGCGCGTCGCCGAGATCGGCAGCGTGAAGGTGACCGAGAGCTTCGCCATCGAGCGGTTCTCCCACGTCATGCACATCATGTCCGAGGTGCAGGGCAAGCTGCGCCCGGAGCTCGACGCGCTCGACGCGCTGATCGCCGGCTTCCCCGCCGGCACGCTGACCGGCGCGCCCAAGGTTCGGGCGATGCAGATCATCGAGGAGCTGGAGCCGGTGCGCCGCGGCATCTATGCCGGCAGTGTCGGCTATTTCGCCGCCGACGGCTCGATGGACACCTGCATCGGCCTGCGCACCGCGGTGGTGAAGGACGGCATGATGTATGTCCAGGCCGGCGCCGGCGTGGTGGCCGACAGCGACCCGGACGCCGAGGAGCAGGAAACCCGCCAGAAGGCGCGCGCCCTGATCCTCGCCGCCGAGGATGCGGTGCGCTTCGCCGCTGGCGGCACGGTCTAGCGGCCCGTTCCGCCTCCGGTGGGACGTGACGTGACGCCCGCGCATCGTGCAAAGTGGTCGGATGACGGGTTTGACGAGAAATGCCGGCCGCGGCCGGCGCGGCGGGGTGACGGTTCGCATCACCGACGTGGCGCGCAGCGCCGGGGTGGCGCCGATGACCGTCTCGCGCGTGCTCAACGAGCCCGACCGGGTGGCGCCCGAGACCGCGCGGAAGGTGCGCGCCGCGATCAAGGCGCTGGGCTATATGCCGAACCTGCTGGCGGGCGGGCTGTCGAGCCGGCGCTCGCGCATGGTGGCGGCGATGGTGCCGACCATCGCCTCGCCGATCTTCAACGCGCCGATCCAGGGCTTTACCGACACGCTGGCGCAGGCCGGCTATCACGTCATGCTCTCGCTCACCGGCTATCGCGCCGATGCCGAGGCGGCGATGCTGCCGGCGGTGCTGTCGCGCCGGCCGGACGCGCTGCTGCTGACCGGCGCGCGGCGCGGCCAGGCGGCGCGGCGCATGCTCGCCGCCGCCGGCATCCCGGTGGTGGAGATCTGGGATATCGGCCCCGCCTTCGACAGCATGGTGGGCTTCGACCACGAGGAGGTCGGGCGCGAGGTCGCCCGCTTCTTCCTCGCCGCCGGGCATACCCGTTTTGCCACCCTCGCCGCCTCCGACCCACGGGCCGAGGCGCGCGGCAGCGGATTTCTGCGCATGGCGGCGGAAAGCGGCGGGGAGACGATCGAGACGCGCCGGCTGCCCGCGCCGTCCAGCATCACCGAGGGGCGCCAGGCGCTGCGCGAGATCGCGCCGCAGCTCGGCGGCCGCACGGCGCTGTTCTGCAGCTCCGACCTGGTGGCGCTCGGCGCGCTGACCGAGGCGCGCACGCTGGGCATCGCGGTGCCCGAGGCGCTGGCGATCTGCGGCTTTGGCGATTTCGATGCCGGGCGCGCGGCGGAACCGGCCATCACCACGGTGAGCGTCGATGGCACCACGATCGGGCGGCAGGCGGCGGAGCTGCTGCTGGCACGGCTCGCCGGTGCCGCCGCGGGCCCCGGCGTGCGCGTGCCGTTCCGCATCCTGCCGCGTGGTTCGACATGACACCGGGGATCGGCCCCGCAACCCAGCAAGCCCGCCCGCTGCCAGGGCGGCCAACGGAGAAACGACCCGCATGACCGCAACGATGAACCCCGAGACGCTGGCCCGGCTGAAGCGCGCCAGCACCGCGACGCTGACGACGCAGATGTTCAAGCGCGGTTTCCGTAACGTCTTCATCCAGGGCGTGCGCCCGCTCGGCCGCTATGGCGAGGCGATGGTCGGCCCGGCGATGACCCTGCGCTATATCCCCGCGCGCGAGGACCTCGACGTGCTGGAGGGGTTTGCCGACCCCGAGCACCCGCAGCGCAAGGCGGTGGAGACGGCGCCGGCGGGCTGCGTGCTGGTGATGGACTGCCGCGGCGAGACGCGCGTCGCCTCGGGCGGCCAGATCCTGATGACGCGGCTATGGAAGCGCGGCGTCGCGGGCATGGTCTCGGATGGCGGGATGCGGGATGCGGCGGCGATCGCGGAACTGCCGATGCCGGTGTTCTGCGCCGGCCCCTCGGCGCCGCTCAACCTGGTGATGCACCATGCGGTTGCGATCAACCAGCCGATCGCCTGCGGCGGGGTCGCGGTCTATCCCGGCGATATTCTGGTGGGCGACACGGACGGGGTGGTGGTGCTGCCGGCGCACCTCGCCGACCAGGTTGCCGCCGACGCCGCGGGGCAGGAGCACATGGAGACGTTCCTCGCCGAACGCATCGCCGGCGGCGCGCCGCTGCCGGGGACCTATCCGCCGAACGAGGCGACCAAGGCACTGTATGTGGAATGGTGCCGGGAGCGCGGGCTGACGCCGTAACCGCCCCTGCTCGCTCTGGGTCGATGAGCCGGCCGGGAATCGCGAACTCATTGGCAGCCCTCATCGTTGAATGAGTATTCCCAAGGGGTCGTCAATAGGTCTCGACAGGCCTCGCCGGTTTGCGCAGAACCTCAGACTGCAAACGCGGATGGGAACGGGCATGGCATACGAGGGTCGCGCGGGACTGTTTGTGGCGGCGGAGCTTTGCCGCTTCGTCGAGGCGGAGGCGTTGACGGGGAGCGGGCTCGATGCCGCGGGCTTCTGGGCCTCGTTCGCGCGCATCCTCGCCGTGTTCGCGCCGCGCAACGCCGCCCTGCTCGCGCGGCGCGATGCGTTGCAGGCACGCATCGATGCCTGGCATGCCGCGCACCCGCTCTCGGCGTTTGATGCCGAGGCGTATCGGTCGTTCCTGGGCGAGATCGGCTATCTCGTGCCGTCGCCGGCGCAGGTCGCGGTGCGCACCGCCGGCGTGGACCCGGAGATCGCGCGCATCGCCGGGCCACAGCTGGTGGTACCGGTGAACAACCCCCGCTACGCGCTCAACGCCGGTAACGCCCGCTGGGGCAGTCTTTACGATGCGCTCTACGGCACCGACGCGATCCCCGAGGATGACGGGGCGGCGCGCGGCGGCGGCTTCAACAAGCGGCGCGGCGAGCGCGTCATCGCCCGTGCGAGGGCGATGCTCGACCAGGCCGTGCCGCTCGCCGGCGCGAGCCATGCCGAGGTCAGCGCCTACACGATCGAGGGCGACCGGCTGGTGGCCAGGATCGGTTCGGGCAGCACCGGTCTGCGCGACGCGGCGGCACTGGCGGGCTGGCGCGGCGAGGCGGCATCGCCGGCGGCGATCCTGCTGGTGCATCACGGGCTGCACCTCGAACTGGTGCTGGACCGCAACCACCCGATCGGGCGGGAGGACCAGGCCGGTCTTGCGGACATCGTTCTCGAATCCGCCCTCACCACGATCATGGATTGCGAGGACAGCGTCGCCGCGGTGGACGCGGCGGACAAGGTCGAGGTCTATCGCGCCTGGCTCGGGCTGATGCTCGGCACGCTGTCGGCCAGCTTCGACAAGGGCGGGCGCACGCTGCAACGCACGCTCAACCCGGACCGCGTCTATGCGGCACCCGGCGGCGCCACGCTCACGCTGCCCGGGCGCAGCCTGATGCTGGTGCGCAATGTCGGCCACCACATGATGACGGATGCGGTGCTCGATGCCGAGGGTCGTGAAATCCCCGAAACGATCCTCGATGCCGCGGTCACCTCGCTCTGCGCCATGGCGGATTTGCAGGGGCGCGGCCGGTTCCGCAACAGCCGCGCGGGCTCGGTCTATATCGTCAAGCCGAAGATGCACGGCCCGGAGGAGGTCGCCTTCGCCACCGACCTGTTCGCGGCGGTCGAGGACATGCTGCGCCTGCCCCGCCTGACGCTGAAGATGGGCATCATGGACGAGGAGCGGCGGACCTCGGCCAACCTCGCCGCCTGCATCGCGGCGGCGGCGGAGCGCGTGGCGTTCATCAACACCGGCTTCCTCGACCGCACCGGCGATGAGATCCACACCGACATGCTCGCCGGCCCGATGGTGCGCAAGGGCGACATGCGCAAGGCCGCCTGGATCGGCGCCTATGAGAACAACAACGTCGATGTCGGACTGGCCTGCGGGCTCGCCGGGCACGCGCAGATCGGCAAGGGCATGTGGGCGATGCCCGACCGCATGGCCGAGATGCTGGCGCAGAAGCGCGCGCATCCCGAGGCGGGCGCCAACACCGCCTGGGTGCCCTCGCCCACCGCGGCAACGCTGCATGCGCTGCATTACCTCGATGTGGACGTGGCGGCGCGCCAGCACGCCATCGCCGGGCGCGAGAAGGCGCGGCTCGCGGACCTGCTGACGCTGCCGGTGGTGGACCGGGCCAACTGGTCGCCCGAGGACGTGCAGCGCGAACTCGACAACAACGCCCAGGGCATCCTCGGCTATGTGGTGCGCTGGATCGACCAGGGCATCGGCTGCTCCAAGGTGCCGGATATCGACGATGTCGGCCTGATGGAGGACCGCGCGACGCTGCGCATTTCGAGCCAGCACATCGCCAATTGGCTGCGCCACGGCATCGCCACGCGAGAGCAGGTGATGGCGACGCTGCGGCGCATGGCCGAGGTGGTGGACCGCCAGAACGCCGCCGACCCCGCTTATCGGGCGATGGCGCCGGGCTTCGACGGGGTCGCGTTCCGCGCCGCGTGCGAGCTGGTGTTCGAGGGCGCCTCGCAGCCCAACGGCTACACGGAGTTCATCCTGCATCGCCGCCGGCGCGAGGCGAAGGCGGCATAACCCCCTCGCCCGGCCTGCATGTTGCGCAACGCGGCCCCGTGATGGGAGCCGCCGCGCCCCCTACCCAGAGGCGGAAAATGGACTAGGCTGCGCCCCGTCAGCAGCAAGAGGGGAATTCTGATGCGCAACAGCGATCCGGTCTGGAACCATGTGGACGAGCGCCGCGAGCGCTATAGCGCGATGAGCGACCGCATCTGGGACAAGCCCGAGATCGCCTATGACGAATACAGCAGCGTCGAGGAACACGCGGCGATGCTGGCGGCCGAAGGGTTCCGCGTCACCCGCGACATCGCCGGCATTCCGACCGCGATCACCGGCGAGGCGGGCGAAGGCGGGCCGGTGATCGCCATCCTTGGAGAATACGATGCGCTGCCGGGGCTTTCGCAGGAGGCGGGCATCGCCGAGCACAAGCCGCTGCCGGGCGACGGCATGGGCCATGGCTGCGGCCATAATCTGCTGGGCACCGGCGCACTGCTCGCCGCCGCGGCGGTGAAGGACTGGCTGGCGGAAAACGGCGTGAAGGGGCGCGTGCGCTATTACGGCTGCCCGGCCGAGGAGGGCGGTGCGGCCAAGGGATTCATGGCCCGCGACGGCGCCTTTGACGATGTGGATATCGCGATTTCCTGGCATCCCTCCGCTTTCGCCAGCGTCAACGACGCGAAGTCGCTGGCCAACACGCGCATCGACTTTACGTTCGAGGGTCGCGCGAGCCACGCCGCGGCGAGCCCGCATCTCGGGCGTTCGGCGCTCGACGCGGTGGAGCTGATGAGCGTCGGCGTGAACTATCTGCGCGAGCATGTCCCCTCCACCGCGCGGATGCACTATGCGTATCTCGATGCCGGCGGCATCGCGCCCAACGTCGTGCAGGCGAAGGCGACGGTGCGCCACCTGATCCGCGCCGACGACCTGCCGACGCTGTGGTCGCTGGTCGAGCGGGTGAAGAAGGTCGCCGAGGGTGCGGCGCTGATGACCGAGACCAAGGTGACGGCCAAGGTCGTCTCGGCGGTGTCCAACCTGTTGGGCAACGCGCCGCTGGAGCGGGCGATGTATGACGCGATGGTGCGCCTCGGCCCGCCCGATTTCGACGAGGCGGACCGCGCCTATGCCGAGAAGATCCGTGCGACGCTGAAGCCCGAGGATATCGCCGCCCCCTGGAAGCGTATCGGCATGAAGGATACCGGTGCGGTGCTGGCGGATTTCATCGTGCCGCTCGACGCGCAGGGCGATGATTCCAAGGGCTCGACCGATGTCGGCGATGTCTCGTGGAAAGTTCCCACGGTGCAGGCGCGCGGTGCGACCTATGCCGTCGGCACGCCGGGCCATTCCTGGCAGCTCACGGCGCAGGGCAAGTCGCCGGCGGCGCATAAGGGCATGGTGCATGTCGCCAAGGTGATGGCCTCCACCGCGATCGCGGCTCTGACCGACGAGACGCTGATCCCCCGCGCCAAGGCCGAGCACCGCGAGCGCACCGGCGGCATGGCCTATCGCTCGCCGATGCCCGAGGATGTGAAGCCGCCGCTGAAGCCGCGCCGCGCTGCATAGCCGGGCCTTGCCATCGGGTGCCGTGGCGACGCGGCGCCCGTCTCGTTTATTCTGATTGCAGGACATTGATCATGCGTAACAGCGACCCCGTATGGACCCATGTGGACGAGCGCCGCGAGCGCTACAACGCGATGAGCGACCGCATCTGGGACAAGCCCGAGATCGCCTATGACGAATATGCGGGCGTCGAGGAACACGCGGCGATGCTGGCGGCCGAAGGGTTCCGCATCACCCGCGAGATCGCCGGCATCCCGACCGCGATCACCGGCGAGGCCGGCGAAGGCGGGCCGGTGATCGCCATCCTCGGCGAATACGACGCGCTGCCCGGACTGTCGCAGGAGGCCGGCATCGCCGAGCCGAAGCCGCTGCCGGGCGACGGCATGGGCCATGGCTGCGGCCATAATCTGCTGGGCACCGGCGCACTGCTCGCCGCCGCGGCGGTGAAGGACTGGCTGGCGGCGAACGGCATGAAGGGGCGCGTGCGCTATTATGGCTGCCCGGCCGAGGAGGGCGGTGCCGCCAAGGCCTTCATGGCCCGCGACGGCGCCTTCGATGACGTGGACATCGCCATCACCTGGCACCCGAGCTCGTTCGCCGGCGTCAATCATGCCCGCTCGCTGGCCAACACGCGCATCGACTTTACGTTTGAGGGCCGCGCCAGCCATGCCGCCGCGAGCCCGCATCTCGGCCGCTCGGCGCTCGACGCGGTGGAGCTGATGAGCGTCGGCGTAAACTACATGCGCGAGCACATGCCCTCCTCCGCGCGCCTTCACTACGCCTATCTCAACGCCGGCGGCATCGCGCCCAACGTGGTGCAGGCGAAGGCGACCGTGCGCCACCTGATCCGCGCCGATGATCTGCGGACGCTCGCAGGACTGGTCGAGCGGGTGAAGAAAATCGCCGAGGGTGCGGCGCTGATGACCGAAACGAAGGTGACGGCGAACGTGGTCTCCGCGGTCTCCAACCTGCTCGGCAACGCGCCGCTGGAGCGGGCGATGCAGGACGCGATGGAACGCCTCGGCCCGCCCGATTTCGACGACGCGGACCGCGCCTATGCCGAGAAGATCCGGGCCACGCTGAGTGCCGAGGACATCGCCGCCCCCTGGAAGCAGCTTGGTCTGCGCGACACCGGCGCGGTGCTGGCCGACGCGATCGTGCCGCTGGGCTCGGTCGGCGACCTCTCGCTGGGCTCGACCGATGTCGGCGATGTCTCGTGGAAAGTGCCGACGGTGCAGGCCGACGGCGCGACCTGCGCGGTGGGCACACCGTTCCATTCCTGGCAGCTTACGGCGCAGGGCAAGTCGCCGGCGGCACATAAGGGCATGGCCCATGTCGCCAAGGTGATGGCCTCGACCGCCATTGCCGCCTTCACGGACGAGACGCTGATCGCGCGCGCCAAGGCGGAGCACCGCGAGCGCACCGGCGGCACGCCCTATCTCTGCCCGATGCCGCCGGAGGTGAAGCCGCCGCTGAAGCCGCGCCGCACGGTCTGAGCGGCGGGCGAGGCTATCGGCCGCGAAACATCGGACGGCGCTTTTCGTTGAACGCGGCGATGCCCTCGCGGCGATCCTCGGTCGGCACCATCCGGTTATAGGCCTCGATCTCGAACGCCAGCGCGCTGGCGAGGTCGAGGCCGATCCCGATGGTGACGCTCTGCTTGATCTGGCGGGTCGAGAGCGGCGCGTTGGCGGCGATGCGGCCCGCTGTCTCCAGGGCCGTCGGCATCAGCGCCGCGGGCTCGCAGACGCGGTTGAGCATGCCCCATTGCAGCGCCTCGGCGGCGGTGAAGGGAAGCCCGGTGAGCAGCAGTTCCTTCGCGCGCCTGGTGCCCATCGCGCGCGGCAGCATCTGCGTGCCGCCGGCGCCGGGCATGATGCCGAGTGTCACCTCGGTCATGGCGAAACGAGCGTGCGTCGCGGCGTAGGCGAAGTCGCAGGCCAACGCCATCTCGCAGCCGCCGCCATAGGCCGCCCCGTTCACCGCGGCGATCACCGGGATCGGGCAGGCGAGCATGGCGCGCACCATGCGCTCGAACACCAAGTGCTGCGCCTGCCATTCGGCGTCGGTCATGCCGAGGCGCTGCTTGAGGTCGCCGCCGGCGCAGAACGCCTTGACGCCGGCGCCGGTGAGGATGACGCAGCGCGCGGTGTGCGGCGCGGCGCACAGCCCGTCGAACACCGCCAGCATCTCCTCGCCCATGCGCGTGTTGAGCGCGTTGGCGACCTCCGGTCGGCTGAGCGTGACGCGCAGCACATGCTCATCCGGCCGGTCGAGAGCCAGGGTTTCGTATTGGGCCAAGCGGCGCGGGGAATTTCCGTCGCTCAAGCGGCGCGCGCCTTGAGCCGGTCGGCGAAGCTCTTGCGGAACTTCACCACCTTCGGCGCGACGACGGCCTGGCAATACGGGTTCTGCGGATTGCGCGCGAAATAATCCTCGTGCTCGCGCTCGGCGGGCCAGAATTTCACCAGTCTCACCACCTCTGTCACGATCGGCGCCGGCCAGATTTTCGCCGCCTCGATCTCGGCGATCATCGCGCGTGCCGCCGCCGCCTGGGCCTCGTCATGCGCCAGCACGATGGAACGGTATTGCGGCCCGACATCGTGGCCCTGCCGGTCCCTGGTGGTGGGGTCGTGGATGGTGAAGAACACCCGCAGCAGGTCCTCGTAGGCGAGTTCGGCGGGGTCGAAATCGATCTGCACTACCTCCGCGTGGCCGGTCTTCTTGCCGCAGACCTCGGCATAGCTCGGGTTCTCGACATGCCCGCCGGCATAGCCCGAGCGCACGGCGGAGACGCCGCGCAGGCCGAGATAGATCGCCTCCAGACACCAGAAACAGCCGCCGCCCAATGTCGCCTGTGCCATGATGATTCTCCCGCGTTGCAGTTGGTTGAGATTGGCGGCAGCGTGGCCGTTGTCCAGCCCGGCTGCCGCAAGACGAGCCGGTACCTAGGGAGGAACACATGAATGCGCCCGATGTGACAACCGCGCCCGATGTCAGGACCGTGATCGAAACCCGCCCGGAGGGCGAGGTCGCACGGATCACCTGGCATAATTCCGCCCGTCTCAACGTGCTCGACCGCGCCGGGATGGAGGCGCTGACCACGGCCATCCGCGCCCTGATGCGCCGGCAGAATCTGCGTGTCCTGGTGCTCGCGGGGGCGGGTGAGCGCGCCTTCATCGGCGGCGCCGATGTCCGCGCCATGGTCGGGCTCGACCCGATCACGGCGCGCGGCTTCATTACCGCGCTGCACCGGGTGAGTGAGGCGATCCGTGCGATGCCGGTGCCGGTGATCGCGCGGATGGCCGGCTATACGCTGGGCGCCGGGCTCGAGATCGCCGCCGCCTGCGACCTGCGCATCGCCGCCGAGGATGCGCGCATGGGCATGCCGGAGGTGCGGCTCGGCATCCCCTCGGTGATCGAGGCGGCGCTGCTGCCGTCGCTGGTCGGCTGGGGCCGCACCCGCCGGCTGCTGCTGACCGGCGAGATGGTGGACGCGCCGACGGCGCTGATCTGGGGGCTGGTCGAGGAAGTGGTGCCCGCGGCGGCGCTGGACGCGGCGGTGGGGCGCCTGGTCGACTCGATCCTCGCCGGCGCGCCGGAAGCGGTGCGGGCACAGAAGCACCTGATCCGCGACTGGGAGGACGCGACCACCGCCGAGGCCACGGCGCGCGGCATCGACGCATTTGCCGCCGCCTGGACCAGCGCGGAGCCGGTGCGGCGCATGCAGGCGTTCCTGGAGCGGCGCAAGGTAGGGGGTTAGTTCACGGATGATATAACGGATGGCGCGGGCGCGGCGGCGGAACGGGCGCTTAGTCGCATGGCGCGCTCAATCGTCGCGATGGGCCCGCTCCATGCGTTCGTGGCGCTCCTGCGCCTCGATGGACAGCGTGGCGATCGGGCGGGCCTCAAGCCGCTTCAGGCCGATCGGCTCACCGGTCTCCTCGCAGAAACCGTATGCCCCCGCGTCGACCCGCGCGAGCGCCTGGTCGATCTTGGCGATCAGCTTGCGGGCGCGATCGCGCGTGCGCAGTTCGAGCGCGCGGTCGGTCTCCACGCTGGCGCGGTCGGTGATGTCGGCCTCGTGGATGCCGCCCTCGGAGAGGCTGGCGAGCGTTCCATCGGCGTCGCGCAGCAGGTCGGCGCGCCAGCGCAACAGCTTTTGCCGGAAATATTCCAATTGCAGCGGGTTCATAAATTCTTCGCCCTCGGAGGGACGGTAGTCCGGGGCCAGCGTGATCATCATGCGTCGCGTTTCCCGTCGTCACGAAACCCTTGACCGGTACGGCAGCCGGCAGGTGTCTCCATCCCTTTCGGGGTAGCGGGCTTATAGAGGGGTGTTACTGACTCGCCAAGGGGTTGCACGGCATCTTTCGCGACATTGCACGGCCGTGACACGGGCCCGCAGCCGGATCGCGCCCAGCAGCGCGGCGAGCCCGGGTTCGGCCGGTGGCGCGGGCTCCGCGGCGAGCGCCTCCAGGGCCGCGAGGCAGGCCGTCTCATCGCCCTTCAGCATCGCACGCTGCACCGCGCCCAGGGCATCGAGCAGAGCCGTCGCCTGCCGTCGCGCGGCGCCACCGTCGCGCCGCCGGCCACGCTCCTCCGACGGGTCGCCGACCGGCGCCGTCGCCGCCATGTCCTGCACCATGAACGCGTCGCCGGCCCGTCTGGTTGGCGTGGCCATCGCCATGCCGTAGCGCTGCTCCACCCGCATCGGACACCTCGCCCCGTGGGAAAATCCTGCCGCCCGGCATTCCCTGCCCAGCCTCTCCGCCCGCCAACCCCTTGGAATTCCGGGATTTTCCACTGGCACGCGGTTCGCGAGGGCACGGCATGACCCGGAGCAGGACCATGGAACCAGGATGGTTGACGAGAGGTTTCGCGCGCCTCGCCAAACCGCTGGTCTTCATGCTGATCGTGGTGCCGACGCTATTCGCCGCCTGCCCCGCCAGCGCACAGGTGCGGATCAAGGACATTGCCGATGTCGAGGGCGTGCGCGACAACCAGCTCATCGGCTACGGGCTGGTGGTGGGCCTCAACGGCACCGGCGACAAGCTGAACAACGCGGTGTTCACCCGCCAGTCGCTGGTCGGCATGCTGGAGCGGCTCGGCGTCAACACCCGCGACCTCACCAGCCAGTTGCAGACCAAGAACGTGGCGGCGGTCATGGTGACGGCGGAGCTGCCGGCCTTCGCGCAGACCGGCAGCCGCATCGACGTGCACGTGGCATCCCTCGGCGATGCCACCAACCTCACCGGCGGCACGCTGCTGGTCACCCCACTGCTGGCCGCCGACGGCGAGGTCTATGCGGTGGCCCAGGGACCGATGACCACCGGCGCCATCGCCGCCAAGGGGGCGGCCGGCTCGGTGACGCAGGGCGTGCCGACGGCAGGGCAGATCGCCAACGGTGCGACCGTGGAAAAGGAGATCGGCTACCGTCTGGGCGCGCATCCGCTGGTGCGGCTGGGCCTGCGCAACCCCGACCTCACCACCGCCGAGCGCATTGCGCGCGTGATCGACCAGGCGTTCGCCAGCCATATCGCGCGCGCCACCGACCCGAGCACGGTTGACCTCAACCTCACCGGCCGCAACGTCGTGGCCTCACTGGCGCGCATCGAGGATTTGCGGGTCAAGCCGGACATGCCAGCGGTGGTGGTGGTCGATGAGTCCTCCGGCACCATCGTGATGGGGGCGCATGTGCATGTCTCGACGGTGGCGATCGCGCAGGGCAACCTGACCGTCCGCGTGACCGAAACGCCGCAGGTGAGCCAGCCCGGCCCGTTCTCCAACGGCAGCACCGTGACGGTGCCGCGCACCGCGATCCAGGTCAGCAAGGGCAAGGGCAAGAAGCTTGGCATTCTCGCCGCCAACGTGACGTTGCGTGACCTGGTGACCAGCCTCAACGCGCTCGGCGTGGCACCGCGCGACATGATCAGCATTCTGGAGGCGATCAAGGCCGCGGGCGCGTTGCAGGCGGACCTCGTGGTGCGATGATCAGCGTCACCGCGAAACCGGACCAGGCTCGTCTTGCCGCCGCCGCGCGCGATTTCGAGGGGGTGGCGCTGGGCGAGCTGTTCCAGCCGATGTTCGCGACCCTGGGCAAGGCGAGCGGGAAGTTCAGCGGCGGCGCGGGCGAGGCGCAATGGATGCCGATCCTGGCCCAGGAGATCGGCAAGGCGGTGGCGAAGTCGGGCGGGCTGGGGCTCGCGGGGGTATAGCGATATCCCCATGACTTTACACTCCAGGCAGCACCCCGTGTAGCTGGGCGACGGTGGCGGTCGCCGCAGTGGTCGTTACCCCCGATCGCGACGGGCCGTCGATAGGGGTCGCATCATT
>JAJXXT010000054.1 GCA_021780935.1 Pseudomonadota bacterium
CGCCGGGGGCGACACGGTGCAGCCGATGCGGCCTTCGACCGGCGGCGAGGATTTTGCCTTCATGCTGGAACAACGGCCGGGCGCGTTCATCATGCTCGGCAACGGCCCCGGCTCGGGCGTGCACACACCCACCTTCGATTTCAACGACGAGGCGATTCCCTATGGCGTGGGCTACTGGGTGAGCCTGGTGCGCAGGGAACTGGGCGCCGCATAAGTGCGGCACCGGTCGCGCCGGTGCGGCGCGACCGGTGCCAGCCCCTGGTTCAGAGGCGCTTGACGACGCAGAGCTTGTTGCCGTCGGGGTCGCGCAGATAGGCGAGGTAGAGCTGGCCCGCCGCCCCCTGGCGAATGCCCGGCGGATCCTCGATCGACGTGCCGCCATGCGCCACCCCGGCCGCGTGCCAGGCATTTGCCTGCTCGGGGCTGTCCACCGCAAAGCCGATCGTGCCGCCATTGGCGTGCGTCGCTGGCTTACCGTCGATCGGCCGGGTGACCATGAACCGCCCGCCGCTGTGGGCGTAGATCAGACGCCCCTTGGCGTCGGTCGTCGCCGGCTGGGCACCGAGCGCCACGAAGACCGCGTCATAGAATTTCCGTGAGCGCTCGATATCGTTACTGCCGACCATGATGTGGCTGAACATGCCGCGCGTTCTCCCCCCGACTGATCCGGCGGCCGATTCCGCCTGGCCGCAAGCCAGCACGGATCGCCGTGTTTGCAAAGCCGGGCCGGCGGCATGGCTGGGACGGCTTGAATCTTGCCGGGCGACCGACGCAGATAGGCTCCCCTGAGGGACGCCGACCTTGCCCGATTCCCCCACGCCGCCGCCCCAAGCCGCCGCGCCGTTGCTCACGGTGCGGGGGCTGTCGAAGCGCTTCGGCGCCGTGGTCGCCAATGCCGACGTGGAGCTCTCGGTCATCAGGGGTGAGATCCACGCGCTGCTGGGCGAGAACGGCGCCGGCAAGTCGACCCTCGTCAGGATGATCTACGGCCTCGTGACGCCGGATGCCGGGCACATCGAATGGGAGGGGCATGCGGTCTCCATCGCCGACCCGAACGCCGCCCGTGCGCTGGGGATCGGGATGGTGTTCCAGCATTTTTCCCAGTTCGAGACGCTGACCGTTGCCGAGAACATCGCGCTCGGGCTCGGCGGCCGCGACCTGCCCGATGCGCTCGCGCCGCGCATCCGCGAGACCGCACGGCGCTATGGCCTCGCCGTCGATCCCAACCGGCATGTGTTCCACCTCTCGGTCGGCGAACGCCAGCGCGTCGAGATCCTGCGCTGCCTGATGCAGGCGCCGAAGCTGCTGATCCTCGACGAGCCGACCTCAGTGCTGACGCCGCAGGAGGCGCAGTCGCTGTTCGCCGTGCTGCGGCGGCTGGCGGAGGAAGGCTGCGCCATCCTCTATATCGGCCACAAGCTCGAGGAGATCCGCACGCTCTGCCACTCGGCAACCGTGCTGCGCGCGGGTCGCGTCGCCGGCACCTGCGACCCGCGCCGGGTCTCGCCGCGGGAACTCGCGACCATGATGGTCGGCAACGAGCTGGCCGAGCCACGCCGGCGCACGCACCAGCCGGGGCAGGTCATCCTCACCGTCAGCGACCTCACGCTCGAGCCGGGCGACCCGCATGGCATCCCTCTCCAGAAGATTCGTTTCGAGTTACGCGCGGGCGAGATCCTCGGCATCGCCGGGGTCGCCGGGAACGGCCAGAAGGAACTGCTCGCCGCCCTGTCCGGCGAGCGGCTGAGCAAGCCCTCCGCGATTCGGCTGGGTGCGGAGGCGATCGGCGGGCTGGGGCCGGTGGCGCGGCGGCGCGCCGGTCTTGGTTTCATCCCCGAGGAGCGGCTGGGCCGCGGGGCGGTCGCGGAGCTCTCGCTCGCGGAAAACGGGATGCTGACCCGGCTTGCGTCGCCGGTTGTCGCGGGCGGGCTGGTGCGTCGAGGCGCCGCCAGGGCGCTGGCGAGGCGGCTGATCGAACGGTTCAAGGTGCGCGCCGCGGGCGTCGGGGCGGCGGCGGCGAGCCTGTCCGGCGGCAACATGCAGAAATTCATCGTCGGCCGCGAGCTCGATGCACGGCCACTGGTGCTGCTGGCGGCGCACCCGACCTGGGGCGTGGACGTGGGGGCAACGGTTGCCATCCGCCAGGCGCTGCTCGACCTCGCCGCGGCCGGAGCGGGGATCGTCGTCGTTTCCGAGGACCTTGCCGAACTGTTCGAGATCGCCGACCGGATTGCCGTGCTGTCCTCCGGCCGGCTCGGCGAGGCCGTTCCGGTTTCGCAACTGACCCTCGAGGCCGTCGGCCTGCAGATGACCGGACACGGCGCGGCGGAGTGCCTCGATGCGGCTTGAGAAGCGCGAGGCACCGTCGGCGGCGATGCTGTGGGTGGCGCCGCTGCTGGCCGCCGCGACCAGCGTCGTGCTCACCGGCCTTCTCTTCACGGCGCTGCGGGTCAACCCGTTCGCGGCGCTGCGCCTGCTCTACCTGGCGCCGCTCGCGAGTGCGAACGGCGTCGCCGAGCTCGCCCTGAAAATGACGCCGCTGCTGCTGTGCGCACTCGGCATCGCCATCGGCGTGCGCGCCAACGTCTGGAACATCGGCGCCGAGGGCCAGTTCACCATGGGCGCCGTCGCCGGTGGCGGCATCGCGCTGGCGCTCGGTCCGGCCGGCGGCTGGTACGTGCTGCCGCTGGTGCTGGCGGCGGGCATCGCGGGTGGAATGGCATGGGCGGCAATTCCCGCCGCGCTGCGCATCGGCGCGAACGCGCACGAAATCCTGACCACGCTGATGCTGAACTATGTCGCCCAGGACATCCTGAGCTGGCTGGTTCACGGGCCGTGGCGGGACCCGCAGGGGTTCAACTTCCCCCAGTCGAGGACCTTCGCCGATGCCGCGACCCTGCCGACGCTCTGGGGCACGCGGCTGACGCCGATCTTCTTCGTCGCCATGCTGGCCGCGCCCTGCGCCTGGCTGCTGCTGCAACACACCACCGCCGGCTACCGGCTGCGGGTCGCGGGACTGGCACCGGCGGCGGCGCGCTATGCGGGATTTTCGGCGCGCGGCACGGTGTGGCTGTCGCTGCTGATCGCGGGCGGGCTCGCCGGGCTCGCCGGGATAGCCGAGGTGGCGGGACCGATCGGGCAACTGATGCCCACGATCTCGCCGGGCTATGGCTATGCCGCGATCATCGTCGCGTTCCTCGGGCGGCTCGAGCCGTTCGGCATCGTCGTCGCCTCCGCGCTGATGGCGCTGCTCTATCTCGGCGCCGACGGGCTGCAGATGCATCTGCAGCTGCCGCTCTCGCTCACCGGCACGCTGCAGGGAATGCTGCTGTTCCTCCTGCTCGCCGCCGATGTTCTGGTGGCGAACCGGGTGGTATGGCGGCGGGCACCGGCGGCAGCGCACGCGCCGGGAAGCATGCGGTGAAGGTGCAGCGGGCGCTGTGACAACGTGGCCAGGTTTCGTGCTTGCGACAGGACGGCATGGCTGAGGCGGTGCTGATCCTCTCGATCGTGGTTGCCACGCTGCGCGCGGCGACACCCCTGCTGCTCGCCGGCCTCGGCGAGCTGGTGGCAGAGCGCTCCGGCGTGCTGAATCTCGGCGTCGAGGGGATGATGCTGATGGGCGCGGCCGCGGGTTTCGCGGTGCGGGCCCTGTCGGGCAGCGCGGCGCTGGGTCTGCTGGCCGCGATTCTGGCCGGCATCGCGATGGCGGCGCTGTTCGCACTGCTGACGCTGCGGCTGCTCGCCAACCAGGTGGCGACGGGCCTCGCCCTGACGATTTTCGGCATCGGGCTGTCGGCACTGACCGGCCTGCCCTGGGCAGGGGTGCCGGCACCAGGCCTCGCCGCGACGATCTGGCCGGGCCTGGCGCACGCGCCACCGGCGCTGCAGCAGGTGCTGCTGCTCGATCCGCTGGTCTGGATCGCGTTCGCGGGTGTGTTCGCGGTCGACTGGTTCCTGCGCAGGAGCCGTGCCGGCCTCGCCCTGCGCGCGGTGGGCGAAAGCGCGGAAGTGGCGCACGCGCTGGGCACGAGCGTGCTTCGCATCCGCCTGGCCGCGGTGCTGTTCGGCGGCGCCATGGCTGGGCTCGCGGGGGCGGACCTCTCGCTCGCCTACACCCCGATGTGGGCGGAGAACATGACCGCGGGGCGCGGCTGGATTGCGCTCGCCCTGGTGGTGTTCGCCACCTGGAAGCCATGGCGCCTGGCCGCCGGCGCGCTGCTGTTCGGCTTCGTCACCATCGCGCAATTCCAGGCCGAGGCCTTCGGCCTGTCGCTGTCGCCGGATCTTCTCTCCACCCTGCCCTATCTTGCCACCATCGTCGTGCTGGTCCTGATTTCGCGCGACGCGACTCGGCTGCGGCTGGCAGCACCCGCCGCACTCGGCAAACCCTTCCGTCCCACGGATTAGATGGAGATGAGCATGACCAACCTGCCCCGCCGCAGCGTCCTCGCCGGCGCGCTCGCCACCCCGGCCTTGCTGACCCGCGCCGCCCGCGCTGCCGCCCCGCTCAAGATCGGCTTCGTCTACGTGGCGCCGATCGGCGACGCCGGCTGGACCTACCAGCACGAGCTGGGCCGGCGGGCGCTGCAGGCGAAGCTCGGCGACAAGGTGAAGACAAGCTATGTCGAGAACGTGAGCGAGGGGGCCGACGCCGAGCGCGTCATCCGGCAGATGGCCGCCGACGGCAACGGTCTGATCTTCACCACCTCGTTCGGTTTCATGAACCCCACCATCAAGGTGGCGCACGCCTTCCCGAAGGCGAAGTTCGAGCACTGCACGGGCTACAAGCGGGCGGCGAATGTCGCGACCTATTCCGCTCGCTTCTACCAGGGCCGCTTCCTCGCCGGCCTGGTCGCGGGCCACATGAGCAAGAGCGGCATCATCGGCTATGTCGCGGCCTTCCCGATCCCCGAGGTCGTGCAGGGCATCAACGCGACCCTGCTCGGCGCGCGCAAGGTCAATCCGAAGGCCACGATCAAGGTCGTCTGGACCTCCTCCTGGTTCGATCCCGGCAAGGAGCGAGCGGCCGCGGACACGCTGATCAGCCAGGGCGCGGACGTGCTGACACACCACACCGACAGCCCCGCGGTCGTGCAGGCCGGCGAGGAAAAGGGCGTCTGGACGCTGGGCTACGACAGCGACATGTCCAAATACGGCCCCAAGACCTGCCTCACGGCAACGACGATGATCTGGGATCAGTACTACATCAAGCGCGCCGGCATGGTGCTGGACGGCACCTGGAAGAGCACGGATACGTGGGGCGGCATCGGCGACGGCATGATCAAGATGGCGCCGCTCAACAAGGCGGTACCGGCGGCCGTGGCGAAGGAAGTCGACATCGCGACGCGGGCCATCGCCTCCGGCCGGTTCAAGCCGTTCTTCGGCCCGGTGCTCAATCAGGCCGGCAAGGTGGCGATCCCCGCCGGACAGGGCCTCACCGACAAGCAGATCCTGAGCATGAACTGGTTCGCGCAGGGTGTCGAAGGCAAGATCTGAGATCAGGCTCGCGCAGGCGGCCGATCTCGGGCACGTGGTGGCGCTGACCAGTGCTGCCTACGCGATCCATCAGGGCCTGGCCCAGCCGCCGCTGCCGGTGAGCGAGGATTATGCGCCACGGATCGCGCGCGGCGAGGTGTGGCTCGCGGGCATGGACGGCCTGATCGTCCTCGAGACGCACGCCGACCACCTGCTCATCTTCAGCGTGGCGGTGCGGCCGCAGGCGCACGGCACCGGCACCGGCCGCACGCTGATGGCCTTCGCCGAAGATCGCACCCGGGCGGTCGGCCTGACCGAGGTCAGGCTCTATACCAACGCCCTGTGGGAGAAAAACATTTCGCTCTACCAACGTCTCGGCTACCGGGAGACGGGGCGGCGCGACAACCCGGCGCGGCAGGGATGGACCCTCGTCGACATGGCGAAGAGCCTCGCCTGATCAGGCGAGCTTCGCGCGGTACTCATCGGGGACCGGGATCGAGCGGCCCGTCGAGCGGGAGATGAAGACACTGGCGAGCTCGCCCTCGTAGACGACGCGTTCGCCAACCCGCCCGGTCACCGCGAACGTCAACGAGGAGCGGCCGAGCTTGGCGACGCGCACCTCGGTTGCCAGCGTGTCGCGCGGCGTGATCGGGGAACGGAACTCCACCGCCACGCGCACGAAGGGCGTGCCGATACCGCGATCGATGTTGAGCTCGTACCAATCCGTGCCGAGCCGCGCACGAAACCAGGCATCGATCGCCTCGAGCGCGAATTCGACGATGCGGCCGGTCCAGGCAATGCCGGCAGCATCGGTGTCGGCGAAACGCACCTGGCAGGTGTGGATATGAGTCACGGCAGAGCTGGTGTCCATCAGTAGGTCTCGGCGTGGAAACGGCCATCCGCGCGCATGGCCGCGCGCAGCTCCGGCCAGTCGAAGCCCGCATCGCCGCCGATGGCACTGAACGCCTCGTCGACTCCCGCCTCCAGCCCCTTGAGCCCGCAGAGAAAGACATGCGTCGCCGGACGACGCAGCAGATCCGCGAGCTCCGCGGCGCGCGCCGCCATCCGGTGCTGGACATATTCGCGCTTCTGGCCCGGCAGGCGCGAGAACACGAGTTCCTGTTCCAGCAGGGCTTTTGGCACTTTCTGCAACGGGCCGAAATACGGCAGTTCCTGCGGCGTCCGCGCGCCAAAAAAGAGCCACAGCCGACCCGGACCGCGATGCGCCAGGCGGCGGCGGTGTTCGGTAAAACCCCGGAATGGTGCCGCGCCGGTGCCGGTGCAGATCATCAGAATGTCCGCGGCCGGATCGTCGGGCATCAGGAACGTGGCGCCGAACGGGCCGGTTACGGCAACCTGATCGCCTTTGCGCAGGTCGCACATATAGTTGGAGGCGACGCCACGGAACGTGCTGCCATCCGGCCGCCGCTCGGCAACGCGCTTGACCGTAAGCGCGAGATTGTTCGTGTTGGGCCGCTCGCCGTCGCGCGGCGAGGCGATGGAATAGAGCCGCATCGCGTGCGGTCGGCCCGCCGCGTCGACGCCGGGCGGTGTGATGCCGATGCTCTGCCCCTCCAGGACCGGGAATGGCGTCGCGCCGAAATCGAGGATGATGTGACGCACGTCCGATTCCGCGTCGGCGGCGGTGATGCGGAAATTGCCTGTCACGGTCGCGACCGCGGGGTTGGCGCGGTTGTGCAGGTTGACGCGCGGCTTGGCGGCCGACGCGGGAGCCTTGGCGTAGCCGCCGGCACGCCGGTGTGCCTCGGCCAACAGGGCCGCGGCCTCATCGTCCAGCGCGTCGATCGTTTCGACGTCGGGGGCGGCTGGCGGCAGTTCCGTCCAGGAGAACTGCTCCGTCACCGAAAATGGCTGCTCGACCTTGCGCCAATTGTCGATCGAGCCTGTCGGGCAAGGCGTGATGCAATCCATGCAGGCGTTGCAGATCGACGGATCCACGACGTAGTTGTTCTCGTCGTGGGTGATCGCCCCGATCGGGCAGGTCGCCTCGCAGGTGTTGCAGCGGATGCAGATCTCGGGATCGATCAGATGCTGCCTGATGGAACCCACGCCAAGAACCTCCAGTTAGGGACGCGGGTCTCATACCCGCGTCCCCGTTCATCTCCGGCCAACGGCCTGCGCGCCCGCCGCGCTCCCGGCAGGGTCCGGGATCTTACTCGTGGATTCTCACATATTCGAATTCGCCCGGCTTGCCATCGATGCCCACTCGCGGCGACGCAATCCACGAAGCATATTTTCCCGGCTCCGTCACAGGCTTCATCAGGCTTTCGATGAAGACCCGGTCGTCGCTGTCGGGCAGGCGCGCGGGGTCGCTATCGAAACCCGCGAACTCCCCGATCTTGCGGTTGAAGGTCACCGGCGGCAGCTCAAGACGGAACGCATAGCCAGCCTTCTCGATCGGCTTGTTCCAGCGCCCGACGCCCCCGTGGCAGTCGGCAACGTAGTCGTCGCGCAGCCGCATGTTCAGCGCGGACAGGGCTGGGACCTCCTCATTCACCGCCAGGCCGGCCTTCAGACGCAGGACGGGGTAGGTGCTGTCGGTGAGCTGATGATCGTCCTCGAGCTTGTCCTCGCGATAACGCCCCTTCAGGCCGGCATTGAATGCGTTGGCGGCGTTGGTGGAAATTTCGTTGCCGAACAGATCCAGTGTCAGGGAAAAGTGCAGGTTGAGTTTCCGCTGGATCGTGGGCAGGTCGATCACACCCAGCGCACGCACACGCTCCACATCGGTGGGGTCGTCGATGCCGGCTGCCTGCATCGCCTCCACCGTGCGCTCGACGATGCGCCCCACGCCGGTCTCGCCCACGAACATGTGGTGCGCTTCCTCCGTCAGCATGAACCGGCAGGTGCGCGACAGCGGATCGAAGCCCGATTGTGCCAGCGCCTCGAGCTGCATCTTGCCGTCACGGTCGGTGAAGAAGGTGAACATGAAGAAGCTGAGCCAATCCGGCGTCGCCTCGTTGAACGCACCGAGCATGCGCGGCGTGTCGGCATCACCGGAGCGGCGACGCAGCAGATCCTCGGCTTCCTCGCGGCCCTGCGTGCCGAAATATTTCTGCAGCAGGTACACCATGGCCCAGAGATGCCGGCCCTCCTCGACGTTCACCTGGAACAGGTTGCGCATGTCGTAGAGCGAGGGCGCGGTGGCGCCGAGATGGCGCTGCTGCTCGACCGAGGCAGGCTCCGTATCGCCCTGGATGACGAGCAGGCGGCGCAGCATCGCCCGGTATTCGCCAGGCACTTCCTGCCATGCGGGCTCACCCTTGTGAGCGCCGAAGCCGATGCGCCGTCCCTCGATGGCGGGGGCCAGCAGCACGCCCCATTTGTATTCCGGCATGCGCACATAACCGAACTTCGCCCACCCCTTGGGATCGACGGAGATGGCGGTGCGCAGGTAGACGAGGGCCTGCTGGAAGCCCTCCGGCCCCATGTCGTGCCACCAGTCGATATAGCCGGGATGCCAGGTTTCGAGCGCCTTGCGCACGCGCGCGTCCTGCGCGAGGCCGACATTGTTCGGGATCAGGCCGTCGTAATCGACTTCCATGCCGTCGGGCATCGGGTTTCTCCTATACGCGTTCGCGGTCGTAGGTCGGTTTCAGACCGGTTCCATAACGTTTTAGCGCTCCTGCCTCGCCAACCGCATTGGGTCGCTGGAAAACCCAGTTCTGCCAGGCGGTAAGACGGCCGAAGATGCGCGTCTCCATGGTCTCGGGGCCGGCGAAGCGCAGGTTGGCCTCCATCGCGGTGAGCGCATCCGGCGAGAAGGACGCGCGCTCCTCCAGGATCTGGCGTACTTCGTCGCCCCAATCGACTTCATCGAAGACCTGCGTCACCAGACCGAGGGATTCCGCCGCCTCCGCATCGAGGTTGCGGCCGATGGCCGCGCGCGCCGCGTCCACGCTTTCGGGTTCGCCGAGGAAACGGGTGGCCAGCCGCGTCAGGCCGTTGGCCATCGGATAGGCGCCGAAATTGAGCGGCGACAGGGCGATGGCGGTCGCGCGATTGTCGCCCGCGCGCGTCCCGCTCAGCATCACCGCGCGATCCGCCGCGAAAAGGATCTCAGCCAGCGTGCCGGCAAAACACGACCCAGGCTCGGCCAGCGCGATGACCGAACGGGCGGTAAGGTCGAGCCGCTTGAGTGTCCGACGCCAGAGCAGCCGGATTTCACGTACCAGCCAGTCGGTCCTGCAGGTTTCGAGCAGTTCGTCAGCGGCCAGCACCGGCGCGATGTCGCCCTCGGCAGCGATGGTGAGCAAACCCAGCTCCGGCTCGTTGAAGCGCAGATGCAGCAGCGCATCGTCGAGTTCGCGGGCAAGGGCGAGCGGCCAGAACGCCGCACCTTCGCGGTGAATGCCGGTGAGATCGGTGGGCAATGAGCCCGGACCGCGCAGCAGGATATGCGCGCGGCGGGCGGCGCGGTCCATCGTGACAGTAACATAACGATAAGCCAGGCTGTCCGCGGTTTCCTTTCGCTCCAGCGGGGGCAACGCGATGCCCTGCGCCACCACCGGGCGATCCGATGTCTCGGCAAGCGCGCGCGCCCGCGCGGCGACCCCTTCTTCCCAGCGCGAAGGCGGGATCGTTTCGTCCACGAGCCGCCAGGCGACGGCGCGCCGGCCGCCGCCCCCCTCCTCCTTCGAGCAGAACAGATCGGCGAGATCGCGGCGGACCCGGCGCTTGTCGGTGAGGCGCGTGAGGCCGCCGGTGCCCGGCAGGACCGCGAGCAGCGGCGTCTCCGGCAATGCGACCGTCGAGCGACGGTCGTCGATGAGCAGGATGCGATCCGCTGCCATGGCGATCTCGTAGCCGCCGCCCGCACAGGCGCCGGAGACCGCGGCGATCCAGGTCTGGCCGGATAGCGCGCTTGCTTCCTCGATGGCGCAGCGCGTCTCGTTGGTGAACTTGCAGAAATTGACCTTGTGCTGGTGCGTCGCCCTGGCGAGCATACGGATGTTCGCCCCGGCACAGAACACGCCCGGCTTGCCCGAGCGAAGGACGACGACGCGCACCGTCGGATGCTCGAAGCGTAGCCGTGTCATCGCGTCCGCAAGCTCGATATCGACCGAGAGATCGTACGAGTTGAGCTTCAGCTCCACGTCCGGCAGCAATCCGGCGTTGGGATTCACGTCCATGATGAGCGTGGCGACCGGTCCGTCCACCTCGAGGCGCCAGTGGCGCCAGCGCTGCGGGTCCGTGCGGCAGTCGATGCGCGGCATTTCGGCATAGGGCATGGGGTGCTGTCCTTCCGGCTGTTGCGCTATAATGCCGATATTTTAGGTGTGCAAGAAATATAATGCGCAGCCAGGAAGCGCTCGACGGCCTCCAGTGTCGCCTCCGCCGCCTCGAGGTGGGGTGCATGGGCGCCATCCACGACCGCGATCTCGACCGGGCCGGGAGCGCGCTCGGCGAGGAAGCGCGCGTGCGCGATGGTGCCGTATTGATCCCGGGTGCCCTGAACGACCAGGGCGGGGCCAGGCATGGAGCGGCATTCCGCGTCCAGATACAGCGCCTCGGGAAACCCCGGGTCGAGCCAGGCATCGTGCCAGAACCGGAAAACCGTGTCCGGATCGAGGTGGTGGCGCGCCAGGCGCGGGCGCAGCTCGCCATAGCGCTGGCCGATCGCACGTATCGAGCTGACGGAAACGTCCTCGACGAAGAAGTGCGGCGCGATCAGGACGCGCGCCGCGATGCGTTCGTCGCGCGCCAGCGCCGCGATGGTGCCGCCGTCCGAGTGGCCGACGAGCGTGCACCGGCCGATGCCGGCCGCGTCCAGCAGTCGCGGCAGCAGGGCGGCTTCGCGCTGCATGTAGTCGAGCGGCGCCGGCAGACGCGCCGGTGTCGACCGCCCGTAGCCGCGGCGCGACCAGACGAACACGCCAAGCCCGGTGCGGGCCGCGAGATGGCGCGGGAAATCCCGCCAGAGAGAGACGCTGCCGAGGCCCTCGTGCAGCAGCACCAGGCCGGGGTTTTCGCCCCAGACCATCGCCTCCAGCGTCGCATCGCCAAGGGTCACCCGATGCGTTGCGTCCGCGGGGGGGCTAGCATGCATAAGGACGTCCCGTGTCATCGCCTGAGCCTGCTATAGCAAACCATGGACGCTAGCATCGCATCCCTTGACTTCCCCGTCCCCGAGGCGCCCGCCCCCGGCAGCGTGACCGCGATCGCCCCCGGGGTGCGGTGGCTGCGGCTGGCGCTGCCGTTCGCGCTCGACCATGTGAATATCTACCTGATCGCCGATGGCGAGGGCGAGGCGGTGCTCGACACCGGCATCGCCGACGAGCCCACACGCGCGGTTTGGGAGACGCTGCTTTCCGGCGGCCTGCGGCCGACGCGGCTGATCCTCACCCATTTCCACCCGGACCATATCGGCCTCGCGAACTGGCTCGTCGGGCGCTGTGGCATCAATGTCTCCATGCCTCTCACCGAATATCTGTTCGCGCAGCACCTGACGCACAACCGCGAGGCGCTCGGCTCGCCCACCCACCATGATTTCTACACCAGGAACGGCCTGCCGGAGACGGAAGCGGCGCTGCTGATGGGCCGCGGCCACCATTATCTCCGGATGACGACCGGGTTGCCGCCGATGTTCCGCCGGCTGCGCGCCGGCGAGACGCTGCGGCTCGCCGAGCGTTCGCTGCAGGTGTTCACCGGCGGCGGGCATGCGCCGGAGCAGGCCATGCTGTGGGACCGCGGTGGCAGTCTGTTTTTCGCCGCGGACCAGGTCCTGGCGAAGATTTCGCCCAACATCAGCGTCTGGCCGCAGGAACCCGACGCGGATCCGCTCGGACTCTACCTCGAATCGCTGGCCGCGCTGCGCGCTGCGATCCCCGCCGATGTGCTGGTGCTGCCGGCGCATAATCTGCCATTCCGCGGCCTGCACGAGCGGCTGGGGCAGCTCGCGGACCACCACCAGGCTCGCTGCGATGCCGTGGCCAGGGCCTGCGCCGAGGCGCCGCGGACGGTCTACGAGCTCATCGCGTTCATGTTCCACCGCAAGCTCGACGCGCACCAGACCGGCTTCGCCTTCGGCGAGGCGATGGCGCACGTGAACTACATGGTCACGCGCGGCGACCTGGTCATGGTGCCGGGCGACGTGCGGCGATTCCGCCTGGCGTAAGCTGGGCCTTCTGCCCGGCCGTTCGCGATCGCCCGCCTCGTCGTTGCGGGCAGTTTCCTCTTCCCATAGTCTCGCCACACCAACGACGGGAGCATCCCGATGAGCCTGACCTACAAGGGCATCACGCCCGTGCGCTCGGTCGATACCCGCAGGCTGCAGAGCCAGACGCCGGTGGCCGGCACGACCTGGAAAGTGACGGGCGGCAAGGTCAGCGTCGGCACCAAAGGCGATCCCGGCATCTGCATGACGCTCGTCTGTTTCTGGCTCTCGCGGCTTATCGAAGGCGAGCCCGTCACCTCCGTCAGCGACTTCCCCAGTTCGTTCCAACTCTCGATCGCCCAGTCGGCCTATGAGTTCAAAAGGGCCAAGGCCGACGAAATGATCATGCAACGGTTCGGTGTCGAAGCGAACTTCCACACCGTCAAGAAAGCGAAGTGGTATATGTGGGGGAAGAAGCGGCTGCAGCAGATCGCTGCCGCAACGACCGCTCGCGCTGGCTACTATCTGTTCGGAGCCGCCGGCGAAGGGGCACACGCGCTCGGGATCCGCACCCTCGGCGCGATTCAGTTCTTCGATCCCAACGAAGGGATCCTCACATTCACCTCGGCACGGGATCTGGCAACCTGGCTGCCACCTTACATGTACGAGGAATATCCCGATCTCCGGGCGGAAGTCGAACTCTTCGGCGTGGGCGCCAGCTGAGCTCGCGCCAGGCGCGCACCAGGCGCGCCACCGTTTGCCGATGGCTCCAGACGGGAGCGTGCGAGCGCGCCTGCCCCGACGGGCGCGGGAACCTACACCACCCCGTACGCCTGAAACCAGGCCATCGCGCGCGCCCAGGCATCTTTTGCGTCTTTCGCGACGTAACTCGGCCGGTAGTCGGCATGGAAGCCATGGCCGGCATCCGCATAGTAGACGATCTCCACCGCCTGCCCGGCGGCACGCGCCCTGGCGGCTGCGGCCTCGACATCGGCCCGCTTGATTGAGGGATCCTTGCCCCCGTAAAGGCCGAGCAGCGGGCAATGCAGGTAGCCGGCCAGCTCCAGCGCGGTGTCCGGCTGCACCGGATTCGTCGGCGTGCTGACCGGGCCATAAAACGCGACCGCCGCACGCAGGGCGCGGTTGTGCTCGGCATAGAGCCAGGTGGTGCGACCGCCGCGGCAGAACCCGATCACGCCCAGTCGCTTCGCATCACCGCCGTTGGCTTCCGCCCAGACCACGGCGGCATCCAGATCGGACAGCATCTGTGCGTCCGGCGTCGCCGCGACGATCGCGAAGATCTTCTTGACGTCGGAGATTTTGCCGAGGTCGCCCGAGCGCGCGTAGATGTCGGGCGCCACCGCCATCTTGCCGAGTTTGGCGAGGCGCCGGCAGACATCCATGATGTAGTGGTGGACGCCGAAGACTTCCTCGTTGACGAGCACCAGGGGGAACGGTCCCGAACCGTCGGGCCGCGCGAAATAGGCCGGCATGTGACCGTCCGCGGTCCGGACCTCGACGTCGCCGGTCACCAGGCCCTGGGTGTCGGTCGTGATGGTCTGCGCCTCGACGCGGGCGGTCGCCAGCGTCAGCCCCGCGGTGAAGCCGCCCGTCAGCAGCCCCCGGCGCGCCATCGGATAGCGATGCAGAACCGAGACCTCGTCCATCAGAGCCCCCTTGTTTGCCGTGCCAGTTTGTTTGCCGTGCCGGTCTGAACCGCACATGGCCCGACGATAACAGGACACAAGAGGGCCCGCCGGCGCCGGCGTGTTCGTCCCGGCAATCGCGCCTGCGACGCGACCGGCGATGGTGGCGCCGGCGCTCGACGTCCCGGCGGACCACCCGGCCGCCGTGAACGCGACACAGGCCGGCCAGAGCATCGGACGGGAGACCACGGGGCTGGTGCCGGTGGCGACGCTCAAGACAACCGGGAAGGCCGGGATCGAGGCCGTTCAGCACCAAATCGTTTCGATCCCGGCGATGGGCGCCTGGCGGTTCGCGCTGCCCTTCGGTCCCGGGTTTCGTCGGACCGGCCTGATCGCCGGCTTGGTCGCCGCCGCCGCCATCGCCCGGGCCTCGATCGGCTTCGCCTGCCTCCCGGTTACGAAAACGCCCCGCCCGCAGGACCGCGGACGGGGCGTCAGGTAGCGGCGGCGAGGACGCGCGGCCCGGTCCGTTACGGACGGACCAGGCTTTCGTTACGCCATCGCCCTGGTGAGATTCTCGTCGATCCGGGCGAGGAAGGCCTGGGTGTTCAGCCAGGGCTCCTTCGGCCCGACGAGCCCCGCAAGATCCTTCGTCATCGCGCCGCTCTCCACCGTCTCGACGCAGACACGCTCCAGCACGTCGGCGAAGTGCGTCACATCCGGCGTGTTGTCGAAGCGGCCGCGATAGGCCAGCCCGCGGGTCCACGCGAAGATCGAGGCGATCGGGTTGGTGGAGGTCTCGCGTCCCTTCTGGTGCTCGCGGTAATGGCGCGTGACGGTGCCGTGCGCCGCCTCGCTCTCCACCGTCTGCCCATCCGGGGAGAGCAGCACCGAGGTCATCAGGCCGAGGCTGCCGAAGCCCTGGGCCACGATGTCGGACTGCACGTCGCCATCGTAGTTCTTGCAGGCCCAGACATAGCCGCCCTGCCATTTGAGCGCGCAGGCGACCATGTCGTCGATCAGCCGGTGCTCGTAGGTCAGGCCCTTGGCGGCGAACCGGTCCTTGAACTCCTTGTCGAAGATCTCCTGGAAGGTGTCCTTGAACATGCCGTCATAGGCTTTGATGATCGTGTTCTTGGTCGAGAGATAGACCGGATAGCCACGCGAAAGCCCATAGTTGAAGCTGGCGCGGGCGAAGCCCTCGATCGAAGCGAGGGTGTTGTGGATGCCCATGATCACGCCCGGCCCCTTGAAGTCGTGCACCTCGATCACCTGCACCGGCGAGCCGTCCGCCGGCTGGAACTGCAGCGTCGCCTTGCCCGGCTTGAGGATCTTGGTCTCGGCGGCGCGGTAGATGTCGCCATAGGCGTGACGACCGATGACGATCGGCTGGTTCCAGTGCGGCACCAGGCGGGGCACGTTTCTGCAGATGATCGGCTCGCGGAAGATCGTGCCGTCGAGGATGTTGCGGATGGTGCCGTTCGGGCTGCGGTACATCCGCTTGAGCTTGAACTCCTCGACGCGGGCCTCGTCGGGCGTGATCGTCGCGCATTTGACGCCGACGCCGTATTTCTTGATGGCGTTGGCCGCATCCACCGTGACCTGGTCGTCAGTGCGGTCGCGATATTCGATACCCAGGTCAAAATACTTCAGATCGATGTCGAGGTAAGGAAGAATCAGTTTTTCCTTGATGAAACCCCAGATAATGCGTGTCATCTCGTCGCCGTCGAGCTCGACCACCGGAGTCTTGACCTTGATCTTCGCCATGCAGAAATCCCTTTTCATCTTGGAGCCCGACAACGGGGGGCCCGGGAGCCGGTACCCGGGCGTTCTAAGCATCGGGTGAAGGCGGGAGCAAGGCTGCCCCGGCCGGGCCTGGAATGCGGGCTCCGCGGCATCGTGTCGCTGTCTGGTACTGGATCGGCGCCTGGCTCTGCACATGCGTGACGGCCTCGCGCTCGCGGCCGCGCTGGCGGGGCTCGGCGCTTTCACGTAGCGCGCGCGGTGGCTCTGGCCGGCCCATGGGGCGGAAAAGCTGCTGGCGCTGGCCTACGAGCAGCTTTCCCTGGCCAAGTCGGCCGGCGGCGGCGTGGGCGATGCAGCTCGACGCCACGCTGCGCAGACCGATGCCGCGATCGAGCCAGCCCTGCGCGAGCACGCGGCCAGACCGGCACCTGCGACCGCGGGTTCAGCGGGCGGGTTGAGCGGGCGGGTTCAGCGGGCGCGCGATGCGGTTACGTGATCCGGATCAGCCAGAGCCCGGTGGCGATCGCCACGGCCCAGAGACCGATCGACACCAGCA
>JAJXXT010000066.1 GCA_021780935.1 Pseudomonadota bacterium
ATCTCCGGCGTATCGGCGGCCATCCGATCCTGGGCGGGCTCGACGAAGTGCGTGAGGTGCTCGCCAGGTTGCGCGCCGAGGGGCAGGCGCCCGCCATCCTGGTCGTGACCGAGGCCGACCTCGCTGGCGACCGGCTGGCGGCGCTGATGGAGGCGGCCGACGAAGCCGGCGCCCGCGTTGCCCGCACCCCGCGCCCGACGGCACTGGACGCCGCCCACCGGGTGGGCGCCGGCAAGCCAGCGGCGCTCGAGTTGCGGCCGGTGGCCCTCGAAGACCTGCTCAACCGCGCCCAGGTGCCGCTCGATCGCGAGGCGATTGCGCGCCTGGTCCAGGGCCGTCGTGTCCTGGTCACCGGCGCCGGTGGCTCCATCGGGTCGGAACTGGCGCGCCAGGTCGCCGGGCTGGGCCCGTCGTTCCTGGTGCTGCTCGACGCCTCGGAGTTCGCGCTATGGCAGATCGACGTCGAACTGGCCGAGCAGGCGCGCGAGGTGGCGCGTGAGGCGCTTGTCGCCGACGTGCGCGACGCGGTCCGCATGCGCGCGGTCATGGAACGCGTGCGCCCGGAACTCGTCTTCCACGCCGCGGCGCTCAAGCATGTGCCGATCGTCGAGGCCAACGCCGCCGAAGGGCTGCTGACCAACGCCCTGGGCACGCGCAACGTCGCCGATGCCGCGCGTGCCGCCGGCGCGCAGGCGATGGTGCTGATCTCCACCGACAAGGCGGTGAACCCGACCAGCGTCATGGGCGCCTCCAAGCGGCTGGCCGAGATGTACTGCCAGGCGCTCGACATCCGTTCGCGCGCGGCGCGGTCGGGTACGCGCTTCGTGACGGTGCGTTTTGGTAACGTTCTCGGCAGCACCGGCTCCGTCGTGCCGCTGTTCCAGCACCAGCTCGCGCGCGGCGGCCCGCTCACCGTCACGCACCCGGACATGCAGCGCTACTTCATGACCGTGCGCGAGGCGGTGGGCCTGGTGCTGCAGGCCTCGGTCGCGGGCTGCGCCGGCGAGACCGGCGCCAACGGCGGCATCTTCGTGCTCGACATGGGCGCGCCGGTGAAGATCCTCGACCTCGCCCGCCAGATGATCCGCCTTGCCGGCCTGCGGCCCGACATCGACGTGCCGATCCGCTTCACCGGCCTGCGGCCCGGCGAAAAGCTGTTCGAGGAGATTTTTCATGGTCAGGAGCCGCCGGCCGCCACCGGCATTCCAGGGCTGCTGATGGCCAGCCCGCGCACCGCCGACGCGGCACTGGTCGGCCGCTCCATCGAGGAGATCGCGGCCGCCTGCCGCGGTGGCCAGGAGAAGCTCGCGCGCGCGTTGCTCGCCCGCATGGTGCCGGAATACACGCCCAGCCCTCACCCCCAGACGTCGGAGGCTTCCGGCGCCGCAACACGGAATCTCGGATGAGCGATCACGACCCGATCCCCTTCCTCGACCTTGCCGCCCAGCAGGCGCGGATGGCGGAGCCGTTGCGCAAGCGCATCGAGACCGTCCTGCGCCATTGCCAGTTCATCCTCGGCCCCGAGGTTGCCGAGCTCGAATCCCGCCTCGCCGCGTACTGCGGCGCCGCCCATTGCGTTACCGTTTCTTCCGGCACGGACGCCCTGCAGATCGCGCTGATGGCCGAAGGCGTCGGCCCCGGCGACGCGGTGTTTCTGCCCGCGTTCACCTATACCGCGACCGCCGAGGTGCCGCTCCTGCTCGGTGCCACACCGGTCTTCGTCGATGTCGATCCCAGAACGTTCCAGGTCGATCCCGCGCATTTCGCGGCGCGCATCGCCGATGTCGAGCGCGCCGGCCGGTTGAAGCCGCGCGCGCTGATCGGCGTCGACCTGTTCGGCCAGCCCGCCAACTGGCCCGCGCTCAACGCCATCGCCTCGCGCGCGGGGCTGTTTACGCTCGACGACTGTGCCCAGAGCTTTGGCGCGAGCCTCGCGGGCCAGCGTCTGGGCACCGCGGCGGAGGCGACGGCGACGAGCTTTTTCCCCTCCAAGCCGCTCGGCGCCTATGGCGATGGCGGCGCTCTGTTCACCGAAGGCGCCGGGCGCGCCGCCCTCTACCGCAGCCTGCGCACGCACGGCGAAGGCACCACACGCTACGAGGTGCTGCGCACCGGCATGAACGGCAGACTCGATACGCTGCAGGCCGCCGTGCTGCTCGCCAAGCTGGATATTTTCGCTGCCGACCTCGCCGCGCGCGAGCGCATCGCCGCGATCTACGACGCGCGGCTTGGCAACCGCGTCGCTATTCCCGAGCGCGTTGCGGGCAGCACCAGCGCCTGGGCGATCTATGCCATCCTGCTGGCCGACGGCGCCGAGCGCGACCGGCTGCAGACCGGGCTCAAGGCGGCGGGCGTGCCGAGCGCCATCTATTACCCGAAGCCGCTGCACCGCCAGCCGGCCTATGCCGCCGCCCATGACGGCGCCGCGCTGCCGGTCTCGGAAGACCTTGCGGGCCGTATCCTGGCGCTGCCGATCCACCCCGATCTCACGGATGCAGCGGCGGAGCGCGTCTGCGAGGCCGTGCTCGCCAACGTCTGACGGGGTGGACCCGCGCCCGGCGCGGCGTCGGGCTGCGGCGTCAGGGCGCGCGCAGCGCGGAGAGGGCCAGCAACAGCCACCCGCCCATCAGGGTCGTCCCGCCGATCGGTGCCACCACGCCGAGCGTGACCCCGGTCGCGGCATGGACGTAGAGCTCGCCGCAGAACAGCACCGTTCCGAGCGCGAAGGCCGCCCCGGCCGCGTCCGCGAGCCGGCCGGCGCGTGATGACCATAGTCCCACGGCGAGCAGCGCCAGCGCATGCGGGAACTGCATCGCCAGCCCCTCCTGCACCAGGTTGCGGGCGGGCGGCGCCAGCGCATGCGCGGCGATCGCCGCCAGACCGACGGACAGCAGCCCCGACACCGCGCCCAGGGCGATCCAAAGCCGTTGCATCGCGCTCAAGCTCCCATCAGAATCACCGCATGCCCCGCGGCGACCTCTTCCCCGATATCGGACCCTTCGAGACCGGATTCCTGCCGGTCGGCGACGATCATGTGATGTATTGGGAGCAGGTCGGCAACCCGCGCGGCGTCCCCGTGCTGTTCCTGCACGGTGGTCCGGGCGCCGGCGCCGGCGCCATCCATCGTCGTTTCTTCGATCCCGGCTTCTGGCGCGTCATCATCTTCGACCAGCGCGGCGCCGGTCGCTCGCGTCCGCTCGGCTCGCTCAGCGCCAACACCACGCCGCGCCTCGTCGCCGACATCGAATTGTTGCTGCGCCATCTCGCGGTTCCGCGGGCGCTGCTGTTCGGCGGATCCTGGGGCTCGACGCTGGCGCTCGCCTTCGCCCAGGCGCATCCGGAGCGGGTTCTCGGCTGCGTGCTGCGCGGCGTCTTTCTCGGCCGCCAGCTCGAGGTTGACTGGTTTCTCCACGGCCTCGCCGCCGTGTTCCCCGACGCGCATGCCACCTTCGCCGAATTCCTGCCGCCCGACGAGCGCGGCGACCTGCTCGGGAATTATCGCCGCCGTCTCACCGACCCCGATCCCGCCGTCCACATGCCGGCCGCGCGCGCCTGGTCGGTCTACGAAGGTTCCTGCTCCACCCTGCTGCCATCGCCCGATACGGTCGCCTCCTTCGCGCAGGACCGCACCGCGCTCGGCCTCGCGCGCATCGAGGCACATTATTTCGCGAACGCCCTGTTCCTGCCGCCCGGCGGGCTGCTTGCCGGCATGGCGCGCATCGCGCACATCCCGGCGGAAATCGTCCAGGGCCGCTACGACATGATCTGCCCGGCGCGCACCGCCTTCGAGCTTGCCGATGCGTGGGGCTCCGCGCGCCTCACCGTGGTGCCCGATGCCGGGCATTCGGCGCTCGAGCCCGGCATCCGCCGCGCCCTCGTCGCCGCGGTCGAGCGTTTCCGGACGGCGCGATGAAACTTGCCGTCATCGGCCTCGGCTCGATGGGCATGGGGGCGGCGCGCTCGCTGCTGCGTGCGGGCCACGACGTCGTCGGCTGCGAGATGCGCGCCGAGCTGCGCGAGACCTTCCTCGCCGCCGGCGGACGCGCCGCGGCGAGCCCGGACGATCTTCCCGCGGATGTCGAGGTCGTGGTCGTCTTCGTCGTCAACGCCACGCAGGCCGAGGCGGTGCTGTTCGGTCCGAACGGCTGCGTGCCGCGCCTCGCTCCGGGCACCGTGGTGATGAACTGCGTGACCCTCGCCGCCGACCGCGCCATCGAGTTCGAGCGCCGCCTTGCCGAAGGCGCGCTGCTGATGCTCGATGCCCCCGTCTCCGGCGGCCCGAAGGCGGCGGAGGAGGGCAGGATGTCGGTGATGGCCTCCGGCGCGCCGGCAGCCTTTGCCCGGGCGGAGCCGGTGCTCGCCGCCATCGCCGCCAAGGTCTGGCGGCTCGGTGATCGCGCCGGTCCCGCCAGCACCGTCAAGATGGTCAACCAACTCCTCGCCGGCGTGCACATCGCGGTGGCGGCGGAGGCGCTGGCGCTGGGCATCCGCGCCGGCGCCGATCCGCAGACCCTGTTCGATGTCATTTCGGCGTCGGCGGGCAGTTCGTGGATGTGGCAGAACCGCGTGCCGCACGTGCTGGCCGGCGACGACACGCCGCACTCGGCGGTCAACATCTTCGTCAAGGATCTCGGCATCGTCCTCGACGCGGCACGCGCCATGACCTTCCCGCTGCCGCTGGCCGCCACCGCGCACCAGCTCTTTCTCGCCGCCGCCGCGGGTGGCGACGGCGGGCGCGACGATTCCTTCGTCATCCGCGTCTGGGAGCGGTTGGCGAAGATTCCGCTGCCGGACAGGAAGGACTAGAGCAACCTCCGATCCGCCCGGGCCTGACCGGCTCGGGCAGGCCGGATCTGGCTCTAGGCGGCGAGGGCGGCCTCCACGCCGGCTGCGACCGCGAAGAGTTTCGCGTCGGCCATCGTCTGGCCCATCAGCATGAGCCCCACCGGCGCCTCGCCGGCGCGATGACAGGGCAGGCTGATCGCACAACGGTCGAGGAAATTGCCCAGGGTCGTGTTGCGCAACGACAGCAGGTTGACGCGCGTGTATTCATCGGCGTCGTCGAGCTGCGCGATCGGCGGCGGCACGATCGGGCAGGTCGGCAGCATCAGCGCGTCATACTCGGCACTCGCCGCGTTGGCCGCCGCGATCAGGCGCTCGCGTGCCCCCAGAAGGTTGATGTAGTCGGCCGAGAGCAACTGCCCGCCCTGCTCCAGCCGCGCGCGGATGCGCGGATCGTAACGATCTCCGAGCCGTTCCAGCAGCGAGCGATGCCAGGCGGCCGCCTCCATCCGCGCGAGCCCCACCTTGTTCGCCTCGACGGCCGCCGTGAACGCGGGGAAGGCCAGGCGCGAGATCCGGGCACCCGTCGCCGCGAGGCGCGAGCAGGCGCGCTCGAACGTGGCGGCCACCGTCGCGTCCATCTCGTCGAGCACCAGCGTCGTCGGCACCGCCAGATGGAGGCGCGAGACATCCGCCGCGCGCAACGCGGGCAGCGGCTCGCCGGCCATGACCGCATCGAGCGCGGCACAGCATGCCACGCTGCGCGCCAGCGGCCCGACGGAGTCGAGGCTGGGCGCCAGCGGCAGGATGCCCTCGATCGGCACGCGCCGCGCCGTCGGCTTGAACCCGACGACGCCGCAATAGGCTGCCGGTACGCGGCAGGAGCCGCCGGTATCGGTGCCGAGCCCGGCGAAGGCCATGCCGTCGGCGACGGCAACGGCGGTGCCCGACGAGCTGCCGCCGGGGATGCGGCGGGAGGCGCGGTCCCATGGGCTCGCCGGCGTGCCGTAATGCGGGTTGATGCCGAGGCCGGAGAAGGCGAACTCCGTCATGTTGGTCCGCCCCACGGGGACCAGACCGGCGCCCAGCATCCGCTGCAGCACCGGCGCGTGGCCCGCGGCCGGTGGTGCGTCGGCGAGCACCGTGGAGCCGGCCGGCGTCGGCTCGCCTTCGATGTCGCAGAGATCCTTGATCGCGACCGGAATTCCCGCATAGGGCCCGGGCGCGCGGCCGGCGCGGCGCAGCGCGTCCATGGCGTCGGCCATCAGCCGCGCCGATTCGGCATGCACACGAATGAAGGCGCGCGCGCCCTCGCCCCCGGGCTCCGCGATGCGTCCCAGCGCCTCCTCGACGAGTTGCCGTGCGCTGGTTCGTCCCGCGGCGAGATCGGCCGCCGCTGCCGCCATGGTCTGCATGGCCGGACGCTGCCCGCCCGCGGCGCCGTATGCAAGCGCCCGTGCCCGCCCGGTTGACGCGTGCGCCCGGCGATGCGTCTTTACCGCCCGCACGCATGGAGGAGACCGCGATGTCCGAAAAGCCCGCCCGCCCCGTCCTCGTCACCGGCGCCTCGGGCGCACTCGGTCGGCAGGTCGCCGCCGCGCTCGGCGCGCGCGGCTGGAACCTGGTGCTGACGGATATCGCGCCGTTTCCGGATGCGGTGCCCGCCACGGCCCGCTTCGCCCGCGCCGACCTCGAGGACGGGGTCGCGATCCTGCGCCTTGCCGAGGGCTGCGGCACCATCCTGCATTTCGGCGGCGTCTCGACCGAACACCCCTTCGAGTCCGTCATCGGCCCCAACATCAAGGGCCTCTTTCACATCTACGAGGCTGCGCGGCGCGAGCGCGCGCGCGTGTTCTTCGCCTCCTCCAACCACGCGATCGGCTTTCACGAACGAACCACCAGGCTCGACGCGGACTGCCAGTTGCTGCCCGACTCGTATTACGGGCTCTCCAAGGCCTATGGCGAAATGATGGGCCGCCTCTACTGGTTCAAGCACGGCGTCGAGAACGTCAACGTGCGCATCGGCTCGTCGTTCCCCGAGCCGACCAACGCCCGCATGCTCTCGACCTGGCTCGCCTACAGCGACCTCGTCGAGCTCTGCGTGCGCGCGACACTGGCGGCGAAGACCGGCTCCTGCGTGATCTGGGGCGCGTCGGCCAACACCCGCACCTTCTGGCGCGGCGACGCACGGGCGACGCTCGGATGGCTGCCGCGCGAGAGTTCCGACGCCTTCGCCGCCCAGGTCGGCGGCGTCGTCAGCACCGATCCCGTGGAGGAGCGCTACCAGGGCGGCGCCTACTGCGCGATCGACTACACGCGTAACGAGATGGCACCCAGGGACATCTTCTGATGCCACGCCGCACCACCGGCGAGGCGGTGGTCGAGGCCCTGCTCGCGCACGGAATCACGACGCTCTACGCGCTGCCCGGCGTGCACAACGACCATTTGTTCGACGCCATCGCGCGCAGCGACGGGCAGATGCGGATCCTGCACACGCGCCACGAGCAGACCGCGGCCTACATGGCGCTCGGCGCGGCGCTCGCCACCGGCAAGCCGCAGGCTTTCAGCGTCGTGCCCGGCCCCGGCCTGCTCAACGCCTCCGCGGCACTGCTCAGCGCCTATGGCGCCGGCGCGCCCGTGCTGGCGCTGGTCGGGCAGATTCCCTCCTTCGCGATCGACCGCGGCCTCGGCCATCTGCACGAGCTGCGCGATCAGCTCGGCCTGCTCGGCCACATAACCAAGTTCGCGGCGCGCATCGCCGACCCGGCTGCCGCCCCCGGCCTGGTGGCCCGCGCGCTGCACGAGGCGATGTCCGGCCGCCAGCGCCCCGTCGCGCTCGAGTGCGCCATCGACGTCTGGGGGCGTGCGGGGGAGGTGATGCCGGTGGCGCCCTTCGCGCCGGCGCCTCCGCCGCTCGACGCCGACGCGATCGCCCGCGCCGCGGCGCTCATTGCGGAAGCAAGACGCCCTGTCATCGTCGCCGGCAGCGGTGCCCACGGCGCCGGCGCGGAACTTCTGGCGTTTGCGGAGAAGCTCGGGGCGCCGGTCGTGACCTACCGCCGCGGGCGCGGCGTGATCCCGACGGCACATCCGCTCGCCGCCTCCCTGCCGGTCGGCAACCGGCTCTGGGCCGAGGCGGATCTGGCGATCGGCGTCGGCACCCGGATGCTGCAGCCGCTTTCGGTCTGGGGCACCGACGCGAAGCTGAAATTGATACGTATCGATATCGATGCCGAGGAGACGGCCCGCTTCCGTCACCCCGACGTCGCCATCGTCGCCGACGCCGCGGCCGCGCTCGCGGCGCTTACCGCCGCCCTGCCCGCGCGGCGTGAGCCCGATCCCGCCATCGCGCGTGAAAAGACCTGGCTGGCCGGGCGGCTGGCGCGGCAGGAGCCGCAGATGGGCTTCCTGCATGCGATCCGCGCCGCCCTGCCGGAAGACGGCATCCTGGTCGAGGACGTGACCCAACTCGCCTTCGTCGCCCGCGTCGCCTTCGATGTTGCCGCGCCTCGCCGCTACATCGCGCCGGGCTACCAGGACAATCTCGGCTGGGGCTACGGCATCGCGCTCGGCGCGCAAGCCGCCTGCCGCGACCGCGCCGTGGTCTGCATCGCCGGCGATGGCGGCTTCATGTACCAGGCGGGCGAGCTTTCGACCGCCGTGGCCCACGGCCTGCCGCTGGTCGTCGTGGTGTTCGACGATGGCGCCTTCGGCAATGTCCGCCGCATCCAGCAGCAGCATTTCGGCAATCGCCTGATCGCGAGCGATCTCGCCAACCCCGATTTCTGCCGCTTCGCCGAAAGCTTCGGCGTGCGTGCCTGGAAGGTCGGGGACGCGGAAGGGCTGGAATCGGCATTGCGGGAGGCGTTGGCCGCGCGCAAGCCGGGCCTGATCGCGGTGCGCGTTGGCGAGATGCCGACCCCGTGGGACATGCTGGTGGGGCGGCGCGTGCGTGGGCCGGACGAGGCCTGGCGGCCGAACATGCCGTAGCGCGTCACGCCGGCACGATCGCCGCCGCGCGTCGCCAGGCGGAGCAACCGCTCGTTAAGCCTGTCGGGTGCAAGCTCGCGCCAGTCATTCGGCTTTCACGATGGCGGGGGAGCGCAGACGATGGACGGCGACATCGGCGCGGGCGGCGCAGCTTCGCTGACCGGGCCGGGGCAGGTGGTGTGCTGCCGCGGCCGGCAATGGCGCGTGCTGGACCATCCGCTCGTCCGCCACGCGCTTGCCGAGTTCGTCAGCGGCTTCGAGGACCCGACCCTGCAATTCTTCGACGCGGCGTTGCCCGCCTGCCGCCGGCTCATCGATGTCGGCGGCTATTTCGGCATGCTCAGCCTCTATGCCGGCGACCGCGTGGACGAGATCACGCTGTTCGAGCCCAGCCCGTCGCACCAAGCGGTGCTGCGAGCCCATCTGGCGCTCAACCCCGGAGTTGGCGCGCGTACGACGGTGATCCAGGCCGCGGTGGGAGCCGCGGCCGGCGAGCACGAGCTGTTCCGCAAGGGCTTTGCCGATTCCGGCGCCAGCCTGTTCCAGGTGGTCGAGCGGCAGGGGCTGCTGTCCGGCGCGTGCGAGGCGCTCGTCCCCGTCGTGGCGGCGGCGACGGCGCTGGCGCAGGCTGGGCTGGATGCGGACACGCTGCTCAAGATCGACATCGAGGGCGCCGAATACGAGGTCATTCCGGCGATTGCCGGTCTGTTGCGCCAGAGCCGGCCATTTCTCCAGCTATCGTTTCATCCCTTCAATCTGGTGGCCGCTGGCGACGCCGTCGCAACCAACCTGCTGCGGTTGCGGCGCATGATCGATCTGGTCGAGGCGCTGCGCGGCTACGATTATTGGTATCTGCCGATGCGCGACGGATGGCGCGAGGTGACGCCGGAGCAGATGCCGGGATTCCTCGAGGCGTACCTGCTGCAGCCGAAGGCCGTGGCGCGCATCGCCACCCGGCAATACGGCTTTGTCGAAAGCATGGGCTTCGCACGCCAGCGCCTCGATCTGCCCGGCTGCCGCGCCTGGTAACCGCGCGGCGGCGTGGGCGGCTGTCGCGGGCGTGCCCTGGGGCCTCGGTCAGGCGGCGTCGTAGTCGACGGTCACCCGATCGGTGGTCGGCACCGCCTGGCAGGTGAGCACGAAGCCCGCGTCCATCTCCCACGGTTCGAGCGAGAAGTTCTGCCGCATCTCGGCCGCGCCCTCGACCAGTCGCGCACGGCAGGTGCAGCACATGCCGGCGCGGCACGACCACGGCAGGTCGAGCCCCGCGCGAACCGCCGCTTCCAGCACCGCCTCGCCCGCCGCAACCGCGACCTCGGTGGTCTTGCCGTCATGGATGATGCGTGCCCGCGCGAAGGCCGGCGCGTCCGCCGCCACGCGCGCCGGCGCCGGGCGCAGGGCCTCGCCCGCAACGGCGAAGCGCTCGACATGCACCCGCTCGCGCGGCATGCCGAGCTCGGCCAGCGTTGCCTCGGTCATCGCGATCAGCCCCTCCGGCCCGCAGACATAGGCGGCATCGATCGTTGTGGGTTCGGCCCAGACGCGCACCAGGCGTTCCGTCTTCGCCCGGTCGAGGCGGCCCGCAAAGACGTCGAGTTCCTGCTCCTCGCGCGACAGCACATGCACGAGGGAGAACCTGTCGAGATACCGGTCCTTGAGGTCCTCGAGCGCGTCGCGGAACAGGATCTCCGGTGTCGTGCGGTTGGCATAAAGCAGCAACGCCTCGCTCGCGGCGTCGCGCTCGAGGATCGACGTCAGGATCGAGAGGATCGGGGTGATGCCGGAGCCGGCGGCGATCGCCAGATGCCGTCGTGCGTCGCCGGTCCCGGTCGCGAACCGGCCCTCCGGCGGCAACACGTCGAGCCGGTCGCCCGCTGCGAGCCTGGTGTTGGCGAAGGTCGAAAACACGCCACCCTCGACCTGCTTGATCGCGACCCGCAGCTCGCCCGCGCCGGGTGGCACGCAGATCGAGTAGCAGCGCCGCAGCTCCTCGCCATCGATGCGCGTGCGCAACGTCAGGTATTGTCCGGGCCGGAACGCGAACACGCGGCTCAACGCCGCCGGCACCGCGAAGGCGACGGAGACGGCGGACGGTGTCTCCCGCCGCACCTCGGCGACGACGAGGGAGTGAAAGCGCAGCGCCGCATCAGCGGAGGCTGCGGTGGTCAGTGACATTTGAAGAGCTCGAACGGTTCGCGGCAGTCAAGACAGCGCCAGAGTGATTTGCAGGCCGTGGCGCCGAACGGGGCGATTTCCTCGGTCGCGGTGCTGGCGCAGCGCGGGCAGGCGGGCGCGGGCGGTGCGCCGGACCACGCCGCGCGCGGCGCCGGCGGCGCAATGCCCGCCGCCCGTAGCTTCTCGCGCGCCTCCGCGCCGATCCAATCCGAGGTCCAGGCCGGCTCGCGCACGATGCGCACCCGCACGCGCTCGAACCCCGCTTCGAGCAGTGCTGCCTCGATGGCGAGCGCGATCATCCCCATGGCGGGGCAGCCATTGTACGTCGGCGTGATCGCGACCTCGATGCCCTGCGCAGTCGCGGTCACGTCGCGCACCATGCCGAGCTCGCCGAGGCTGAGCGCCGGCAGCTCGGGATCCGCGACGGCGGCCGCGATGTCGCGGGCGCGCGCGAGCGTCGTCACCATGTCGCTCCGGGATGGCTGCGGTGCAGGTGCTGGAAGACGGCCAGCAAATGCCCGAGCGCTTCGCCGTGCCGGCCCGCTCGGCCGCCACGTTGCGGAAACGCAACATCTGGCAAGATCAGCCGCGCTTCTGCAACCAGGGCCCGCACCTCGCGCTCCCAACCCTCGCGCAGTTCCGCCACATCCGGCACGACGCCCGCGAGGGTCTCGTCCCCGGCATCGAACATTTCGTCCACATAAGGGGCGAGGCGCTCCAGCGCGGCCTGGGTGCGCGCGTGGCTTTCCGCCGTGCCGTCGCCGAGCCGCACCACCCAGGTCGCGGCGTGGCGAACGTGATAGGCCATTTCCTTGGCGGTCTTGGCGGCGAAGCCGGCGAGCGCGCGGTGCGTCGAACCGCTCGTCGCCTGCCAGAACAGCCTGGCATAGATCGCGTAGAGCGCCTGGCGGACCATCGTGTCGGCGAAATCCCCTCGCGGGCGCTCGACGATCAGCAGGTTGCGGAACTGCGCTTCGTCGCGCAGGTAGGCATAGTCGTCCTCGTCATGCCCCGCACCTTCGGCTTCCGCCGCCATGCCATAGAGCGCGCGGGCCTGACCGATGAGGTCGAGCCCCATGTTCGCCAGGGCCAGCTCCTCCTCCAGGATTGGCGCGTGACCCGTCCATTCCGAGAGGCGGTGGCCAAGGACCAGCGCATCGTCGGCGCGGCCGAGCAGGAAGCGGACAAACGGCGTTTCAGCGACGGCGACCGTGACGCTCACATGTGCCCCACGTCGTCGGGGATGTCGTAGAAGGTCGGGTGGCGATAGATCTTGCTCGCCGTCGGCTCGAAGAGTTCGTCCTTGTCCGCGGGGTCCGAGGCGGTGATCGCGACGGAGGGCACGACCCAGATCGAGAGCCCTTCGCCGCGGCGCGTGTAGACGTCGCGCGCCGCCTGCAACGCCAGCGCGGCATCGGTGGCGTGCACGGAGCCGACGTGCCGGTGCGCCAGCCCCTGCCTCGCCCGGATGAACACTTCCCAGAGCGGAACCGCGGCCTCGCTCATGCCGCTTGCCTTCGCTGTTTCGCGGCATAGGCGCGCGCCGCCTCGCGCACCCAGGCGCCGTCCGCCTGGGCGTTGCGGCGCGCCTCCAGCCGCTCGCGGTTGCAGGTGCCGCCGCCGGCCAGCACGCGACGGAACTCCACCCAGTCGATCGGCCCGGTGCACCAGTGTCCCGATGCTATATCGAAACGAAGTGCCGGGTCCGGAATGACCAGCCCCAGGTAGCGGGCCTGCGGCACCGTGGCGTCGATGAATTTCTGCCGCAACGCGTCGTTGGAGAAGCGCTTGATCTTCCAGCGTGTCGAGGCGTTGCCGTGCTCGCTCTCCGTGTCCGGGGGGCCGAACATCATCAGGCACGGCCACCACCAGCGGTCGAGCGCTGCTTGTGCCATCGCGTTCTGTGCCTCGCTGCCGCGGCACAGCGTCATCATGATCTCGTAGCCCTGGCGCTGGTGGAAGCTCTCCTCGCGGCAGATGCGGATCATCGCCCGCGCGTAGGGGCCATAGGAGCAGCGGCAAAGCGGGATCTGGTTCATGATCGCCGCGCCGTCCACCAGCCAGCCGATGGCGCCGATATCGGCCCAGGTCGGCGTCGGGTAGTTGAAGATGGAGGAGTATTTTGCGCGACCGTCGAGCAGGGCCGCGACCATCTCCTCGCGCGAGGAACCGAGCGTCTCCGCCGCGGCGTAGAGATAGAGCCCGTGCCCGCCCTCGTCCTGCACCTTGGCCAGCAACGCTGCCTTGCGCTTGAGCGATGGTGCGCGCGTGATCCAGTTGCCCTCGGGCAGCATGCCGACGATCTCGGAATGCGCGTGCTGGGAGATCTGGCGCAGCAGCGTGCGCCGGTACGCTTCGGGCATCGCGTCATTCGCCTCGATGCGCTCCTCGGCATCGATGCGCGCCTGGAAGCGCTCCTCCTCCGGCCCGCCCGCACCCTCGATCGAAACCAGACCCTGCGTGTACATCGCATTCTCCCGCGTCGATCTCTATCACGAATTGGCGCGCGCCGCCTTGAAGCCAGCCACGAACCTGGCGAGCGTCTCGGAGGTTTCGCCGCGCGGCAGCATCGCCTCGATGAGCTGAAACCGCCCGCGCGTCGCGTGCGCGCGCGCCAGCGCCGCCGCGAACTCGCGCCGCGTGGCAACGCGCACACCGTCGCCGCCGAGCGGCCCCGCAAGCTCGGCGAAGCGCCAGTCGCTGAGGTCGTTGAAGCCGCTTTCCGGCTGGAACACGCGCAGCATTTCCCAGCTCGAATTGTTGAACACGACGACGATCGGGTCCCAGCCATAGCGCCGGCAGTTGCCGAGCTCCCAGCCGGTCATCTGGAACGCGCCATCACCCACCAGGATCAGCGGCCGCCCGCCGGCGGCAACGCAGGCGCCGAGCCCCGCCGGCACGCCGAAGCCCATGCCCGCATAATAACCGGGCGCGACCAGGCCCGTGTTGGCGATCTCCATCGCCGTGAACAGGCAGTCCCCCATGTCTGCCGCGATCGGCATCTTGCCGTGCGCGGCGAACAGGTCGTTGATGCCGGCGGCGATGTCGGACGGGCGCAGCGCGCCGTCGTCCACGGCCAGCGTCGTCGCCGCTTCCGCGAACGTGCCGAGGCGCGCTGCCGGCCGCGTTGCCGGCCGTGCCAGCAGCGCGTCGAGCAGTGCGTCGAGCGGGATGTCGGGGTAGGTATGGTGACCGACGCGTACCGCGCGGTCCAGCGCGAGGATCGCCCGCCGCATGTCGATCTTGCGCGCGGAGACGGCGAAATTCGTGTCGGACAGGATGACGCCGAGCAGCAGCAGCGCGTCCGACTCTTCCACCAGCGACGTGATCGCGGCGTCTCCCGCGGCACCGAGATAGGTGCCGCGCACCAGCCGCGGGTGCGCCGCCAGCAGACCGCGCCCCATGAACGTCGTGACGACGGGAATGCCGAGCCGCTCAGCCAGCGCCGCGACCTTTTCCTCGACGCCGTAGCGGCGCAGCTCGACATCGACGAGCATCACCGGCCGCTGCGCCCGTGCCAGCCGGGCCAGCACCTCCTCGGCGCATTCCCCGAGCGCCTCGGGGTCGGCCGCCGTGCGCTCCAGAACCGGCACCTTGCCGGTTGGCGCCGCCACCAGGTCGCGCGGCAGTTCCAGATACACGGGGCGGGAATAGTCCAGCGCGCTGCGCAGCACCCGGGCGATGTCGGCCGGTGCGCGTGCCGGGTCGTCCAGTACCGCGGCGTCGCAGGTGATCTCGCGGAAGATGCGCGCCTGTGTGTCGATGGCGCGCGACATATGATGCAGTTGCCAGCCGCTCGCCCGCTCGCGCACGCCCGGCGCACCGGAAATCACCACCACCGGCGACCGCTCGGCATAGGCGCCGGCGATCGGGTTCACCAGGTTGAACGCGCCCGCGCCCCAGGTCGCCACGGCGACCGAGAGGCGCCCACCGAACCGCGCCGCCGCGTCCGCCGCGAACCCCACCGAGGGCTCGTGGCTCAGCGTGTAAAAGGGGAGGCTGCCGCTCTCCTCCACCTGCTTGAAGAAGGGCAGCACGAAATCGCCGGGAATCCCGAAGATCTCCCGCGCGCCATGGGCGACGAGCGCTTCGAGCAACACACGGCCCAAGGGACGATGGCTGCCTGGCATCCGGAACTCCGATCCGTCGAGGGGCGTGGAGCGCGCGGCTTACCAGGATATAGTTCCACGTGAAATCATTTTCCGCGGAAAGCCCGCCCCCGGCCGCTCGGTGCGGCGCGGGGGCGGTTCGAGCGTCAGCCGTGCCCGCTGAGGATGGCGACGCGGACTTCTTCCGCCGCGACCGCCACGCTGGCGATCTCCGCCGGCGTCAGATTGAGGCCCAGGATCGTGTTCATCGCGATCACCGTATCGGTGGAGATCGGAATGGTCTTGTCGGAGGCGGAGCCGAGGAAGATGCCCATCAGGTCGACCTTGGCCGACGGCAGGACGTTGCTCAGGGGCACCACGCCGGTCGTCGCATAGTTCTGTATCAGCGCCAGATTCTCAAGCGGTGAGTCGATCCGCACGATCGCGGCATAGTTGGTGGCGACGATCTCGGCGAATTTGCTCGCCGGATAGGAGTAGAGCTGTGCGACCGTGATCGTCTTGGTGACGCCGTCGATCACCAGCGTCATCGTCGTCGTGCTCATCGTCGCCCAGTTGGCGAGCGTCTCGGTGAGCGCGTGACCGAGAACCGACGCCGGTGCGCGGGCGACGCTGAGCCGCCCCAGCTCGACTGCCGGAATGCCTTCCTTCGCCCAGACCGGCCTGCCGCCCGTCGTTCCAGGTGCGGGTTGGCGCGTGTTCGTTCCGCCGCCGTAGCGCGGGCCCTTGCGGTCGGAACTCGTTCCCTCCGTGCCCGACTCCGAGCCGGTCGAGCCGCCCTGGCCATGATGGCCCCGAAGAATGGTCGAGCCGCCCTGGCCCATGCTCTGTCCGGGCGTGCCAGGCGCGTGCGTCGTCCCGCTTCCGTACTGGCCGCTGCCGCCCTGGGTCTGCGCCGATGCGGTGGTGACGAACCCGGATGTGCCGCCTGGTGCCAGAGGCATCCCGAGCAGGAGCGCGAGAGAAGCGGAGCCGAGCAGGATGGGCCGCAGCGAGTGGAGGGACTTGTTGCGATTCGTCATCGTCAGAGTTCCTTGAGAGTTAGGGGTTGTCGTCATCTCGGGTCGGGGCGTCGTCGGGCGTCCTGTCGTCATGGGCGGCGCAAGACCTTGGTATCCGCACCCCAGCCGCCGGTTCCCGGATGCACGAAATGCTCGCCTCCGTTCGATCCGCCGATGGGCCCCGTGGCCGAGCCGTCCGACGGCACCGTCGGGCTCGTGGTGCTGGCACCGCTGCTCGTTTCGCCGCTGCCGGTTCCACCGCCGGTATGCCCGCCGCCGCCGGTTTCCCCGCCGGTGTTTTCGCCGCCTCCGAGGGTGCGGCCAGTGCGGTAGCGATGGCGTAACGCTCGTTGCGCAGGCGTTTTCCCCTGCCCCTGGCCGCCGCCGCCGCTTTCACCGCTGCTGCCGCTCTCGCCACTGCCTTTGTGGCCGCCGCCGCTGCTGCCGCTTTCGCCACTGCCTTTGTGACCGCCGCCGCTTTC